>PSMD01000012.1:24366-61416 GCA_040289925.1 Chitinophagaceae bacterium | reverse complement strand
AATTCAAATTGGTGCGGCTATGAAAAATTTGGATAACCCAACCGATGATATTCCGGTAAACGGCCGCGACCTTGTAACTGGAATTCCAAAACAAATTATGGTGAGTTACCAGGAAATTGGTGAGGCGTTGGATAAAAGCATTTTCAAAATTGAAGAAGCAATTTTAAAAGCCTTGGAACAAACGCCACCGGAATTGGCGGCAGATATTTATAGAAGAGGTTTGTATTTAACGGGTGGTGGTGCATTATTAAGAGGTTTGGATAAACGCCTAAGCCAAAAAATAAAATTGCCTGTGCATGTGGCTGATGATCCATTGAAAAGTGTTGTGAGAGGAACAGGCATTGCTTTAAAGAATTATGACAGGTATCCTTTTGTGATGAGATAAAACCGCTTCGAGCGGCAAGCTGCGAGCTTCGAGCCATTCTCGCAGCTTATAGCTCACAGCTCAAAGCTTCGGCTGCATGCGTAACATCTTTCTTTTCATTAGGCGGTATTTTACTTTTCTGAGCTTTTTGGCTCTGCAGTTTTTTGCTTTGTCTCTTTTATTCCGCTTCAACAAATATCACCGTGCAGTTGGTTTGGGAAAGGCCAATGAAATTACCGGTTGGTTTAACTCAAAGTATGCAAACGTTGACCAGTATTTCCATTTAAAAAAAGAAAGTGACCGTATTCATAAAATGAATGATTCACTGCTGAATCTTTTAAAAGAAAATTTTATGAAACGGGACACATCGGTAAATGCGGTTACTGATTCCATTCCGTATGACACACTGGGTCATTATCGCCGCTACTATTATCGCGAAGCTGAAGTAGTGAGCAACTCATTCAATTTTGATAAAAATTATATTCAATTAAACCGTGGGTCTCGCCAGGGCGTAAAGGACAATATGGGTGTGCTGAATTCAGACGGAAGCCTGGTAGGCATTGTGGTAAACGTAAGCGAAAACTTTAGCCAGGTAATGAGTCTGCTGCATGTAGATAACCGGGTTAGTGCGATGATGAAGCGAAGCGGTAACTCCGGAACTATATCGTGGGATGGAAGCAATCCGCTTTACTTAACCTTAAAAAATATTCCCAAAAGTGATTCTGTAGCTGTTGGCGATACCGTGTTAACCAGTGAGTACTCGTTGAGCTTTCCCCCCAGGCATCTGATTGGTACCGTAGTAGCCATCCTCACTGATAAATCCAGTTCAACTTTTTATACGCTAAAGATTAAAGCTGCTGCCAACTTTCAAAATCTGCATCACGTATTTGTGGTGGAAAACCTTGATCGGGATGAGCAGGAAAAGCTTGACAAGGAAACAAAAAAGAAAATTGAAGAATCTAAAAAAACAGGCAGGTGAGTGATTTGCTGAAAAATATTATTCGGTTTTTCATTTTTATACTCGTACAGGTATATGTATTGTTCAAAATTCCCCACCTGCACCGGCTTATTACACCCTATCTCTACTTTCTTTTTATTTTATGGTTGCCTTTTTCAATTCCAAGGTTTTGGCAATTGGTCATTGGTTTTTTAACCGGTCTTACTCTGGATTTTTTTACAGGCCAATTAGGGTTTCATGCTGCTGCCTGCACCTTAATTGCGTATGTAAGGCCTTTTGTAATTAATATTCTTTCTCCAAAAGATAGTTCTGAATTTAATTACCGGGAACCGTCACCCCGGGCATTAGGCTGGACACCCTATGCCATTTATGCCCTTGTACTTACTTTTCTTCATCATGGTTACCTGGTTTTTTTACAATGGCTCAGCTTTGGCAATTTGGTTTCTTATTTAATAAAACTGGTTGCTACTACCGGCATTAGCCTGCTGCTGATATTTACAGTTGAATTACTGTTTCCCCGCAAATTGCGTTACCGCACCAATGCCTGATGCAGTAAAGCAGGCAGGTATCTTTTCGCAAACTGGCAGGTGTTCATTAAATTTTTGTTGAAATGTGCCAACCGGCATTTTTTGCATTGTAGCTTTGTTTGAAAATATTTCCTTCGCTGTGTATGCCTGTGTTTAACCAGTCAAGAAGCCGTATCATACGTTTGATTTTTTTGGCGACATTTTTAGTCATCATTGCACAGCTTTTTAAACTGCAGGTTATTTCAAGTAAATACAAAAAGCTGGCTGATGAAAATGCAATTTTTGCTAAAAGAGTTTATCCCAGCCGTGGCATCATCTTCGATAGAAAGAACAGGGCTGTTCTCAACAACACACTCATGTTTGATTTAATGGTAACCCCGGCGCAGTTGAAAAACATTGACACATTATATTTCTGCCAGTTAATGGAAATTGATACATCAGAATTTAAAAAACGTATTGACCAGGTAATCATAAAAAACGGAGGTTCTAAGGTTAGGCCCGGTGTGTTTGAAGAACTGCTGACACCTCAGAAATATGCGAGGCTGGAAGAAAACATCTGGCGGTTTGGTAGTGGCATTTTTTTACAGGAGAGGCCCGTTAGAGTTTATCCATACAATGCTGCGGCACA
This sequence comes from Chitinophagaceae bacterium, assembly GCA_040289925.1. Taxonomy (GTDB): domain Bacteria; phylum Bacteroidota; class Bacteroidia; order Chitinophagales; family Chitinophagaceae; genus VBAU01. The sequence continues at coordinate 58,939 of PSMD01000012.1, read as the reverse complement.
TATTTTAGGTTATGTAAACGAAGTGGATACTTCCATCATTAACCGCTCAGGTGGTTTTTATGAACCTGGGGATTATGCAGGAAGAACAGGATTGGAGCAGTACTATGAAAAAGTGTTAATGGGCCAGCGGGGTGTTGAATACTGGATAAAGGATAACAAAAACCGATTGGTAGGTCAATACCAGGATGGTGCTTTTGATACAGCGGCTATTGCCGGCCGTGGGTTGCGAACTTACATTGATATTGACTTGCAGCAACTGGCTGAAAAATTAATGACTAACAAAGTAGGGGGTATTGTTGCAATTGATCCAAAGACCGGGGGAATACTTACAATGGTTTCTGGCCCCAACTTTAATCCAAATGAACTAACAGGCCCCAACAAACAAAAAAATTATAGCCGCATGGTGTTAGATGTTGCAGGTCCTTTACTCAATCGTGCCATTGCCGGTCGTTATGAGCCCGGTTCAACATTTAAGCCACTGGGTGCATTGGTAGCTTTGGATGAAGGAGTAATTACTCCATCTTATGGGTATCCTTGTCCTGGCCGTTATTATGGTTGTGGTATTGGCAAGCCTGCATGCACTCACTCGGGCGGTGGTCATGCTGCTAACCTGCGATTGTCCATTGCTAATTCCTGCAACTCTTATTATGCTCATGTATATCGTCTCACTGTTGACAATCCAAAATTTGGAGGCGTTAAAAACGGGTACATGAAATGGAAAGAATATTTAAATGCTTTTGGTTTAGGTACAAGGCTTGGTCTTGATTTACCAAATGAAAGCAGGGGCAATATTCCTGATACCTCTGAATACAACCGTGAATACCGGGGTAGTTGGAATTCATGCACTAATCTTACGCTGGGCATTGGCCAGGATAAAATGCAGGCCACTCCTTTGCAATTGGCCAACGCCATGTGCATATTAGCAAACAAAGGCTATTATTATACGCCGCATTTTGTAAGAAAGATTGATGATGAAACAGAAGAAGACAGTGTTTTTATGAACAAGTTTCGGGTAAAGCATGAAGTACTTACACATATTCCAGATACGGCTTACCGTGCAGTAATTGAAGGAATGAGTGATGTGGTAAAATATGGTACGGCAAGAATTGCACAAATACCCGGTATTGAAGTTTGCGCAAAAACAGGTACTGCAGAAGTTTACACGATATTGGATAATCGCCGTATAAAACTGCCGAACAATTCAATGTTTGTTTGCTTTGCACCAAAGGATGATCCCAAAATTGCCATTGCTGTTTGTGTGCAAAACGCAGGGTTTGGTGCAACATGGGCGGGGCCAATAGCTAGGATACTAATAGAAAAATATTTGAACGATACGTTGCAGGATAAAAGCAAGGCAGATGTAGAAAGAATATCAAATGCTAACCTGATGCCTGCTTACTTTAAGCGGTTGCAATACAAGCAGGATTCTATCCGTGCTTATCAATGGTTTCAAATGACAAAAGATAGCAGCTATATTGAAAAATATACTTTTCTTAAATGGGATTTAAATACAACCAATCCGCATAAAAATAAACCTGTACCTGCCAAGGCCAGAACAATTACTGATTGGGTACTGATAGATGATAATAAGTTGAAAAAGAGAAAAACCATTTTACCTTCCTGATGGCTGAACGCAATCCAACAATATCAAAAGGAATAGATACAAGCCTTATTTGGATATACCTGATTTTGGTGGCTATTGGCCTCATAGCCGTGTTTGCTGTTACTTATAAAGAAGATGATCCCATCATTCAATCTTTCTTAAATTTTAAAACAGATTACAGCCGCCAATTTTATTTTTTTATTGGCTCACTCATTATTGGCGTATTTATTTTACTTACCGACAGTAAATTTTTTACAGCTACTGCTAACCTTTGGTATGCGTTCGGCATATTCATGCTGTTGCTGGTGTTTCCATTTCATACTCCAATTAAAGGAACCAGGTCTATTATCCGGTTTGGTGCTTTTCAGTTTCAACCGGCTGAGTTTTGTAAAATCGTTGTTTGCCTTGCACTGGCTAAATATTTATCAAGGCCGGAAACAGATTTTAGAAAAACACGTTCACAAATTATTGCAGCGGGTATTGCGCTGTTGCCAGCGGCTTTATCAATTCTGCAAAGTGAAACCGGTTTAGCTCTTGTGTATTTTTCTTTCTTTATTGTGATGTACCGGGAAGGATTACCCTCAATAATTCTGGTAGTTGGTTTCTCATTGGCAGCTTTGGTAGTGGCTACTTTGCTGGTTGAAAAAAACACCCTTGCCATTATTCTTACGGTTATTGCACTGTTGTATTTATTTGCCATGCGACGACAAATACGACGAAGAAAATCAATTGTTGTAAGGGTAGTGCTGTTATGGTTTTTATGCGTAGGCATTCAGCGGTTTGCAGTGCCATTTGTTTTTAAGCATGCTATGAAACTTTACCAGGTTGAAAGAATTTACAGCACTGTAGGTAAAGAAGTGCCATCTGAATATATAGAAGCTCATAAGGATGAAACAAAAGCACAGGCCGGAAAAAAGAAAGACACTGATTACAATGTAAAGCAATCAAAAATTGCCATAGGTAGTGGCGGCATTGTTGGCAAGGGCTTATTAAGCAGTACACAAACCCGTTACGGTTTTGTGCCGGAGCAGCGTACAGATTTTATTTTTGATACTATTGGTGAAGGCTTCGGCTTTGTTGGCAGTGCTGTTTTACTGAGCATTTACCTGATTTTTTTATTACGCATAGTAACCGTAGCAGAAAGACAACGAAGTGTATTCAGTCGCTGTTATGCATATGGGGTAGCGTCCGTTTTCTTTTTTCATATGGCAATAAATGTTGCCATGACGATTGGTCTTGCACCCGTTATTGGCATACCGCTGCCATTTATTAGTTATGGAGGCACATCTCTTCTCACCTTTACTATTCTCCTGTTTATTCTAATCAGGCTTGATGCAGACAGGCATATGGTTCTGCGATGATTTTAATTTTTTGATTTTAGATTTTAGATTGGAATTTTGATTATGAAGATCATACCATTAAGTGAGGGTAGTTTTACAATTGATCAATCAAAATTGATTGTTCCGTTTGATGAAGACAAACATGATTTGCAGCAAAGGCCAGTTGGAAGCTTGTTGGTAGAGATACAGCCTTTTGTTGTTGTTAGTAAAAATGATGTTCTATTACTGGATACAGGTTTGGGGTTTGAAAAAAACGGCTCTCTTCAAATTCATCAAAACCTGGCACAGCATGGTTTTAATGCCACCGATATAACAAAGGTGCTTCTTACTCATCTTCATAAAGACCATGCAGGTGGTGTAGCAGGCAAAAGCAACGGAAAAAAAGAACTGAGTTTTCCCAATGCAAAATATTATGTGCAAAAAAAAGAATTGGATTTTGCGTTTGAGAAAGGGTCTCCATCCTTTATTACAGATGAACTTGAAGTTTTAAAAAATAACGACCGGGTACAGAGACTGGAATCAACCTCAGGAACGATTGATGGCTATATTCATTTTGAGATCACATCTGCTCATTCACCTTATCACCAGGTATTTTGGATAAGAGAAAATAATGAAACAATCTTTTTTGGTGGAGATGATGCCCCACAACTCCAGCAAATGAAACACAGATTTGTTGCCAAGTATGATTACAACGGGAAAAAAGCAATGGAGCTAAGAAAAATTTGGTGGGAAAAAGGGAAAGAAGAGCATTGGACGTTTCTGTTTTATCATGATGTTAAGCATGCCATTTGCAGTTTTTAGATGTATGATTTCGGTTGGCAAATGGGTTTTGGTAAAAACTAATCTGAAATCAAAAATGTAAATAAAAAAGGCCCGCACTGGAAAGAGCCGGCCGTTGCTAACCTATGAAAAACACCAAGTTCAAAGATATAAGAAAAATAATTTAATGCAAGTGATATAGCTTAAGCAACGGACGGCTATTGAAGGGTAGATCGAAACCGTTTACCAGGCCGGTCTTTCATCATCCGGTTTTCTTTTTGCATGTTAATGAGCTCATGTATAAAAACATCTTGCTGAACAAATACCTGATTGCTGCGGTGCTCACCGAGTATGGGTTTAAATTCTTCACGGTAACGCATTCTTAATTCAGCCACCCTTTGCTGGCGAAGAAGTATATCCGGAGTTTCACGAAGTGTAGTTCTCCATTCTCTGAAGTATCTCACAAAAATGGGAGCAAATCTGCCGGCCTCAGCCCGGCTGATATTTAGCCTGCGCTGAATGAATTCCTTCATCTTGTCGCGGATTCTTTCATTGTCATCATCCTGCGCAAAGCTGTGCAGTCCCCCGAATATCAACAGAAATATGATTAGTAACTTTTTCATTTTTTCAAAGGATTAATTCAACTTCATTTTTTCAAAGGATTAATTCAACATTATATCTTCTGCGTTCTCCCCATAACTGGCGGCGGTTTCATTTATAAATTCTTCAATTTCTTTTTGCGGTACCTCCTGCAACAACTCTTTTATTTCAAGTGCTTTTACATCAGTTTTAGCCGATTCTTTTTCAGCCTCGGGCACAGCCAGCTCAACAAAAGCGGCGAGGTCATCTTTATCAACCTTCTTTAGGTTTTTAGCCACCCAGCCATGCGGATTTTTTACCGGGTCTATTTTAGACGGGCTATTAAAAACAAACAAGGCAGCGGTTAAAACCACCCCAGCAATCATGGCTGCTACCGCCAACCTGAACCATTTTGTTTTGGTAACAGAAATGGAAACTATTTTGCCTTTTGATGCTGGCGGAGTTACAGGCAGATTTTCAAAATAGTTTTCGGGTACAGAGAAAACGGGCTTTTTATTTATGCTGCTCAGTAAAGGAGAAAGGGATTCAATTTCTTCTTTTGCAGTTTGGTAATCGGCATGGTCACGAACCTTGTTCATGATCTGCTCTTCCAACCCTTCGAAATATCCTGCCGGAACGGTATAGGGATTTTGCTTGGGCAAGCTTTGAATAAATTCTTCCGCTTTTATTTTAGCCAGCACTTCGGTAGCCAGTCCTTCAAAATAACCTTCTGGAACGGTGTAAACTTTCTCCGTTTCAAGGCTCTTCAGGCTAGTGCCTAATTCATTGAGTTCTTGTATGATATCTTTTCTTGCCATTTTACCGAATTTGAGACGATTTTGTCTTCGGAAAGTTTAATGGTTCTTAATGTAGTCTTCAATTTTTTTTACTGCATGATGGTAGCTGGCTTTCAGGGCTCCTTCACTGGTTTCCAAAACACGGCTCATCTCTTCGTATGGCATCTCATCGTAATACCGGAGGTTAAAAACTATTCGCTGTTTTTCCGGCAATTGCTGAATAGCCAGTTGCAGTTTCCATTCTAGTTTATTTGCATCAAAATGTTTGTCTGCTTTTATCTTATTGCTCAGGCCCGATTCTACGTCGCTAAATGATACCGCTGATCGCTTTTTTTGCTGTTCAATGTAAGTTAACGACTCATTGGTTGCTATACGATACAACCAGGTATATAGCTGGCTGTCTTCCCTGAAATTTTCAAGGCCATTCCAAACCCTGATAAAGACATTTTGCAAAACATCGTTGGCGTCTTCGTGTTCTATCACCATCCGGCGTACATGCCAGTACAATTTCTCCTGGTATTTTCTGATGATGGCAGTGTAAGCTTTTTCTTTTGTTAAAGGGTTACGGAACTGAACCAGTAACTCAGCATCATTCGTGGTGGTTAATGACATGCTTTTGGTTTAGTGCTTTTAGAATATTGGCAGGGCGAACCAGTTTAATCACTAATTCATAATTCAAAAAATAAAAATAAAAAAGCAGGCTCAATTATTTGAATGAACCTGCTAATTAATTCGGCACAAGTTCTTATCCGTTTTTTTTTCTGTTCAGTGCTTTTTCCGCGGCTGCTACAATATCGGGTACATCCAGTCCGTATTTCTTCAGCAATTCTTTGGGTGTGCCGCTTTCTCCAAATGTATCTTGTGTGCCCACATATTCAATAGGCGTTGGAATATGCTGGGCTGCAATTTGCGCAATTGCATCGCCCATGCCACCAATTACGTTATGTTCTTCTGCGGTAACGGCACATCTTGTTTTTCTTAAAGAATTGATCACAGCCTCCTGGTCAATCGGCTTTACCGTATGAATGTTGATTACCTCAACGCTAATTCCTTTTTCTTCCAGTATAACACCAGCCTGGATGGCATTCCACACCATATGGCCGCAGGCAAAAATGCTGATATCATTTCCTTCACTAAAATATTGTGCTTTGCCAATTTCAAACTTTTGATTGGCGTCTGTAAAAATGGGCCAGCTTGGTCTGCCGAAACGCAGGTAAACCGGGCCTTCATAATCTGCAATGGCTATAGTAGCTGCCTTGGTTTGATTATAGTCGCAGGGAACTACAACTGTCATCCCCGGCAACATTTTCATCAGTCCAATATCTTCTAAAATCTGGTGGGTTGCTCCATCTTCGCCAAGGGTAAGACCGGCATGAGACGCACAGATTTTTACATTTTTGCCACTGTAAGCAATGCTTTGCCTTATCTGGTCATAAACTCTGCCGGTTGAAAAATTAGCAAAGGTTGTTGTGTAAGGAATCTTTCCACCAATCGTTAAGCCGGCAGCGATGCCCATCATGTTGGCTTCCGCAATTCCCACTTGTATAAACCTCTCGGGGAATTCCTTCATAAACTGGTTCAGCTTTAGCGAACCGGCAAGGTCGGCAGCCAGGGCTATAATGTTTTCATTTTTGCGGGCTGCTTCTACAATTCCATCTCCAAAACCGCTGCGGGTATCTTTACTTCCGGTTGATTGAATTTCCTTCAGCATAAAAAAATTTCTGCGGCAAATGTAGGGAGAGATGGGAAGAAATATTCAGAAATAAAAACAGGAACTGAAGTCTTATAAGTCAACTGAGGGAAGTTCTGACACAGAAAAATAATTCCGGTTATCAGCAGCCAGGCTGGTCAATTTAGTTTTTAAGAGCTGCTTTATTTCAATTCAAATCTTTCCACTGACTGGAAAAAATCTTGTCATCTGCTTTCAACCGCTGTTCCCATTTCCATGCTGTTTGCATCATTTCATCCAGGCTAAACCGCGGTGTCCAGCCAAGCAAAGCTTTGGCTAAATCGTTATTCGCATAAATGGCTATTACATCGCCGACACGGCGGGGGCCAATGTCATAGTTCAGCTTTACGCCGCTTACTTTTTCAAAAGAGTGGATAGCTTCCAGGACGGTAACACCATTGCCCGTACCGAGGTTAAACACTTCGCAACTGCGTTCACATTTGCCAGCCTCCAGGTATTTTAAGGCAAGAGTGTGAGCATGTGCAATATCACACACATGCACATAGTCGCGGATGCAGCTGCCGTCACGGGTCGGGTAATCATTGCCATGCACATACATTTTCTTCAGCTTGCCAATTGCGGTTTGTGTAATGGCAGGTACCAGATTTTGCGGACGGCCAATGGGCAGCTCACCAATTTGTGCAGAGGGATGAGCACCTACCGGGTTGAAATAACGCAGCAGGATAGATTGCGTTAATGCGGTTTTGGAAAACTCATTTACTATTTGTTCTCCCATTTGCTTGGTATAGCCGTAAGGAGATTCAGCAGGCTTGGGTGGAGTAACTTCTGTCACAGGTATTTCATCCGGGTTGCCATACACGGTACAGGAAGATGAAAAAACAAACCAGGGTATTTCAAATTCCTGCACACATTTCAGCAGGTTGATGAGGGAGGTGAGATTATTCTCAAAATACATCAATGGCTTTTCCACAGATTCACTTACCGACTTGAAGGCGGCAAAATGAATTATGCCGGCTATATCTTCATTCTCCTGGAAAATGGCAAAGCTGTCATCGTAATTGCAAAGATCCACTTTGTAGTTCTTCACCTTTACGCCGGTAATTTTTTCAATGCCTTCTAAGATGATTGGGTTTGACCGGCTGTTGTTATCAACAGAAATGACTTCATAGCCGTTTTCAATAAGATCAACAATCGTATGAGATCCGATATAGCCGCAGCCGCCCGTTACCAGAATTTTTGCCATGCAAAATGCTTATTCGGCAAAAGTGCGGAAAACTTTTTAAAGGAATAATCTTACCACCGTGTAAACACCCGCAGCCAGTAAACCACTCACAGGTATGGTTAGCACCCAGGCCCACAAAAGATTTACTGTAACCCCCCAACGCACGGCCGACAATCGCTTGGTGGCACCCACACCCACAATAGAACCGGTAATGGTATGTGTAGTGCTCACTGGGATTTTCAATCCTTCAGTTAAAAACAAAGTAGTGGCGCCGGCAGTTTCAGCAGCAACGCCTTCAAACGGCGTCACCTTGGTAATTCTTGTTCCCATGGTTTTGATGATCTTCCATCCGCCGCTGATGGTTCCTAAAGCTATGGCGGTGTAGCAGGCAAGCGGTACCCACCATACCATGTGGTCTAGCGTATATTTGGTTGGATCGCTGGCAATGAGTGCAGCCATAATAATGCCCATCACTTTCTGTGCATCGTTACCGCCATGCCCAATGCTGAATGCTGCAGAAGAAACCAGTTGCAATCGTTTGAACCATTTGTTGGCCTTGTGTGCATTCATCATGCTTAAATAAAGAGTGAACACAGCCATAATGGTTAAGATCAACCCCAACAAAATCCATTTAAAATTTTTGGTGTAAAAAACCACTTTCAGAAAATAAGATTCGTAGTGCGACTTCAGCTTGCTTGTATCCAATTCAAGGTTGCTGTAAAGAATCCAAACCACTAAACCAATTACTGCAAGAGAAATGAGTTTGGGCAATATGCCTTTTTTAAAAGAATGAGTAAACCATATAGAAATGAAGAAGGCAAGTATTAAACCTGTAAACGGAGCGATGATAATAAATGCTGCTGTTTTTAAAATGTTAGGATCACTGGCCATGTTAATGGAATTGAAGCCTGCATGGGCAATGGCGGCACCCGCAAATCCTCCTATCAAAGTATGAGATGAAGAGGATGGAATGCCAAACCACCAGGTAAGCAGGTTCCAGGAGATGGCTGCAATGAGTCCTGAAAAAATTACTGGCAGTGTAATGAAATCCTGCTTTACGGTTTTAGCAATACTGTTGGCAACGCCATGATCTTTGAAAATAAAATAAGCTACAAAGTTGAACACGGCAGCCCACAGCACCGCCTGGAAAGGCGTAAGCACTTTGGTAGAAACTACAGTGGCTATGGAGTTAGCTGCATCATGAAAGCCATTGATGTAATCAAAAATCAAAGCCAGTGCAATGATCACTATAATAAAGCTCATAGAAACAATTTGAAAATTGGAGAAGGGCTCAATTCCTCAATGGCATTTTTACATTGAGCAATTTTCACATTGAGCATTTAAGCGTATTTAATAATAATTGATTCAATTACGTTGCTTGCATCTTCACATTTATCGGTAACTATTTCCATTACCTGGTAAATCTCTCTCTTCTTAATTACTTCCTTGGCATCCGGTTCGGTAGCAAACAATCTTTCAATGCTCATATCAAAAATGTCATCAGCTTGGTTTTCTATGCTGTTGATCTTTACCAATGCTTCCGTCATCTGCCTCATATTCTTCATGTTTCTTAATTCACCTACGGCAACTTTTACCTGTTGTGCACTCAGTTCAATCATATCTGCCAGCTTCTGCAATCCGCTGTCCCTCGGATCTACCCGGTAGAAATTAATTTTCTTGGCAGAAGCATAAATGTAATCGGCAATATCATCAAGCGAAGTGGCGAGGTAGTGAATATCTTCCCTGTCAAAAGGAGTGATGAAGTTTCTTCCCAGCTCGGTGAAAATGCGGTGAGTCAATTCATCATTGTCATGTTCCAGGTCTTCCAGTTGTGTGATGAGCGTAGCTCTTTTATCAAAATCGGCTTCGCCAACTACCTCTTTCAGTTTGGAGCCCATCATGGACACATTGCCGGCAACTTTTTCAAACAACTCGTAAAAAACTCTGTCTTTTGGAAGAAAAAATTTGAGGAAAGAATTCAAAGCCATAAATAAAAATTTATTGGCTGTGAAGTTAGCAATGGCCGTTACTGCTATAACGCCTTTAGTAGAATTAATGATTAATTAATATATAGGTAACAAATCCAAAATGGTTCGGTTAGCTTAAATTAGTATCGTGATAAATTAATTTGCGGCCTCAACAACAGACCTCCCCGATGAAAAATACGCTCAGGACTTTTAGTGTTGTCAGCCTCATCATTTTTGGTTTTAATTCGTACTCGCAACGTTATTTGTCCGATCTGGATTCTTCCTTATTTATTCGTGATACGATGAGGCCGTTTTTAAAGCGGTTCGGGAATTTGCAGGTGACCGGTTACATGCAGCCACAGTTCCAGGTGGCGCAATCAAAAGGTGTCCGCTCTTACGAGGGCGGCGATTTCTCCGCTTTCAGCAATAACCGTTTTATGCTGCGCAGAGCAAGGGTGAAGTTTGATTATTTATTGCGCAGTGATGATCATTTTCCCAATGCATTGTTTACTTTTCAAATTGATGCTACGGAAAGAGGCGTGAACGTAAGAGATATGTTTGTGCGATTGTATGAAACCAAAGGCCATAACTTTTCATTTACCGGCGGGTTGTTTGCAAGACCGTTTGGTTTTGAAGTGAATCTTTCTTCTGCTTATCGCGAAACACCGGAGAGAGGAAGAATGTCGCAGATACTAATGCCTACTGAAAGAGATCTGGGAGTAATGGTAAGCTATGAAGCACTTGACAAGAGTAAAAAGAACAAACACATAAAGTTTGATGCCGGGTTATTTAATGGGCAAGGCCTATCTGGCACAACTGATTTTGACAGTCACAAAGATTTTATCAGCCGGTTAACTGTAAAGCCGGTTCAAATTAATCAGCTTGCTTTAAGTGGTGGCCTTTCTATTTTATATGGAGGATGGAGAGTGCAAAACCCGGTGATTTACCGAATGGGCAATGATGTTGCAGGCAAAACCTTTATTGCTGATTCTTCTGCAAACAACATTGGTAAAATTGCTCCCCGTCGTTATCAGGGAAGTGATGTGCAATTAAAAATAAATCACGCCTGGGGCGCCACAGAACTGCGAGCAGAATACTGGCTTGGAGAACAACCGGGCACAGCTAACAGTACCACAAACCCCGGCACTATACCCACAACACCTGTGTACAGAAGAAAATTTGGCGGAGCATTTTTTTATTTTCTTCAAAACATCTTCAATACAAAGAATCAACTGCTGGTGAAATATGACTGGTACGATCCCAATAGATCTGTGAGTGAAGGCGAGATTGGGAAAGCAGGAACAAACCTTACTACAGCTGATATAAAGTACTCAACCCTCGGCCTTGGCTTCCTTCATTATTTCAATGAGAACATAAAGATTGTGCTGTATTACGATTTGGTGAGGAATGAAAAAACGCAATTGCCCGGCTATACTACCGATTTAAAGGACGATATTTTTACCTGCCGCCTGCAATACAGGTTTTAAGTGGACCGCAGACGATAGACCACAGCCAAAGTGGATTTGATGTGATGAGCTTTGTTATTGTTGGCATGCTGTTAACAACTTTTTCTCTCATCCCTTTGAGCAGGGTTAAGCTGCGGCTCGCCTGCATCACCGGCTATGTAAATAAAACCACCACGACCGTAACATTCCGGTAACAACTACTTCATAATGCCTTAACCTGGCGGTAACAGCCAGATAATGTTGCAGCCGTTGTTTTGTACAAACAAATCCGGCATGCAGTTAACCAACAAATCCGTCTCATTTTTCCTTTTCTTTTCTATTCTATCAATCTATACACAGGCACAATCTGCCAGGCTTAGCGGCAAAGTGCTGAATGAAAAAAATGAACCACTGGCTTTTGCTTCTATAAAAATCATTGGTGCCACCGGTGGTACAACTTCTTCTTTTGACGGCTCGTTCACCCTACCCCTTAGCACAGGAAAAAAATACCAGCTGGAATTTTCTGCCATCGGTTACCAAACAAAACTGCTCAGCGATGTGGAAGTGTTGGGTAACCAGGCTAACGAACTGAATGTAGTATTAACGCTGTTGCCCCGCTCCGGGGAAAATGTGGTTGTTACGGCTAAAACAAGTGCAAAGAGAGAAACAATTAATGCTGCCATCTCTTACCAAAAAAATACAAACACCGTTGCGCAGGTGGTCAGTGCCGAAAGCATTCGCAGATCTCCCGACAAAAACACAGGTGAGGTTTTGAAAAGAGTGCCCGGCACATCGGTGCAGGATGGAAAATATCTGATTGTCCGCGGTCTTAGTGACAGGTATAACCAGGCAATGCTGAATGGCATTTTGCTCACCAGCACTGAAGCTGACCGAAAAACTTTTTCATTCGATTTATTTCCCGCAGCTGTGGTGGATAATATTGTTATCAACAAAGCTTTTGTTCCTGAACTGCCCGGCGAGTGGGCCGGCGGTTTGATACAGGTGAATACAAAAGATATTCCCCCGATAAACTTTTTGAATGTGCAGGCAGGCACCGGTTTTAATTCGCAAACCATTGGTCATGATTTTTACAGGTATAAAGGCGGTAAATATGACTGGGTTGGCTTTGATGATAAAACAAGAAGATTGCCTGGTGCAGTGCCTGTTCGTTCCGTTTTTGAAACAGCCACACCCGAACAAAAAGTTGCTTACGCAAAAATGTTCAGCAACAACTGGTCAGTGTATAGCGGTTCTGTTCCTATGAATTTATCCTTCCAGGTTAACACTGGCTTTACCGATAAATTATTCAAGAAAAAAATCGGTGGCATGCTTGCCATCAATTACAATCGCAGTAATCGTCGCCTGCCATTTACAAATACATTTCAAACAGTACAAAACCAAATGGCTTCTGTTGTGCTGGATTACCACAATCAACGGTTTTCACAGGAAGTTTTGTGGGGGGCATTGGCAAACCTTTCTCTGCAGTTAAATGCCAATAATCGCATCTCACTCAAAAACCTCTTTAATGTAAATGCAAATGATTTTGCCACACTGAGAAGCGGAGTTGACTTTTCTGGAGCTACCGACAGCATTCGTGGTTATGAGCTTGGCTTTCGCTCAACTATTTATAACAACACGCAGGTAATTGGTGAGCACCAGCTCAGCCTCACTAAAACCAAATTAAAATGGTACGGGGGCTTTACAATTCTTGACCAATACCTGCCGGATCAAAGAAGGCTGCTTTACACAAAAGATATTTATTCATCAACGCCTTACCGTGCATTAATTGGTGATGTGCTTTCACAAAAATCAGGCAATCGCTTTTTCTCAAACCTGAATGATTACATCTACAATGCCGGTGCAGATGTGGGCAACGGTTTTAAGTGGATAGGCTATAATCAAACTGTAAAAGCCGGCTATGTTTTCCAGGTAAGAGACCGTTTGTTTGATGCAAGACCATTTTCTATTTACCTGCCAAAAAGCAATTCGTCAAATGATTATTTAAAAGAGCTGGATCCCTCAGTGATTTTCAACTCTGAAAATTTTGATGCGAATGATGACCTGAAATTTCATTTCGATCAAATGTCGAATGTTAAATTCAGGTATATGGCCAATAATATTTTAAATGCCGGTTACCTGCAGTTTGACAACCAGTTTTCAGAAAAGCTGAGGTTGGTTTGGGGTGTAAGAGCTGAGCACTTTGATCAGCTTGTTGGCAGTGTGTATAAAACTGATCCGAGGCATTTTCATTCCGCACAACTTGATTTTTTGCCGGGCATGAATTTGACGTATAAAATCAATTCACAAAAAAATCTTAGGGTGTCGACCTCTCAAACCGTCATCCGTCCTGAGTTGCGTGAGCTGGTGGAATATGAGTATTACGATTTTGATTTGAATGCGAGTGTAAAAGGCTTGCCTGCACTTAAGCGTACAAAAGTTTCCAATGCAGATGTGCGTTATGAAGTTTACCCCGGCGCAGGAGAGATGTTTACCGCCGGTATTTTTTATAAGCATTTTCAAAACCCGATTGAAGTGCAGTTTAATCAGGCATCCGGCGGTGCAAGCTCTTACAATTATTTAAATGCACCCAATGCCAATGATTTTGGAGTAGAAGTGGAAGGAAGAAAAAAATTAGACTTTGCCCCTGCATTAAAAAACTTCACCGTCTTCGGCAATCTTTCTTATATCTATAACAAAGTTGATTTTGGAAATAAAGATCTCAACCGGCCCATGCAGGGCCAATCGCCCTACATTATTAATGTTGGCTTACAGTATGATGTGGAGAAAGCTGGCATAAATTCTACTTTATTATTTAATCAAATAGGCAGAAGAATTGTGTATGTAGGAGGTCAGGATGCACCGGCTATTTGGGAAAGGCCAAGGCCTTTGCTGGATTTTCAACTGGCAAAAAAGATGATGCAGAACAAAGCAGAACTGCGGTTAAATATTTCTGACCTGCTCAACAAATCAAACTACCTGTATTATGATGTGGATCAGAATGAATCCTTCAAAAAAGGGAAAGACGCCATCTTCATTAACCGCAGAATAGGTACAACATTCGGTATTTCGTTTAACTACAATTTCATTCAATAAAAAAATAGTCATACAATGAAAAAGATCATTTTAATCGGGCTAGTTACCACCATTGCAACGGCGGGTTGCCGCAAGATCATCGAGGATACCAATCCCAATAACAACGGAGGAAATAATAACGGAGGTCCTACAGGCACTACAATCACACTGCAAGGAAAAATAGACAGGGACACTGTGCTGCGTGCTATCAACAATTATATTTTAAAAGGGCTGGTGTACATTACCAACAACGCCACTATTACTATTGAACCTGGTACAGTTATTAAAGGCCAGTTTACTGACCCCGTTGGCGGACTTATAATTACAAGAGGCGCAAAAATTAATGCAGCCGGTACACTTGACAAACCCATTGTATTTACTTCCGCTTCTCCTTCGCCACGTTCAGGAGATTGGGCAGGAATTGTACTACTTGGCAAGGCCAGAACAAATGCGTCTTACAACGGTATTGCCGGTGTTGGAGAAATTGAAGGCGGTGTAAATGATGCACAGGGAAATGGTTTGTATGGCGGCACGGATGATAACGACAACAGCGGTGTTTTAAGATATGTGAGAATTGAATATGCCGGTTATGCTTATTTGCCCGATAAAGAAATTAACAGTTTAACCATGGGTGGTGTGGGCCGCGGAACAACCATAGATCATATACAGGTTACCTATGCAAAAGATGATGCTTTTGAATGGTTTGGCGGATCCGTGGATGCAAAATATTTGATTGCTTATCGTACGCAGGATGATGATTTTGATACCGACAATGGTTTTAGCGGAAGAATACAATTTGGTTTGGTGGTAAGAGATTCTTCAATAGCTGATGTTTCAAAATCAGAAGCAATGGAAAGTGATAATGACGCCAATGGTTCAACCAATACACCACAAACTTCAGCCGTGTTCAGTAACATTACCATGATAGGCCCCAAAGCAGCATTGAATAATACTGGCAACAGCTATTACCTGGCAGCGGTGCAGGTGCGTCGCAATACTTCTATTTCCATTTTTAATTCTGTTATTCTCGGCTGGCCCATTGGTATTTTGGTTGATGCTACCAAAGGCCGTGCTACTGATAGAAACATCCAGGATAGTTCATTGCGCATACGCAACACCATTATTGCTGGTTGCGATGTTGCCGTGAAATACGCAGCCAGCACTACTGATGTAACCGGCTGGAATGATGCGGCTGCCACCAACTGGTTTAACACTCCATTTTTTGGTAACAGCATTTTGGCCACTGTGACCGATGCCCGTTTTGTAAACCCCTTTAATTATACCAACCCGGACTATGCACCCTTTGGTAATTCACCGGCAGCAACCGGCGCATCATTTACAGATCCGAAACTAGCCACAGGGTTTACACCAGTTAATTTTCGTGGCGCCATTGCTCCCTCAGGTGCTGATGCAAACTGGTGGAAAGGGTGGACAAGGTTTTGAATTATTAGTTTGAGGTTTTGAGTTTGAGTTTTGAAGTTGAAGAATGTCTCTACTCATACTGCTGGCTGTAATGCCGGCAGTTTTTGTATTGGTAACGGCGTTTATGAATTGTGCATGGATTCTGATGAACTCACCCTGGCTTTTCTATGGCTGAGGTAGGCGGAGGGTGAGGAAAAGAAAATGTTTACGTAGATTACAAAAACGGTTTTTTGAACTGTTTGGATAATTACCGTTTGGGCAGCGATATTAATTCCAAAGTTCTTGCCTTTGCATTTGGCTTATCAGCAGAAATAGAACGTAACCTCATTTCCCAGCGTACCAAAGAAGCACTTTCAAGAAAAAAAGCTGAGGGAGTAATTTTAGGTCGTCCTAAAGATTGTTTGAAAATTACATTGCAGGTAAAAAATAGGCGAAAAATATAACAACATTCAAACAAGGCTTTTTAGAGAGATAAAGCCATTGAACGAGAAAGGCTTTATCAAAGAACCTAAGAATTGGCTGCTCACTTAAAAAATGCTTATTGCAAACAAGGAAAACGATATTCATAAGTCATGCCACACCGGAGGAGGAAGAAGAATAGCAGGGTTTTATCAGAACATTGTTCATTTTTGCAAATTACAATTCCAGATTTTCGTTTATCGGGAAAATGAATGAAGTAGAAATCTATAAAGCCCCTGACGGCAAAACTGAAGTTGAAGTACAGTTTGAAGGAGAAACTGTTTGGCTTACACAGGAACAAAAGGCATCACTGTTTGGAAAGGGAAGAACTACGATAACAGAACACATACGAAACGTTTTTAAAGAAGGTGAACTTGAAGAACAAATGGTATGTCGGAATTTCCGAATACCACTCAGCATGGAGCTGTGAAAGGAAAAACCTAGGAAAGAGAGGTTAAATATTATAACCTTGATGTTATTATTTCTGTCGGCTACCGGGTAAAATCAAAGCACAGGGTACCCGGTTTCGTCAATGGGCAACGGAACGGTTAAGAGACTACCTCGTAAAAGGTGCGGCCATTAATCAAAAAAGACTGGAAGAGCTTCAGCAAACTATTCAATTTATCAGCTGCAACAAAGACAACCTGCAGTTGCCAGAGGCTAAAGGCTTACTAGAAATCATCACCAATTATACAAACAGTTTTATACTGCTGAATCAGTATGACAGCCGCTCACTGCAAACCGGCAGGCTGAATGAAAATATTACTTATGAAATTAACTATGAAGAAGCCAAAGCAGCCATTGCCGAGCTGAAAAAACAATTGAAGAAGAAGAAAGAAGCTACCGATCTTTTTGGGCAGGAAAAAGACAATGGCTTTAAAAGCTCACTGCAAAACATTGTGCAAACTTTTGATGGAATTATTTATATCCTACTATCGAGGAGCAGGCGGCTAACCTCCTTTATTTTGTTATAAAAAATCACTCCTTCACCGATGGAAATAAACGCATCGGCGCCTTACTCTTTATCTGGTTTCTTGAAAAAAACAAGCATCGCTTTAAGCCCGATGGGGAATTAAAAATAAACGACAATGCACTGGTAGCTCTTGCGTTGCTGGTGGCACAAAGCAAACCCAAAAAAAAGAACTGATGATACAACTTATCATTGCCCTGATTGCTGATTTAAAATAAGCCGGATGCACACTATGGGGAATACAGAAATTTTAAAGCTTTACAAAACCGCTTTTCTATGTAGTCGTCAAATTCCGGCAGCGGCAGTTTTGAAATGCTACGATTGGGCCATTGAAATGAGAGAAAAAAAACAATGTGTTATCAGCGGTTTCCAGCCCGTTAGAAAAAGATGTTTTGGATATTCTGATAAAAGGAGAACAGCCGATTATAGTGGCGTTAGCCAAACGAATGATAAAAAAAATTCCCCCGTATTTTCAAAAAGCTTTTCATGATAACAGGCTTCTGTTAATTTCCTGCTTTGATGAAAAAGTTATACGAGCTTCGATTCAAACCGCATCAGCAAGAAATAAAATGATGATAGATTTAGCAGATGAAATTGTTGTTGACTATTGTTCTGAAAAAGGAAATTTAAAAAGAATAATTAGTCAGCTAAAAAAAACCGGTTAAATATCTGACTTAAATAATCAAACTGCACTTACCTGATTTGTTTTATAACTCAGGATTGAATCGTAAAGAGGCCTGTGCTAATAAGGATAACTTATGCAGCGTTATGAAAATTACTTGGTCTGAGAACCGGAGGGACAAAAAAGATGGTAATTCTTTTGAAAAGTTGAGATAACCCGGGGGAGTGAGGAAGGGAATTACAATTAAGAATTAGCGATTAATGATTGTTGGCACCATTTAATGCCTTTCCAGCGTAAACCCAACTGTAGTACCAATATCTTCTTTGCTTCTGACATGTATTGACTGCCCGTGGGCTTCTATGATGTGTTTGCAAATAGCAAGCCCGAGGCCGGCGCCGGTAATATCAATGCTTCGGCCTTCATCGGTGCGGTAAAAACGTTCAAATACCCGCGGCAAATGTTTTTCTGAAATACCAATGCCATCATCACTTATCTCTACCAGTACATGCTTATCATCTACCACGTACATGCTGGCGGTTATATTGCCATCCTGCTTGCCATATTTAATGGAGTTATCAACAAGGTTCAGCAACACCTGCCTTATTTTTTCCTTGTCGGCAAAAACATTCAGCGGCGATTCGCATCCTTTCTTGATGCTTTGATGAATGTTTTTTTGCTCGGCTTTTAACGCAAGGTTTTCAAAAACTTCTTTCACCAGGTCCTGCACAACAAAATGTTGTTTGGTGATTGTTTGCTCACCTCTTTCCAGGCTGGAGATCTTGTCGAGATCGGTAATAAGATTTACCAGCCTGTCTATATTGCGGGAGGCTCTCTCTAAAAACTGGCGGTTTACGTCTGCATTTTCCAGCGCACCCTGCAGCAGCGTATCTACATAACCTTGTATGGCAAACACCGGAGTTTTTATTTCGTGAGAAAGATTTTGCAGAAACTCTTTGCGGAACTGTTCATTCTTCTTCATCAGCTCCATTTCTTCCACCTGTTTCTCGGCCCACTCTTCCACATCCTCTTTCACCTCATCAATTGTTTTTTGCGGCAGCACATAGTGGTAAAAAGTTTCTTCCCGTTTGCTGGCTTTTACCTGGTAAATAAATTTATAGATGAGCTTAATTTTTCTGTAAATAAACCGCTGCACGGCGTACACAATAATTCCGTAAGCGATAAAGAACACAGCTACGAACACACCAGCAGCCAGCTTCCAGCTTTTCTCTACAAAATAAAAGGCTATGCTGATGACTGCTGCCAGTATAAGCGCAGTTACTACTGAAAGCTGCTGGGGGGAAATATTTTTTTTAGATAACATGGAGCTGTTGTAATTCCCAAACAACAATTAATGATCAACAATTAATAATTATTAGTTCAGATGGAATTCAATATATGATTGACGACTCACAACTCAGATTCACAAATCAAACTTATAACCTACCCCTTTTACCGTAGTAATGCAATCAATGCCGAGCTTTTGGCGGATCTTGCGGATGTGGACATCAATCGTTCTGTCGCCAACAATTACGTCATTGCCCCACACCTGGCTCAATATCTCATTGCGCAAAAATACCCTGCCGGGTTTTGAAGCAAGCAATTGCAGCAGTTCAAATTCTTTTTTTGCTAGTTGTATTTCCTTGCCTTCATACTCCACCAAAAAACGTTCGCCATCTATTACCAGGCAATCAACCCGTAAAACATTGGTTTCTTTTTTGGGCAATCTTCTAAAAATTGCATTCACACGACTGATAAAAACTTTCGGGCTTACCGGTTTACTAATGTAATCATCTGCACCCGTTTCCAATCCTTTTACCTGTGTGCCTTCATCACTTAATGCAGTTAAAAAAATAATCAGGGTATTTTTAAAAGCCGGTTGTGCCCGCAACAATTTACAAACCTGTACGCCATTTTTTTTTGGCATCATAATATCCAGCACTATCAGCTCAGGCTGGTAAAGCCTTGCTTTGTCCAATGCTTCATCACCATCTTTTGCCGTAATAACAGCATAACCTTCATTAATGAGATTGTATTTTAAAATCTCCAGAATATCCGGCTCATCATCGGCAATTAAAACTTTTCGGCCCTGGCTGTTCATCCTGTTTCTTTGCGCAAACCTAAGTACAGTTTTAGCTTTAGAAAAATCCGCTCTTTTGCTTGATGCAGACTTAATAGAAAATTAATGTGGATTTGTTTGCTGCAAAATTTACCATCGTCAATTCTTTCCTGGTTTGCATAATCACGGAACAGTTTTTGAAATTGCTAACCAACTTTTAACGGTTTGCAACCAACAATGGCCGGGTACCGGTCATCTATAATAACAATAGGGCATTTGGGTTTTGGCGGTTAAATTTGCAGATTAACTCTATGGATTCACGGTCAAAAAAATATCTTGTTTTCTTTATTTGTTTCCTTTTTTCTGTGTGTTTACAGGCCCAGGATAGCATTGATCCTGTGGCTGGGCTAAAGCCGCCAAAAAACAGGGAGTTGTTTCATGATTATGTGGACAGGCAGCAAAAGGAACTGCTGAAGTCAGATGGAAAAGCAGATAATGAATTCAGGCCTTCGGCAGATGATCAGATCAATTATTTTTTAACCAGAGCCGTTACCAAACAGGTTGACTGGATTCAATACCGCATTGAAAAAGATTCTGCATTAAACGACCAGATGAAAAAGAAATATTTGCGTGGCCTTGAAAATGTATTGAAATATTATGGGGCTAACTGGAGAAGAGGTGAAGTAACGGTAACCGAACTGCCCGCTATTCTGGATGCTTATGAAAAAGCGATGAGACGGGATATTGATGGAAAGCCTTTTGACGACATCATTAACCAGCTTTCTTATTCTTCAGGCATGGCTGTGATGAGCCTCAACAATCAAACCTTTGAAAAAAATCCCGGCTATAAAACTGCCCAGCATATTTTGGTCAGAAAGTATTGTACCCTTTATCCCGACAAAGTTTTTTTAAAGCTGCGGGATAATACCGATGTTCCTTTTTTTGACAGCCTGGTAAAAGTTGCAGCCTATCGTTCTCCCAGCCAGCTTTATGATTTTGCTGCAGCCAGTAACAAATTGGCATACTCCATAAGAAGAATTGATGATCCGCTGATAAAAGCTGTTTCGCAGATGGCAACCAGCAACAGTGGCCGCTGGTATTTTCCTTTTTTGGATAACATCGTAAAAGGAAAAATGACGATTGGAGAAATTGATGAAGTCAAGGATGATTCTGTAAAATATTTCCGCCTGCTGGTAAAAACGCATTTGGAATATGTGGACAGAGCCATTAACAAAGACACCGCTTTTGGCTACCAAGCACTGGAAAAGCAAATTGAAAAAAAAGCAAGAGAAGTTTTTGTAGCCACCATCAATGCCTTGCATGAAATAGATGATCCAAAAGTTCGATTCAGAATTATTCAACCCCTTACAGCCGAAGAGTTGTATTACGTGGCAGTAACAACAGACGGAGAAATTTATACTTCAAGTTTTGTGAAAGGTGTTTACCCGTTAATGATGAGCAAGGCACCGGGCCAGCACGGCGATTCATTGCTAATGAATTTGCGATTTGATAAGTACAGAAAGTTTATTAAGATGGCTGCCGGCTACAATACGCTCAGCAACTTTTTCAGTTCGTTTGCTGATAAAAGCAATTCAAAAAAACTGATGCAGGCTTTTGTAGGCCGCCTTGAACAGGGAAGCCTGGAAGATGGCGTGGATGTAGCTGACTCTTACGCCAGCATTTATGAAACTATTCCCCCACTGGCTGCAGAAATGTTGAACAATGTGCAGGCCAATTATCAGCGCAATGTAAAAGCAAATGATAAAAAAGGAATTGTGATCTACAATTTGCTGAATAAATTATTTCTTTCTGCCGATACAAACAACCACATTGATCTTTCGAAAGAGTTTGGCATACCACCCGTTTATAATGTACCCTTCAATGCTCTTGCACAAAACGGTAATGGCCCTGTAATTATGCAGGTATTCTTTTATGGCGATAAAGATGGCCAGGGCATTTTTAAAGGCTTTCAAAATATGTTTGATAGTAAGAATTGGAAAATTACCAATGCTCCATACTGGATCAACATCACCTCAGTAAAAGGAAAGCCGGTTTCTATTTATGCCAATAAACCTTTGCCGGAAGAAACAGGTGAAGATGAAAAAGCGCAGCAGGCATTGGATTCATTTCTTTTAAAAAACAATTTGCATCCTACTGTAGTTATACACCGCGGCCATAGTTATTATGCGCCTTACACCATTGATCAAATTCAACCCTCCGCAAAAATTGTTTTTATGGGCAGTTGCGGTGGCTATCATCTCATTCATGATATTTTGCAAAATGCACCGGATGCACACATCATTGCTTCCAAGCAAATTGGTAAAACAGCTATCAACCGCCCCTTCTTTGCACAATTAATGGAAGATGTAAGGCAGGGCAGGGATATTGACTGGATACCCTTTTGGCAGGAGTTAAATAAGA
Organism: Chitinophagaceae bacterium; assembly: GCA_040289925.1. GTDB lineage: Bacteria > Bacteroidota > Bacteroidia > Chitinophagales > Chitinophagaceae > VBAU01. The sequence goes on along the minus strand of PSMD01000012.1, from coordinate 36,515 downwards.
AAGTAAACGTGGAGGGGTTTGAAGATTACATTCCTCCTTACAAAAATCTCGGCGCTATTTTTATTAAAGCTTATACAAAGCAGATGGGAGAAGAATAATTTCTGAATTTGCAGTTTCAACTTTTAGCTACAGTTCACCTCTTACTATATCTGTGTAAATTTGCCTCTCCATTTTTAACCGGAACAAAAATCTATAAACAGGGTTTGGCTAATTCTGCACTCAAAAAAATTTTTGATTTTGATAAACTGAAAAGGGTTTTTCAATTTGCGGCGCCGTATAAAAAAAGATTTTATTTATCCATAGTGCTGGCATTGCTTTTAGCTGTGGTTACTGCAGTAAGGCCTTTGCTGGTAAGATTGACGGTTAATGAATACATCGCCAATAGCCTGGTAAGAATGCTGGTGGTTATAACGATTATTCAAATCGTTATTTTATTAATTGAAACCGGCCTTCGTTTTTATTTCACTTATGTTACTGCGTGGCTGGGGCAAACGGTGGTTAGAGATCTTCGGGTTACGGTGTATAAAAAAGTGCTGAACCTGAATTTGCGACAGTTCGATCAAACTCCCATTGGCACACTCACTACAAGAACCATCAATGATATTGAAGCCATAAACGACATTTTTGCTGAAGGGCTCATTCCCATCATTGCCGACCTGTTAACGATCTTCTCTATTTTAATCACTATGTTTTATGTTGACTGGAGGTTGACGCTTGTTTGCCTGGCACCTTTTCCATTGCTGATAGCGGCTACTTATTTTTTTAAAGAAAGTGTGAACAAATCTTTCATCCGCGTACGCAATGCAGTGGCTAAACTAAATGCTTTTGTGCAGGAGCACATTACCGGCATGCAGGTAGTGCAGGCATTTGCAGCAGAGGAAAAAGAGTTTACAAAATTTAAGCAGATCAATAAAGAGCATCGCAATGCAAACATCAACGCCATATTTGCTTACTCTGTTTTTTTTCCGGTGGTAGAAATTGTACTGGCTCTGTCAACAGGTTTATTGGTTTGGTGGATAGCTCATTCAGCATTAAACATGAGCACTACGCAGGCTAATGACCTTAGTGCTAAAATGATGATGTTTTACATGTGCCTCAATTTATTGTTCAGGCCGCTGCGGGTAATAGCTGATAAATTCAACGTGCTGCAAATGGGTGTAATAGCCAGCGAACGTGTTTTTAAAGTGCTGGATAATCCCGATGAACTTCCGGCTTCAGCTGCAAATGCATACAATCCATCAACCGTAAAAGGTAAAATTGATTTTCAAAACGTAAGCTTTGGCTACAATGAAGAGCACCTGGTATTAAAGCATATAACTTTTTCTGTTCAGCCCGGTGAAACAGTTGCGATTGTTGGCCACACGGGTAGTGGCAAAACAACCATCATCAGTTTAATCAACCGGTTGTATGAAATCCAGGATGGGTCAATAAAAATTGATGATGTTGATATTCGGGATTATGAAATTGAAGCGCTGCGTAAAAATATCGGTGTGGTGTTGCAGGATGTGTTTTTATTCTCCGGTTCAGTAATGGAAAATATTACGTTGCGGAATCCAGCCATTTCAAAAGAGAAAGTGATAGAAGCTGCACGTCTGATAGACGTACACGATTTCATTATGCAATTGCCGGGTAATTACGATTACAATGTTATGGAAAGAGGTGCCACCCTTTCACTGGGCCAGCGTCAGCTGCTTTCATTCATTCGTGCATTATTGTACAATCCTTCTATTTTAATATTAGATGAAGCTACTTCATCTGTAGATACAGAAAGTGAATTGTTGATACAGCATGCGATTGATAAATTAATTGCGGGCAGAACTTCCATTGTGATTGCCCACCGGCTTTCAACTATTCGTAAGGCTCATAAAATAATTGTGCTGGATAAAGGAAAAATTAAAGAGATAGGCAGTCATGACGAGTTATTAATAAAAGGTGGATTTTATAGTAAGTTGCATGAGATGCAGTTTGTAAAAAAACAAGTTGTTTAGGGCACAGAAAATGAAACTAAATAACCGCTGAATGGGTGTCTTCAGCGAAAGCTTGCCCGCAATTCCACAGCACTTGAAAAATTAAAAAATATCTGGCAGAAAATGGGCAAAACAAAAATCAATAAGTTTTAGGCAAATTCCTTCCCTAACCGCTCATTTTTATTCTTACACCCCTATCTTTGCGCCAAATTTCAGGAACTGACATGATGCACGGACGTCTCAAATCCTTATTGGTAGCGGCTTTCAGCATATTTTCCCTTTGTTTTTCAACCAATTTGATGGGCCAGCACCATGAGGAAAACAATAAAAAAACTAAGAACGAAAAGAAAGAAGGCTTTAATGCAAAAGAGGTTATTTTCGGCCACGTCCTGAATGCCCACGAGTTCCATTTTCTTGATATTGTAAAAAAAGATGGTACAAAAAAAGCCATCAGCATTCCACTGCCCGTTATTATTTATTCTCCCCAAAGAGGTTTGGATATTTTCATGTCATCCAAATTTGAGCATGGCCATCATGATTATAAAGGGTACAGGCTGCTCACTGATGAAACCATCGAACACCACGGTCTTGACCCCAAAAAATACGCTGCACAGCAAATTGTCGGCGTGGATGATAGCGGTAAAATTGATCCGGATGTAAAAGTCTATGATCTTTCATTAACCCGTAACGTGGTGCAAATGCTGATTGCTCTTGTCATTTTTGTATGGATTATGCTTAAGATTGCAAAGCGTTATAAAAATGGTGAAGGGGTAAGAACAGCTCCTAAAGGGGCACAAAGCCTGTTTGAGCCAATTATCACTTTTGTAAGAGATGAAGTTGCAAAACCGAACCTGGGTGTTCATTACGAAAAATATTTCCCTTACCTGCTTACTGTTTTCTTCTTTATTCTTATCAATAATATTTTTGGGTTGATACCCGGCACTGCGAATGTTACCGGAAATATCGCATTTACTATGATACTTGGCCTCATTTCGTTTATCGTGATACTGGCCAGTTCCAACAAACATTACTGGGGACATATTTTTAATCCGCCGGGTGTGCCACTGGGTGTAAAATTTATTTTGGTACCGGTTGAGTTTCTCAGTGTGTTTATTAAGCCGATGGCTCTCATCATTCGTCTTTTTGCCAACATGGTGGCAGGGCATATTATCATCATCTGCTTAATATCACTCATTTTCATTTTTGGTCAGTTAAATCCTGTGGTTGGTTACGGTGTATCACCTGTAGCCATTGCCTTTACCATATTTATCTATTTCATCGAAGTGCTGGTGGCATTCATCCAGGCTTTCATTTTTGCAATGCTTACAGCGGTATTTATCGGGCAGGCGAGGGAAGGAGAACATCATCATGAACATGCTGGTGATGCACATACAACCATTGGGCAGGATGACCCGGTAATTATTTAAACGAGTTTTTTAAACCAATATAAAAGCACAATTATGGATTTTGTACTATTAAGCGAAATTGCCAATGCCAACGCAGGTGGTGCTATTGGCGCAGGTCTCGCTGCCATCGGTGCCGGTATCGGTATCGGACAAATTGGTAAGGGAGCTGTTGAAGCCATTGCCCGCCAGCCGGAGTCATTGAACGACATTCGTGCAAACATGATCCTGACTGCAGCTCTTGTTGAAGGTGCTGCTCTGTTCGGAATCATCGTAGGCTTTTTGGCAATGGTGCTGTAAAAAACAAAAACTGCATCCAAGGCACAGGGCGGCGGGTGCAGTTTCATTAAATCACAAGAATCAAATTCCAATCCCATAATTAGTGAGGACCAATTGGAACTTGAGATTTTGAAAAATGAAATTTACATATGAGTCTTCTTACTCCTGAATTTGGATTATTGATCTGGACTCTGCTGGCCTTCCTGGTTGTATTTTTTATACTGGGAAAGTTTGCATGGCCTGCCATTATGAAAGGCTTAAAGCAACGGGAACAATCCATTGCTGATTCTCTGGCTACGGCAGAAAAGGTGAGAGCTGAAATGGCGCAGATGAAGAATGAAAACGAAGCCTTGCTTGCAAAAGCTAGGGAAGAAAGAGCCCAGTTGCTGAAAGAAGCCAGGGAAACAAAAGATAAGATCATCAATGAAGCAAAAGACCAGGCTAAAGCCGAAGCAAACAAGATTATTCTAGAAGCACAGGCAGCAATCAACGCCCAAAAAATGGCAGCGTTGACAGATGTAAAAAACCAGGTTGGTAAACTGGTGATCGAAGTAACCGAAAAAGTGCTTAGGAGAGAGTTGAGTGATAAAAAAGCCCAGGAAGAATATATAAAGGGGTTGGTAAACGAAGTGAAATTAAACTAGCTGCTGGTTGCTAGTTACTGGTTGCTTATGAAGCGGCAACCGGAAACCAGAAACAAAAATGCCTAATCCACGTCTAGCAGGCCGTTATGCCAAATCGATTTTGGATCTCGCTATTGAAAGAGGTGAACTGGAGAAAGTTTACGCAGATATGCTATGGCTGCAGCAATTAGCCAAAAGCAATCGTGATTTTGTGAACCTGCTGAAGAGCCCAGTTATTAAGGCTGATAAGAAAGCAAAAATTATTGATGCTGTTTTAAAGGGTAGAATCAGTGAAATGACTTTTGGTTTTATCCGGTTGCTGATCTCTAAAGTTAGAGAGAGTAATCTGCCTGAGATCCTCACGGCTTTTATCAACCAGTATAAAAAGCATAAAGGAATTCATACGGTGAAATTGACGACAGCTACTGCTATAAATGAAGATTTGAAAAATAAGATTATTGAACAGATCCGGCAGAACAGCCACATGAAAAACATAGAGCTGGAAGCAAAAGTGGATGAAAATATTATTGGTGGCTTTGTGCTGCAGGCAGGTGATAAATTAATTGACGCCAGCATTGCTTATGATTTGAAGCAGGTGGCCAGGCAGTTTGAGAACAATGATTTTATTTATAAGATAAGGTAATCATTATGTTGAAATGATGAATGTTGAATTTTAAATAAACAGGCGTTGAAAAGGTCAGCATTCAAAATTTAGCATGTAAAATTCAAAATAAATTAAATTATGGCAGACATAAAACCAGATGAAATAAGTGCGATACTGCGCCAGCAGTTAAGCAATTTTAATGCATCAGCCGAACTGGAAGAAATAGGAACCGTGTTACAGGTGGGTGATGGTATTGCCCGTGTTTACGGTTTGGGCAATGTACGTTACGGTGAGCTGGTAGAATTTGAAAATGGTGTTCGGGCCATTGCATTGAACCTGGAAGAAGATAATGTGGGTGTTGTGTTAATGGGTGAAACAGGTGATATCCAGGAAGGCGCCAAAGTTCGCCGCACCGGGCAAATCGCTTCTATTAAAGTAGGTGAGGGAATGGTTGGCCGCGTTGTAAATACGCTGGGCGAACCGATAGATGGTAAAGGTCCCATTACCGGTGAACGCTACGAAATGCCACTGGAAAGAAAAGCTCCCGGGGTAATTTTTCGTGAACCTGTGAAAGAACCATTGCAAACCGGTATCAAAGCGATTGATGCCATGATCCCGATTGGTCGGGGCCAGCGTGAGCTTGTAATTGGTGACCGCCAAACTGGTAAGACAGCTATTTGTATTGATACGATCATAAATCAAAAAGAATTTTACGCTGCAGGCAAGCCTGTATATTGTATTTACGTCGCTATCGGTCAAAAGGCATCAACTATTGCCGGGGTAATGAAAACTTTGCAGGATGCCGGGGCCATGGATTATACTATTATAGTTGCGGCTTCTGCATCTGACCCAGCGCCTCTGCAGTTCTATGCTCCGTTTGCCGGTGCAGCTATCGGCGAATTCTTCCGTGATACCGGAAGACCGGCATTGATCATTTATGATGATCTTTCAAAGCAAGCTGTAGCTTATCGTGAGGTATCGCTGTTGCTTCGTCGCCCTCCTGGCCGTGAGGCTTACCCTGGTGATGTATTCTATTTGCATAGCCGCCTGCTGGAAAGAGCAGCTAAAATCATCAGTGATGATAAGGTGGCAAAGAACATGAACGATGTGCCGGAAACGATCAAACATCTTATAAAAGGTGGTGGCTCATTAACGGCTCTTCCTATTATTGAAACACAAGCCGGCGACGTTTCTGCTTACATTCCTACAAATGTTATCTCTATTACTGATGGACAGATTTTCCTTGAAACAAACCTGTTCAACGCAGGTATTCGTCCGGCCATTAACGTAGGTATTTCTGTAAGCCGTGTGGGTGGTAATGCGCAAATAAAATCAATGAAGAAAGTGGCCGGTACTTTAAAACTTGACCAGGCTTTGTATCGTGAAATGGAAGCATTTGCAAAATTTGGTGGTGATTTGGATGCTGCAACCAAATTGGTACTGGATAAAGGTGCAAGAAACGTAGAGATATTGAAACAGCCTCAATATGCTCCTGTACCTGTAGAAAAACAGGTAGCAATTATTTACCTGGGTACACAAGGTTTGTTGCGTGATGTACCGGTAAGAAGAGTAAAGGAATTTGAAGAGCATTTTTTAATGGAGATGGAAAACAAGCTGCCGGATGTATTAGCTGAGTTTAAAAAAGGAAACCTGCCGGATGATGGTGTGAAGAAGATGGTGGAGCTGGCTAACGGAATGATACCGGCCTATAAATAATCAGGCTAAACATAAAAAAAAGAGAAGCGATCCTGACCGGATCGCTTTTTTCATGCTTAAAATAAAATTTGGTTTATAATATAAACTGGTTTATGTCTGTTTAGAATTTGAGTTTATGAGAAATAAAATGAGACTTTTTGTATTGATGAGCTTTCTTTTATTATCAGCAGGTGTTTTTAGCCAAACAACAGTGAGCGGCAAGGTATCAGATAAAAAAGCTCCTGTTGTAGGTGTGAGCCTTACTTTAAAAGATACCTATGATGGAGCTACCACCGATTCAGCGGGGAGGTTTTCATTCAAGACATTTGAAAAAGGAGAATATACATTTCTCGCAACTGCGGTCGGTTATAAGCCTTACGAGCAAAAAATAAAATTAGAAGGTGGAAATTTAGAAATTGATATTCTTTTAAAAGAAGAGATCACAGAATTGAAAGCAGTTGTTGTTACAGCCGGGACATTTGAGGCAAGTGACAAAAAAAGGGCCGGTGTGGTTTTAAATTCAATTGATATTGTGACCACAGCCAGTGCAAATGCAGATGTTACGCAGGCATTAAAAACATTGCCCGGCGCACAACAGGTTGGAGAAACTGAAGGATTGTTTGTGCGTGGAGGAACAGCCGCTGAAACAAAAATATTTATTGATGGAACGCTGGTCAATAAGTTTTTTTACAGCACTTCGCCCAACGTAGCAGGTTACGGCCGTTTTTCTCCATTTATTTTTAAAGGAACTGTTTTTAGCACTGGCGGCTATTCAGCTTTATATGGGCAGGCGCTTTCTTCAGCAGTTATTCTTGAATCAATTGATTTGCCTGAGAGAACTTCGGCCAGCTTGTCATTGTCTCCATTAGGCATTGGCGGGGGTTTGCAATATCTCAATAAAAACAAAACTGCCTCCTGGGGTTTTGATTTAAATTATGTAAACCTTGGTCCCACCTTCAATATCATAAAGCAAAAGCAAGATTATTTTAAAATGCCTGTTATTGAAGAGGCACATCTCAACTTTCGGTTTAAAACTTCTAAAACAGGCATGGTTAAATTTTACGGTAACTACAGTGCCAACCAGTTTGGCTTTCATGTACCCAGCATTGACTCACTCGGGTTTCTAAACATGTTCAAGCTGAAAAATTATTATGCTTATCAAAATTTAGCATGGAAAGAAAACCTCGGCTCGGGCTGGAAAATTAACCTGGGTATTTCTTACACTTATAACTATGATGACATACATAGCCACCTGCAGAATACAGATAAAAACACCGTTGCCTTCTTTAAAAATTTTGATGCTACACCAATCGGTAATTATATAAACTCAAAACTGGTACTGGAAAAAAAATTAAAAGGGCTGAGTGCACTGCGGTTCGGATCAGAATATAATTATGCAAACGACCGGGCAAAATTCATTGACTATAACAACAACGAGTATAAAACACATTTCACCGACAATACCAAAGCCTTTTTTACTGAAGCCGATGTTTACATTACCAATGCACTGGCCGCCAAGTTCGGTACCCGGCTTGAACATTCGGGTTATGTAGGTAAAGTGAATATTGCACCACGCATTTCTCTTGCATACAAAACAGGCAAAAACAGCCAGGCTTCAGTGGCGTATGGCTTTTTTTATCAAAACCCCGAAACAAGATACTTACCCACTAACTATAATGTTGGTTACCTAAAGGCAGCACATTACATAGCACAATACATGGCCACTACTGCTCTTACAGTTTTTAGAATTGAAGGCTACTACAAAAAATACCATAATCTTTTAAAAACAGGTTTTGATAATGGCAGAGAAGTGGCAACCGGAAATAATGGTTATGGTGATGCAAAAGGGTTTGAAATTTTTTGGAGGGATAAGAAGACAATGAAAAACCTGGATTACTGGGTTTCCTATTCTTACCTTGATACAAAAAGAAATTTTTTAAATTTTCCTTATGCCATTACACCCAATTATGCAGCACGGCATACAGCATCGGTTGTGCTGAAGAAGTTTGTGATGAACTGGAAGACGGGATTTAATTTGGCTTATAATTTTTCCAGCAAGCGGCCTTATTACAACATTGCATACTCCGGCTCAGCATTCAAAATTACCGACCAGGGTAAAGTACCGCCCTATCATAATGTAAGCTTCAGTCTGAATTACATTCCTTCTATTGGTAAACAAAACGCCAGGTCGTTTGCCGTGTATGTACTTTCTGTAAATAATATTTTCAATATCAGGCAAACATTTGGATACGAATATTCGTACAACGGGCTCCGGAAGCAGCCAATAGTTCCTACATCCAGAATGTTTGTTTACATAGGTGCATTTTTCAGTTTTGGAATAGACAGAACACAGGATGCCATCAATAATAATTTATAAACCTCAAAAATTTTTTATGCAATACCTAACACCCTCTGCCGGTAAAGACCCTGAACTGTGGAAAGTTGCCCAGCTTCGTGCTTCATTTAAGCAACACCTGGCCACTTTTACATTGTAATGAATATTTTTTTCTGGGTTACCTGGTATTTCACCGGAGCCAAAAAAATGTGGCAGCGGCATTCCGTGGCCCGTGTGGCCGATGGGCGGATGGGGAATCGGTTTGGTATTTCATTATTTGTCTGCCTATGTTTTTCCACAAAGCAACTCGATAGAAAAAGAGTATGAAAAAACTTTCTCAAAAAAAATAAACTCAATTATCAACTAACAAAAAAATAAAACACATGAAAAAAACAGTATTTATCGTGGTGATGCTGGCAGCTTTTGTTGCAGGTTACGGCCAGTCGGAAAAGTTTGTTGCAGCTATGTCGCCCAAGGTGCAGGCACTTGATACAACGCACAGCACAGAAACGTTAATTGATTTGGCAAATGCATTTGAACGAATCGCAGATGCTGAAAAAAATCAGTGGCTACCGTATTATTATGCAGCTCTTGCTAATGTAAATGCCGGTAATATGATAATGACAACTTCAGGTATGGGCGGCGGCATAGCAGACAAATTGGACCCCATTGCCGATAAAGCTGAAGCATTGCTTGACAAGGCGCAAGCATTGAGCAAAGACAACTCAGAAATTTTTATCGTGAGAAAAATGATTGCCACTTTAAAAATGATGGGAGACCCTATGTCTCGTTTCATGACCTATGGGCCGCAGGCCGCAGAAGCATTGGAAACAGCAAAAAAATTAAATCCTGAAAATCCCAGGGTGTATTTGCTGGAAGCAATGAACAAGTTTTATACACCAGAGCAATACGGTGGCAGCAATGAGGAAGCAAAAAAATTGTTTGAACTGGCCGCTGCAAAATTCGATGCGTTCAAACCAGAGTCAGAGTTGCATCCAGCCTGGGGTCGAGGGCAATTAGCTTATTTCATGTCGCAGTACAAATAATTGGTCCGTCGTAAAAATCGCCATTGCGAAAGCAGTAAAGCCTGGAGATTTGACATTTAATGATTAATTGAATTGCCTTCCTGTAAGCAACGGGCTTTCTGTGCTTCCTTTGCAATGACGGATGACGACTTTCGAGAGAGCCGCTTTAAATTTTTACAGTATGCAACAGGAAAATATTACCAATCAGCAAAGCCTGGTTATTATTGAATCAATGATCAATAAAGCCAAAAACCAGTTTAGTGAACATGGACATCTTTATTTATTGTGGGGTTGGGCTGTTTTTATTTCAAGTATGGCTCAATGCGTTTTATTGTATGTCTTTCATTTGGAAAAGCATTACATGGTTTGGTTCAGCATGTGGCTGGTTTTAATTTACCAGATTTTTTATTTAAGAAAAGAACGAAAACAGAAACGGGTAAAAACGTATACTGATGAAATCATCACTTTTGTCTGGCTGGTCTTTTTCATTTTAATGTGCCTGTTTGATTTTTTATATGCTGTTAATTTTGAGCCTGACAAACATTACCGGTTTATCTATCCTTCATTTTTAGTATTGTATGGTATGCCCACGTTTTTGTGTGGCATTATTTTAAAATTACGGCCTTTAATTGTTGGCGCCATTATTTGCTGGTGGTTGTCCATCATTGCTTCATTTACCTCTACACAATTTCATTTGTTAACGCTACCAGTGACCATGATAGCTGCATGGATTATTCCGGGTTATTTACTCAGAAAAAAATTTAAAAGGCAAACTATATAGTATGGAAGAAGAAAAAAAAATATCTCGGGAAGAAAGCCTGTCTATCATTCAGCAAATGATAGACACCGCCAAGCAGGAGCAAAAAGATGATGGGATAGGGTGGATCATCTGGGGCTGGCTGCTTTTCCTGGCCTCTACCTTTACTCTTTGTACCATGCAATTTAACTGGAATGTGAATTTATTTTTTTTCTGGAATGGCTTTGGTCTCATCACGGCCTTGCTTTTAGTGTTTGAAGCCTGCCGCTTTTTTGGGGGGAGGAAAAAAACAAAGGTTAAAACCTATACGCAGGCTCTATTTGACAAACTGAATATTGGTTTTACCATTAGCCTATTCCTCGTCATATTATCTATGAACATTGAACCAATGAATGTTCATTCTCTTAAAGGGTTTGCACTGTTATTGGGTCTTTACGGTTTCTGGATATTGATATACGGGGCGGTTTTAAATTTCAGACCTTCTATTATTGGGGCCTATATCACCTGAGCATTTGCTATCGCTTCTTTATTTGTTCACCGTTTTGAGTTAACCATGCTGTTTCATGCCTTAGCTGTTTTATGCGGCTATATCATTCCTGGGCATATAGCATATAAAGATTTTAACAGGCCACATTCAAAAAGTACACAAGCAGGTGTTTAAAGATCTAGACCCTATATTACATTCACAACTACGGCTGGCCGTCATGTCACTATTAATAAGTGTGAAGGAAGCCCAGTTTACTTTTTTGAAAGAAAAAACAAATTCAACGGCCGGTAATTTGAGTGTGCAGATTCAAAAGTTAAAAGAAGCGGGTTATATAGAGGTTTTTAAGCAATTCAAAGACAATTATCCGCAAACCATTTGTAAAATAACTCCCGCAGGTATTAAAGCTTTTGAACAATATGTAAAAGCCCTGCAATCTTACCTAAAATAAAAAACCCTTTGTTGCCAAAGGGTCTTTTCTCTATTGGTAGTTCTCAGTTTTAAATTTTCTTTTTTATTGCCACTGGCTTTTTACGCCTGTAATTGGTTCGCTCTACATGGTAAGCCAACCACATAATTGGGATATAAACTAACAATATGTACCAGGAGAGTTTTTCAGCAATTACTACCACACTCAGGAACAACAGCGCAACCAGTATTACTGAAAAGAGGTTGTACATAAGGAATGCAATGAATTGAATTTGTTTCATAGTGTTTGCGGGTTTTAGGTTATCAAATTTGAGTCTTATTGTTTCCTGGGTATTACGCCGGCAAGACCAATAGAATAAACAATGTGTTCATTGGATGGCTTATTAACATCAGCATACAATAGCCCTATCATTCCTATTTGCCAGCGAACCTGTGCGCCATAAGTAATATTGCCACCGTGCTTTTTTTGTTCAACGTTTTGCACGCTGTAGCTGTAGCCTGTATATGGCTGAACAGACAGGCCACTTTGATAATTGCCAATAGTGTAA
>PSMD01000012.1:13807-24256 GCA_040289925.1 Chitinophagaceae bacterium | reverse complement strand
CCAGCCACTGTAAAGCGATCGGATGCACCGGTATGCATACCGGCAGAAAACTGACCAAAGGCTAAACTCCCTGAAAAAATCAGTAAAAGTGTAAAAAAATGTTTCATTTCCTGATGGGTTTGAATTAATAAATATTATTCGGAGCCCATAGAAATTGGAATAGATCGTAATTCTGAAGGAATTGGAAAAATCAGGAGTCGTAGGAATGGTTTGCTGATGAACTCAGTAAAATACGTCCAGGAGTTTTAATTGCTGACTGTACGGATATTACTGTAGGATTATTTCAAAAGGGATTGGAGAATGAATGGCTAAACTAATTTTTGAAAATGAATCCTGCAAGTATTTGCTTAATTTTTTTTGCTAACACACTTGTCATATCGTAATTGTACGAAAAAAAAGGACAATGAATCTCATTGTCCTTAACCGTCCATCTATAGTAAATGCTCTATGTTAACTTTTAAGTTTTCAGAAATTTCTCGCATTGCTTTTTTCCCATGATTGCCAATATTTCAGTTGATATTTTACTGCTTTAAGAATGTTGCAGTTTGTCTTTCAATACCATTGTTCAGCTCAATAATGTGCATAGCCGATTTTGTAAGGGTAGAAAGTGAAATGCTTGCTGAATTATTTCCTTTGTATGCGTTGATGGATTGCTTCAATTGCAACTTACCTGTTATATCATAGATCCTGATCTCATACATAGAACTTACCTCTGCATTAAAGCTGAATGTAAGCTTATCAACTGCAGGATTATTTAATATTTTTATCTGCCTGGTTTGGTTTGTTTGCGTTTGGAATGCAAGGATCTTTGAGTAATTGATTTTCTGGTCAACATCATACATTTTTAAGCGATAGTAAACAGATCCAGTGCCATTCAATGTTTCTCCGTAAGTATATGTTTCAGTACCGTCCTTTTCTGAAGCAAATAACAAGGCTACTGTGTTAAAGTTAGCTCCACCAAAACTTCTCTGAATTTCAAACAGGGAAGCAGTTTCATTTTGTGCAGTCATCCATTCCAGTGAAACTTTCCTGTTGTTCAGGTTTCCCTCGAAGTTGACTAACTGAACAGGTAATGTATAGCCTGTTGGCGCCGTTATACAACCCCCAAAATCAGCGACGGAGTTTGCACCCGGAATACTAGATATATTTCCATTGATAGTGGACACATGAAATTTAAAATTCTCTCCAAAAGTAAGTTGGTCAGTAAGCTGACCTAAGAGGTTAAGAGTAGTCAATTTCGAAAATGGAATTTTTATTTCTACTGCAGTACCATCGGCGGAGCCTTTACCCTGCGAAGATCCTGCAGATCCACGGTACTGAACCGTGCCATGCAACATAGCTCCATCGTTATTTTGTAAAACACTATTTAAAAGTTCGTTCAAATTAGGCTGATAATCATTAATGGCAATGTTTACATTGCCATTTGACCCGCTCCAATCTATATGAACGATGGGCTCCCGAAAATCCATAAACTCGTTATTGTTTATGTCGCTGTAAAAAAGAATATCTACTTTATTTGAAGAAGACCCGGCTCTTTTTAAATACATATACAAATAGCTGGCATCTTCAGTAAAGGCAAATCTTACCAGGTCTCTGCCGGCATCAGATAGAGGCTGATCCAGGTCGGGATTGCCATCATAAGTATTGTTGTGGGGATCATTTAATATAGCATTCCAGTCGGACATATTTCCATCCATAGTTATGCTTTGGCTTCCAACCGACATGCCGTTACTTCCTGATGAGTAATTACATTGGGCTTCTGCCTTGTGTAGGCTCCAAGTGAGTGTAAGCAAACTCAGGAGAGTAAAAATCTGTTTCATTTCTTAGGGTTTGATTAAATTGTCATTCAGATCTTACCAAGGCAGATATTGGAAATTAAAAGCCGTACACTGCAGGGAAAAATCGAAAGGGAATGGTGGCACGGAATTTACTTTTTTCGATTGTAGTTTTTCGTGGGATACTTTGTAATTTCCGAACAGGGCACAAACCTAATATTAAGGTTTTGTACTTACAAGTGTTTAAGAAAAAATTTTTTCCCATTCATTTATCTTATTCATTACCAATTCTAAATTTTGATAAATTTTTACTTCTCCTGCTTTGTAAAAAAACTATAAGTGGAAATTATCAGGCTGGTAAATATCACCAAGCGGTTTAAAGAAGTAACGGCTGTGCATGAGCTTAGCTTTTCGGTTCAGCAGGGCGAAGTGTATGGCTTTCTTGGTCAAAACGGAGCCGGAAAATCAACAACTATACGCATGCTGTTAACCCTAATAGAACCAACTTCAGGAGATATTGAAGTGTTTGGGATGAACTTAAAAAGAAAGCGAAAAGAAATTTTAAGAAGAGTGGGAGCAATTATAGAAAAACCGGATTTGTACAAATATTTAACTGCCTTTGAAAACCTGAAAATATTTGCATTAATGAGCGGAATAAAACCCACCCGCAGGCAATTGATGGAGCAATTGGAAAAAGTGGGATTGGCTGCAAGAGCAAAAAGCAAGGTGAAAACATATTCGCAGGGAATGAAGCAGCGTTTGGGCCTGGCAACTGCGCTCATTCATAATCCTGACCTGATAATTTTAGATGAACCAATAAATGGTTTGGACCCCCAGGGTATTGCAGATGTTAGGAATTTGATTTTGCACTTAAGCAAAGAGGAAAAGAAGACAGTTTTTGTTTCATCCCATTTGCTCAGTGAGATGGAGCTGATTGCTGATTCAATGTTGATAATTGATAAAGGCCGCAAAGTTGCGGAAGGAAAAGTAGAGCAACTTTTCCATCCATCTGAAACAATTGTAGAACTGGAAACACCTGCTGTAGCAAATGCGCTGCAACGCATCAATCAATCAGAGCTAAAAGAATTTTTAAAACTTTCAAATGAAGAAAAGATACTCTTTAAAATTCACCAGGATAAAATTCCGCTGCTGGCAAAGAAGCTGGTTGAACTGGATATTCCCGTTCACTCGCTGCAATCCAAGCATTCTTTAGAAGATTATTTCTTATCGTTAACAACAGCCAACCAGCATGTGGAAGCTTTTAAAAATTGAACTGCTGAAAATATTTAAAAGACCAAGAACATATATAGCTTTTGGAGCTATCGCTGTTATTGTTTTTCTTTTTCAAATTGCTTTAAAATTCGATGGTAAGTCTTACCTGGATCTTATCTTAACTAATGTAAAAGATTTGTTTACTATTTCAGATGAATTAAAGCATCGTTTACTAAACGGCTATTTTATCTGCTTTGCTATTCTCAATATTCTCCTGATACAAATGCCTTTGTTAGTGGCTTTAATTGCAGGTGATTCTATTGCGGGAGAGGCAAATATGGGCACACTCCGGTTGTCTGTAGCTAAACCTATCAGTCGTACACAATATATGCTGGTGAAATTTTTGGCTTCATTGGTTTATACAATGGGTTTATTGGTTTGCCTGGCTGTATTAGCTTTATTTGGTAGCATGATAATTTTTGGAACCAATGATATGGTTGTTTTCCGTTCAACCGGTATTGATATTATTGATGCATCGGATGTTTTGTGGAGATATGTTGCTGCTTTTGGATATGCTACTGTTGCGCTAACAACGGTAGCTTCCCTGGCGTTTTTATTAAGTGTGTTTGCAGAAAATGCTATTGGGCCTATTATTGCCACAATGAGTTTAGTGATTGTGTTTACCATTTTGTCTGAAATGAACATTCCCATGTACGATCGTACTATTAAGCCATATTTATTTACTACGCATATGGTGGCATGGAAAGGTTTCTTTTATGTTAAAGCAACACCCGAAGGAGTAACAATTAATGGATCAATTGAAAATTTGCCCGCAATTTTGCGGAGCCTGGCAATCCTACTGGTGTACATCTTCACTTTTCTTTTTGCAGCCATTTGGGTTTTCAGGAAAAAAGATATTCTTAGCTGATGAAAAAAATATTCTTCTTTGTTGTTCTAACTCTTTGCATACTCATCGTAAATGCTCAAGATGCCACAACGCTGGTTCAACAGGTAAGATCAAAACTTGAGATGGTGAATGATTACCAGGCAAACGGAAAGATGAAAACAAATGTAGTTTTTATTAAAGCCCCTGTTGCCAATGTAAAAGTGTATTATAAAAAGCCAGATAAAATGCGGATTGTAAATGAAACTGGCATTTCATTCATTCCAAAAGGAGCTGTAAACATTAATCTCAATAATGTTTTTTTATCTGGTGAAGGTTACGATGTAATAGATGCGGGCAAAAGCGTAAATGGTTTACGTATTATAAAGCTATTACCTAAAAGTGAAAGCAGTGATATAGTGCTATCTACTTTATACATTGATGAAAAACAATTGTTGATTAACCGCTCCACAACTACCACAAAAGAAAATGGTACTTACGAATTGGAGATGTTTTATGGAAAATATTCAGCTTACGGCTTGCCAGACAAAATTGTTTTCTCTTTCAATACAAAAGATTTTAAGCTGCCAAAAGGTGTAACGCTTGATTACGATGACGGGTCAAGAAAGAATAATAGCGAAGCCCTGAAGAATAAAAAAGGTAAAGTGGAAATCAGCTATTCTAATTACATCATCAACAAAGGCATTAACAATGCTGTTTTTAAGGGCTGAGTTTATTGTTCTTCCAGCTTTTCATCTTCTGCATTTGCCAGTACTTCCGAAGTCATTTTTCGTAAAGGATTTTTCCGGGCTTCTTCATAAAACCTTCTTCTTTCAATAATCGCAGCGCATTCAAACACAGCAGCAATAAATGAAGAAGCATCAGCTTTATTTTTTCCGGCAATGTCAAACGCAGTTCCATGGTCAGGCGATGTGCGAACAACGGGTAAGCCAGCAGTGAAATTTACCCCATCGCCAATAGCAAGTGATTTAAAAGGAATTAATCCCTGATCGTGATACATGCAGAGAACGGCATCAAACCGTTCATGGTATCTTCTCGCAAAAAAAGCATCTGCACTGTAAGGCCCTGTAACAATCATAGAGTGCTTTGCTTCTTTAACGGCCGGCTTAATAATTTCTTCTTCTTCTTTACCAATCACTCCTTCATCTCCTGCATGCGGATTTAAGCCCAGCACTGCAATTTTTGGTTTATCAATTCCAAAATCACGTTGCAGGCTTTGATGAATTAAATTCAGCTTGTTTAAAATTTTTTCTTTGCTAATGTATTGTGCTATGTCTTTAACAGGCAGGTGTTCGGTTAACAAAGCCACCCGGAAATTTTCAGCAAACAGCAACATTACAGCTTCAGGTGCATTAAAATAATCTTTTAAGAATGGTGTATGACCCGTGTAATTAAAGTTTGCAGATTGTATAGTTTTTTTGTGGATGGGAGCTGTAACTAAACCTTGAATGTGATTTTGCTTCAGTGCCTCTACTGCTGCTTTTAAAGATTTAGCAGCATAGGAACCACCTGCTTCGCTCAGCTGGCCGGGAGTGATGACAACATCCTCTTCCCAGCAATTAAATACATTAATTTGTTTTTGGTTAATGCGGCTAAAATCTTTTATGCTTTGGTAATTAAAGTTTACATCCGGAATTGATTTCCTGTAAAAATTGATGACTTTGTTTGAAGCAAAAATTACCGGTGTTAGTTGTTCAAGAATGCGGTTATCTGAAAAGGTTTTTATGATCAGCTCAATGCCAATACCATTCAAATCGCCGCAGCTAATACCAATAATTGGTTTTGTAGAAGAAGTCATTGGTAAATGTTGAGGCGTAAAATTAGGGATTAATCACCTTGTGAGATTTACACAGAATGTTTGCGATGGCCGCATCGTCAAATTTGTGTGGAATGATGTAATTTCTGACAAATAAAGAATGGTTACTTCTCCGATAGATTTTAAAATTTTTCACCAATAAATTTGCCGGTGGCAGAAATGAACAAGGTTATCCCTGCTTTTTTCGTGGTTTTACGAGGTGTTAGCACGAAAGATTACTGAATTTACTATGAAAAACTACTGTTGGGTTGTGCAATTAGGTTAAAACTCTGATATTAGAGGTTAGAAAAACCAATATATAAAGAATCCAATACTGATGAAAGAGACTAACTATCAGCCTGTCTTATCTCCACCCGCATTAATTCCATTGTTTTTTTGTGGTAAGCAATTCCTGAATGCAGGTAGAAAGACATTTTGATAGATTCAATCCAATACTGTATGAAAAAAATTTACTTTATTCTAAGTCTTGCCTTCACAACTTTGTCAGGTTATGTACATGCTCAGTGTAGTGCTGGTTATACGCAGGCGCAACTTAATTGGGATAATGTTGACTATTACTGGAACAGTGGTGGATCCGGTACTGCTCCTTACGAAGCTTATATTACAAACTCACTGGCACAAACGCAAAAATTTGCCATTGGAAAAAGTTATTTAACCATTTCACTCAGCAACGTTGCTATGCTGAATCCAGGTGCAGGTATGAGCGCTGAAAATACTACTCATACAGGTGATTTGGTTGGCTACACTGGTGCTGATGTTCAGTATAACCCTACTGCAAATGGACAAAGCATCACTCTGACTTTTAATAATGAGGTGCAAAACGCTTCATTCTCTTTGTATGATATTGACGCAAATGCGGTGTTTACAATTACTGCCACAAACGCAGCAAATGTTCCCCAAACTATTTCGGTTACAAACAAAGGCAGCATTCTAACTCTTGGTGGCATAGAAACCAGCAGAACCTTAACAGCAAATAGTACTATCTTAGGAAATAGTAGTAATAATGGTAGCGCTACCATAACTGTAGCAGGTCCGGTTAAAACCATTGTAGTTACGGTTACCACTATTGGCACTGATCCGGTTTTCTGGCTTTCAGATATCAATGCCTGTGTCACAGGAACTTTTCCCACAAACTATAACCGCACTGGCAACAACCAGCCATTTACCGGTCCTACACAAAACCAACCAGACTATTTTATTGTTACTCCTGATAATAATAAAGTGTATATGGTTGATCCGGCCACTGGTTATGCGAGATTATTATTTACAGAGCCGGTAACTAACTATGTTAATTCACTCGCCTATGATCCATACAACCGTAGCTTGTGGTATATCTCTGAAAATTCTTCAATTAATCCCAATAATAAAACACTTAAACGGCTTGACTTAAGTACTGGAACTTCCACTGTAGTAGTAGCTGATATTACAGCGACGCTGGGTATTCCAGTTTTTAATTATGGTATTGAGTCTGCCGCAGCTTCATTTTATGATGGTGCAGTTTATATTGGTATTGAAGGCGGAAAAATTGGCACCACGACCCGGGAAACAATTGTTTGGAGAATAGATCTTGATGCAAGCCAAAACCCTACAGTAGCGTACCAGGTTTTTGCTACAGATGCCTATAGTACAGGGGGGGGTACATCTATACACGATTATGGAGATCTGATTGTAAAAAATGGTGTATTGTATGATTTTAATACTGCAAGAAACGGAACCAATTATTCTCAAAGTAAGTACCACCATTATAATTTAATGACGGGTGCAGTCACTGTTTATAATAATCCCGGAACTACACAATGGAATGGACAGGCCGCTATGACCTGGGCGGGTAGTTTATATTACTTCAGAAACACAGGTACTAGTACCTCAGGCGTTGGTGTGTATAATGAAAACGGAACCAATAGTGCACCGGTAAATATTACGGTTGTTGATGGAACAGGTGCATGGCCCGGAGGTAATGGAGATGCTGCTGAGAACTTTAGACCAAAATGCGATTTTGGTGATGCGCCAGATTCTTACGATCCAAATCCTGTAAGCCCTGCTGTACATGAACGTTCAGATAATATTCGATTGGGTGCTACCTGGGATAATGAGTGGGTAAAAGCGGGAGATGTGAATGCTAACCTTGATGGTAGTGATGAAGATGGTCTTGCCTATGTTCAGATTCTTACACCCGGAGCATGGTATTATAACCAGGTAACTGTATTTAATAATTCAGGCGCCAATGCTACATTAATTGGATGGCTTGATAAAAATGCAAATGGAATTTTTGAATCCACTGAAGCAAGTACGCCGATTACGGTTCCTTCCAGCGCATCATCGCAAAGCTTTTATATTGACTTTGGTATTGTAAACACTCCGTTGGTACCGGGCCAATACACATTTATGCGGATAAGAATTACGTCAGCCAGTGCAGGTATGACAACTTCACATCCTACCGGTTATTTTACAAATGGTGAAGTAGAAGATTACCGTGTGCCGGTTGATAATTACCCGCTTGCAGTGCAGATGATGAACTTTGATGCCAATCTTACTGCCGATAAAAAAGTAAAACTGAACTGGACAGTAAATGAAGATGATCATAATAACGGTTTTGAAGTTCAGAGAAGTAATAATTCTATTGAATGGAAAACGTTAGGCTATGTACACAGCAATAGGCAGGCTGGTGCAAACAGTTATGTCTTTTATGATAACAACCCGTTGAGTGGAAAATCTTATTACCGCATTCGCTATGCAGCTACAAACTCAACAAGTAAATACAGTGAAATAAGATCTGTTGAGATCAAAAAGCTTATCAGTAAAATTTTACTGGTACCAAATCCGGCAAAAGAGAAAACGTATGTTTCAATTGAAACCAGTCAGCCGCAGCAGGTTGAAATGGTGCTGATGTCTGCTGCAGGTAACGTGGCATGGACAGGTTCTGCTGGTTTAGTGGCTGGCGCCAATTCAATTGAAATTCCTTTGGAAAAGTTTCCGTCTGGAAATTATGTGCTGCAGGTAAAAATTTCCGAAGGTGTCCTCAATAAAAAACTTGTTATACGCAGATAGCTATGTGCTTAAAAAACTTTTAAAATCCATCATCCAAAATCCTGAATTCAAGTCGTCATGAAAAAACCACGAATCCTTCTGCTTGCAGTAGTACTCCTGGCATTACTGTCTGTCTGCACCATTGTTGTTCCATCTGTTGTAAACAGAAGTTTTACTGACCACGGGTTATTTGAGGAAGAAGAAAATGAAGAAGAGGAAGAAAGAGAATCCGGTGCCGATAAACAACTCAGTATGTGGTTTCAGGCAAGAGCTTATCCTGATCCAACTTATTTAAACGAAAAATTTTTTAAGGCCTGGCAGCATGCCCAAGCTATGAAGTTTGAAATTCCTGATCGTTTTAGCTCACGAGTAACTTATGGTTCGTGGACTTCTTTAGGAGGTCCTACTATTGGCCGTGTTTTAAGCATTGCTGTTCACCCTACTATTTCCGGTACAGTATTCATAGGTTCAGCAAGTGGTGGAATTTGGAAAACACAAAATGGCGGGGCAAACTGGGGATTTGTAGAAACTGGCCTTCCTGTTTTAGGTGTACCAACTATCGCTATTCATCCAACCAATCCTTCCATCATTTTGGCGGGTACAGGAGAAGTTTATCGTGTGGATACTTCAAATATGGGTTACAATGTTTGGAAGGCCAGGGGAACTTATGGAATAGGTATTGTAAGAAGTACAGATGGAGGGTTAACATGGACGCAGGTGATGAACAGAAATGAATCGCAACTTTTTGGAGTGCAAATGATCAAGTACGATCCATCAAACCCCAGCATTGTTTATGCCTGCACAACAAACGGATTATACAAATCAACCGATGCGGGTGCAACCTGGGGAGCCTCACCTATTCTAAACAAAATTTATGTTTCCGATGTGGTGGTTAATTCTGCTAACAGTAATTTGATTATGGCAACAGTGGGTAACCTAGTTAACCCCGATAAAGGAATTTACAGATCAACAGATGGCGGAGTTACGTGGACAAAAGTATCCAGCGCAGCTTTTCCGGCTACTGCTTATGGTTTTGGCCGCTTTGGATACATCAGTGGCAATACCGTAATTGCCAAGCTGAATGTTGATGAAACTGGTTCGTCCAACGAGCTTTTCCGTTCAACAGATTTTGGTGTTACCTGGTCTGTTCTTGCCAGCTCACATCAAAGCCAGTATCAATTCTGGTTTTGCAATGCATTAGCTATTAATCCAGCAAACACAAACCAAATTATTGCCGGGGGAGTAAGTTTGTACCGTTATACAGTTGGTACAGGTCAAAGTAATATTACTGGCAGTATGCACGCCGATTTTCATGATGCTGAGTTTGACCCGCTGAATAGCAATACACTTTATATTGCTTGTGACGGTGGGATGTATAAATCAACGAATGCGCAAGCCGCCTCTCCAACTTTCAGCCAAATCAATACGGGGCTTGTTATTTCTCAATTTTATTCATCATTTGGTGTTTCAAAAACTACAGCTAACCGCTATGTTGGTGGCTTGCAGGATAATGGTGTATGGGCCTATAATGGCACATGGTCGCAGCGTTTTGGTGGTGATGGTGGTGCCTGTGCAATTAACCCGGTGAACGATGCAAACGTTTTTGCTTCAAATGATGCAAGAAGAGTTTCAAGATCTATGGGAGGAATTACAGGTGCCTATTCACAGGTACTTGCAAGCTGGGGTTTTACAGGCGATGATAGAACAGCATTTAT
>PSMD01000012.1:5330-13789 GCA_040289925.1 Chitinophagaceae bacterium | reverse complement strand
AACACCTACCACACTGTATGTTGCCAGCGATAACTTGCACAAGAGTACTGATAATGGTTCCACCTGGACCAACTCTGCATTGTCGAGCAGTAATTACATCGAGGCCCAATTTAAAACCGGTATTGCTATTGGCGTTTCACCGCTTAATGCAAACAACGTATATGTTTCTACTTCTCCATTTTCACAAAGAAAAGATAACAGTTTAAATGTAACCGGTCAGCCAAATTTGATGCGAAGCCTGAATGGAGGAACAAGCTTTGCAAGCATAAAAAATTCCTTGCCCGACAGGTTTGTGATGGACTTTGCTTTTAGCCCAACAAATGATGATAGTTTATTTGTGGTGCTGGGTGGTTATGGTACATCACATGTGTATGTAACCGGTAATGCAAAAGCAGTCACACCTGCAAGTGTAACCTGGGCAAGCCGTGGCACTGGCTTGCCAGATGTTCCGTTTAATGCCATTGTTTTTGATCCTATTAATTCAAATATTATTTATGCTGCCTGCGACCTAGGTGTATATGTGAGCCCCAACCGCGGAACAACCTGGTTTGATTTCAATACAGGTTTATTTGATGCTACACAGGTTTTTGATCTGCAAATAACCGCTGATAATAAAATTGTAGCAGCCACTCACGGTAAAGGTGTTTATCGCAGTGATTTATTTAACCTGGCAACCCTGCCTGTATTCATTCGTGATTTTACCGGCTCACATTCGTGGGGCTACAATAATTTGAAATGGTCGGTTGACCAGGAGTCAAACATTATTCGTTACGAAATTGAAAGAAGCATCAATGGTTCTCCATATAAAGAAATCGGCAGTGTGAATGCCATCAACAGTTCTGTACCACATACATATTCTTATGGTGATCCTGTTAATACCCGACAACCGGCAACTTATTTTTACCGGTTAAAAGTTATTGAAGGAAATGGTAGCTATATGTATTCATCCGTTGTACGAATTGAGGTTTCAGCAAAAACAACATTTACTGTTTTGCAAAATCCGGTTCGTGATAAAATAACCGCGGTTGTTACCCTTGAAAGAGATGAAAAAATTGCCCTCAAATTATTTGATGCTTCGGATAAGCTGGTTAAGCGAAATAATTACAACGGTACAAGAGGCAGCAATATAATTGTAATGAATGATTTGTCATTTTTACAAAGCGGTATGTATGTACTTGAAGCTATTATTGGCAACCAGCGACAAGCAATTAAACTCGTGAAAAAAAATTAAATACTTGCGTTTTCATTTATCAAAATCCCCCTTTTCCAAGGGGATTTTTTTTGTTGTTTTTCCTACAGCTTTCCTAAGTGCACTTTCTTAGTTATGTATTTCTATCGCGTAATTTATCGAAAAATATTAAGTGATTTTTCATATTGTATTTCGTTATGTGAATGCATAGCTTTATTCTTGTAAAATCATCCTTATGAAAACACTTTCCGTAATTCCTGTTTTGGTTATTTTAATTCTTACTACTGCCGCAGTTCCTAACACTTCGGTTAACAGCTCGGTTTCTAAATACACCGACGATTTCAGTTTCATTCGTGGGCACAGGCAAGGTAAAGGTGCAACCATAAGCTGGGGATTTAATTCAGCAAATGCTACCGCCTTTACATTGCAAAGAACTTATGAAGATCCAAGCGATCCGTATTCGGTTTGGGAAGCTGTTTCAAATTTCCCGTGCAATGGTTCACGGCAGTATCGTTATACTGATTCATCTGTATTTCCAGGATTTGTTAACTACCGGGTGATAGCAGCTATGGCTGATGGAAGTACAGTTGTTTCAACTGTGTAGTTACAATTCGTATAGTAAGTCATTAATCGAATTGCAGGTGCCAATGAAAGGCATCTGCAATTGTTCTTTTGCAAAATGTGGGGCCTATGAAAACCTTTTTACGATTTTGTGTTTTACTGATTCCGCTGGTCTCCAACTCGCAGATCACTACACCCATTATCAAAGCAAATTTTGGAGTAGATGCTGATTTGCGTTGTAATTTTTTTAACGGTTTTGCACAGGCAGGTAATGATGACTGGTATAACAATGGGGGTTTGGGTACTGGTACTCATGTTATAGATACAGCGGGTGCTGCATCCATTGTAGCCGGTTATTTGTCTGATGTTTCTCCCTGGCCAAAAAGAATGGCTTCATTTTACCGCACCATGCGGGTGCCTGCATTTACCATTATCAATAATAGGCTTTGGTTAGATGCTTTATTTGTTCGTGACTATCATGGTAACGATACAACCGTATTTACATCCGGTTCTAATAAAAATGGAATGAGCCCCGCAAACTGGACAGGAGGCATACAGGGAATTCCTGATAAGAATGACATTCTTGATACTTATTTTCATATACGAAGAGCAGGACCTAACAGTACAGACTCACTGTGGTTTTTTGGTGGTATTTCTTTAGACAACACAGTAGGTAACAGGTACTTCGATTTTGAAATGTATCAAACCGATATTTACTACGATCGGGTATCAAGTAAGTGGTATGGCTATGGTCCCGATGGCGCGGGCATACCAGTTGGTTGTTTGATGCAGCAGGAAATGTTGTAAAACCCGGCGATATCATTTTTACTGGCGAGTATCAAAGTTCTACTCTTACAAACATTGAAGCCCGTATTTGGATAAAAAGAAATTCATTAAGTATTACCCCTGCACAATTCAACTGGTCGGGCCAGTTTGATGGTGCTACAACAGGAGCTCAATATGGTTATGCAAGCATTCTTCCCAAAACGGTTGGTGCATTTTACACTGGTTTAGGCAGTACAAACAATACCTGGGCCGGCCCGTTTCAATTGGTATTACAAAGCAATGCACTTGCTACAAATTATTCTAAAGATCAGTTCATGGAATTTTCTGTGAACCTGACAAAACTGGGTTTAGATCCTGTGACGACTTTTGGCGGCGATGTTTGCGGTACGCCTTTCAACCGACTAGTAATTAAAACTCGTTCTTCTGCATCATTTACGTCAGAGCTAAAGGATTTTGTTTCCCCCATTGATCTTTTTCTTGCACCCCGGGTTAATATTGCAACCGACCAGCCTAATCTTTGCGACTCTGCCTATAGCTACATTTTTGTAACTAACCCGGCTCCAAGTTCTACGTATGTATGGTCAACCTCCAATGGTCATATTGTTGGCAGCAATACAGGCACTGGCATTTATGTTGACCAACCCGGAACCTACATCGTTACACAATATTTGCAGGTGGGATGTTCACCTTACGCTACAGATACCATTCAAATCAGCTATATCAATAACTGCCAAACACTGGCTGAAAATAACATCGCTAATTTTTCAGCCATACTCCAACAGCAAACCGTGCAGTTAAACTGGCTGATAAAAGAAAACAGGTTGGCAACAGGCTTTGATGTGGAAAGAAGTGTAGATGGAGTTCATTTTGTAAAGCTGCAATACATGGCTGCAGACAGTTATGATGAGCATCGTGTTAATTATCATGCAACGGATAATATTGCCGGCTTACAAACTGCTGCCGCGTACTACCGAATAAAAGTTTATAGCCGTAGCGGCTCGGTTAGTTACAGTAACATTGTTCGCATCAACTTAAATAAACCAGAGGCAGAAGTTTTCACTATTCTTCCTAACCCTGTAAAAGATTTTGTTCAGTTAGCCATACATTCAAAAACAACTGCACTGCTGAATGGGCTTATTATAGATAATAGCGGTAAAACCGTGTGCAGCCTGAAAGGATTTTTGCAGGCAGGTAGAAATGTAATAACAGTAGAGGGGGTAGATAAACTGCCAAATGGTTTTTATACAGTGTTGATAAAGCTGAACAATGATATATTCAGTAAAAAAATGGTGGTAATGAAATAGCCCGGCAAGCTACATTTGCCCTAATGTTTACACTGAAAAAAAGCCTGGGTCAGCATTTTTTAAAAAATGAAGCAGTTGTAAAAAAAATTGTTGATGCATTACTGCAACACCCCTTTACTAATTTGCTGGAAGTAGGCCCCGGCGGCGGCGCCCTAACCAAACATTTGCTGCAAATTTCAAACATCAATTTTAAGGCTGTAGAACTGGATGAAGAAAAAGTAAAATGGCTGTTGGCTACCTATCCTACACTTAATGGCAAACTCATTCACAAAAGTTTTTTGGAGATAGAAAAGCCTTTTGAAGAAAAGTTTACCGTGGTTGGAAATTTTCCTTACAACATTTCTACTCAAATTCTTTTTAAAATATTGCAGTGGAAAGAAGATGTAGAATGCATGGTTGGTATGTTTCAAAAAGAGGTGGCGCAGCGCATTGCCGCCAAAGAGGGAAGCAAAGTTTATGGAATCACCAGTGTATTAACGCAAGCTTATTTTGCCGTAGAATATTTGTTTAATGTGAATGAAGCGGCATTTGATCCACCGCCGAAAGTAAAAAGCGGAGTTATCAGGTTGTTACCGTCAAAAAAGCAAACAATCAAGTCGGATGAGTTGTTCTTTAAGTTAGTAAAAGCTGCTTTTAACCAGCGCAGAAAAACCTTGCGGAATGCTGTGAAATCTTTATTTAATGAAGTGGAATTGAACGACCCGGTCTTTAATAAAAGAGCAGAGCAATTAAAAGTAGAGGAGTTTGCAGCATTGACCTTCAAAATGAAGTCTTGAAAAAACACATGAAAGCCATTGTAACAGCCAAAGTGCATGACCATCTTCTTTTTCAGCTAAAGCAAAATGGCTATCGGGTAGAATATCTTCCCCATATTTCTTATGAAGAGTTGCTGGAAAAAATTACAGATGTGGAAGGGCTTGTGGTTACTACCCGCATAAAAATTGATAAAGCAATTCTTGACAATGCTCCTTCTTTAAAATGGATTGGCCGCCTGGGCAGCGGAATGGAATTAATTGATGTGGCTTATGCCGAATCAAAAGGAATCAGGTGCGTTAGCAGTCCAGAAGGCAATCGTAACGCAGTGGCCGAACATGCTTTGGGCCTCGTATTAAATTTAATGAACCGCATTACCTGGTCGTTTGAAGAAATAAAACAGGGTAAATGGCTGAGAATGGAAAACCGCGGCGTTGAGCTTTCCGGAAAAAAAGTTGGCATTATTGGGTTTGGAAATACAGGCAGTGCGTTTGCCCGTTTGCTTCAGTCCTTTGATGTAACAGTGCTCGCCTATGACAAATACAAATTTGGCTTTGCCCGCAATGATTACGTTAAAGAAGCCAGCCTGGAGCAGATTTGCCGGTATTCAGATGTTATCAGTTTTCATGTACCGTTAACAGATGAAACTTTTTACATGGCCAATGAAAACTTTTTTTCTTCATTAAAAAATCAGCCTTACATCATTAATACTTCCCGTGGAAAAGTTGTTGATGCCGATGCATTGGTGGCGGCACTAAAAAATAGAAATATTGCCGGAGCTGCATTGGATGTGCTGGAGAATGAAAAGCTGGAGACTTATTCAGAAAAAGAAAAAGACAGGCACAGCCAAATGTAATTATGACACCACACATTGCTGGTTATTCTGAAGAAGCATTTTATAAAATGGCTGATGTACTTATTCAAAAGTTATTTCATGATTCTTCGTCAGGTCAGCAAAAACTAAAGGTGTCTTAGTCCAGTAACCCGGTTGCCAGTACCAACCCTTGTCAGCAAGTTGCCAGCTTCCGGGTTGCCAGAATTTGTTTCTTTCTTTTACCCATCTTCCTTTTTTCCATTCATATTTTCCATTTTTTACTACCCATTCGCCTTCAATCCACTGATAACCGGAAGCCGGTTGATGACCTCTGACATACACCGGCTGCACAGGTTTTTCTTTTACAAACACGGTGTTTTTGGCTGTAGAGCATGCAATAAAAAATATTGAGAGAACAACTGCTGTAAATATTATTTTCATGAGTATGAGTTATAGGTACGCAACTACAATTTTTCAACAACTATGCCACCATTATTTGTGCTGCAAATAATATGGGCTAACTTATATAAATAAACCTGGCTTTATAACTGAAAATCAACTCCATCACTTGAAGAATTCTTGAAAGAAACCGGTGTGCAACAGATTATTGATGATTTAAAAAAACACTTCAACAATAAAATTATTTCTGATGTGTATGATGACCAGGGCCGGTAGTATGTTGACCTGGTGCAGGAAGGTGGTGGTGTACTGGGCATTGCTTTAGTAGGCTATATTTATGTGCTTGAGAAAATGGGTATCCGCTTTTTTCTCTTGCAGGCACCAGTGCAGGTTCTATAAACACTATGTTGCTGGCCTGTGCTGGTAACTGAGACCAGGAAAAATCAAAAACCATCATCCGGCATCTGCTGGATTTAAAAATGTTTCGTTTTGTAGATGGTAAGCAGCATGAAAAAGGATTTACAAAATTCATCAAACGCATCGTTCAAAAATTTTTGCTGAAAAAAGGTTTTGTGCATAGGCTTACACGCAGCATTACAATTCTTTTGCTGGTTCTGCTGCTGTTGACCATTGTTTCATTCGTTGCCAATATTTTCTTTCCTTCGTCTATTGCAAGAATAGTAGGTATTGCTGCATTTGCTGTTTTTATTCTTGCTGTTATTGGTGTACTATTTTTAAATAGAAAATTAAAAACGTTTAAAAAAGGCTTTGGTATTAATGAAGGAAATGAATTTCATAGATGGATAAAAAAAATTTTCTGCCTGTTATATAAAAAGCAATGCCGCCAACGGCACCATTAATAACCTGGAAGATTTTGCGAAGCATTATATGCATGTGCCCGAAGGTTTAAAAGTGCGGCCAGATCCGAGACGTGATAATTTAATTCCTCTCCACAACCCAATGTTGGTGATTGTAACCTGTGATATTGTTTTCGGAAGAAAGATTGAGTTTCCGAAAATGTGGGACCTGTATTGGAATGATGTAAAGAAAGTTCATCCTTGGTGATGTAAGAGCCAGCATGTTCATCCCTGTTTTTTTTGAAACTTATACGATTCAGCCGCTGGCAACAACCCTTGACATTTGGACAAATCAACTAAGCTGGAAAGATCGATCGGTTTGTCCCAGGGCACAGTTTGTTGATGGCGGAACCTTATTCAATTTCCCGATCAATGTTTTTTACAACCCAAATTATCCTGTACCCCGCATGCCAATGTTTGGCATCAGGGTGCAGGATGGGAAACCAGGTTCTGCCAGTACCAACAAAAGATTTTTCAATTATCTCATGTCTATATTTTCAACGCTGCGTTTTCATACTGACAGAGATTTTATGTTAAAGAACAGGGCTTATGAATTAGGGGTGCAACCGGTAGAATTAGCCGGCCATAGCTGGTTGAATTTTTTTATGAAAGATGATGAAAAAAGAGAAATTTTCAGAAAAGGCGCCGAGGCAGCCAGTAAGTTTTTAAAAGAGTTTGACTGAGAAAAATATAAAAACGAGAGAGCCAAAAGCCAGGATATTTACTAGGAATAAGGGGCTGATCTGAACGATTTCAAAGGCATCCGGTATTTGTTGTTTTTTAAAATTGTTTTCTATCTTTGTTTCAGTTTCACTACAACGCTTCAGCACCCCAACTGAGGCGTTGTTATTTTTTTGTTTTTAAAAAGAGAAGTTATGAACGGAATTCAATACGTTACCAAAGAAACGCTGGAGCAAATGAAAGCTGAATTGCAGCGGTTGAAAACGGTTGACCGGCCTGCAGCTTCACGGGCAATTGCGGAGGCCAGGGAAAAAGGAGATTTGAAAGAAAATGCAGAATACGATGCTGCCAAAGAAGCCCAGGGCTTGTTGGAAGCAAAAATTGCTTTGCTGGAAGGCCAGATTGCCAATGCAAGAATTGTTGATGAATCAACTATTGATACCAGCAAGGTTTCTATTTTAACCAAAGTAAAAGTGGTGAACCTCAATACAAAGAAGGAATTTGTTTATCAAATTGTGAGTGAAAAAGAAGCCGATCTGAAGGTGGGAAAAATTTCAATTACTTCACCCATTGGTAAGGGCCTGCTGGGGAAAAAAGTTGGTGATACAGCAGAAGTGCATGCGCCGGTCGGTGTCATTAAATTTAAGATTGAAAACATCTCCATCTGATAAAAGCCCCGCAAGAGGCTTTCTAATTTTTACAATTTTGATTTCAGAATTTTAGCTTTGAAGATGCAATGGCGGTTTTTGCTTTTGAATTTGAAATCTAAAATCTTGGGTACTATGACCATCTTTTCAAAAATTATTGCAGGGGAAATTCCGGGTTATAAAATTGCGGAGAATGAAAAGTTCTTTGCTTTTCTTGACATCTTTCCTTTGCGGGAAGGACATGTGCTGGTTGTTCCCAAAATTGAAGTGGATAATTTATTTGACCTGCCTGCGGATTATTTACAGGAGATGCTTGTGTTTGCTCAGCCAATTGCAAAAGCTATTGAAAAGAGTTTTAAATGCAACCGCTGTGGTATTAGTGTAATTGGGCTCGAGGTGCCGCATGCACACATGCATCTGATACCTATCAACTCTCCCAACGATCTCAACTTCACACAATCAAAACCC
>PSMD01000012.1:0-5295 GCA_040289925.1 Chitinophagaceae bacterium | reverse complement strand
CTTAAAAAAGTGCAGGAAAAAATTCTGGCTAATCTTTAAACTGGTGTTTTAATCTTGTGTGGATTATTGCGGATAAACTCTTCCCAACTATTTTTCTTTTTTACGGCTTTCTTTTTTGTTTCAGGTATGCTGGCCTTTTCGTTTGATTGAAAATGATGGCAAAGGGCCACAGCCAATGCATCGGTCGCATCAAAATGCTTTGGCTTTTGCGTTAACATTAAAATTTGCTGCAGCATTTTCCAAACCTGTTCTTTATCGGCATTGCCATTGCCTGTAATGGACTGCTTCACTTTTTTAGGCGAGTATTCCGTAACGGTAAGGTTGGCACTCATAGCCGCAGCAATAGCTACACCCTGTGCCCGGCCCAGTTTTAGCATGCTTTGCACATTCTTTCCAAAAAATGGAGCTTCAATTGCAAATTCATGGGGCCTGTACTGTTCAATCAGGTAAACAATTTTTTCATGAATGAGTTGTAACCGTTCATGATTATCTTTTTTGTCCGATAACTTCAGCACATCCATTTCCCTCAATAAAATTTTCCGGGAAGAAATTTCGATAATCCCATATCCCATTAACAGTGTACCGGGATCAATTCCAAGAATGATTTTAGATGGTGTTTGCAAGAGGAACTGTATTTTTAACGGTTAGATGCGGCTGAATAAAAATACTAAAATCTTCCTCAATTATTTTTTAGGTCCGGCTTTGTTCATTTGGCTTTCATGGTCAGTTTACCGGCAAATAAAACAGCAGCCCAATCTTTCTGATTCGTGGGCAAACATAAAAGCGTCATTATACAGCTCCAAAATTTTTTATTTACTCGGTGTGTTTTTGCTGATGTTTATAAACTGGTGGTTTGAGGCTTTGAAATGGAAATGGGCAGTTGCCACTCTGCAAAAAATTAGTTTGGGCAAAGCCTATAAAGCTATTCTTTCAGGCGTTTCATTTTCTGTTAGTACTCCCAACCGCATTGGCGAATACCTCGGCCGGATTTTATATATGGATGAAAACAGCCGGTTAAAAGCGATTGCATTAACCATTGTTTGCAGCATCAGCCAGCTTATCATCACATTGCTTTGCGGGTTAATTGGAATTTTAATACTTAAAGACAAAATAATTGGCAGCAGCTTCGGCAATAGCTTTCATTCTGATGTATGGAGTGGGTGTGGCAGCAACAATTTTAACAGTGTTTTATTTCAGGGTTTCTGTTTTTTCTTCGTTACTTGACAAATTTCGCAATGGCCGTTATAGTTTTTTATCAGGTGGCCTCAGGCAGGTAAATGCAACTTTACTTTTAAAGTTGCTGTCTCTTTCAGCAGCCAGGTTTTTTGTGTTCATCCTTCAGTATTTTTTTGTTTTCAGGCTGTTTAATGTGCAGGTTGACTGGGTGAACAGTTTTGCAGCAGTAAGTGTCATTTTCCTGGTGCTTGCCATTATTCCCAGCTTTGCAATTGCGGAATTAGGATTGCGGGGAGAAGTAAGTTTACAACTGCTGAGTGTGTTTAGTGCAAACAGCCTGGGTATTGGATTGGCAACCGCAACTATCTGGTTCATTAATTTGGTGATCCCTGCTGTGGCAGGCAGTTTGTTAATTTTGAGCATCAAAATTTTTAAAAATAGAAATGAAAGGAATTAAGGCATTTGCAATTTTAGGCTTCGTTTTTTTGGGCTTTGGAAAAAAAACAAACTTGCCGCAGGAAGATTTTTGTGGAATGAGAAACACTTCCTTCCAGGCCGATGAAGAGGTTACCTATACAGTTTATTATGCTGTTGCCGGCATTTACATTGATGCAGGCAATGCAGTTTTTACCAACACACTTGAGCGATTGAATAACCGGCCGGTGTTTCATATTGTGGGAGATGGAAAAACCAATTCATCTTACGACTGGATTTATAAAGTAAGAGACCGCTACGAAACCTATATTGATACAGCAACTCTGCAACCGTTGAAATTTATTCGAAATATTAATGAAGGCGGATATAAAAAATACCAGAACATCACTTTCAATCATGCAACAAACACCGCCGTTACTTCCGATGGTGTATTTAAAGTGCCCGACTGTGTGCAGGACGTAATGAGTGCTGTGTACTATGCCCGCAATATTGATTTCAATAAATACAAAGTGAATGACTGCATTCCTTTTAGCATGTTTTTAGATAATGAAGTGTACAATATGTACATCCGCTATTTGGGCAAGGAAACAGTAAAAACAAAATACGGAAAGTTCAGAGCCATCAAGTTTAAACCACTGTTGATCAAAGGAACCATTTTTGAAGGCGGTGAAAAAATGACGGTGTGGGTAACAGATGATAATAACCACATCCCGGTTCGTATTGAAAGCCCCATAGTGGTAGGTAAAGTGAAGATTGATATGATGAGTTATAAAAACCTGCGTCACCCGCTAACGTCACTGATAAAAATAAAAGGAGGATAAGGGCAGTTAGTAATTAGTTGCTGTTAAATTCCAATTTGCAAATTGTAGTACCCATCTAACTTGCATCTGGCATCTCTGCTCACATTTCTTCCAGCTTAAAAAAATCCCGGGGGCGTATTCCTTTCTCGGTCAACTCCAAATTGCAGCATTCGTATTTTGGGTCGTGTTCAAAAAACAAAATGTAATCTCCCTGCAGGGCTTCCATCAAAAAGATCTTTTTTTCATTCAATGTGGTTAACGGAAACATATCGTATGCCATTACATACGGGATGGGTATATGACCGGCGGAGGGCAGAAGGTCTGCCATGTAAACAATTGTCTTGTTTTTGTATTTCACCTGTGGCAACATCATTTTTTCAGTATGCCCATCAGTAAACCGAACGGAAATATTTTCAGAAAATCGCACAGTGGCAAGATTACTGTCCATCCGTTCTGCGACGGGCACAAATTGCAGATGGCCGCTTTCTTCTATTGGTAAAATATTTTCTTTTAAAAAACTGGCTTTCTCTCTTTCGTTTGGATGGGTGGCTGTTTGCCAATGTGCTTTATTACTCCAGTAAATCGCATTTTTAAAAGCCGGAACCAGTTTGCCTGCTTCTTTCACAATGCTTCCGCCGCAATGATCGAAGTGCAGGTGAGTGAGAAAAACATCAGTGATATCATTGCGTGTAAATCCATATTTCGCCAGCGATTTATCCAGCGTATCATCACCATGCATGTAATAGTGGCTGAAAAATTTTTCATCTTGTTTATCACCCATGCCGTTATCAACCAAAATTAAACGGTTGCCATCTTCAATCAGCAATGAACGCAAAGACCATGAGCACATATTGTTTTCATCTGCAGGATTGATCTTGTTCCAAATACTTTTTGGCACCACACCAAACATGGCGCCTCCATCCAGCTTAAAATATCCTGTGTTGATTGCGTAAAGTTTCATGTCAATATGGTTTCAGGTTCTTCTTTCAATTGTTTTTTTCTTTTTAATTCAGCGCTGCGGGTATAAAGCAACAGTAAAATTCCTGCAATAAAATAAATCATGAGAGCCAGAACGGATGATCGCTGCGAGCCGGTTTGCTCATTGATAAATCCAAAGCTGAACATGCCGACTACAATAGCAATTTTTTCTGTTACATCATAAAAGCTAAAAAAAGATGCCGTGTCTTTGGTTACCGGCATTAGTTTAGAATAAGTGGAGCGGCTGAGCGATTGGATTCCTCCCATTACAAAACCCACCACAGTTGCCAGCGCATAAAATTCATAAACACCGCCCACTGGTAGTTCATACCCGGCAAAACAAATCAGGATCCACACAAACACACAAACCATTAACGCTATTAAATTTCCAGTTTTTGAAGAAAGCCAGGAGATGACATAAGCTCCAGGAATTGCAATTAGCTGAATGAGTAAAATAGCAATTATGAGATTGGTAGTTGGAATATGCAATTCACTTTTGCCATACAGCGTGGCTGCCAGCATTACGGTTTGTACACCCATGTTGTAAAAAAAGAAGGCAGCTAAAAATCTTTTTAGCGTAGGCAGGTGTTTGAGCTGGTTCCACACTTTACGCAACTCTTTGTAACCTTTTGTAAGAATATGGTGTTGTAAATCGCCGGTGCCTGCGGGTTGCGATTTTGGCAGGCGGCTTAAAGAAAACCTTCCAAAGCTAAACCACCAGATTCCTACTAACAAAAAGCCGATTCGAAACTGTATGGTTGTGGTGTTTCCCGGCTCATCAGTGCCGCCAACAATTTGGGGAAAAAATACAAGCACAAAACAAATGATCTGCAAAATCACACTGCCTATATAACCATAGGTAAAACCTTTTGCACTCACACGGTCACGGTCTTCTGGTGCGGCAATTTCAGGTAAAAAAGAATTGTAGTAAACAAGACTGGCCCAAAAGCCTACACAGGCGGTAATCATAAAAATAATTCCGAGATAGAGTGTGGCTGCATCTTTAAACAAATACAAACCTGCGCAGGAAATACTACCAATGGCTAAAAAGAAAGCAAGAAATTTCTTTTTGTTGCCTTTAAAATCTGCAATAGAAGAAAGCAGGGGAGAGATGAATGCCACAATCAGCATGGCAAAAGCCAGCGCATAGTTGTAAAGAGCAGTGTTTACAAATTCTCTTCTTAAAAAATGCACTTTATCAACCAGGGTGGCTTCATTATTATCACCCGTGATGGATTCAAAATATGCCGGAAAAATGGTTGAAGTAATGACAAGATTATAGGCCGAATTGGCCCAGTCGTACATGGCCCAGCCATTAATTACTTTTTTGGAAGCAGTTTGCATGCGGCTGTGAAAATAGGCAAATGTGTAAATATGGGCTGTGGTAGAATTATGAATTAATGACACCTGTAAGCAGCAAAACCAGTAAAACCAAACCAACAACTATGCGGTAAATGCCAAACACTCTAAAGCCATTTACTTTTAAGTAACGAATAAAAAAACGGATAGCCAGCATAGCTACCACAAAAGCAACTATACTACCGGTAATAAAAGAAGTGATGGCTTGTTTGTTTTCAAGAATAAGCTGGTAGCCTTTTTTCGTCACACCACTTTCTGTCCATTCTTTCATAAATAAAGAATGCACCGTGGCAGCAAGCATGGTAGGCACAGCCAGTAGAAAAGAAAATTCGGCTGCAAAACTTCTGGTTAGTTTTTGCTGCAAGCCCCCAATAATTGTAGCTGCACTGCGGCTAATACCAGGTACCATTGAAATGACCTGCCAGCATCCAATAATAAATGAACGGCCATAGCCCAGTTGTTCTTCGCTTTCTACTTTTGGGTGCGGGTGTCTGAAAAGATTATCAACAAGCAATAAAACAATTCCACCGGCAATCATACTGGCAAT
>PSMD01000056.1:0-11677 GCA_040289925.1 Chitinophagaceae bacterium | reverse complement strand
TAGATTTTCACGGGTTGGGCGGAAAAGCTTTGAAAAACTGGAGGGGTACCAAAATTTTTTTTGGCGGTGGCGGCGGATGTGGCCACAGTAACGGAACACTGACTATTTCAAATGGTGGGGGCCATGGCGGTGGTATTGTATTTATCCTGGCAGGCGCATTAATTGGAAACGGCAATAAAATTTCAGCAAATGGGGGAAAGGGCGGTGATGCCGTTTCTGACGGAGCTTCGGGTGCCAGTGCGGGGGGGGGACCATTATTATGAGTGTTACAAATTATTCTGGTAGCGTTATCATTGAAGCAAAAGGAGGAAATGGCGGCGATGAAAATGATGCGGGTACTACTCAGCGCTGTTATGGTGCTGGTGGTGGCGGCAGCGGTGGCGTTATCTATTTTACTGGTGCCCTACCAGCAGTTACAACATCTGTTGCAGGTGGTGCAGCAGGCATTCAATATGGAAGTATGGTTTGCGAAGCACCGATTTTACCTTCCAGTGGTTCAGCCGGGATAATTACAACGTCCTACTCCATCCGGCAGGCAACAGATTCAGCTTCGTATTGCATCTCACTGTCACCATTGCCTGTTCGACTGCTTTATTTTTTTGCGTCTAATGATAACGATATGGTTAAGCTGCAATGGAAAATTTCACAACCGGAACTGGTAAATGAATTTCTTGTTGAACGCAAAAATGAAAAAGGTAGTTGGTCAGTTATAGGCAGCATTACTGCTTTGCAAAACCAGGTAAACTATTTTTTTAACGACAGAAATCCTTTCATTGGTTTATCACTCTATCGTATAAAGATCGCTGAGAAGAATGGCTTTTTTTATTATTCACCAGAAAAAGCCATACGCATAAAAACTACCGCTGTTTTTCAAGTGTTTCCCGTACCCGCAAAAAATAAGCTGATCATTGAAGGAAATTCCGGCAGCATGATGGCAATAGAAATTTTTGATGCTTCCGGTAAAATTTTATTAAAGAATATGATGCAATCTCAGGGCAATAAAACAGAATTAACTCTGCCGTTGCTTCCCAACGGCGTGTATATTTTGAAAATCAACAATCAGTTCAGGAAAATAATTATTTACAACTAAGCAGCCCGGTTATTCCTGTACCAACGATAGCCCAGGTAACCGCCAATAGCAAAAGGTATAAAAGCCAGGTAAAGAATGCCGGCATTCAAACCCTTTGCAGGTTTTTCGCCCAGCTGCTGTGCTGTTTTTGTACAAATAGAGCACTGCGAATAGGAGTAAAAAGATAACAGTGAAAAGCTAAAACTTAACGCTAATATGATCAACCCTTTTTTCATCAGCACAAATTTCGTAAAAACCGTATAAAGATTGTTGAAAATTATTGAGCCGTGTTCATCATTCCAACTGCATTAAACCAGGTTCAGTTTCATTCAACCTTCGACAGTGCTCATTTTTTTCGCCAGCTTTTTTCTTTCCTCTTCATCCAGTATCACTTTACGCATCCGGATAAAATTTGGTGTCACTTCAATGCACTCATCCTGTTGAATATATTCCATGCATTCTTCCAGCGTCATGAGCCGCTTGGGGGCAATGCTGGTAGCTGCATCGCTTCCACTGGCACGCATATTAGTTAGCTTTTTTCCCTCGTTGGGTTGTATAACAAGATCGCCGGGTTTATTATTCTCACCCACGATCATTCCTTTATACACTTCTTCGCCCGGGTCAACAAAAAAGAAACCGCGGTCCTGCAATTTATCCAGTGAATAAGCGGTAGTAGTACCTGCTTCTTTTGCAATCAACACCCCATTATTTCTGCCGGGAATAGCCCCTTTCCATGGTTTGTATTCACTAAAGCGATGATTCATCACTGCTTCGCCGGCTGTGTTTGTGAGCATTTGTGTACGCAAACCCACCAAACCTCTTGAAGGAATTTCAAATTCCAGGTGCTGCATATCTCCTTTGGTTTCCATCACCAGCAATTCACCTTTTTTTCTTGTTACAAGGTCAATGACCTTACTTGCATATTCCTGCGGAACATCTACTACCAGCGTTTCAAAAGGTTCACATTTTTTTCCATTGATCTCTTTTATCAAAACCTGTGGCTGGCCAACTGTCAGTTCATATCCTTCACGGCGCATCGTTTCTATCAATATGCCTAAATGCAAAATGCCGCGACCATACACCAAAAAACTATCCGCTGCATCCGTATCCTCTACACGCAATGCCAGGTTTTTCTCAGTTTCTTTCATTAACCTGTCGCGTATATGCCGCGAGGTTACAAATTTTCCATCCCTGCCAAAAAAAGGCGAGTTGTTAATACCGAAAAGCATGCTCATGGTTGGTTCGTCAACGCTGATGGTTGGCAATGCTTCGGGATTTTCAAAATCAGCAATGGTATCGCCAATATTAAAATCTTCAATTCCCACAACCGCACAAAGATCACCGGCAAGCACTTCTTTCACTTTTTTCTTGCCCATCCCCTCGAACACATATAGCTCCCTGGCCCTGGTTTTTTTAATACTGCCATCAGCCTGCAACAAAGTAATAGGCTGATTTTCCTGGATGCTACCGCGACTAACCTTGCCAATAGCAATACGACCGAGAAATGATGAATAATCAAGCGAGGTCACCTGCAACTGTAAACGTCCTTCAGAAACTTTAGGAGGCGGAACATATTTTAAAATTCCATCGAGCAGGGGAGTAATATCCTCGGACTGAGTTAATGAATCATTGAACCACCCGTTTTTACCTGAACCGTAGTAAGTAGGAAAATCCAACTGCTCTTCACTGGCATCCAGGTTAAAGAATAATTCAAACACCGCATCATGCACTTCATCAGGGCGGCAATTCGGTTTATCAACTTTATTGATGACAACGATGGGCTTTAAATTTAAATGCAGTGCTTTCTGCAATACAAATCTTGTTTGAGGCATGGGGCCTTCAAAAGCATCAACCAGCAACAACACGCCATCGGCCATTTTCAAAACTCTTTCTACCTCTCCGCCAAAATCAGCGTGGCCGGGTGTATCAATCACATTAATCTTTACTCCTTTATATACAACGGCTGCATTCTTACTAAATATGGTGATGCCTCTTTCTTTTTCCAGCTCATTACTGTCCATGATCAGCTCGCCGGTTTCCTGGTTATCCCGGAAAACTTTTGTGGCATGCAGTATCTTATCAACCAGGGTGGTTTTTCCATGGTCAACGTGGGCAATAATGGCAATATTTCTTATATCCATACACTCAATTTCTCCAAATGGAGGAGTCTTTTTGACAAACGAGCGGCGAAGGTACGTTAAATCAGCCGGCCTGCAAGGAGATAAAAGTGAAGATTATGTTACTGACTGTGGTAATACTATTTAGCTTTTCTTGCGTCGCACACTTGTACTTCCTGTTCGTTATTCGGCAATTTTTTTTCTTTAGCCTGTTTTCAAAATCATAGCCTTTTATTGCGGGGTTAAAACAGCTTCTTTATTATTTGAACAATTGCTGTCAGCACAAGGCTAAAGATGATCATTGTCGTTATGGGAAAATAAAATCTGAAATTCTCTTTTTCTATCCGGATATCACCGGGCAATCTGCCGATCCAGTGCAGCTTATCATGAAAGAAATAAATCACAACACCAATAACAATAATGAAAATACCAATAATGATTATCCATTTGCCTGTTTCACTGTTCATGCTGCAAATATCAAAATAAAAAACCCTTCTGCTAACAGAAGGGCGACCATATGCGAACGGATTTTAAATATCGGTTGCAATATTGGGTTGGCTTTTAAAAAAGGATATGGAAATTGACGTTCAGGTTTGTTAATTCCTGTGCGAAGGAAGCCAGTCATTAAAAGCATATTGCCTGGTTTTAGATGAAAGCAATAAATCTATCGCTAAACAGCCGTTACATGCAACCAACTATTCATACAACTAAAACTCATTAACTTCCCTCAAATGATTTGCTATGCTCCGAAGCAAAATTGCTGGTATAGGAATGTATGTTCCCGCAAATATTTATACTAATGATAATCTTACCAGGTGGATGGATACCAGTGATGCATGGATACAGGAAAGAACCGGCATCAAAGAAAGAAGATTTGCACACCGCTCTAATGAAACAACAGCCACCATGGGCATTGAAGCCGCTAAAATCGCTATGGAAAGAGCGGGAACAACGGCTGCCGAAATAGATTTTATTGTTTTCGCTACTCTTTCTCCCGATTATTATTTTCCGGGTTGCGGCGTTTTAGTACAACGGGCATTACAAATGAGAGAAGTGGGTGCACTGGATGTTCGCAATCAATGCAGCGGTTTTATTTATGCATTAAGTGCCGCCGACCAGTTTATTAAAACAGGCATGTATAAAAACATTCTTGTCATTGGCAGTGAAAAACATTCATTTGGTTTGGATTTGAGTACACGGGGAAGAAACGTTTCCGTAATTTTTGGAGATGGAGCCGGCGCCGTGGTATTACAACCCACCGATGATGAAGGGCAGGGAATATTAAGCACACATTTGCACAGCGATGGAAACGATGCAGAAAAATTAGCGATGTATAACCCGGGCACTCACGCCAACTACTGGAAAGAAGGTTTGGCAGATTTTGATGATGCCGAAATTGCTCAAATGTTTATGAGCCATGCGATGATTGACAAAGCACAACTCTTTCCAAATATGGACGGACAGGCTGTATTTAAAAAAGCAGTGGTAAAATTTCCCGAAGTGATTTTAGAAGCACTGCACGCAAACGAACTTCAAACTACAGACCTGAAACTTTTAATTCCTCACCAGGCCAATTTGCGCATTAGCCAGTTTGTGCAGCAAAAATTAAAATTGCGGGATGACCAGGTATATAACAACATTCAGAAATACGGAAACACAACAGCGGCCTCTATTCCTATTGCCTTGTGTGAAGCATGGCAGGAGGGGAAAGTGAATGATGGAGATTTGATTTGCCTCGCTGCTTTTGGCAGCGGATTTACTTGGGCCAGTGCTTTGCTGCGTTGGTAAATCTTCATAAGAAAAGAAGTTCTACCTTTATTTCATGAAACTATTTATTGCATTTTGCCTGCTTGGTTTTTCTTTTATTGGCAAACAAACAGATAGCTGGAAGGTTTATCATAATAAAGAGCTGTTGCTTTCAACATCTGAAGAAAATGAACAAAAAAACATTATTGCTATAAGCAAAACAGCAGCAGCAAGCGGTGAATGGATGGTTACATACTTTGAAACTTTCCCAAACCCAAAATGGAAACGATATTTTTCCATTGTTACCGGGAATGATAAAATTGTTTTTGAAAAAGGAGGTGTTTCAAAAATTCGTTTATCTGGCAAAGCCCTTAAAAAGTTTTTTGGTTCTGCAAACAGCCTGAAAGTTTATACCTGGTCTTTACCCACCGATCCTGAACAGGCTGCACTGGTTCGTGTTCGCCGTGTTCATTTGACTACTCTCACCCTTAAATGATTTTACCTTCATGCTTCTTTACAAAACTTTTTATTCAAACTGCTTTTGTTCTGCTGAGAAATTCGGGTGCTGTGTATGAGCCGTAAAATTCTTTACATTATAAACCCTATTGCAGGCACAAGAACCAAAACCGGCCTGCAAAAGTTGGTAGAAGAAGAAACGCAGCGGCGGAATATTCCTTTCAGGATTTTTTCTTCTGTTGCCAGCGGCGATTATACTTTTTTAAAACCAATTATTGCTGAAGAAAAATTCACTGACATTGTTATTGCCGGTGGCGATGGAACAATCAGCCAGGTGGTAAGCAATTTTCTAAGCGAAAAAATAAATTTTGGCATTTTACCCTGTGGCTCGGGCAATGGCCTGGCATTGGCTGCAGGCATACCTAAAAATCATAAAAAAACATTGCGAATAATTTTTGAAGGCCAGCCTGTTTTGGTTGATGCCTTTAAAATCAATAACCGTTTTGCCTGCATGCTTTGCGGCTTGGGTTTTGACGCAAAAGTGGCTCATGATTTTGCTGAACAACCGAAAAGAGGGTTGACAACTTACATAAAACAAGTGTTGAAGAATTTTCACTCTGCCAAAACTTATTCATTTCGCATTCATGTAAATAAAAATACAGTTACCACTCCGGCTTATTTCATCAGCATTGCCAACAGTAACCAGTTTGGAAATAATTTCACCATTGCGCCGAAAGCCAGCCTTACGGATGGTTTGTGGTTGCAGCTCCTGGAAAAATTTCAATGATACTGCAAACCTTAAAGCAGGTTGCCGGCTGGAATAAAATGCAGTCCAACACATCGTTCCGGGAAAAAACCGGTGTTATTTATTTTCAAACAAAAAAATTAAAAATT
Source organism: Chitinophagaceae bacterium (assembly GCA_040289925.1). Lineage (GTDB taxonomy): Bacteria > Bacteroidota > Bacteroidia > Chitinophagales > Chitinophagaceae > VBAU01. Next base: position 5,395 of record PSMD01000056.1, on the reverse strand, counting down.
GAAAATATTGAAGAAGCTCCGTTGCACATTGATGGAGACCCTGCTGAAACAATTCAAAATCTATCTATAGAAATTCTTCCTGCTGCTTTTTCACTTTACCTGCCCGGTTGAAATGCTGCCCGCTAGCTGAAAATATTTTAACACACTGGCAAAGCTTTTTACATTGTAAGGAGAACTTAGCGTAGAAATAATGCTCACCTTTTCTCTTTGTGTTAAATGAAAATTTAATGCCGCTTTACTTTCTTCTTTATCTGCCGCATACTGAAAACTGATTTTATAAAGCGGATATGGAGCATAACGACTGTAGTAGCTGATCATATCGTTTTGAAAATACTCCATCATTTTATACCAGTTGTGTTGCAATAAAAAGAAAGACTTGGTAGTATGTTCGGTAATGTTTTCAGATGAATAAGGATTTTCCCAACCGCCATCCTGCTTGTCACGCAACTGCACAATTAAAACACCTCTTGTGTTTTGCCGGATCCATTCTTCGAAATTGGCTAAAAAGCGTAGCGCAGTTTCTTCACCATAATTATCCCTCAGGCCCGCATCCATTACATCAATAACAGGGTTGCTTGGCAACCACACGTTGGGTAACACAATGGGGAAAGTGGCATTCATACGCAGGGCTGTAAGAATTCTCAAATTGTAAGGATCTTGTTTGCCAAAAAAAGATGTGAAGTCAATGACATCCGGATCCATTGCCGGGATTTTTGAACTGTCAATCAGCGGCCGCATCATAAACCGGACAGGCTGTGTGCTGATGAGCATTTTTTTTCCATCGCGACTAACTACTGAATTAAAAAAAATTAACGGGATCACTGCATTGAATTCATCTTGCCGGTAATCCATCAATCTTTTATTTAAAATGCCTTCCGTATTTTCATTCAGCTTCATTTCAAAAGCATACCCCCTGTCTTTTATGTAAGAGTAAGGACCAACATGAAATCGTTGGGCTGGGGAAATCAGATCTCTCGCCACAAAAGATGAAAACATAGGGTTGAGCAAATCACCGGTGATGTTGTCTAAATATTTTTGATCCTGCAGGCGAAGATCTTTCCCATTCAATCGCTCCAGGTATAGTTCTCGGAAATAAGCTGCACTCAGCATGCCGCCCGAAGCTCCGGTTATTAAAAAAGTTTTTTGCAAAAATTCTCCGTGGCTAATGCTATCTAGTTGCTGCAAAGCCTTCATGGTAAAAGCAGCACTGCGGTTGCCGCCACCACTGGTATTGATGAGTATCAGCAGCGGCCGTTTCTCTTTCTGCTTTTTTTTCCAGTTCTCTAAAATGCGAATCATGTTCTGCCTGTCAGCTTGCGCATCTTTCTCATTACTCAATTGCAGCAATGCTTCTTTAGTATAAGAAGGCCTTGCACTGCGGTTTTTATAATTCAAGCCATAGGCTTTGTTGCGTGGATCAATCCAATCCAGCTTATAAAAAAAATTGAGAGCAAGAATTAAGAGGATGAGATAAGGAATGCTCCAGCTTTGCAAAAAATAGCTGAAAGCTCCGGCCACTCCAATTAATATGGCAAAGAAAATGGTAATGCTGGCTGCAGCAGGAATCTGAAAGACCTTCCTTTCCAGGAAAAAGCCAATGCTCATTAAAAAAATGAATGCAGCAAAAACAGCCAGTACAGCTGCAAAGTGATGCTGCTTGAACATGGTTTCAATAAAGTCGGAAGAATAATGCGACACATCACGGGTTCTTTTTAAACGCCACGGTGTTTCCAGGTACCACTCAATGTTGAGGAATTTGCGGGAGGGTTTGTTGTGTGGGTTGCCGGGTTGAAGATGCGTTAAATATTCTTCTGGTTCATTAATAATCGGCAACATGCGGCGGAGTATGGAACGGTCAGCCCGGAAAAAATAAATAAACGAAATAGCAAAAAGTAACAGCAACCCAAACAACACACCGCCAATAAAAAAAATAATGTCGTTAACCGGTATCAGCTCTTTTTGATGATCAAACTGAAAAATACGAATGAAATAAAACAACAAAAACAAAATGGGGATAATACTGTTGTTAATGCAGTAACGCAAAAAAGGATTGGTGGTTGCTGCCAGGAATTTGCAGTAGCGGCTAAATAATATAAAGCTGGCTACATGCCAGCTCATCACAAACATGCCGATGGCAATGCCCACAATGGCAAAACCTACAAAACTTACATTGCCCAAATATTCCGGTGCCAGGTATAATGAATCGGCGCCGAATGTTTTCATGAAGCTGCCATTGATAGTAGCAAATAAAATATACCAGAAAAGAAGCAAGACCTGGTACTTGCGAAAGTGCAGGAATAAAAGTTGTATCGGAAAGGAGTAATAAAAACCCCGGAGCCATTCTTTCATGTAGCCAGGCTAATTTTCATTGGAATCAGATGACAAAACTAAAGTTACAACTTAATGACGGCGATTTCAACTGCTGCCCGAAACAGGAAGAGAAGGTTTTCTTCTTACGAGGTAAAAAGAAAAAATTAACGATAACAACAGCAGCATGGCTACAAACTGATGCGACACACCCAGCCAAAGCAACCGGTTAGCATATACAGAATTTAAAACCGTGAAAATGCCCAGCAAAACCTGAACGACAACTATGGCTACAGGCAACCAGCTTGTTTTTTTAAAAAGAGAAGGCTGCAGTTTTCTTGCCTTAAAAAACCAAATGATGATTAAAATAGTAATGATGTAAGCAAGATTGCGATGAATAAAATGCACCATGAAAGGATCATTGGTAATTGAACCGCCAGAAGGAAAATAACCACCATTAATATCAGGCCATGTGGGAGCAAACGGAGCAGCTTTCAGCCCAGCCATAAAAGCACCATACACCAGTTGAACTATCAGCAGGGCAATTATCCAGCCTGTAAACTTTTTTGCACGGGGATTATATTGGATCTTATCTTTTTTTACTAAAAGCTTCAGCGCAAACCAGAGAGTATAGCCGATTAATACCAGTGCCAGTATAAAATGAATAGCCAACCGGTAATGACTTACATAAATTCTTTCCGAATCTTCCAGACCGCTCATCACCATTATCCAGCCAACCAGGCCCTGCAGGACACCCAGCAAAAACAGGATGATCATCGGCTTCACCATTTCTTTCTTAAACCTTTTTTGAAGCAAGAAAATGAAAAACGGTATTAAAAAGGCAACAGCAATCAACCTTGCCCACAAACGGTGAATCCATTCCCAGAAAAAAATGAATTTAAAATCCTGCAGTGTAAAATGTGGATTCAGCTTTTTGTATTGAGCTATCTGCTTGTATTTTTCAAAAGCCTGGTTCCAGTCCTGCTCATTCATAGGAGGCAAAGCTCCCATAATGGGTTTCCATTCAGTGATAGATAAACCTGACCCTGTCAACCGGGTTATTCCGCCCAGCAAAACCTGGATGATGAGCATAGCAACACCCACAAGAAGCCAGTTAGCCACCGGTTTTACAGAATGTGAGGATGAAGGATTTTTCATAAACCGGCGCAAAGTTAGGCCATGGCATCTTCTTTCCTGAAAACATTCACACAGTTAAAAAAAATAGATAATGGATAATATTTTTCGTAGCTTTTTTAGGTTTTCTCACTTCATTTACTCACCTTAAACTAACGATTATGTCAGATCATGAAAAAAACCAAACCACACGGCGCGGCTTTTTAGGCAGTATAGCCGGTGGCGCTGCTGCAATGGGACTCCCACACTTACTTGCTCCTTTGCAACAGGTTCATGCAAGCCCCGGATCCACCTTCCATGTTCCGGAAGACCCTGCTGAAAAAATTTTAATTCCATGAAGGGAAAACATCGTGCTATTTTTGATGTGGTAGCACCCCATGAAGAGATCATACTTCCATTTGCCTAAGCCCGTATTTTCCTGATGACGAATGAAATGACCGGCACACCCACAAAAGATAACAATGTAGTGATGGTTTTGCGTCATCACGGCACGGCTGCAAAAGAATTTCCAAACGGTTTGGCGTCGGCATCTAAATGACAGTTCTGGCAATCCAGTCCATTGCTTATTGAAGCAACTTTTCCTTTAGGCCCCAGGTAAAGTGAAGTGTTTACCACCAGGTCTCTTCCATACAAGATCAATTGACCTTCTTCATTTTTGGGAACAGAGTTGATATCCGGTGCCACCCAATCTGCGGAATTTGTATTTAAAACAAAATGATTGTGCTTTCCTGATTCTGCTGAAAGGGTTTCGAAGATACTAACCATTACAACCGCTAGCCCCAGCAATAAGGGAAACCAGGATTCTTTTAAAAATTTCATCTGAATATTTTTAATTTATTAATGCCAGATGAATTATTCCGTTATTAACAAGTAATTTTTTTCGAGCCATTGCTACCGGTAAAAAAAATTATTCACAATACCGGGCCTGCTATTAAAGTTACAGGATTAGCTTTTAGTTTCGCCAGTGTGTTTTAAACTAACTGAATTTGCTGACCCCCTTTTATCAAAGCGATTTACTGGAAGCCGGGTGTGATGAAGCCGGTCGTGGCTGTTTGGCCGGGCCCGTTTTTGCAGCGGCTGTAATTCTTCCAATAGATTTTTATCATCCCCTGCTCAATGATTCCAAGCAGGTGCCGGTTGAAACAAGATATGAATTAAGAAAAGTGATAAAAGAGCAGGCCATTGCCTATGCCGTAGCCCGGGTGGATAATGAGGAGATTGATCATATCAATATTCTGAAAGCATCTTTTAAAGCCATGCACCTGGCTCTTGATAAACTAAAAAAACGGCCTAAGTTTTTACTGATAGACGGAAACAGGTTTGCCAGGTACAGAAGCCTTCCCCACGCCTGCATTATCCAGGGCGATGCCACTTATGCTTCCATTGCAGCAGCCAGTATTTTGGCCAAAACCTATCGGGATGACTGGATGAAAAAGCTGCACAAAGAATTTCCTCACTACAACTGGAAAAGTAACAAGGGTTATGGCACCTGCGAGCATTGCAGGGCCATTGAAGAACATGGCCTTTCCGTTTACCACCGCAAAAGCTTTAATATCAAAGCCCATTTACAGGGTGAGCTTTTTGAAAATGCCAGCTTTGAATAACCTATCTCATTAAATGTATCCCCCATCTCATTAAACTTTCATTAACCGGCCTCGTCCCAGCAAGAGTTAAAACAATTCGCCATGAAAAAATTAATAACCCTGGCACTGGTATTTATGCTGATTGGTGGTGCTGCTTTTGCGCAACCACGCAAGGCCGACCGGTTCCATAAATTTAAAATTGAGCAAGGCTTTAGAAAAGGAGATTTTAACCGGCTGGAAAGTAAGCAGCTTTAGCGTGATGAGTTCCGCTACAGAATTGCCAGGAAGAAAGCCACCAGAGACGGTATTATTACTCTGTAAGCTTCCCTTATTTTAGTGCCGGTTGCAATTAGAGTTTTCTAAATTAATCA
>PSMD01000055.1:2862-11817 GCA_040289925.1 Chitinophagaceae bacterium | reverse complement strand
AACAGAAGAGAAGCCCAGCCACTAACAGAACCTACCCAAAAGGCGAGGTTTCGTGTTCCAAAGACAGTTTTGTGAGTAAAGAAAATTTTGTTTTTCAAATCAAATTTTGTGGTAAAAGCCCCGCCCTTCGGGTAGCTGCAAAACGTTGTACGTCATTTTAATAGGAGCATTCTATTTCAGTTGAATTTATTTCTTATCCACCATTAAAAATATTTGATTTTCATTAACTGGGTTCCTAACTTATACATTGTAAAAACATTCCTCGCTTTAAAATTATGCTTTATGAAAAAGTTTGAAAGTATTGTCCTGTGCACAATCGCTTTTTTTGCATCAACAACCGTTTTAATAACAGGTTGTCAGAAGAGCGACAGAAATGTATAACAAAATATGTTTTACGACCAAAAAACTAAGGCGACCTTTAATCTTGAAGACCAAAACCAATTGGCTCAATTAGTCAAAATAGCGGCAAACGAACAACAGGAAATCCAAATATTGGGAGATGAAAACTAACAGAGTTGAAGGACAGTAAAGGTACTTTTAAAGCTATTACTGCTAAATATAAAATGGGAGATTACGTTACTAGATTGGTAATACCCTTAGCCAGTGTTGATGAAAATAGTAGCATTGTGGCAACAAATAAAGACACACAAGTTAGCTATTTTGTGGTTGATGGATGTGAGATGAAATGCACTAGTGCACGGGGATACTCTGAATGTACTCAAACAATTAATGAAAGATGTAAAAGTCAAACATGCACTTGTTCTTCAGGTAGCGGCGGTTGCAGCTCAAAAATTACTTTTTCCGACTGAGAAATCTACTAATAGGTTTAAACCCATCCGGCAGGCAAAAAATTATTTAAAGGTACATTTTGAAGGGCTGAAAGAAAACTCGGCCCTTTTTTGTTTTATATCTTAATTACAAAACACGTACGCACAACAGGCGGCTTGCCGCTATGGCGGGCGACCAATAAAACTTCAGCTATTTGCAAGCAGCAGCAGCAGTCCCGGCAGACGAGTTTCAATTTGACTTTTAGCTGTTATCTTCAAATTCAGTTTTTCAATCAGCATTTGTTCCGGGCTGGACGTTCAATGAATACCGCCACAGCAGCAAGCCTCGAACGTTATTCGATTTAAGCTGGTCTAAAAAAACTGGGCAGGAATTTAAGATCTTTAAATTTCTGTCAAATGAAAAACACGCTTCGCAAATTTGGTTCTGCCTTTAAGGCGGAAGTGGCCCTGGAGGCTATCAAAGGCATTAAAACGATTGCTGAGATTGCTCAGCAGTATGAGCTGCATCCGGTGCAGGTATCTCAGTGGAAGAATGGGTTTTTAGAAAGGTCGGCTGAGGTATTTGAGAAGGAGAACAAGCAGCGTGAAGAGCTTGCCCGGCTGCAGGCTGAGCGTGACGAACTCTTCAAGCAGATTAGAGAACTGCGTTTTCAAAATGAGTGGGTTAAAAAAACTGAACAAATGAGCGATTATGCTTCGCTTATAACAGGCAACTCAAAACAAAACTTTGCTCCTTGCCCGATTTCACTCTCGACCCAAATCTTTCCTCCCTGTGCTTCAATGAAATCTTTGGAAATCGCTAATCCTAATCCCGTACCTTTTGACTTTGAGCCGGGAACCCGGAAGTATCGTTCGAATAAACGATGTTGATATTCTTTGGCAATACCCGGACCGTTGTCTTTGACAGCAAATAGTAAAGAAGCATTCACCCGAGAAATGGAAATTTCTATCTGACTGTTAAAAGGAGAATGTTTAATCGCATTGGTAAGAAAGTTATTCAGTACCCATGTTGTCTTTTCCGCATCGGCTTCTATTTCAGGTAATGGATTATCATGCTTAACAATTAATTCGATGTATTTCTCCTTTGCTGCTGATGAAACTGTTTTTATCGCACTTTCTACAATTGAATTTGGTTGTACTTTTTGCTTGTTCAATTGAATACGTCCGGCTTCTACTTGCGACATATTCAAAAGCTCACTTAATATTTTAAGAATACGTTGATTATCCTGTTTGATATTATGAAGTAATTTCTGTTGCTCTGTATTCAGGCTTCCCGTTCTTTCATCCTCCAACAATTTCAAACTAAAGTCGGATGATGCAAGGGGTGTTTTCAATTCGTGGGAAATGGTGGCAATAAAATTCGTCTTAGCTTCATCTAATTCTTTAAATAAAGTAATATTTTTTATTACCACCACTTTGCTTTTTGTTTCTCCCTGTTCTATTTCAACAATTTCTTTAGTGAAGTAATTTTCCTTTTCATCTACAACAGCTTTGAACGGGGCTTTGCTTTCACTACTAATCAGAAACCGGAACAGATCATTCCTTTCACTGACTTCTTCAACATTTTTTCCTATGATGTCAACTGCTTTCACGCCCAATAATTGGAGTGCCTGGGCATTGGCGAACAAAATTTTATTGTCTTTATCTATTCCAATGCTTGCATCCTTTAAACTGTTAATCACAGCTTCTGCACGACTTTTTTCAAACATTAATTTATTCAGATTACTGCTTTCAAATGTTTGCAGCCTATCAGCCATTTCATTAAAGGCATCTGCTAATTTTCCGTATTCATCCTTACGGTTTAGATGAATGCGGTGATTATAGTTCTTAGCCGCTATCTGTTTGATGGCGTCGGTAAATTGACTGATAGGATCTGTGATGACAGAAGGGAAGTTAACAATGAATGTAAAGGCAATCAAAAACACGATACCTGCCAGCCCTATAATGTAGGTGAATGTATTTTTTGCGACTGTCTCTGCCTTTCTACTTTTACTGTTAATCGCATCCATATTCAGCATTATGATCTTCTGAATGTTTGCACGAAGTTGTTGTACCAATAGCCTTGTTGTGTCGCCGGATTTTAGCCTCATGAAATCCTGCCTCACTTCATTTGTCGCCTTCTGTTCACCCGGCTCTGTAATGTTTTTTTCCTGAAGTTGCAGTACGCTATCAAAAGCAGATAAATTAGTCTGCCTAAAGTTTTCAAATGCATCTAATTCTTGCTGCATTATGTGCGCATAGGACAGGGTTTCATAATTATCCTGTAAGACTGCTTTAGCCTGGTCTTTCAAGGTTATAATATAATAAATGCCGGCACCACCTATTAATAAAAGGAGCATAAATAGAAACAGGGTTCCCAGCCAAATCTTATTTTTAACACTAAATGCCATCAGGATAGTATCACCAGGTCAATGTTCTTTTTTGAAAGCTTATTTAAAAGCTGATTAAAAAAACTTTTTCGTAAGATAAGCTGGAACAAGTTTAAGTGTGGCTTACCAAGACAAACAGTAGTAATCTCTTTCTCCTCCACTATTTCCATAATCGCAGCTGCAACGTTGTCTGTTTTCTTCTGTATTACTTCCGCTCCAAGTTCGGTTGCATTTTTAAAGTTGTTAATCAGATGTCTTTGCTTATCCAAAGGTATCTTGTCAGCAGCTTCTTTGCTTGTTTGCACATACAACACATACCATTTGCTGTTATAGTACGATGCAAGCCTTGCAGTCTTGCGGATTATCCTTTGCCCTATTTCAGGGTTAGAGGAAACGCAAGCTAAGAAGCGTTCGTGGCGGAATGGATTTTTCTGATAGTCTATTGTGTAGTCAACTTTTCTTTCAACCTGCCCAGCCACTTCTTTCAGTGCAAGCTCACGAAGCTGCAAGATTTTATCGGGCTGAAAGAAGTTTTGTAGAGCCTGTTGCACCTTTGCATGGTCGTAAATTTTACCAGCTTTCAATCTTGATATTAATTCATCAGCAGTCAGATCAATGTTTACAACTTCATCAGCAATCTGCAACATTTTATCGGGTATTCTTTCCTTTACCTCAACTCCCGTTATCTCTTTTACTTCTTCATTTATGCTTTCGATGTGCTGAATGTTTACAGCCGATATTACATCAATGCCTGCTTCCAATACATCTAACACATCCTGCCATCTTTTTTCATTCTTGCTGCCCGGAGCATTTGTATGTGCTAATTCATCTATAATCACTACTTCAGGGTGAAGCAACAAGACTGCCTGTACATCTAATTCTTCTAATCGTTTGCCTTTGTAAAAAACTTCACGGCGTGGAATAATGGGCAACCCTTCAAGTAGTGCCTGTGTTTCTTTTCTGTTATGAGTTTCTACGTAAGCCACCTTGATATTGATTCCACTTTGCAGTAATTCATGAGCCTCCTGCAACATGCGGTAAGTTTTACCTACGCCTGCACTCATGCCCAGGTATATCTTCAGCTTTCCCCTCGTGCTTTTGTGGTTCAGTTGTAAAAATTGTTGAACTCGTTTTTCTTTATCGTTGTTTTCATTCATATTAAAAACTCAAAGCGAAAGCAGTAGTTATAAAAGTATTGCTATTCTTCATTGTGTTTCCTTTGGAGAATATATCATCCTTACTGTTTAGCGACCTTAACTCTGTACGAAACAGCATATTGCTTGCCGGAGCGTAATCAATATTAAACGAAATTCCTGTTGTTTTAAAACCATGGGGCGTGCCGGTTGAAATGATAACGCCTTTCTCATCGCTGTAATATTCGCCTCTTGCTGTTAAAGAAACTTTTGGACTTAGATTTAATTTTGCCATAAGAACAGGGGTGTACCATGTGTTCATATCTGAATTAATATTGCTTTTCTCTTCTGTACCTATATCGAAACCTGCAGTAATACCGAACGCATCTCTTACCTGAAAGACGCCATAAATGTTATGAAAATAACGCATTTGGCGAGCACTGTCAGGCTTATCAGTACCAATGAAAGTGCTGTAGTTTAAGGTTACTTTACTTGTTGGCTTATAAGTTATTTGTGTACCAAAGCTCATGAGCGAATTGCCATCAACTCTTCTTATGCGCTGCCAGCCATTTAACGCAAGAGCACTTAACAACCACTTGTTGTCAGCAGTTGTGTAAGTAAGTTTTGCACCAGCTTCATAGTATGGTGAATTTTCGGCGAAAATGCTTCTTGTAACGGTCCAGTTATCTTTACCTACGGCACTCTCAAACCCGATGTGGGAAGGAAATATACCTGCGTCGAGCCACAAGTTTTTATTTCCGATTTTAAAGCCCGCATTGGCTTCATAAATGTTTTTTAGTACGCCTGGCTCTGCTGCAAGGTTTGCATTCATATAAGTGCCGGCTGCTATAGCAAGGTTTGCTCTCACTTTTTCGGCATTATAACTTGCTTTTACAAAACCGAGGTTCAGGTTAACTTCATTATGACGATTATGACTGTAAATAAATCCTGGTCTGGTATTGTTTAATGGTTTATTGAAATCGTAGGTGTAATAGCTTTCAATGTAGCCGCTAAAGGTTAAAGGATTTGGTGTACTTGTAGTGCTTTCTTGCGCTGTTGCTTCGATACCCACAAATGCCGCTGCACCTAATAAAATCTTCTTCATGGTCTTATTTTTTCTGTTGTTTATTTTAATTTATCTAATTCAATATTTAGCTGTAAAACATTTACCCGTGAAGGACCAAACATACCAAGCAGTGGCTTTTCAGTTTGTTTCTCTATCAACTGTTTAAGTATATTGACAGAAATGTTTCTTGCTTTTGCAACCCTGTCAACTTGAACTAATGCAGCTTGTGGAGAAATGTGAGGGTCTAAACCGCTGCCGGAAGCTGTAATCATTTCAACAGGTACTTGTTCTTTTTTTACTGTCGGATGATGTACAAGAAACGTATCAAGCCTGTCTTGTACTATCTGCAAATAGTCAGCATTATTAGGGCCTTTATTGCTGCCACCGCTACCGGCTGCGTTATAGCCAACGGCAGATGGCCGTGACCAGAAGTACTTAGCATCAGTGAAGTTTTGTCCTTCGTTCGCATAGCCAACAACCTTGCCGTTTAGTATTGCCAACTCGCCTTTCCCGTTGTTTGGGGCTGCTTGTGCTGCTACCCAGATTATTGCCGGGTAGATGACTGAAAAGACAATCAACAAAAGCACAGTGAGTTTGATTGCAGGAAATATATTTTGTTTCATTTCTTTAAATTTTATGTTCTAATATTTTAAAACCAAATGGATACAAATAGGTCAATCAGCTTGATGCCTATAAATGGCACGATTACGCCACCTAAACCATAAATAAGCAAGTTTCTTCTTAACAATGCACTCGCACCAATGGGCTTGTAAGCAACTCCTTTTAAAGCCAAAGGAATAAGTAATGGAATAACAATTGCATTGAAGATTACCGCAGATAGAATGGCACTTTCAGGACTGTGCAACCGCATAATATTAAGTGCCTGCAATCCCGGGATAGATGCGATAAACAATGCCGGAACAATAGCAAAGTATTTGGCTACGTCATTAGCAATGGAGAAAGTTGTTAATATACCTCTTGTCATGAGTAGCTGCTTACCTATTTCAACTATTTCAATAAGTTTTGTCGGGTCATTGTCCAGGTCAACCATGATGCCTGCTTCTTTGGCGGCGGCGGTTCCACTGTTCATTGCAACACCTACATCTGCCTGTGCCAATGCCGGAGCATCGTTTGTTCCATCTCCCATCATGGCTACCAGTTTGCCTGCCTGCTGCTCGGCTTTTATGTAGTTCATTTTATCTTCAGGCTTTGCCTCTGCAATAAAATCATCTACGCCTGCTTTGTCAGCAATAAACTTTGCAGTTAAAGGATTATCACCTGTAACCATTACAGTCTTCACACCCATTTTTCTTAATCGCTCAAATCTTTCCTGGATGCCTGGTTTAATAATGTCTTGTAACTCTATAACGCCTAAGACTACGTTGTTTCGACTCACCACTAATGGCGTACCTCCATTAGAAGAAATGTCTTTTACTTTTTGTTCTGTTTCAGATGGGAAAGTGTTACCGGCTTTTGTAACCATGTTACGGATAGCATCAAAAGCCCCTTTGCGAACTTTGGTTCCATCTGCGAGGTCTATACCACTGCTCCTGGTTTCGGCAGTAAACTTTATAAATCTGGAGTTTGCGGTGTCAAAAGCAGATGGACTTAATTTACTTAACTCAATGATTGATTTTCCTTCGGGTGTATCATCAGCCAAAGATGAGAGTACCGCAGCATCAATAAATGCTTTTTCGTCCACTCCATTTGCAGGATAAAAATTTGTAGCCTTGCGGTTACCTATGGTTATGGTTCCTGTTTTATCAAGTAACAACACATCAATGTCTCCTGCTGTTTCAACTGCCTTACCGCTTTTGGTAATTACGTTTGCCCTTAAAGCCCTGTCCATGCCTGCTATACCAATGGCACTTAATAAGCCACCAATAGTTGTAGGTATCAGACATACAAACAATGAAATGAATGCTGCGATATTGATTGGCGTATTGGCATAGTCACCGAAAGGCTTAAGAGTTATGCAAACAATAATGAAAACTAAAGTGAAGCCCGCAAGTAGAATGGTTAAAGCAATTTCATTGGGTGTTTTTTGACGGGACGCTCCTTCTACGAGTGCAATCATTTTGTCAAGGAAACTTTCACCAGCTGGTGTGGTAACTTTTACCACAATACTGTCTGACAACACTTTTGTTCCACCGGTTACAGAAGATTTATCTCCGCCGGCTTCACGAATAACAGGCGCACTTTCACCAGTTATGGCACTTTCATCTATTGTTGCAATTCCTTTTATTATTTCACCATCCATTGGGATTACATCCCCGGCTTCACAAAGAAATAAGTCATTTAATTGCAATTGTGAAGAAGGTACAAGTACCACGTTGTCGGAATATATTTCTTCAACTGATGAAACTTTTTTAGCTGGTGTTTCTTCTCGTGTTTTTCTAAGACTGTTCGCTTGTGCTTTACCTCTTGCTTCCGCAATGGCTTCAGCAAAATTTGCAAACAACAACGTTATAAACAGGATAAGAAATATGATGAAGTTGTAAATGAAACTTCCTTGCGATTGCTCGCCTGTAAGTATCCACATACAAACGATTAACATTACGATTGTTCCAAGCTCCACTGTAAACATTACAGGATTGCGAAACATTATCCGGGGGTTCAGCTTTACAAATGATTGGGCAAAGGCTTCTTTAACCAATGCAGGTTCAAACAGCTTTGTATTTTTAGGATTAGACATTTTCTATCTTTTAATCAACTTAGTATTTAATTTATTTTACACTGAAGTACTCTGAAAGGGGACCTAATGTAAGTGCAGGGAAGAATGATAATGCAGTAACAATTACTATTACTACAAATACTACTATTCCAAATGTGCTCGTATCAGTCTTTAATGTTCCTGCACTATCAGGAATGAATTTTTTGTTAGCAAGAATACCTGCAATAGCAAGAGATCCGATGATGGGAAGAAACCTTCCAAGTATCAGTACGAAACCTGTTGTTACGTTCCAAAAAATGTTGTTATCTCCCAAGCCTTCGAAGCCACTACCGTTATTAGCGGCACTGGATGTGTATTCATACAGCATTTCGCTGAAGCCGTGTGCCCCTGGATTGTTAAGCCAACTGGCAGGCTTCACCGCCCAATCAATTTCAGGATGATGCGCAACAAAGTATGTGGATAATGCTGTGCCAACAAGAATTATGAATGGATGCAGCAATGCTGTTATCATGGCTATCTTCATTTCTTTTGCTTCTATTTTTTTGCCTAAAAATTCTGGCGTTCTGCCTACCATTAAGCCGCTAATAAACACTGCTATTATAATGAAGATGAAAAAGTTTAAGAAGCCAACTCCTACACCACCGTAAAACGTATTTGTCATCATTGCAAGCATTTGGTTCATGCTGCTGATGGGCATGTAACTATCGTGCATACTGTTTACCGAACCTGTAGAGATAACCGTGGTGGCTATACTCCAGTATGCAGATGCTGCACTGCCGAATCTTACCTCTTTACCTTCCATGTTGCCTGCTCCAATATCCGCACCCATGTGAGCAATGGCTGGATTGCCATTCATTTCCTGGATTATTGTTGGAATAACAAGCAACAAAAAACCAAGTGTCATTACACCAAAAATCACTTTCGC
>PSMD01000055.1:0-2713 GCA_040289925.1 Chitinophagaceae bacterium | reverse complement strand
CCGCCTCCGTTTGTACCTAAATGTTTGATGGCAACAAAAGTCGCAACCGGTCCACGGCTCACATTTACGGTATCGCCCTGCATGGAGGTGAACTGGTCTTTGCCTTCCATCGTCATAGGCGAACCATTGAAGACAAGTATAAGGGCTATGACGATTGACAATGGCAACAATATTCTTGTACAACTTTTAATAAAGTAATTGTAGAAGTTGCCCAGCTTATCAGTTGTTCTGTTTTTTAGGGCGTTAAAAACTACTGCCGCTGCGGCCATACCAGTGGCTGCTGAAACAAATTGCAGGAACATTAGTACGGCAATTTGCGATAGGTACGACACGCCGGTTTCGCCGCTGTAGTGTTGCAAATTGCAGTTAACCAAAAAACTAATGACTGTATTGAAAGCAAGGTCGGGAGACATGGAAGGATTTCCATCGGGATTGAAAGGAAGCCATCCCTGGTTTGTCAATATGAGCCATGCAAGAATAAACCAAAAAAGGTTGATGGTTAACAGTGCAAGCAAATGTTGCTTCCAGGTCATTTCGGTTTCGGGCTTTATGCCACCTGTTTTAAAGAATAATCTGTCGAGTGGATTTAAGATTGGGTCGAGCCAGGTTTTTTCACCACCATATACTTTTGCGATGTATTTGCCTAAAGGAACAGCAAGTACAAGGGTAATAAGGAACATGGCGACAATACCTAAGATTTCTGTGTTCATAATTCTTTTACGTTGAGTTGTCTTAAAATTTTTCGGGTTTAATCAATACATAACAGATGTAACCGAAAACAAGGATTGCTAAAATGAATAATGCTGTCATAGTTTAGATTTTATCAAAGAAGTCAATTGATTTGTAAAAGAGCCAGAAGCAAATAAGCCCGGCGAGGATTAGAATAATGGTCATATAATTTGCTTTTAGTAAAACCAATGCAGTTTGTAATAGGCAAGCCATGACAAAGCCATCAGTACCAGCAAAACAATGATTACAATGATGAAGTTTTTCCATCGTGGGGCTTCATCACCGTATTCATTTATCCGGTCTTGTTTGTCTTTTGCCATTTCAGGTATTATTGAATTGCAGACCGGATATGTCAAACGATGTGCCTTTAGAAAATAAGAAGCAGTGATTATCGCCTGAAACCTTCACGGCATAAGGCTTTAGCAGAATTATGCTGCTGTCTGGCAGGCTTGTGAAATACAAAAAACCCTTCCAAAATGGAAGGGTTCATTTTCAAAATGAAAAGCTTTTGCTATTTGGGTATGCCGTATTCTTCCATCTTACGGTAAAGGGTGGTCAAGCCAATGTTCAATAAACGTGCTGCTTCTGTTTTATTTCCCTTTGTGAATGCCAGCACTTTTAGTATGTGTTGCTTTTCCATAACTGTAATGTCGAATGTAGATGCAGCAGCATCGGCAGGAGTTTGCAAATCAAGCGGTATTGCTCCAACAGAAAGTTCGTTACCAGTTTCTAAGATCACGGCTCTTTCTATGATGTTCTTCAACTCTCTGATGTTGCCTTTCCAGCTATGGGATTGTAATAGTTTCATTGCATCTTTGTCAATGCCGATTATTCTGCGGTTTGTTTTTGTAGCAAAAAGCTTTGTAAAATAATTTGCCAGCAACCTGATGTCTTCTTTACGTTCCCGCAATGGTGGTAGCTCTATTGTAAACACATTCAAGCGATAAAAAAGGTCTTCACGGAAATGCCCTTGTCTTACTTCTTCCTGCAAGTTCCTGTTCGTAGCCGCAATAATGCGAACGTTCACTTTTGTAATCTTTGTATCGCCAACCTTAATGAACTCACCGGTTTCCAGGACACGAAGGAGTTTGTTTTGCAGGTCAAAAGGCATTTCACCGATTTCATCCAGGAATAATGTGCCACCGTTCGCTTCTTCAATCAACCCCTTCTTGTCTTTTACCGCACCGGTAAAAGCTCCCGCTTTGTGTCCGAACAGCTCACTTTCTAAAAGATCTTTGGAAAAAGCGCCGCAATTGAGAGCGACAAATGTTTTATTGTTATTCGGACTGGCATTATGAATGGCTTGTGCAAACACTTCTTTGCCGGTTCCGGTCTCCCCCAACAATAAAACTGTGGCATTTGTCGGAGCGACCTTTTTCGCTAAAACAATCGCATTTTGCAGCGATGGTGCCTGTCCAATAATACTGTCGAAGCTGTATTTCTTACCAATTATGCTCTCCAACTGCTGTACTCTTTTCTGCAGTGCCACTTTCTCAATTGCCTTACTTAGCAAGGGTATTACTTTGTTGTTATCGTCGCCTTTGGTAATGTAATCAAAGGCTCCGTTTTTCATTGCCTGTATGCCATCGGGAATATTGCCGTAAGCGGTGAGCAGGATAATTTCTATAAGAGGATGGTTCTTTTTTATTTCGGTTATGAAATCAACACCGTTACCGTCAGGCAACTTCACATCACACAACACAACGTCCGGTTCGTCCGCTTCAACGGCTTTGTAAGCCGCCTTCAGATTGCCCGCTTCTGTAATGGAATAGCCTTGCAACTTTAGCAATCGGGCTAAAAGGCTGCGTAATTTTTCTTCGTCGTCTATGATCAGGATTTTTGCTTGCATGTGTTAGCTCTGAGTTCCAAAAGTTTATGCAAATTTGAGCAATTCGGTTGACGGTTGCATATTTAATTCATGGGACATTGACTTGTCCTGAAATAGGTTGACTTGTTCTGAAATAGGTTGACAGAAATGTTAACT
>PSMD01000054.1:4884-11967 GCA_040289925.1 Chitinophagaceae bacterium | reverse complement strand
TGTCTTATTGTACTGGACATTAACATGCCCCTGATGAACGGCAAGCTTACTGCCCTGGAGTTGAGAAAAATTACTGACCTGAGTGCTGTACCTATTGCCATCCTTAGCACTTCATCTAGTTTGGCAGACAGGACTTTTTTTCAAACAATTGATATGCTTTTGTATACCAAGCCTACCGATTACCAAACATATCTCAGTATGGCTAAGCATCTGCTTTCGCTTTGTGACTAAGTTGCCCCCGTATCGAATGCAAGTGACCAACCCTAAAGGAAATACCTAAAACATAAAAATAACAGCCTATCCTCCTGTACATTTCACAGTGTTTGCTGCACATCAATCTAAAAGTGTGATTATGGAAAATGTGCTAACCAAACAAAACATCGAGGAAAATATAAGTGAGCTTGAAACAACTTATGCGCAAGCTTTTGAACGGGGTGCAAAACCCTCTGTACTAACAGCTATTTGTGATAAAATAAAAGAACTGAAAACAATAAACGGCAACTCCTAAGTCATTATAAATAAAAAGCAGTTGACAAGGATAAGCATTAACCGCACCTAGCCAAGGTGTACTTCATACATTCAAAATACCTAACACCTGTGAACCCCTAACTCCCAATGAATATTTCGCATATTGGGAACGGTTATTGTGACATTATAATTGAACACATCAAGTTCAATACTTTTAATCAGGTAAAAGGTTCTTAATTTATTAAGGGCCTTTTGCTTTTGATCAATAGGTGGCACGGATTTTTTATAAGTAAAAGAAAACATTACTATGGGCAATTTATTGTATTTAATCGCTGTTATTTTAATTATAGGCTGGTTGTTAGGCATGTTTGCTTTTCACGCCGGAGGGTTAATTCATATTTTATTGGTGATTGCTGTAATCGCCATTTTAATACGCATTATTGGCGGCAGCAGCCGGGTATAAGCTACAACGGTTTTGTATCTAATGATCTAAAGCAGCTTTAACCGGCTGCTTTTACTTTTTCTAATTAAAAAATTTGCATTAGAAACATCGTTAAGTTTATTTGGCCGAAAAGGAAATAGTCTTGCAAACATTCAGCTACCTTTGCGTTATGCATGCAGACGACATAAAGAAATTTCTTGAAAAAAATGCCTCCGATAAAACCTATGTGAAGATTCATTTTCCAAAGAGAGATAGCATCTATGGCTTATTTATCAAAGACCATGACTTTCAAGACCTGAGTTCAAAAAATTTTTGGCGGATTGTTACCCGTGTTCATTTTGATGAATACAACCAAACAAAGAACAACAACTTGGCTAAGATCTTCAACGGCTCTGAATTCTCAAGGCTTAGCTTGTTAAACGAAGAGTTTTAATTTAACGGTACATACCGCTTATTAAATGTACCTTACATTCGATAAGAGCTTACAGCAATTTACTCTTTGGCCTAATGTAGGCCTGGCAACTTTCTATTTAGTCATCCTTTACCTTGCTCTGATCTCCCTTTTTCACCCTTAATTGTACAGTTTGACTATTTATGTATCTAACCTTGGTTACGATGTAACAGAGCAAGACTTGAAAAAGCTAATAAGACCTTTAAGCGAAATAAGCAGTATTAATGTCATCACCGATTATAACACCGGCTCTTCAAGAGGTTTTGTATTTATAGAAATGCCGAACGATACGGAAGCGCAAAAGACCATCTCGCAACTAAATGGAACAGAATTAAAAGGCAGAGCCATGTTGGTGCAGGTAGCTCGACCAAAAGAGGAGCACAAAGGCAGTAGCCAATATAGCAGTCAATTGGTTGAATAACTTTTAATGTTTTAACTGATGTTCTGCACACAACTGCAGCACTAATTGACCCACGTTAAAGCTTTTAGTATAGTTTAATAGCTAGATGATATATGCATGAGCCCCTAATGACAGGCAATTTTTTTTTCAGTAGGGTTAACCGGTGTAGAGCAAATGATCACCGGAATTTTGCAGAAATGTTCATATTTTTAAGAATACGAAGTAATTCAGTTCCGCTCATTTTGGGCATATTCGGGTCTGCAATAATAATGCAAGGAATGATGCCCGATTGAAATAGTTGCTGCAATTTTTTTAGTGCTTGTTCGCCGTTCTTTTCGAAGTAAATCTGTTCAGTAAAATTTAATGCCCCCATCACTTCTTCAAAAATGGATTAGTCGTCTGCATCATCATCCACCATCAAGATACCTGTGGATTGCACCATAACTAAGCCACGGGTCATTTTTGCTTAAAAGGTAATTGAATGCTAAAAGTAGAACCTTTATTTACCTCGCCCATAGAGGTAATAGAACCGACATGCATTTCTGCAATTTTACGACAAATAGCCAAGCCAAGACCCGTACCGGCAAATTTTTCTCTCGCATGTAAGCGCTGGAAAAGTGTAAATATTTGGGGAACAAATTGCTCCCCGAAACCAATGCCATTATCGGTTACAGTAATCTCAATATGGTCCTCTTTAGAAATGCCAGATATGGTGATGGTGGGCACTACGCCATCTTCTACATATTTCAAGGCGTTGGAAAGTAAATTATCAAACAAGCGAAGCAACATCAATTCATCCCCTTCAATTGTTGCCAGTTGATTTAGTTGCACTTGCGCTTTCTTTTCTTTGATCACCATTTCGTAATCGCCAATCAACCTGTTGCATCAATTTATTCAGGTCAATAGTTTTGATGTCTAATGATTTACGATCGACCTGTGAGAAAGAAAGAAGATCGTTGATCAGGGTTCGCATACGATACGATGCACTGATCACACTATTCATATAACCTGTGCTTTTTTCATTAAAAACATCAGCATATTTATTATGGATATAATCTCCGAAGTAGATCACTTTGCGCAAAGGTTCCTGCAGCCTCGTGAGAGGCTGTAAATCTTCAGCTTAAAGTGTACCATTAATATACTAATTTAAGAGAGTGTTTCCAGATTCATTAATCATTAACACTTCTATCAAGGAAACAGAATCTAAAAAGCCTACTACAGAAAGTTTTGTAAAAGACATTCGCAGAAAAACAAGAAGGCTGTTTACCTCAGAACAAAAGATCTTAATTGTAATGGAAGCTATACGAGGAGAGAGTTCAGTAGCTGAGATCTGCAGGAAGTATGGCATTCACCAAACTCAGTTTTACAAGTGGAATAAGCAATTGCTGGAAGCAGGTAAAAACAGGCTTCAAGGCGATACAACAAGAGAAGCAACATCGGATGAAGTAGCAGAGCTCAGAAAAGAAAATGCCCGGCTCAAGGAGATGGTTGCAGACCTTATGCTGCGGTACGATATTGTAAAAAAAGCTTGAGCATTTTGGAATAAGTGAAAAGTGGAGGAAGTATATGAGACTATCTGCCGGGGAAAAACAGGAGATCATTCATCTTGTGGACCGCTCCGATCTTGGAGTAAACAAAACACTTAAGAAACTTGGTATTCATAAAAGCACTTTTTACAAATGGTATAAAGTGTACCAACGTAAGGGACTGCTTGGCCTTCAACCACAAAAGAGAACCAGGCAGCAATGGAACTCTATTGCCGAAGAGCAAAAGCAGCTTTTGGTTGAAGTAGCACTGGATCATCCCATACTTTCACCAAGAGAGCTGTCAGTGAAGATCACAGATGAGCAAAGGATATTTATTTCAAAGAGCAGTGTGTATAGAATACTTAAGTCAAAAGGTCTTATTACAACGCCTGCACACATTTTACTTTCTGCATCAAATGAGTTTAAAGAAAAGACACTGTTTGTTCACCAGATGTGGCAAACCGATTTTACTTACTTTAAAATCCCTGGATGGGGGTGGTAATACTTAAGCACCATAATGGATGATTACAGCCGATAGATCATTCACTGGGAGCTTTGTAAAACCATGAAAGCTCAGGATGTTGAAAGAACCGTTGAAAGGGCACTATTAATTGCAGGATTAAGCCCTTATCAGGGGGCCAAAGCTTCTTCTCCGACAACGGTGCCTGCTATATCGCTTCAGAACTCCAGGATTATCTTAAAAGTAAAGGCATCAGGCAAGTACATGGAAAAATTAATCATCCGCAAACAAAAGGCAAAATTGAACGCTAGCACAGAAGCATGAAAAATGTGGTAAAACTGGATCATTACTTCTGCCCAGAAGAGTTGCAAGGAGCACTTGAGCAGTTTGTAAACTATTACAACCACAAACGTTATCATCAATATCTAAACAATGTAACGCCTGCTGATGTATACTTTGGAAAACAAGAACAGATTTTAAAAAGAAGAGAAAAAATCAAACAGCAAAACCTGATGCAAAGAAGAAGAGTCTACTTCACTGAAAAACTCACTAACAAATCCGTTTCCCTTGATTACTAAAAACAAAAATCACTAACTTAAACAACAGAAATACTCTCTAAAGAAAAGCACACTTTGTTTTGACGATATAAACACCTTTGCATCAAAATTTTAAACACTTTCTTCTTCATTAGTGATCGGAATAGAAAACAATACAGCTTTGGTAAAACAACTTTCGAAACAATTCGGTTTCGATTATTGCGGCATAGCAAAGGCTGTGTCTTTAGATGAAGATGCCAGGAAGTTAGAGGCATGGTTAAGAAATGGGAGGCACGGCGACATGCAATACATGGAAAATCATTTCGATTTGCGGGTTGATCCAAAGAAACTAGTTCCAGGTGCCAAATCGGTAATTACACTGCTGAAAAATTATTATCCTAAGGAGGAAATACAATCCGAGTTAAAGGTTTCTAAATACGCCTACGGAAAAGATTATCACAAAGTGATACGTGCAGCATTAAAAATTTTTTTGCAGGAATTGCAGGCTAAAATAGGAGAAATCAACGGTCGTGGGTTTGTGGATTCCGCTCCTGTATTAGAAAGGGCATGGGCAACAAAAAGCGGCTTGGGCTGGATTGGGAAAAATGGCAATTTGATCACAAAACAAAGTGGTTCTTTCTTTTTTATTGCTACGCTTATTATTGATTTAGCATTGACACCAGACGATCCATTTGCAAAAGATTATTGTGGCAATTGCTCTCGTTGCATTGATGCTTGTCCTACCGAAGCCATTCTTCCTAATAAAGAAATTAATGGCAGTAAATGCATTTCTTATTTCACTATTGAATTAAAAGATGAAATTATTCCTGATGATGTGAAAGGGAAATTTCAAAACTGGATGTTCGGCTGTGATATATGTCAGGATGTTTGCCCCTGGAATCGTTTCAGTAAACCACATAACGAAGATGCATTTTCACCATTGCCTGAGTTGTTTAGTTTATCTACTAAAGAGTGGAAAGAACTAAGCGAAGAAATGTTTCGCAAAATATTTAAGCACTCTCCGTTGAGCAGAACAAAACATAAAGGAATTCATCGCAACATTCGTTTTTTGAAGAATAATTACTGAGCTGCATTTTTCAAATCGTTCAGTCCTTGTTCCATCATAGTGCCATATGTTTTTTCATAGAACAGACCGCCAAATTTTTGCCAGGGATACCATTTTAATTGAAAATCCATGTACCACTGCAATGCAGTAGAATCGGAAGAGGCTAGACGGTGTAACTGCCAGCTATTAGTTACGGGTTCTTTGTTTTCCTGCTGAAAGCTCATCACAAAAAGAGAATCTGTTTTTGTGATGGTTCGCCATGTTACTTTATTACTACCGAGCACAGTAGCAATGGATGATTCTTTGAAAAGTGGGTGCCATTTACGCCACTCAGTGGTGTCTTCTACCAGTAGCATTGCTTTTTGGTTTGTGCTCGCAATATTGATGGCTCTTGAAATGCGTACATGCGATGGAATGAACAACGACATGATCGTTAGCAAAACAAAAAAGAAAAGGAACGAAATGAGGGCTAGTTTAATGATGCGCACAGCAGTGAAGTTTAATGTTTAAGATACGATTAACTATAAATCAAGTCTTTTAATCCCAGCGAAACACGCGGATAGTTATTGCATATACAATAACACCCCATACGACCAACACCAATATTTGCGGCCAGCAGGATGCTAAAGAGGCGCCTTCAAAAGCTACGTTACGCATGGCATCGTTAAGAGCAGTAAGCGGTAAGAAATTAACGATCTTCTGCATAGCTTCCGGCAAAACACTTTTTGAAAAAAAAGTTCCTGATAAAAAATATTGCGGAAACATGAACAGATTTGCATAAATAGGAATGACATTTTGGTTCTTGGCAAAATTGGAAATCAGAAAGCCAAAGCCCATGAACACCAGCAGTGCTAAAAAGCTAAGGAACAGCATGTCTAAAAAAGTAAAAATGCCATGAGCAAGTGTGAAATTGTAAACGAAATAACCAAAAACAATGAGGATAACAACCGTTGCTAACTGGAAGATTACTCTTGATAAACTTTCGCCCAAAACAATGTATGTTTTCTTAATTGGTGTAGAGTAAAGCCGTTTCAATACCAATGTTTCTCTCAATGAGTAATAAGCAAAGGCAACACCAAATACGGCTGCTCCAATGAGCGAAAAACCAATCATACCCGGTAAAAAGAAATCAATGTATTTATATCTTCTGCCTGGTTGTACCGATTGTGAAATAGTTGCTACTGTCTCTCTATTTGGATTCATTCGTTCATCCAGCGTATGAATAACATCACGTAAAATGGTTTGCAGTACCAGAATATCTTTTTGTCCTGCAGAAGTTGTTCGTAAATGAATATCATATTGTGAACGTAATGAATCATGGCTTTTGTTTAAGCTTATGATCGCTGTCAATCTTCCTTTACGTAAATCATCTTCCACATCACGTTTATTTCTGTCGGCAACATTCAGTACTGGAACGTGTTTCAATGTTTGATATAAAAAAGAAGTCGTGTCTGTGTTTTGCTCAAAAGCTACATCTACCGATACACCTCCGCCGCCCCTGCCCAGAGACCCAAAGATTACAATCAAAACAATAGGGAAGAAAAGGCTAAAAAATATAGACTGCGGACTTTTGAAAATACTACGTAAACTGGCTTTAGTTACTGCCAGCATTGCACTGAATTGGTTATAGTTTTGACTCATCTGCTTATTTAAAAATAGCTATGAAGGTATTAGTGAATGAACACATCAAATGGCATCCGTGCCTGTGGTACACCAAATAATTCTTTTAACTTG
>PSMD01000054.1:2691-4874 GCA_040289925.1 Chitinophagaceae bacterium | reverse complement strand
CATAAATGCGATAATTTTCTTCACCAACTTGTGCTCTCATTTGCGTAGCGGGATCGTTGTTGGTCTTATTGAATAATCGTTTGAAAAAATTCTCTTCCTCAGGGTATTCCCTCAAACGGTACTTGCTCACTTTCGCCATACGTGCTGCGCAATCAATGGCTGCCTGCAAGCCGCCGATTCTATCTACCAATCCCAATTGCAACGCATCACTACCACTCCATACTCTGCCTTGTGCAATGCTATCAATATAGCCTACATCTTTTTTTCTACCTTGTGCCACACGCTGTTTGAATTGCATGTAAATGCGATCAACGCCATCCTGTGCAAACTTTTTTTCTGTTTCAGTCAGTGGACGATAAACAGAGCCAGCATCAGCATAAGGAGCTGTTTTCACACCATCGAACGTAATCCCCAATTTATCATTGAAAAATCCTTTGAGGTTAGGAATCATTGTAAACACACCGATAGAACCAGTAATAGTATTAGAACTTGCAAAAATGCTGTCAGCAATACAAGAGACATAATAACCACCAGATGCCGCTACATCTCCCATACTTACAATCACAGGCTTTTCTCCTTTGGCCAAAGCTAGTTCCCTCCAAATGTTTTCGCTGGCTAATGCACTACCACCACCAGAATTAATGCGAAAGACAATTGCTTTCACTGATTTATCTTGTCTTGCTTTACGGACCAGCTTGATATAATCATTGCTGGCAATATTGTCGTTTGTACCATTGCCATCAACAATATCACCTTCTGCATAGATCAATGCAATGCGATCACTGCCACTTAATTTATAGTCTGCTGCATCGGCATACTTACCAAGACTTATGAAATTAATCTTATCGTTTTTATCAAGTCCTAAATTCTTTTTGATTTCATCCTTTACCTGATCATCATATTTTAGTCCATCCACCAGTTTGTTATTAAAGGCATCTTCTGCATTTTGGATGGCACCTGTATTGGCTAAATTGTGTAAAGTTGCCGTGTCAATATTTCTATCCTTTGAAACTTGTTGTAAAAAAATAGAATAAAGATTGCCGAGCCACACCGTTGTTTGTAAGCGGTTAGCAGGTGTCATTTCCGTAGCACGGAAAGGTTCGGTTGCACTTTTGAATTTACCTGCATAAAAAATCTGGGGTTCGATATTCAGCTTTTGCAAGGTGCCTTTTAAGAAAGGTAACTCAGCACTCAAGCCCGCCCATTCTACAGCACCCATTGGGCTTACATAGAAATGATTGGCAACACTGGCCACGTAATACGCTTTTTGAGAAACGACATCGCCATGAGCAATGATGAATTTCCTGGAAGTTTTAAAATCAAGTAAGGCATCACGCAGTTCATGGCTGGAAGCAAATCCATTTTGGTTTTCATTAGCAATTATATAGATGCCAGAAATATTGTTGTCTGTTTTTGCAGCCCTAATCAAACGAATAACATCATACAAGCCCGGCGCATCTGTTTCATCATCTGAAAATTTTGCAAATGGATTGCTTTGCTTTTTCTCTTTAAAATGTTGACTAAGATTTAGGGTCAAAACCGTTTTTGTATCCACTTTGGTTTTGTCTTTCGAACCAAGTGCTGCAACTGCACCTACTAATAAAAAGAAACCTACCAGGCAGAAAATGATCAGCGCTAAAAAACAAGCAAAAAATATTTTGAAAAAACTTCTCATAACAGTGGCACATTTAGTATGGTCAAAAATAAATGATATTTGACGCCGAATATGAATCGGGCTATTTTATTGACAGGCGGCAATATAGGTGATCGTAAAGAGTATTTATCTAAAGCAAGAGAAGCGATAGCAGCCAGTTGTGGTACTATCATCAACACATCATCTGTTTACGAAACCGAGGCTTGGGGCAAAAGAGATCAGGATAGTTTTTATAATCAGGCATTGGTGCTTGAAACACGATTAAACGCTTCCGAATTGCTTCATTGTCTATTAAGAGTAGAGCAAAAACTAGGACGGGTTCGCGAAGAAAAATATGGTCCCCGTACAATCGATATCGATATTATTTTTTTTAATAACGACATTATTCATCAGCCTCATTTGACCATTCCACATCCGGAAGTGCAAAACAGACGGTTTGCACTGCAATGCCTTGTAGAAATAGTTCCTGAATACACTCATCCACTGTTGAGAAGAACGATCGAACAACTTTTAGCTGATTGTTCAGACC
>PSMD01000054.1:0-2602 GCA_040289925.1 Chitinophagaceae bacterium | reverse complement strand
CCCTTATTTTGCGAACCACCAGATGAAATATTCGTTCGTTACCATAGAGGGAAATATTGGCGCAGGCAAAACTACGCTGGCACATTTGCTGTCAAAGCATTTCAATGCACGATTGATTTTAGAAGAATTTGCCGACAATCCTTTCTTGCCTAAGTTTTATGAAAACCCACAACAATTTGCTTTTCCATTGGAACTTTTTTTCATGGCCGAACGTTTTAAACAATTAAAGGAATTATTGCAGCAGAAAGATTTGTTTCAGAGTATTACGGTGTCGGATTATCTTTTTACTAAGTGCCTTTTGTTTGCAAAAGTGAATTTACCTGAAGACGAATTTCGTTTGTATCAACGTTTGTTTGAAATTATTCATCAGCAGCTAGTGCAACCCGATATTTTGATTTACCTGCATGCACCGGTAACAAAATTGCAGCAGAATATTAAGAAGCGTAATCGTCCTTACGAACAGCAAATTCCAGATGATTACTTGTTCAACATCCAGGAAACTTACACACATTATATTAAGCAGCACAATATCAAAACGCTTTTTGTGGATGCATCCAACGCCGATTTCCTGGGCAATGAAAAACATGTACAAGTGATCATTGATGCGTTGGATAAAGAGTATTCTGAAGGGCAGCACTATATTAGCTTACCTTAATCATTCCTGATAATGACAAAGCCGGTGAAGCCTTGATCGGCTTTGGTGTTACTATTACATTAGTTACTTCTGCTCGGGGCGGACCTTGTTTGCACAGGCAATAAATTTTCCAATGGTTTCGTCTTCACCAGTGGCTGTTGCTTCTACCGACTCATCTTCTGTATTTCTGATCCAACCTGTCACACCTAACTTATCAGCTTTTTCTTTGGCCGAAGCCCGATAAAACACGCCTTGCACATTGCCTTTGATGAGTAAGTGAACTGTTTGCATGTTTCAAAATTAAGACACTCATTGGCATAAGATTTTCTTCCAATAAAAAAGGGTTATGGAAAACGATCAAACTAAAAAGGAGTCTTACGATTATAGAACGGATCAGCCGTTGGCAAAAAATGACAACGCAAGAGCTAATGAAAACATTCGTGTTCGCACTGAAGAACCGATTAAGCAAAATACTGAAACAACAGAAGAGGTAGATAGTGAAATATCAGACGGAGAAGATGCTTAACGAATTAATCAAAACAATATGATGGCAAATACAGAACATCAAAACAATAAAAGAGAAGAAACGCCTATTTATCTGACAACCGATTCTACAATTCAATCACAGGAATAGCACCAACATGATGAAAGTGTAGATCCCGGAAAAGATAATACGATTGATGTTTCTGATACTGATTTGAAAGAAACTGATGCAGATCGTTATGGCGGCCCCAATAAAACAGCGCCAATAGAACATCAACCTTAAAAATTAAATTATGGAAGAAAGAAATAATGCTATCGAGAAGGCAAACAAGGGGCACGGTATGCAAGGCATTGACAAGGCACCTGGAGAAGAAACCTCTCAAGACAACGTGCAATTTCAACACGAAACACAAAAAGGACAAAAGTTAGATGCTGATCTGGAACAAGCGCAGGATCGTACTATAGAACAAAATGTTCCTGATTGATAACTACCATTGATCAGCTTTTTGCTTTTTAATACTGCGCAGCATTTCAGCAAAGCCTAATCCAGTGCTTAATGCTTTTAATGCCTGCACAATTCTTTTGGCTTTTATAGGATCTGTTTTGGCTTCGCTGATCCAACGAATAAAATAATGTTGCTGCGATTTAGGCAAGGAATTAAAATGAGCCAATGCTTGCGGTTCATCGTTGAGACATTCTGCAAATTCGGATGGTAATTCCAGATCTTTTTTATCAACTTGCATTTTTACAGCAACAACTGCTCCTTTTTGCTTGCCAATGGCTTTACGAATAGTTGCCTTCACCGGCATAATAAAATTTCCATTGCCCATGGGCATCAATGCAATTTTGCTGAAAGCGAATTGATCTAATTTCCCTTTTACCCGAAACGGTTTTTTATTGCCCGGAAGCAATTCTTGTGCAATGCCAACTGGCACCTCAATATAGTTCCAGCCAGTTTTCTCTCCCTGTTCATCAAACTTTTTCAGCGTAGCAGTAAAAGAAACAGTGACACTCATTACTTAAACTTAGCAAAGAATAAGCGGGTAACAAAACAACTAATTCAAATCAATGAAATGGGGACGCTTAATAAAGTCCTTGTTGTATTTAAAACGAAGATTGGTGTTAAACTCAAAGAGCCAACTGTTGTTCATAAAGCGGTTGTATGGAAAATAATGGGTACGAACTTCAATAGTACCAAACGTCAAGCTTTCATTGCGAATGCGCAAGCCTCCGCCTATAGAAGGGTAAAAATTGTTTTCAATATTACCGTCCAAATTATGTTGTTTAAAATAGGTAGCATTAGTGAATACAAAAGGAGCCAGTTTGAAAAATAACAGTGACCATGGGCTAAAAAAAACAGATTCTGCTTTGGCTGTAATGCGCCGTTCACCTGGGATGCCGTTGTTGTAAAATCCAGGCAGGCCATATTTACTTTCTACATACAATGGTTCATCTAAAAAAGTATTGAACTGTTGCGTAAAATTT
>PSMD01000011.1:49964-64745 GCA_040289925.1 Chitinophagaceae bacterium | reverse complement strand
TTCTTAAAAATGCGTCCATTGGGTAATACAGCAAAGTATTGTACTCTGGGGGGGTAAAAAATTTTGAGGTGGTAGAATCTCTTACTATAAGTCCATTATTATAAAAAAGAAAAGTAGTATCCTTCATTAAAGTTTCATCCGTGAATATAATTTGATAAGGAAGACTATCATTCCCGGCATACAACCTTTTTTCTGACATAGAATCTGAAATACCCATTGTGCCTGCAGCATATCTATAAATTTTAACAGTATTGATCCTATGCTGACCATCCAGCCCGAATATTGTTTTGTAAACAGTATCTACACCTGTTGTATAGGTTGTATCCAGAAAAACTAATTCTTTCAGGTAAACACTGTTATTATTTATTACAACGGAATTATTTGGTAAATCATTCGAGATCTCTTTCTGTCAGGCAGTAATTAAACTGAACGCTAATAGGACAGCAAACAAAATTCTTATAAGCCGAGTTTAATCAGAAAAAGATATAGAAAATTTTTCCGCTAAAAAAGAAAGGTCATCAACTACCACAGTCAATAAAGGAATTCCATTTTTTCTTCTTTCTTCTTCCATTTCTCTTTCCGGGTCTCCGGGTATTAAAACTTTTTCCTGTCCTTTTATGGTTTTAGCAGAGCGAAATCTTTTGATCCATTTATCCATGTCTTTCTTAAAATCCGCTGCGGGGCGGAATGCATCAATCCGCATCGCTCCAAAAAAATGACCAATGCCTTTTCCCGGTTGCTCATCAGGCATAGGTACATATGCAGGGAATGGTGGCACCCAGGGGCCGTAATTTGCTCCGCTTAGTACCGCAGAAAAAATATCTACAATAGCTCCCAGTGCATAGCCTTTGTGACTGCCATGTTCTCTGTCGCCTCCCAACGGCAACAATGCACCACCTGCTTTTAATTCATGTGGATTGGTGGAAGCATTTCCTTGTTTATCCTGTATCCATCCAGGCGGTGCTACGCCGTTTTTTCTTTGCAGTATTTCCAGCTTACCATTTGCTGCAGTGGTTGTTGCCATGTCTGCAACAAACGGGGGTTCTTCACCTGCTGGTATAACTACACTAATGGGATTAGTGCCCAACAATCTTTCAACAGAAAATGTGGGAGCTACCAACGGGCTGGCATTGGTTAATGCTATGCCGATCATGTCTTCCTGCAAAGCCATTATAGCATGCGCTGCAGCAATGCCAAAATGATTACTGTTTTGTACACTCACCCAACCGGTGCCTGCATTTTTTGCTTTATTAATGGCTGTTTTCATTGCAAATGGCGCCACAACCAAACCCAACCCGCTGTCACCATCTATCACGGCTGTTGAAGGTGTTTCATGTAAAATTTTTATTGCAGGTTTTGTATTTACTCTTTTTGCTTCCCATAACCTTACATAACCACTCAAACGTGCCACACCATGAGAATCTATTCCACGTAGATCAGCAGCCAGTAAAACTGTTGCAGCAAGGTCTGCATCAGCTTCGCTGCATCCAATTTTTTGTAAAACAGCTTTGGTAAACTGATAGAGTTGCCCGTACGAAAAAAGTTTTTCAGACATGGTTGCAAGATAAAGTATCACACAACTCATTCCTGATTTCTTTCAAACATTTGAGGATGTTCTTCCTCAGGCTAACAGGCTTATCTGTTTAAAGTTCATTGGCACAAAAACTGATTTCAGCTTTTTGCTTTTTTAATACATAAATAATACAAACATGAAAAGGATTTTCACATGCTCGGTATTTGCCACTCTCGTATTCTTTACAGCAAACGCACAAACAGATACCCCTAAAAAAAATTTCAAAGGAGATAAAATGCTTCCATTACTACTACCTCAAAAATAAACGTTCCAAAAAATCAACGTAACCAACCGGTTCAAAGCAAATACAAAGCCAATGATCCAATAGGCAATGATCAGCCTGATGTACTTCTGGATGTTCCGAATCTTTCCCTGGACAGTCTGGTTGTTCTTGTTGATAATCTGACAGCCAATCTTTCATTGGATGCAAGAGTTGCCAATCTTGTACAATTAAAGGCTGGTGTTGATGTAAAGATTGATAAAGTAGATATCAAGCTGGCTGGTTGTGCAGGCAACGGCTTTATTAATAGTTCGGCTGGATAATGTGAGAGAAATTATTGATAAAACACTAACGACACTTGATAATAATCCGCAGTTAGTTGACCGGCTGCTGAATAGGGTTGGCAATGCAGTGAACACAGTTGGTAATGTTGCCAACACGGCATTGCAACCAGGTGGAGTGATTAGTCAAACTGCGAACACACTGGGCCAAACCGTGCAGCATACAGTTAATGCAGCAGGTAACATTGTTGAAAAAACACTGGACAATACCGGCAAGGTGCTGAATACAAAAACACTGGGCAAATTGCTTGACCTACCCGTGATAAGCGAAACAACAAATACTGCGGGCCAAACTGTAAAAAGATTGAAGGATACCAGTGGTGTTATTATTGAGGTGGTGCTGGATAAAGCCGGAAAAATCGTATCACAAACTCTTGTCAGCAAGGGCAATCAATAATAAATCAAATCACCATGAAAAAAGTCCCGTTGGTAGCGGGACTTTTTCTTGCAGTTAGTGTTGGTGTTTTTTCAGAATGGCAAATCATCAACTGGTTCGCTGATGTCTGCTGCACTTGGTATTTCGGTTTTCGCAGCTGAATACGATTCGGCGTTTGTTACAGTGCCACCGCTTTCACGGCCGCCAAGCAACTGAATGTCTCTTACGCGGAGAGATAGAGATGCTCCTGCTGTGCCGTCGTTTCTTGTAAAAGTTCTTACTTCAGGGGTGCCCTCTACAAATACCTGTTTACCTTTTGTGAGGTAGGGAGAAATGCCGGTGCGGTCTGTCCAGTAGGCACAATCAACCCAGGTTGTTTTTTCCTGGTTGTTGCCCTGGCTGTCGCGATACTTTTCGGTATGTGCAACTGTAAAGTTGATCACATTCTTACCATTAACTGTATTCACGATACAGTCCTTACCTAAATTTCCGATTACTTGTAACTTGATCATAGTGCTCAAATTTTAAACGTACGTAAATTAATTAACGGTGGAAAGATAGGATTATTCCATTTGACAAGTCAATACCACTTTCGGGTAGATTTTAAAATGGGGACAAATAATATTAAAAAAAGAAGGGCTGATTAACTTTTGTCGCCTTCTACAAATTTTCTTAGTTCATTCAAGGCTGTTAGAGCCGCCATTTCAATATTCCTTAATCTTTCAAAACGAAAATGGAATTCTTTGGTGATTACCTGTTGCCTGTTACCCAAAGCAATCCAAACCATTCCCACGGGTTTTTCATCCGAGCCTCCGCCGGGGCCCATAATGCCTGAAGTGGCCAATGCGTAATCTGTATTCAAATGAACAAGCACTCCTTTCACCATTTCTTTCACAGTTTGTTCGCTTACCGCTCCAAAATTTTTAATAGTTTCTTCCGAAACACCCAACAGGTTTTGCTTTACCTCGTTTGCATAGGCCACAACTGTTCCTTTAAAAAAATCAGAAGCTCCTGCATCTGTAGTGAGTAAATGAGCAATATAGCCGCCAGTACAACTTTCAGCTGTTGCCAAACTCAGTTTCCTTTTTTTAAATAATGCAGACACAGTTTGCGCAATGGTTGAATCCCCTTCTGTCACCATCCATCTTTTTACAAGCTGTTTCAGTTTACTCATTTGCCGGCTCAACTGGTCTCGAAGTAATGACTCATCTTCACCCGTAGCGGTTAATCTTAACCTCACCATCCCATAATGAGGTAGGTAAGCCAGCTTCATATGTGCCGGAAGATTTTCTTCCCAATCTTTTATTTCTTCTGCCAGCCTTGATTCGCCAATGCCATAGGTAACAACAGTGCTGTGGAAAATCACCGGCATTTGAAAATGTTGTTTCAATCTGGGTAACACTTCATCGGTCATCAGGCCTTTCATTTCATGCGGCACTCCAGGCAGAGAAATAAAAATTTTCTTCTCTCCCGTTTCAGAGGATTGGGTAAACCACATGCCCGGGGCAGTGCCTCTTTTATTCATCAACACCGTGCAGTTATCGGGCACTTCAGCTTGTTTCAAATTTCTTTCGAGCATTGGGCCGGTGCGACGATAAACTTTTTCAAACAAATATTTTACATGAGCCAGCACATCTTCGTTCACTACCAGCCGGCCGCCAAAGTATTCGCAAAGCAAAGGTTTGGTGATATCATCTGCAGTAGGGCCCAGGCCACCGGTTATTAAAATAATATCGGCCTGCCTGCTTTCTTCATCCAACGCTTTCCGAATATCTTCTTTATGATCGCCGATAGCCAGCTTGCGTTTCACCCACACACCAATTTTATTCAGTTCCTGCGCCATCCATGCACTGTTTGTGTCAATGGTTTGTCCAATCAGCAGTTCATCTCCGATGGTAATAATAGATGCGTTGATTTGTTTCATTCGTAATTTTAAAATGCAAACTTAACTGCAATTAAATTTTATCTGCATGAAAAGATGGCTGTTTATGTTGTTCCTCTCCGCAGTTGTTTTAAATGCCGGGGCGCAAAATTTTTTTACAGAAGTTGATTTTACCGGCGGGCTGGCAATCTACCCTTACAGCCATGATTCTTTAGTAGCTCTGCGAAAACAAGGAGATGTTGGTATGGGGTCAGATTTATTAATCAACCTGCGTCTTTCCAAACAATTTAAACCGCAGTGGTATTTGATTGCCGAGCTGGGTTATGCACACCGGGAGATTCTAATGAATAAAAATAGCATCGGTGATTTTTTTATTTCACTTTGGATGTTTGATGCCCCGGCTCCAAAAACTTTTAAAATTAACCAGGTCCGGTTAACCAGTCATTACCTCAACATTGGTTCTGGCATTCATGTTTCATTAAATCCGAATAAAGCCTTCCAGGTGCATCCGGCCCTGCAACTGAATGCAGGTTTTTTGTTAAGCAGCCATGCCAGTTTGCAGTTGGATGTTGCAAACAATCCACCTTCGGCAGATGAAAGAGAGAAATTAAAAAAGCAGTATAAAAACAGTTCTGCAAAATTTATTTTAGGAGTGGAGCCTCGTTTTGATCTGAAGTTTCGCATCCATAAATCATTGCGGTTAACGGCCGATGTGTTCCCTTTTATGTTTTATGTGAGTAGCTGGAACAAAAAAATGCTTTCAGGAAATACTGTGGTTATTAAAACATGATTCGGGCTCAGTTATTCTTTCAACTGACATTAACAGGTTGTCATAAACTGTTGAAGTAATTTTATAGACTTAATAATATCTATTTAATGAAAATAACATTCAGTTTTATCTTTTCACTATTAGTTTTTATCTCTTACAGTCAATCCACCAGAGAAAAATTAGCAAAAGCCTTCCAGCAATTTGATGCCGATTCACAAATGCGGAACGGCATTTCATCGTTGTATGTAATTAATGCCAAAACCGGTGAAGTGGTATTTGACAAAAATTCGCAGATTGGATTAGCACCGGCATCTACACAAAAAATTATTACTGCCGTAACAGCTTTTGAGTTGCTGGGAAAGGATTTCACGTATCAAACAAAATTTTTGATAGAAGGGAAAGCTAACGGAGCCAATCTCATTATCAAGCCATCGGGAGATCCAACTTTGGGCAGTTGGAGATGGAAATTCACCAGCGAAGATTCTATCATTAAAAAACTAAAAACAGAAGTTGCGATCCATCACCTCAAATTCAGCCAGGTTTTAGTAGATACAATAAATTTCGAACCTGTCAGCATTCCTTCCGGGTGGATCTGGCAGGATCTGGGAAATTATTACGGTGCACCGGTGAACGATTTTAACTGGAGAGAAAACCAGTTTGATGTTTTATTGAAATCCGGCAGCAAGATTGGTGACCCCGTGGAAATTGCAGGCACTGTACCACAATTGCACAGTTTCCGTTTAACTTCCAGGGTAAGGTCCGCCGCCGCAGGCAGTGGTGATAATGCCTATATCTATTTTTCACTTACAAATGCTGAAGGCATTATTACCGGAACAATCCCGGTGAATGAAAAAAGTTTTAAAATTTCCGGTGCAATACAGGATCCACGAACTGAATTTACATTTCGACTCTCAGAAGAATTGAAATTGGGGAAAGCTCTCTCAAAAAATTTCGCAGCAAAGAATTTGTTTGTTCATTACTCACCATCACTCGATTCAATCATCTACTGGTTTTTGCAAAAATCAATCAACCTGTATGGCGAAGCGTTAGTGAAAACCTTTGCTTATCAAAAAACGGGGTTGGGTTCTACTGATACCGGGGTGAACATTGTAAAAAACTTCTGGAAGGATAAAGGTATTGATATAGCGGAGTTGAACATAAAAGACGGTTCAGGCCTTTCACCGCAAAACCGTGTTACCACGCATGCGCAGGTGGAAGTGTTGAAATATGCAAAGCAGCAATCCTGGTTTTCTGCATTTTATGCTGCGCTGCCAACCTATAACAATATGAAGATGAAAAGCGGCACTATTGCCGATGTGCGGGGATTTTGTGGCTACCACAAATCTTCCGATGGTAACGAATACATTTTTTCTTTTTTGGTGAATAACTACAATGGCTCGGGAATAACAACTAAGATGTATAAAGTGCTTGATGCATTGAAGTGAGAGGAATACAAGATGCGGGATACGGCATTCGTGTTTTTTCCCCGGCCTGAATCAACGATGAATGAATGGAAAATAAAATGGAATCAGAAAAGGAATTGTAAAACAACCGAGCCAGATCAGGATGATCAGAACTTTGCCGGCAATGCTTAAATCTTGTATAATGGTCCGCTGCAGTAAATTTTCAATGGCAGTAATCACTTTTTTTTCATCGGCAGAATACTCATAAGGCTCAGCCGGAATGTGTCGCAGGGTTGGATAATTTTTTTCAATCAAAATGCTCCTGATCTTCCAATATTCTTCATCCGTTAATTCTTCATATGTTTTTTCAAGATTAATGCCGCGGCTTTCCACCTCCTTCGTTAACTGGTCATGTTGCGTATCAGTACCCAAACGAAACAACATCATCAGCGGAAAAACGAGCAGTGGATAAAACTGAAGCCTAAAAGCAAAAAATCCCAAAGCAATGGCTGAAGCGATTACGAAAATCTTGTAAAGAATATTTGATTCATCTAAAAACAAACGGTTTAGAAGCTGGCCTCCATCCAGCGGGTAAATAGGCAGTAAGTTTAACAGGTTTAAAAATATCAGCAGGCCCGAAGTGTAACGAAGTAAAACCCAGGCTTCAAATTTCATTCCCAACGCACCATAATGCGGCAATAAAAAATAAATCACAACGCCGGCGATAATACCCGGCAAAGGGCCAGCCAGTAAAATAATTGAGGATTGCAGTTGCGAAACTTCTCTTTTTGTTCCGCTTGCATAAGCACCAAGCAACGGAATAAAAAATATTCCCAGCTCCTGGTACTTAAAAATTTTCATGGCTGCAAAATGCCCCAGCTCATGAAAAATAACAATGCCGGTAAGTATCAGTAGTATGGGCCAGTTAGCACTGAAGAAATAATAACCCACCAGCAGGTAAAGGGCAAGACTGGTAATAGATTTTATCCAAACATTTCCTTTCTTAATTTCTTTAGCAGGTTTGGGAGGGTAAACAATTTGTTCAGGTGAAGAGGAATTGTTCTGAGGTTCTTCTGCCGGAAACGGGAAGCTGGTTTCGTCAATAGCCATTGCCGAAATTAATGAAAATAGGGTTGAAGTTTTTTGGCCAGTTGCTCTGGCATGCTTGTGCGTTTCATTGTTTTTGCTTTCATAAAATATAAAATGATGCGACCGTTTGCCAGTAGCTCTCTCTTTTCATTATATACTTCGTGGTGGAATTCAATTTTATGATGCACCGGCAGTTCTTTTAATATTGTTTTTACGGTTAGCAAATCATCATACAATGCCGGCCGCAAAAACCTTGTCTGTACTTCTATCACCGGCATAATCACACCCAACCTTTCCATATCAGCATAAGTAAATCCGAGTTTGCGGATAGATTCTGCCCTTGAAACTTCGTAGTACAAAAAAAAGTTACTGTGATATACCACACCCATCTGGTCGGTTTCTGCATAACGAACTCTTACCTGTGTTTCGGAGATGAACATGCTGTGAAGATAAAGAATCGGGAGTCGTGAGGAGAAGGCTATGAGTAATCAGTAATCAGTAAAGAGTAATGAGTGAAGAGAAGCTATGAGTTTTTAGCTTCGAGCATACAGAATCCTGCATCCAGTATCCGATAACCAAAAACAATAAACTCTATTTACCAATCAACCTGTCAAGACTGACTTTGCCCGGTCCAATAAAAACTAAAGCTAAAAACCCGGCGAGATACAATGCAGGCAATTCATCTTTGCCAAACACATGGCCATGATTAATATAAAATACTACAACCGACATTGTAATGATGAGTGGGATGCAGGCAAGGCGGGTAAACAATCCCAGTACAACCAAAAAAGCACAAAAGAATTCTGCAAAAATCACCAGGGCAAGTGAAAGAGGACTTCCTAAATGAAAAGGATTTGTGAAGGTTTGAGATCTTTCAGCAAAGTGTTGCAACTTGTCGTAACCGTGTGGTATCATCAAAATGCCAAGGCCTAGGCGAAGGATCAATGTAGCAATGGAAAAAGCGGTGTCGGAATAATTTGTGCTCGTTAGTTTCATAGTTATGGAAAATTTTTTGGATGCAATGATAAGAAAGATAGATGATACGGGAGGGCTGGCAAGGGATATTGTATGTGAGCTAAGGAATATGAATTTCTATCGAATTGCGAACCTTGCGTATCGCAACATCAGATGAACATTTTGTTAAAACATTAACGGGCAGTTGAATTATCCACAGTTGTTTGGAATGATGTTTGGTCGGCCTTGAAAAAATTTGAATATTTACGACGTTAAACCGGTAATTATCGGAACGGTTAAAGGACATCCACAATGAAGAATCTAAGTTTCCTATTCCTTGCCATTACATCTTCTCTTTTTCTTTCAGCACAGCAAACCAGTTACTATACTGATCCCCATGAAAAATTCAGAGAAGCCAAAGAATATTTTCAAAAAGAACAGTACAGTCTTGCTTATCCTTTATTAAAAGAGTTACAGCAATCATTAAAAGAAACCGATAAGGTAAACAATGTACTGATGGTGCAGGAGATCAATTACTACACCATTGCCTGTGCTTTAAAGCAAAATGAAGGAAGAGCCGAAGACCTGGCAAGAGAATACATTGACCTGGAAAAAAATTCGACCCGTGTGCAGCAAATGAATTTTCATTTGGGTGAATATTATTATCGCCAGCAAAGATTTGCTGAAGCTGCGCAGGCATACGAAAACACTAACATTGCTAACCTCAGCAACCTCGAAATTGCTGAGATGAAATTTCACCAGGGCTATGCTTACTTTACGCTGCAGCGTTTTAACCAGGCAAAGCCTTTGTTCAATAGCATCCGCCAAATGAAGGATGATCCCAATTATCTTGATGCCAACTATTATTATGGCTTTCTTGCTTTTCGCGACAAACAGTATAATGAAGCTTTAGAAAGTTTCAGAATTGTTGAGAATGAAAAAGATTATGCAGCAATTATTCCTTACTACATTGCTCAAATACTTTACATACAGGGAAAGAAAGATGAGGCCATTGCTTATGCTGGTCAAAAGTTGAAAAAAGGAAATAATTATTATGATGTTGAAATGAACCAGCTTTTGGGCCATGCTTATTTTGAGCAAGGCAATTACACCGAAGCGTTGCCTTACCTGGCAGCTTATGTAGAGAAATCAAAAAAAGTTCGTCGTGAAGATTTGTATGAGCTTTCTTATTCTTACTATCAGGCAAAAAATTATGCAAAAGCCATTGAAGGGTTTAAGCAACTTAGCGGGAAAGAAGACAGCTTAAGCCAGCATGCGATGTATTTACTGGGTGATGCTTACCTGAGAACCGGCCAGAAGGCAAATGCAAGAAATGCATTTTTGTTTTGCGCATCTAACAGCAGCAATCCCCGGCTGAAAGAAGTTTCAAAATTCAATTACGCCAAGCTTTCGTATGAATTAGGTTTCCAGGATGAAGCTTTGAACAGCCTGGAAACATTTTTAAATGAATATCCTAACTCCCCTTACAACACTGAAGCGAAAGATTTGCTGGTTGCCGTTCTTGCCAACACCAATAACTATGCAGATGCTTTGCAGCTCATTCAATCCATCCAAAAGCCGACGCAGAATGCTAAGAAATTATACCCGAGAATTTTGTTTGGTCGTGCCACAGAGTTTATTAATGATGGCAGACTGGCAGAGGCAGATGAGTTGCTGAACAGGGCATTGAAAGATCCCAATAACGCCTCCGTTCTACCATTTATTAATTTCTGGAAAGGTGAAATTGCTTATCGTGATAACCGTTTGGATGATGCCATTCAATATTACCAGGCATATATGACGACCGGTGCACCCGGCAGCGGGGAGGCCAATCCAAGCAATGGCCGCTATAATTTGGGATATTGTTATTTGAGAAAAGAAAATTATGCTGCGGCTCTTCAATATTTTGAGCCCGTCGGTCGTGGCGCCTCATTAAGCTCCGATGCAATAACGCAGGATGCATATTTGCGTACGGCAGATTGTTACTACATGAACCGCGACTATGCAAAGGCAAATGCGATGTATGATAACGTGGTGAAGTTTTCGTGGCCGACAGAAGATTATGCAACTTTTCAAAAAGCAATGATTGCGGGCATTAAAAGCCCGTCGCAAAAGATTGAGGCATTGAATACGATGATCCGCAAATTTCCTGCTTCATCATTGGTGGTGGATGCAAACATGGAAATCGCAAAAACATATATGGCAGATGAACGTTTTCGGGATGCCATTCCTTATTTGAATAACGTAACAAAAGTGCAGGGCAATCACCCGCAAAAACCACAGGCTTATTTGCATTTGGGAATTGCTTACTACAATTTGAATAATACCGGCGAAGCATTGAACCAGTTTAGAAATGTAGTGAATCAATATCCTAATTCAGAAGAAGCTGAAACAGCATTGGAGAATGTAAAAACCATTTATGTTGAAAGCGGCAAGCCGGATGAATATGCAAAATTTATGAGAGAGGTTGGCAAACCACTTTCTGTAAGCACTGAAGATTCGCTGAGTTACTCGGCTGCGCAAATTCAATACCAGGAAGGAAACCTGAATGGTGCTTTGACTGCTTTCAACAACTACCTGCAAAAATTTCCCAATGGTGTGTATGCTGTGGATGCAAATTTTTACCGTGGTGAAATTTATGCTTCTAAAAAAGATTGGCGCAATGCATTGAACAGCTATGAAACAGTGGCAGCCAACTCTCCCAATAAATATGATGAAAAAGCTGTGCTGGCTGCGGCCCGTATTCATTTTTTTGAAATGAAAGATTACACAAAGGCCGAAACCTACTATGCACAGTTGAAAGATATTGCTGCCGGCCAGGAGAATAAACTGGAAGCCATGAGAGGTTTGCTGCGTAGCCAATACCAGCAAAAAAAATGGACAGAGGCGATGAACAATGCCAAAGATCTTTTGAATCAAAAAGGCAGCAGCTCCGATGATAAAGCTCTTGCAAATATGGCCATTGCAAAAGCTTACCAGGTAAATGGCCAGTACGATCTGGCGATTGCCAACTTTAAAACTGTTGTGGCTATTAACAAAGCAGCATTGGCAGCAGAAGCCCGTTACGAAATTGCCAATAGCTGGTTTGCAGTTGATCATTTAAGCGATGCAGAAAAAGCTGCGTTTGAAGTGATCAACAAATCCGGCTCATATGACTACTGGGTTACCAAAGCTTATATTTTGCTGGGAGATATTTATTTCAAACAAAAAGATTATTTCAATGCCAAGGCAACTTACCAAAGCATTGTTGATAATAGTTTGAACACAGAATTAAAAACAGAAGCCCAGGCCAAACTGACGAAAGTGATAGAAGAGGAGAGTAAGAACAGTAAGGTGGGGCAGTAAGATAATAGATAAAAGAGAATAGATGAGAGATAATAGTGAGCATTGTGTTGAGTAGAGATTAAAAAGTTGAAATGCTTAATTATTTAGATGAAAAATAGTGATTGCCTGGCCCCCTCTCTCCTGGGAGAGGGAAGGAGGGTGAGGCTTGATCAATAATTATAAAAGCGATGAAAGTAACTAGTCAAATAAAGTTTTTTGGACTTGGAATGTTGCTGCTTGCTGCAAGTGCTGCACAGGGGCAGGTGGATACTTCTAAAAAAAGACAGGTTGAAATTACTTCTACCTTTAAACCTGTTTTGCGTGAAGCAGCAAAAATTAATTTGAACGCAACGCCGCCGGTGGCAGACACCACCAAACCTAAATTACAATACAATATCCCCAATGAAAATTTATTGTTTGCATACCAGCCTGGCAGTTTAAAGCCTTTGGCTTTGCAAATTGACAGCGGTGGCCGCTGGGACAATAACAGTTATGTGAAAGCAGGCTTTGGCAGTCAGAAAACTCCGTTTGTGCAGGCAGGCATTTCATTTGGTGATGGTAAAACCGCAGGCCTGAATATTTATGCAAAACATGTGGCCTCGCAAGGTAATTTGCAGTACCAGGATTACAGTTCCACCAACATGGCGTTGGCTGCATTTTTTCAAACAGCAAAAAGTTTGGAGTGGAATGCAAAGCTGGGAATGAAAAGCGATCAAACTTATAAATACGGATTCAAACCTTCAACGCTAAGTTTTCCAAAAGATTCATTGAAACAAAGATTCCAGGATTGGTATGGCCGTGTTTCTTTCAGAAACATTCAACCAACTGAGTTTGACTTGAATTATTCTCCGGAAGTAAAGATTGATGTGTTCAGCGATAATCATAAAAACAGTGAAAGCAACACCTATGTAAATCTTCCTTTGCAAAAAACCGTCGGTAAAACTTTCGCAGTTGACCTCGGCTTAACTTTTGATCTTTCATGGTATAAACCAGATCAAAAATCAGCTATCAATAATACTGCATACTGGATTTCTCCTTCTATTTCTTTTAAAACCCCCAACATTATTATTGCAGCCGGTGTAAGGCCTACCTGGGATAATAAGGTTTCAAAAATCTATCCCAACGTAATGGCTGAAGTAGCCACACCCGATAAGCGATTTACTTTTATTGCAGGATGGATCGGTTATTTGCGCAAAACAAATTACCAGTACCTCGCCGGTTTCAATCCGTGGATAAATGCACCAACCAGTTTTAAAAACACAGGAATTGAAGAAAGATACATTGGATTTAAAGGTTCAGTAGGTGATCATTTTTCTTATAGCACAAAAGCAGGGTTTAATAAAATAACCAATCAGCCATTGTTTGTAAACGATACTATTGATGGTAAATCTTTCAACGTAGAAAATGAAAGACAAATGAAAGTGTTGCATTATGATGCTGAAGTTGGATTTACCGTGCAGGAAAAATTTTCGTTGAAAGCAGGGTTTTCATTTGATAATTTCATGGATATAAAAGATCACCTGGAGGCTTATGGCCTTGTTCCTTTGCAAACCAACGCATCTCTGCGTCTGCAGGTGTTGAAAGATCTTTACCTCACTTCTGACCTGTTTGGATTTACCGGCGTGAATTATCGAAAAAAAGATGGAAATCCGGCCAAGCTGGATGGAATATTTGATTTGAATGCCGGCCTGGAATTCCGCATCACGAAAAATTTAAAAGCATGGTCTCAATTCAATAATATTTTCAA
Organism: Chitinophagaceae bacterium; assembly: GCA_040289925.1. Lineage (GTDB taxonomy): Bacteria > Bacteroidota > Bacteroidia > Chitinophagales > Chitinophagaceae > VBAU01. Next base: position 51,067 of record PSMD01000011.1, on the reverse strand, counting down.
CAAACAATATCAGCGCTGGAACCAGTACCCGGTATATGGTTTCAACTTCGTAGCAGGAGTTATCTTTGCATTCGACCAAAAGAACTGACGAATGTTTGAGCAGTTACATGCTTATCTCGTAAAAAATAAAAAATTAGCATTGCCCGGGCTGGGTACAGTTTCCATATTATACACCCCGGCAAAAACTGATTTTCCTTCCCGTTCTATTTTACCGCCATTATGGACGGTGCAATTTCAGCAGGGAAATGATGCGGCTGCTAGAAAACTTTACACCTGGTTATCGCAGGTGTTTTCCATTTCAGAAAGAGAAGCTGTCATCAGGCTGAATGACTTTGTTTACAACCTTAAAAAAAACATTGAGAGTGGAACTGTGGTTGAGTGGAGCTCAGTAGGCACATTTAAAAAAACGCTTTCAGGAATTTCTTTTGAACCGCAACAACCCGCTAATTTTTTGCAGCCGGTACCGGCAGAAAAAATTATTCGTGAAAATGCAGATCAAACTATGCTGGTAGGTGAGCAGGAAAAAACTTCAACCCAAATGGCTGAAATTTTACATCCTGCTGAAGAAAAACGCACGATGCAATGGTGGATTATTCCGGTTGCGATTGTTATTCTTGTTTTCATTTTTACCGGCTGGTATATTTCTGAACATGGCATGAACTTGTCTGCAACCGGCAATACCCAAAAAATTAAACCGGCAAATCCGCCATCAGGTTTTTATTTTAAATGAAGCAGTTGCCTTTACTTTGTGCCGTTCATGAACGCTATTCACTACAACAATTGCCCCGTTTGTTCGTCTGGTAATATTCAGTTTGTTTTTTCAGCAAAGGATAATACTGTCTCGCAGCAACTGTTTGAAATTTGGCAATGCAATGATTGCACACTGCGATTTACCCAGGATGTGCCTGCAGAAAATGAAATTGGCCGTTATTATCAATCGGAAAATTACATTTCTCATACCGATACTTCAAAAGGATTGATCAACCGTATTTATAAAGCGGTTAGAAAAAAAACTCTCAGAAAAAAGAGAAAGCTGGTTTGTTTAGTTACCGGTTTAACAGGAGGAAAGGTGTTGGATATTGGCAGTGGTGCCGGTGCATTCG
>PSMD01000011.1:36271-49951 GCA_040289925.1 Chitinophagaceae bacterium | reverse complement strand
ATGGCTGGAACGTAACCGCACTTGAGCCGGATGAAAAAGCAAGGACCGTTGCCAAGAAAAATTTTGGAATTGAATTACAGCCTCCCGATAAATTATTTGCACTGACAGCAGGAAGCTTTGATGCTATTACCCTCTGGCATGTGTTGGAACATGTACATCTCCTGCATGAGTATATGCAGCAAATGAAAAACCTGTTGAAAAAAAATGGCAGGTTGATTATTGCAGTACCGAATTATACCAGTAAGGACGCTGACGTTTACAAACAATTTTGGGCGGCTTATGATGTGCCCAGGCACCTTTACCATTTTTCACCCAAAGCCATGCAAATGCTTGCAGGCTTGTATAATTTAAAAATAGAAGCATACAAGCCGATGTGGTTTGATAGTTTTTATGTGAGCTTACTCAGCAGCAGATATAAAAGCGGCAAAACAAGCTGGCTGTCTGCCATGTGGAATGGCTTTCGATCAAATTTGAAAGCGGTTAGGGATAAAAAGAAATGCAGCTCGGTAATTTATGTGCTGGCAAAATAATTACTGAAAAGTCACCTCATACAACTCCGGCCATTTTTTTCCTGTGATATAAATTTTTTTAGTGGCTGCATTATAAGCAATTCCATTAGGCACATCTGCAGCCGGATTTTTATCTTTAATTCGTCTCCATATTTCTGTGAGGTCTGCTTTGGCGACCACTTGTGCTGTGGCGGGATCAATCTTCATTAAATAGGGAAGCTGCCATTGATTGGCGTAAATAAAACCGTTGATAAATTCAAGCTCATTGATATTATAAGCGGGACTGCCTGAATCGGTAACTGTAATTTTTTTGATGAGCTTAAAACTCTGTGGCTCGTAATAATATAAATCACTGCTGCCGTCACTCACAATTAAATTTGTTCCATCTGTAGTAATGCCCCAGCCATCTGTAGCTATCGGAAATTCTTTCAATTTTTTGAAATTATTTAGTGAGTAAGCGAATACAATATGCTCTTTCCAGGTAAGCTGGTAAATGGTGTCGTTTAAAATAGTGATGCCTTCACCAAAATATTTTTTATCCAAAGAAATTGATTTCAGGGCTTTCCCGGTGGGAATATCCACCTTCAAAAGTTTTGAGCTGCCATATTCGCCTGTACCCTCGTACATACTTCCTTTGTACACAACGAGGCCTTGCGTAAATGAGGCTGTATCGTGAGGATAAGTTTTTTGAATTTGGTAATTGAATGAAGCCGGAATAAGTGGCTTGTTTGAATTGGATGTGTCAGGCGGATTGTCTCCTTTTCCACCATTATTACAGCTAACCAGCAAAAAAATTGTAGCGACCGTCAAAATGTTTCTCATGTTCGTAATTGTCTCAGACAAAAATACGCTTTGTGGGTATAAACCTTCGATATTCCTGCAACTGTTTGGTGCTTTAACGGCTCTTTAAGTTTGTCAGTTTTATTTTTGGTAACAACATTCAACTATGAACAGGCACTCCATTCTTCTTTTTGTTTTTTCTTTTGTCTTTGCAAGTTCCCAGGCGCAGTTAGGTAATATTTTTAAAAAAGATTCATCCGGCAAAACGGGCCTGGATAAAACGCTTGATAAAATTTCAGAAAAGAATTCAGGTGGATTAACTAACGATGAAGTGGTGAGCGGATTAAAAGATGCTTTGAAGGTTGGTACGGAAAGAAGCACCGCAAAGCTTTCCGCAGTTGATGGTTTTTTTAAAGATGCTGCCATAAAAATCCTGATGCCTGAAGAAGCAAAAAAGGTTGAAAAAACTTTACGCAACCTGGGCATGGGCAATATGGTTGATAATGTCATCCTATCTATGAACCGTGCAGCAGAAGATGCCGCAAAAGATGCAACAGCCATTTTTGTAAATGCGGTCAGGCATATGACCATACAGGATGCATTCGGCATTTTACGGGGCGGAGATTTTGCAGCCACCAATTATTTAAAAGATAAAACTACTGCCGCACTTACCGAAGCTTTCAGACCTGTTATTGAAAACTCGTTGAAGAAAGTGGATGCTACCAAATACTGGAACACGGTATTTATAACCTACAATAAATTGAATGCAGAAAAAGTAAATCCTGATCTTGCAGCTTATGTAACAGAAAAAGCATTGACCGGAATTTTCTACCAGGTTGGTTTGGAAGAACAGAAAATCAGGAAAGATCCGGTGGCAAGAACGACAGATATTTTGAAAAAAGTTTTTTCTAACTAAGCATTGCTAAAGAGCAACTCCAAAAGAAACGCCGAATCTTATTCCGATCAACGCTCCTTTAAAATCTGCTGTAACTATGCGGTTGGACTTATCTACTTTTACATCTACTTTATTACGGATAAAAGGAAACTGGTCAATAAACTCCCGGATGCTTTTTTCAGCATCCGCAGCTTCAATATCATTCCAGGGTAATGTGTTGCGGGAATCAACAGCTTTAAAATTATTGGTTGAAGAAGTGACTTGCGGGCCAAAGAAAAACAGGTCTATCACAAATTTTTTTCGAATGATAAACTGTGAACCAAGTTGAACACCAACGCCTGTTCCATTATAATCGTTTGAAAAATCCATCATCACCTGCCGGCTATCCAAAGTACCGAAACCTGTGCCGCTGCTGCTATGATGTGCGTATGTAAAAAAAGGCTCTATATAAAACCCTTTGAGCAATTGCCGGGAAAGATAATGCCTGAAACCAGCCAGGAAAGAAAATGCTTTTATGTCAAGATCGGCATCATTGCCATCATAAGTAGCACTGTACTTTCGCTTAATTGGTACACCAATTTTAGCTGTTAAAGATGATTTTTTCTGAAAGCCGTATTCGCCCTGTAAGCTAATGCCTCCAAGTACCAAACCAGTTGGCGCCCATTTTAAAGTAATCTTCGGCTCAGTAATTTTGTCCTGAGAAAATGCAGGCTGCAAGGTTAGCAAAACCGCTATAAATAAAACTCCTTTTTTCACAGTCACAAGTTACATTCAATCTTTGGTTAATAGTTTGCCGGCACCGTTTATTTCTGGTTTTTTGCCAAAGCATGAAATTTTCCGAATAAAAAAAGTCATGGCTGCTGTCCATGACTTCATTTTTTGCAATGTTTTTTCTAAAGATGAATTGCTTCGCCGTAAGCCACTTCAATGGCATCTTTTACACTTTCACTAATAGTTGGGTGGGGATGTATGCTGTTCAATACTTCGTGGTGCGTTGTCTCCAGTTTGCGGGCCACAACGGTTTCAGCAATCATTTCCGTAACATTATAACCAATCATTTGGGTGCCAAGCCACTCACCGTATTTCGCATCAAAAATCACTTTTACAAAACCTTCCAAATGGCCTGCGGCAGATGCTTTGCCATTTGCACTTAGGGGAAACTTGCCCACTTTCACTTCATAACCTGCATCTTTCGCCTGCTTTTCTGTGTAGCCGACAGAAGCAATTTCTGGAGTGCAGTAAGTACAACCCGGCACATTGTTATAGTCAAGTGCTTCCGGTTTGTGATTGAACTTTTTTTCGTTGTATGCAATGTTCTCTACGCAAATGATAGCTTCTTTTGAAGCAACGTGAGCTAATGCCTGCCCGGGTACACAATCGCCAATGGCATAAAAACCCGGCACGTTGGTCTGATAGAATTTATCAACCATAATTTTCCCTTTGTCGGTTTTAATACCCATTTGCTCAAGCCCAATACCTTCAATATTTGCGGTTACACCCACAGCACTCAATAAAATATCGGCTTCCAAAACTTTTTGGCCATCGGGTGTTTTTACAGTTGCTTTCACTCCATTGCCACTTGTATCCACAGCTGTTACTTCACTGTTGGTCATTATTTCAATACCCTGCTTTTTAAAATTCTTTTCTAACTCTTTTGAAATGTCCTCATCTTCAACGGGTACAACTCTCGGCATAAATTCTACAATAGTAACTTTTGTGCCCAGGCTGTTATAGAAATATCCAAACTCAACCCCAATGGCTCCGCTTCCTACTACGATCATTGATTTTGGTTGCTGCGGCAATGTCATGGCTTCGCGGTAGCCAATAATTTTTTTTCCGTCAATTTTCATAGCCGGTAATTCACGGCTGCGGCCACCGGTTGCTATAATGATGTGTTTTGCCTCTACAGTTTGTGTTTTTCCATCAGCGGCTTTTACTTCAATTTTTCCTTTGCCCACAATCTTTCCAAAACCATTGATGACCTCAATTTTGTTTTTACGCATTAAAAACTGTACGCCTTTGCTCATTTTATCAGCCACGGCACGACTGCGTTTAATGACCGCTTCAAAATTTGCAGTGCCGCTGGCCTCAATGCCGAAATCCTTTGCATGCTTGATGTATTCAAAAACCTGGGCTGATTTTAAAAGAGCCTTGGTAGGAATACAACCCCAGTTTAAACAAATGCCACCAAGACTTTCTTTTTCAATAATTGCTGTGTTAAATCCTAACTGTGCTGCACGGATAGCCGCAACATAACCACCAGGGCCGCTACCGATAACTATTAGATCGTAAGCCATTGTATTTTTTTGGTTTTAGAATTTATCCCGAATCTCCGGAGTGGAGTTAGATAACTGATTTCGATTATCTATCTCCTTTTATTTGAGGCAGCGAAGTTATCTGAAAACTTCTAATATTGCTGATGGAATAAGAAGGTTGTTCGCCTTTCCCCGGCAGAAAAAAAGCGGCGCAACCTTAAAGGCCGAAAGCGGTCTGTTATTTGAATTTTCATCAAATTTTTCTCATTCAGGCAGTTAAAATCTAAAATCTTTCCCCTACATTTGCCGTCCCGAAAATTTCGGACTAAAATTTTTTTAATCATGGCAAGAGTATGTCAGGTTACAGGTAAAAAGCCGATGGGTGGTCACAAGGTTTCTCACTCAAATATCAAGACCAAGCGTCGTTTTCTGCCTAATTTGAAAACCAAACGCTATTATCTGGCCGAAGAAGATAAATGGATTATGCTGAAAGTTTCAGCACAGGCAATTCGCACTATCAACAAAAAAGGCCTGTATAATGTGGTAAAAGAAATGCGGACAAACGGCGAACACATCTAAAGTTTATCGTTTATGGTTTTTCGTTTTTTGGTAACGATGAACCTGGCAATAAACAATAAACAAAAAACGACAAAAGAAATTATATGGCAAAGAAAGGTAACCGGGTACAAGTGATTTTGGAATGCACTGAGCACAAAAACAGTGGTCAGCCAGGCACCAGCCGTTACATCACTACCAAAAACAAAAAAAACAACCCGGAAAGATTAGAGTTGAAGAAATACAACCCTATTCTAAAAAAATACACTGTTCATAAAGAAATTAAATAGTTATTGTTTATGGTTTATCGTTTTTGGTTAACGATAAACTATGAACCAAAAACATAAATGTAGAATATGGCAAAAGCAGCTAAAACCGCGATTAAAACAAAAGACCAGAAGGCAGCCGCCGAAGCAAAAAACTGGAGCAAAGTGATCAGGGCTGTCCGCAGTCCTAAAACCGGCGCCTATACATTTAAAGAGGCTATTGTGCACAAGGATAAAGTGAAAGAGTTTTTGGCGCAGAAGTAATTTACCTGAGTTTGTAAATCTTTAAGCTGTCACCATTTTGTGGCAGCTTTTGTTATTATAATAGGGTAAAATTTTTTCGAAAAAAATTGTAACTTATGCTAAACGTTATTGTTACTGAAAGTTACTTTGATTGCCTTAAGTGTTCTATTTCAATTTGCTTTCAATAACTTATACTGTCAATTTGCTTACGTAATTAATCAGTTTATAAATTTAAACGAGTATTCCGAAATATCGGCATCAGGAGTTTTAGCACGATTCGGGAATTACAATCTGGATAGTTCGCAGGTTGCCTTTTATGAGAATGATACTTAAAAGCATGTTATTGCATTACATTTTAAAAATGCAGACACTGTAGCTTACTTATGCTTTTTCAAAGTTGCACAAAATAAAGTTGCGACAGTGGGCAAGAATTATGTAGTTGTTCTTATGATTTTTTATAACTACAATTTTGCTACAAAAACGGGAATTTTTGAGATTATTGACGTACAGCACTCCAATTTAAATGAAGGTTTATATACTGCAATCAATTGTTTTTTGATTCAAAAACCATCTCAAGCGATAGATCCCCATTGTACACATCCCTGTGATTTAAATGGCAATAATAATGTGACATTCGCTGAATGCATGAAATGCATGTTCAACGCTTGTCGAAAAGATAGAAAGTATGATGCTTTATGTGGGATGTATATTACTTATTGCATGACTTCTATGGAAATTTCTTGTGGAATTTTGTCCATTATTTATTAAAGAACATATTTATGCTAAACGATAATTTTGTTTGGATACCTTTTTCTGTTGTAGCGCTTTTAGTTGTGTTTAATGTTTTTCTTTTAATAAAAGAGATTTGGCCCAATAAATTCTTTACTAAGCCCAAAAAAATCTGGTTAACTATACTACTTATTTTAGTTCCGTTTTGGGGATTGGTGATATTTACCGTGATGAAAGACTATAAGAGACATAGGAAAAACTTTTTCTTTCATTTATTTTAGCTGGTTACTGTTGCCAACAGAATTCCATTTTGAAATTTGTTCAGTATATCCTAATAACTTAGCAGCATGGGTTTCTTCAACAAACTTTTTGGAGTAAAAGAAAAAGAAAGTCTTGACCAGGGTTTGCAAAAAACCAAAGAGAACTTTTTTTCAAAAATTACCAAAGCCATAGCCGGTAAAACCACCGTTGACGAAGAAGTACTGGATGACCTGGAGGAAGCTTTAGTAAGCGCCGATGTGGGTATAGAAACAACTGTAAAAATTATTGACCAGATTGAAAAGCGGGTTGCCAGAGATAAGTATCTCAATGCTTCTGAACTCAATCAAATTTTAAAAGAAGAAATTGAAAGCATACTGGTTGATGCGCCTGAAGCCAATAGTTACGATTTTCACACTGACCTGCCTGTAAAGCCTTATGTTATTCTTGTTGTAGGCGTAAATGGCGTAGGTAAAACCACAACGATCGGCAAGCTGGCTCATAATTTCAAAAAAGCAGGCAAATCAGTTTTGTTAGGCGCTGCTGATACTTTTAGAGCCGCAGCGGTTGACCAACTTACCATTTGGAGTGAAAGAGCCGGCGTGCCTATCGTTAAACAGGCGATGGGTTCAGACCCGGCTGCCGTGGCTTTTGATACGGTACAAAGTGCTGCTTCCAAACAAACCGATGTGGTGTTAATTGATACTGCAGGCCGTTTGCATAATAAAGCTCATTTAATGGACGAGTTAAGCAAGATTAAGAGAGTTATTCAAAAGACAATTCCAGATGCACCGCATGAAGTGTTATTGGTTTTAGATGGAAGCACGGGTCAAAATGCTTTGGAACAGGCAAAACATTTTACCGTAGCAACCGATGTAACGGCTCTTGCTATTACCAAATTGGACGGCACAGCAAAAGGCGGTGTTGTCTTAGCCATCGCTAACCAGTTTAAAATTCCAGTGAAGTTTATTGGAGTAGGCGAGAAGATGGAAGATCTTTTAGTTTTTGATAAACATGAGTTTGTTGATAGCTTGTTTAAAAAAGATAAATCTGAACAATAAACGGGAAAAGTCTTTTTACCGGATAAAGCGTTTCATTGATTTTATGTTTGCCCAGGTACCACCGCAACAGGCGCAGGCCCGCATATCTTCATAAAGCTGGTAAACTGCACAAACTGTAATTCCATTTTGCTGAAATTCCGCCGGAATGTTTGCAGAAGGATATTTTACCCCATTCACTTCAATGCCCCATTCGTTACAGGGAAAACCTGAATTGGTAATGATAACGGCGGTACAATTATCTTCCTGTTTGGTTTTGCTGCAACCAATTGTTTGAATTACTATCAGGGAAAGAATGAATAGAACAGTTCTCATACAAGTCTTTTTTCATTTGACAAATAAATATCTGCAAAAACTGTTCCAATCAGTTCTTTCATCAACCATCCATCACTGAATGGGCTTACCTTTGCGGCTTCATGAAAACACGGTCGTTAAAAAAAGATAAGGTGAACATTATTACGCTTGGCTGTAGCAAAAACATGGTTGACAGTGAAGTGTTGAGTGGCCAGCTCCTGGCTAATGATATCGAAGTTGTACACGAAAGCCGGAAAAAAGATTATAACATAGTTATTGTAAACACCTGCGGCTTTATTGAAAAGGCAAAGGAAGAATCCATTAACACCATATTAGACCAGGTAAACCTGAAGCAAAAAGGCAAGCTGGATAAAGTGTATGTTACCGGTTGTTTAAGCCACCGTTACCGCGATGACCTGGAAAAAGAGATTCCGGAGGTGGATGCCTGGTTTGGAACGATGGAGTTGCCCTTCATTCTTAAAAAACTTGAAGCTGATTATAAAGCTGAACTGCTTGGAGAAAGACTATTGGCAACTCCGCAGCATTATGCCTATTTAAAAATTTCTGAAGGCTGCAATCGTACCTGTTCGTTTTGTGCTATTCCACTCATGCGGGGCGGGCATATAAGCAAATCAATCGAGGAAATTGTAACCGAAGCAAAGTCGCTGGTAAAAAGAGGCGTAAAAGAAATTATGCTGATTGCGCAGGAGCTTACTTATTACGGCCTCGACCTCTACAAAAAAAGAATGCTGGCTGATCTTTTAAAACACCTGAGCGATGTGGAAGGCCTTGAATGGATCCGTTTGCATTATGCTTATCCGCACAAATTTCCGGTGGAAGTTTTGGATGTAATGAGGGAGAGAAAAAACATCTGCAATTACCTTGACATGCCTTTGCAGCATGCGGCTAACAATATGCTGAAAGCCATGAGACGGCAAATTACCAGGGAAGAAATGGAGGAGTTGATTGTAACAGTTCGTGAAAAAGTTCCGGGCATTTGCCTGCGCACCACACTTATTGCCGGCTTTCCCGGAGAAACTTTGGATGATGTGGAAGAATTGAAAATGTTTTTACAGCAGCAACAGTTTGACAGGGTGGGAGTGTTCACCTACTCACATGAAGAAGGCACTTCGGCATTTGAGCTGGTGGATGATGTTTCTGCAGAGGAAAAAGAAAGAAGAGCTGCTGAAATTATGGAAGTACAAAGAGAGATCAGTATTAGCAAGAATGAAGAAAAAGTGGGCAGGATTTTTAAAGTGATTGTTGACAAAAAAGAAGCTGGCCGTTACATTGGCCGCACCGAATTTGACAGTGTTGAAGTTGACAACGAAGTGATCATAAACACAGAAAAAAAATTAAAGCCCGGCAGTTTTGTGAATGTAAAAATTACCAAAGCCTACGATTACGACCTGGAAGGCGATTTAACCGATTAATTGTTTTTTCTATTTAGCTGCTGTTAAGATTTATTCCGCTACGCCATGCTTGCAACACTGGCACAGTATTTCGCATCATTCTGCAAACATTCTTAAATGCCTAAACAAATTCTTATCAAAAAACAACCTTCACTGGTGTTTTGTCTTTTAATGGATTTTATTGGTTACGCTTCTTACTCCATTCCTGTTTTGGGAGAGTTTGCAGACATCATCTGGGCGCCATTATCCGGCTTTATTTTCTTTCTCAGTTTTGGAGGTTGGAAAGGGGCACTCGGCGGGATGTTTGATTTTTTTGAAGAGCTTTTACCCGGTACCGATTTCATTCCTAGCTTTACCATTATGTGGTTCATACAAAACACGGGAAGAAAAAAAAGCGAGCAATCACGAATCACTCTTCACCGCTGATCAGCCATTATTTAAATGGGTTGCTGAATTTTACATCGGTAGTGATCACTCTGTCAGTTAGCGTCTTTAAAAAAGCCACCAATGCAGCTTTTTCCTGTGCTGTTTAGTTTAACCTTTTGGGAGTGCCGTTAGGGTTACGTAACTGGGGCGCTAGATTGGGATGAGGCTGGATGCCTGAGTTGTAATGCTCAATTACCTGCTCAAGAATAGCAAATCTTCCATCATGCATATAAGGTGCAGATAACTCAATATTTCTTAAAGAAGGAACTTTAAATTCACCTATGTCCGCAGGATTATTTGTAATGTCACCAACACCTCTGTCAATAGAAGGATTTTCCAATCCATTATTTTTTGCTTCAGGGGCGGTAAAGGTTTCCGTGCCGTGGCAACTGGCGCAGGCTGCTGGCTGACTGTAAAAAAGTTGCTTGCCTAAATTTTTTTCTCCTTAAAATTGGGATAAGGTGTTTGAACAGGATTATTTGGCAGGGTAATTTGTGCACGGCCCGCATCAAATTTATTTTGGTAAGAAATAATTGATCTTACAAATTGCGCCAATGCTTTGCTAATGCGATCTGCATTTATAGTTTCCTCTCCAAATGCTTTTTGAAACAAGTACGGGTAATGTGGCTTTGATTGAAGCCTGTTCACCAGTGTATCTAAATTCATTCCCATCTCCACTGTATTTTCAATGGACATTAACATTTGTATTTCCAGTGTCGCTGCTCTTTCATCCCAATAGAAATGCCCATTGAGATAATATCTTGCATTTACCGGCTCATAGAATTCCTGGTTGTGAATCCTCCATTAAAACCTTTGCTGAAAACTGCATTATCTGAAAAACCCGCTTCCTGCTTATGGCAGCTTGCCCATGAAACCGTATTGTTGATGAAAAGAATTTTGTCGTAAAACAACACCCGGCCCAGTGTTGCTCCCCAATCAGTAATCTGTTTAAATCGGTGCCTGCAAACACCACTAACCTGATGTTGTAGGGATTAGATGGGTCGGAAGTAAGAGTGTATTTAGCTGCAGAAAGACTTAAGGTTTCTCCGTCAATTTTTACTATGAATGTGGTCAATTCCTGATCCTGTTGATCGTTTTTACTGCATGAAACAAAAAAACAGCTGAAAAAATGAAAGCGGAAAGGAAAAGGGTTTTCATAACGATTCGGATTTTTAGTGAGTAAAAGATTATTTCTTTAAAAAAACAAAACAAAATCAGTTTCTGCAATCGTAAATGTTGTGTGGATGAGCCGCCTTGTTTTTGCGTACAACAACGCAGGTTGAAAGTGGTTTTAACTCGCTATCGTTTTTGACAACTGAAACAATGCTAACTTTAAATCACTAAAACTCAACAGCATGAATTTTGAATGGACGGGGGGGGTCCGGCAATGACAACGCCCTTTACAGTCGATGATGAGGTTGATCTTTCTATGTTTGGCAAAAATTTATTTGCTCAAATGCAGGCTGGCGTTCATGGAATTATCATTGGTGGTTCGCTGGGTGAAGCCAGCACAATTACCACGGAAGAAAAAGAAAAGCTATGCAAAACCGCTCTTGAAATTTGCGAAGAAAAAATTCCTGTCATTTTAAATATTGTAAAAGGATCTTTAAAACAGGCTTTGCAGCAAATAAAGTTTGCCGAAGATTGGGGCGTAGATGACCTGATGGTGTTGCCTCCCATGCGTTACAAGCCTGATGAAAGAGAAACTATTCAGTGGTTTCAAACCATTGCTACAACCACGGCACTTCCCATTATGCTTTACAATAACTCGGTTGATTACGAATGCGAAGTGACTATTGAAATGTTTGAAAAACTGGCTGATTGTAAAAATATTCAGGCCGTTAAAGAAAGCACAAGAGATGTAAGCAATGTTACCCGTATGAAAAACCGTTTTGGCAATCGCTTTAAAATTTTGTGTGGTGTTGATATGCTGGCTATAGAAGAATTGCTGATGGGTGCTGATGGTTGGGTAGCGGGGTTGGTTGATGTCTTTCCGGAAGAAACAATGGCGGTGTATAATTTGATAAAAGAAAATAAAACTGAAGAAGCCCGAAAAATTTATCGCTGGTTTATGCCGCTGCTTGAGCTGGATATTCATCCCAAATTAGTGCAGTATATAAAATTGGCGCAATCCCTTACTGCCTTAGGCACGGAATATGTTCGTTCTCCACGTTTAATGCTGGCAGGCGAGGAGAGGGAAAGGATTTTAGAAATTATTGAAGAAGCTATTGCAAAAAAACCAGCTATTCATCTATCAAATATTTCAATCAGTGAACAATGAATGTGATTCAAACTCCTTCTGATTTTCGGGATGCAACTACAGAAGAAATAGATGTGCTGATGCAGCAAGCCTGGAAAGCTTTTCATGTGTACCGCAAATTTTCTCTGAAGCAGCGAGCCGATTTTATGCGGATGATTGCAACTGAAATAGAAAACCTGGGTGATGAGTTACTGGAAATTGGCCATCAGGAATCGCATTTGCCCGAAGCAAAATTAAAAGCAGAAAGAACAAGAACATTATTTCAATTGCGGTCGTACGCAGATGCCTGCGAAAAAGGAAACTGGCTGGACGTAAGAATTAATACCGGTGAACCTTCCAAACCTGATCTTAGAAAGATGCTGATACCACTTGGGCCTGTTGCAGTGTTTGGCGCCAGCAATTTTCCTTTTGCTTATTCCACCGCAGGTGGAGATACTGCCTGTGCCTTTGCTGCAGGCTGTCCTGTAATTGTAAAAGCTCATCCGGCACATCCCCGCACCAGCCAATTAGCCGCCAAGGCCATTTTTATAGCTGCAGAAAAAATGCAGATGCCGCTTGGCATTTTCTCCCATGTTTACGGCGCTGCCCCTGAAGTGGGCAGAGCCATCGTAACACATACTTATTGTAAAGCAGTAGGGTTTACTGGTTCGTTTGCAGGCGGCAAGCAATTGTTCGATTGGACAAATCAGCGAAAAGACTCCATTCCTTTTTTTGCGGAAATGAGCAGCATTAACCCGGTTTTTTTATTACCGCAAAAGATAAAGCAGTCGGCGAGAGAAGTTGCTGAAATATATGCTCAATCCATTACATTGGGTGTGGGACAGTTTTGTACTAACCCCGGATTGTTGATTGCTGTTGACAATGCCGATTTGAAAAATTTTATTTCTGTTTTGTCCGCCGAGATCAAAAAAGTTGCTCCGGCGGATATGCTGAATACCGGGATCTTTAAAAATTATGTGGAGAAAAGAGCTAATGCCATTTCCCAACCTGAAGTTGAAGTGGTTGCAGTAGCTGAAACTGCACCCCAATTAAACCAGGGAGTAGCTACAATTGCTACGGCTACTGCAGAAGCATTTATCAAAAATCCTGTTCTGCACCAGGAAGTTTTTGGCCCTTATTCTATCATCATTCGCTGTAAGGATATTGATGAAATGATAAGAGTGGCCAGGCATATTGAAGGGCAGCTTACTGCTACCATTATGGCAACTGATGATGATCTTCTGCAAAATGAAGAGTTGTCAGAAGCGGTAAAAAATATTTGTGGCCGTTTTATTTTAAATGGAGTACCTACCGGTGTAGAAGTTTGCCTGGCCATGCAACATGGGGGGCCTTTTCCTGCTACCACTGATGCAAGATTTACCTCGGTGGGTGCTGATGGCATTAAACGTTTTGCCCGGCCAATTTGTTATCAAAACTGGAGTAATGAATTATTGCCTGATGAATTGAAAAATGAAAACCCATTGGGAATTTGGAGAACGGTGAATGACGAGTTAACGAAGGAAGCTGTCCATTAAAGAATGCTTTACCGCTAACGTTGAAGCAAACTGAAGTGCCCGTTGCACAACTCACATCCTGTTCATAAAATTATTTGCTTTTGCCATTAGCTGAGAAGTAAATTGAAAGATGCAGGGCAAAAAAACATTATTCAGAAAAACTTTTCAAACAATTTTAGTTAAGCGACCGTATGCCGGCGGAAAATTTTTATCGCCGCCTGAAAGAAACATAGATCTGGAGTGGCTG
>PSMD01000011.1:0-36259 GCA_040289925.1 Chitinophagaceae bacterium | reverse complement strand
AAAAAAATATTACGGCGCCGAGGGTCAGCACCGGTGCTGGGCACATTGGTAAACTATCTGGCCATGCGCCGTGTAAACACCCGCGGAATTGAACAGGCCAATAAATGCATCCTCATAAATTTCTGTGTGTCATACTGTGTGTCAATTTTGTGTCAGAATAGGTGTGTGTATCGTCCTGAAAAAAGTTGACACTTTTTTGACACACAGAAAATAAAAAAAGCCTTGAAAGTTAAACACCTACAAGGCTATAAACGTGCCCAGGACTGGATTCGAACCAGCACACCTCGCGGCGCCGCCACCTGAAGACGGTGCGTCTACCAATTTCGCCACCTGGGCATAAATTCCGGCGGGCTGCAAATATAGGAAATCAACTTTCTCTGAAATCAAACTTCCTGCTTATCATTGCTTAAATTGTAAAAAAACACCCCGATGAACGAGATAAAATGTCCTAACTGTGGCCATGAATTTGAACTGAATGCCAGCCTGCGTGAAGAGGTAAAAAAAGAGCTGAGAGATGAAATGAAGGAATGGCAACGCAAAAAAGAAGAAGCATTCACCAAACAACTGGAAGACGAACGAAAAAAGATACAGCAGGAAACAGAACAACTGGTCCGCAAGAATATTTCTACCGATTATGAAATTAAGCTTCGCCTGCTTGAACAAACCAACGTTGAGATGCAGGAAAAATTAAAAGATGCTCGCCAGCAACAGATTGAGTTTTTGAAAAAAGAACAGGAATTAAAAAATAAAGAAGAGGAGTTGGAATTATCTCTTCAAAAAAAATTAAAAGAAGAAAGAGAAAAACTGGCTGAAGAAATCCGCAAGCTGGAAGAGCAACGCATTACTGCAAAAGAAACCGAGTTCCAGTTACGGTTAAAAGAAATGGAAGAAAAGCTTGAAGCACAGAAAAAACTTGCCGAAGAAATGAAAAGAAAAGCCGAGCAGGGCTCCATGCAATTACAGGGAGAAGTGCAGGAGCTGGCACTGGAAGAATTGCTTCGGGCTGCATTTCCATTCGATGTGATCAGTGAAGTGGGCAAAGGCGTAAAAGGTGCTGATTGCATACAAACTGTTCGCAACAATTTTGGGCAGGAATGCGGCAAGATCATTTACGAAAGCAAACGAACTACAGCATTTTCTGTCGAATGGATTGAAAAGCTGAAGGCTGATATGAGAAGCCTGGGCGCAGAAATAGCAGTGATTGTTACCAGGACAATGCCGAAGGACATGGATTGCTTTGGCATAAAAGACGGTGTATGGATCTGCACCTTTTCAGAAGTAAAAGCTTTAGCCGGGGTGTTAAGAGATGGAGTGATCAGGGTATTTAACACGGCAAAAAGTAACGAGAATAAAGGGGATAAAATGCAATTGCTTTATGGTTATTTAACCAGCAATGAGTTTGCTGAACAATGGAAGGCCATTCGTGAAGGATTTATGGCAATAAAGCTTTCGATACAAAAAGAAAGAGATGTTATGGAAAAATTGTGGAAGGCAAGAGAAAAACAACTTGAAAAAGTTTTATTAAATGCAGCTCACATACGTGGTTCAATAGAAGGAATTTCAGGAATGGAAACGGTTGACCTGAATTTATTGGAAACGGGTGAAAATGGTGAAGAGGAATGAATTCCTTTACAACCTATCTGATAAGCGGTGCATACCCAATCTTTTTTTAAGGCCGGGTTGTGATATCATGACATTCGGAATGTTGCAAGGGGGAATTAACTAATTAACCACCCAGGCAAGTACTAATTCTCCAACATGGTGCACATTTACTGAAAGTTGTTCTTTTGTCTTTTTAAAATCACATTTTATTAGGCCTTTATTTTCATTTTTCGCAGTTAATTGTATATGCTCACGAAAATCTACCCCGCCCAGGCCATACCATTTAAACACTGCTTCTTTTGCTGACCAAAGTTGAGTTAGAACGGAAAGAACTTCTTCAGAGGATTGTTGACTATTGAATATTGAATATTGAATACTGAATGTTTTTCTTTCTTCTTCATTCAAAAATTTATGTGCCACCCTGGCCACTTTCAGTGTGGGCAGTTCAATATCTATCCCAACTCTTTTATCGCTACTAACAATGGCTGCTGCATAATCTCCACAGTGAGAAATGGAGAAATGATACTGCTCGTTTGTCAGGAAAGGCTTTTTTGTGTCGGCTGTTTCAATCAGTTCATAAGGGAAATCGGGGAAAAGGTATTTCAGCAAAAACCTGGCGGCCAGGTGCTGCAAACGTTTATGCGGATGAGTAACCTCTTTTTGCAAGGGTACATCGGAAAGAAAAAACTCTTCTGTCTCTTCTATACTCCAGATAGCCAGCCTGGTTGTGTGGTTAATTTGTTGTTGAAAAAAAACAGGCACGAAAGGGATTTTAATTTTGGATTGATGATTTTAGATTTATAATTGCAGCGGATTGCTGAGTAAAGATAAGAACGCTGAAGTGTGTGACGCAACAGAAGCTCAACTGTGTTATACAGCTCACTAAATAAAAACTAACATGATACTCTCAGACAAACGCATTTTGGAAGAAATGGAGAAAGGCACCCTTAAAATTTCACCATACAACCGCGAATCTCTTGGTAGTAATTCTTACGATGTGCATTTGGGAAAATGGCTAGCCACTTACAATGAGCATATTCTGGATGCAAAAAAGCATAACGAGATAAATTATTTCGAAATTCCTGAAGATGGCTTTGTGCTTTACCCTCATATTTTTTATTTGGGAGTAACGCAGGAATATACCGAAACACATGCCCATGTTCCTTTTTTGGAAGGCAAATCTTCAACAGGCCGGTTGGGTATTGACATACATGCCACGGCCGGCAAAGGCGACGTAGGCTTTTGCGGGCATTGGACGCTGGAAATTTCTGTAAAGCAGCCGGTAAAAGTTTACCGGGGCATGCCGGTTGGCCAGCTTATTTATTTTCCTGTTGACGGCGAAATTGAAGTGAAATACAATCAAAAGAAAAATGCGAAATACAGTGGCCAGCCTGATAAGCCGATTGAAAGCATGATGTGGAAGAATAAATTTTAAGGGAAAAATTTCTAGTCCACCGCTGCCTGCCATTTTCAATAAATAAATGTTTTTGTTTTAAGTGAAAGTGTACATAAAAAATATGGTATGTAACCGCTGCATTATGGCCGTTAGGCAGGAGTTTGAAAATATAGGATTGCCACCATTGCACACTTCGCTGGGTGAAGTTGAATTGAGCAAGGAGCCTTCGGCGATACAGATGGAGAAAATGAAGCAACGATTATCTGCCCTGGGGTTTGAAGTGCTGGATGATCAAAAGCGAAAACAGATTGAAAAAATAAAAACCCTGCTGGTTGAAAAAATACAAAGCGGCGATATAGAAGAGCATTTTGTGCTTTCAGATTTTTTAAGCAGCAAGCTGCACAAAGAATATTCTCAACTATGAAAAAAATATTAAATCGGTTTTACTCACCTGCGATAACAGGTAGGTTACTGAAAGTGTAAGCCGGCAATTAGGTATTGATGATTTTTATGCGGAAGTGCTGCCGCATCAAAAGGTGGATAAAATAAAAGAGCTGCAGGAGAAAGGTGAGTATGTGGCAATGACAGGTGATGGTGTAAATGATGCTCCTGCTTTGGCAAAAGCTGATGTAGGCATTGCAGTAGGAAGCGGTAGTGATATTGCTGCCGAAACTGCGGGGATTGTTTTGGTGAACAGCAATCCGAAAGATATCGTTAGCTTGGTTTTATTTGGTAAGGTAACTTACCGCAAAATGGTTCAGAACCTTGGTTGGGCAACAGGCTATAACCTGTTAGCTCTTCCCCTCGCCACAGGAGTTCTTTATCAATTTGGAATTCTGCTAAGCCCTGCCATAGGAGCTGTATTAATGAGTGTGAGCACAGTAATTGAAGCTATTAATGCAAACATGCTGAAAGTTTATAAGTAATAAGAAGGCAGTAAGAGAATGCTATGCAAGAAATTAATCTTTCTCTATAACATCTGTTGCATCGTCTTCATTATATCCAAGTAAAATAGCCATCCTTATCTTTGCCGCCATGGAAGAAAGAAGCTTGAATTTTTTGGAAGAAATTATTGAAAATGATTTAAAGAACGGTAAGTACAAAGAGATTGTTACCCGTTTTCCACCGGAACCAAATGGCTATTTACATATTGGCCACGCCACCAGCATTTGTCTCAACTTTGGGCTCACCAAAAAATACGGTGGCTATACCAACCTGCGGTTTGATGATACTAACCCAACCACGGAAGAAACTGAATATGTTGAAAGCATTATGGATGATGTTCGCTGGCTGGGCTTTGAATGGAAAAATCTACGCTATGCGAGTGATTATTTTGAACAGCTTTATGAATTTGCAGTGAAGCTGATCAAAAAAGGGCTTGCTTATGTTGATGATAGCACCAGTGAAGAGATAGCTGCCATGAAGGGCACACCAACTGAGCCGGGAAAAAATTCTCCATACCGCGACAGAAGCATCGAAGAAAATCTTGACTTGTTTGCCCGCATGCGGTCCGGCGAATTTCCTGACGGTAGTTGTACACTTCGTGCAAAAATTGATATGGCCCATGCCAACATGCTGATGCGTGACCCCGTGATGTATCGCATTAAGCATGAACATCACCACCGCACCGGTGATGCCTGGTGCATTTACCCGATGTATGATTTTGCACACGGACAAAGCGATTCAATTGAAGAAGTTACTCACAGCATTTGTACGCTTGAGTTTGTTCCGCACAGAGAACTATATGATTGGTTTATTGAGAAGCTGGAAATATTTCCATCCAGGCAATATGAATTTGCCAGGAGAAATGTGAGCTACACCGTAATGAGCAAACGCAAGCTGCTGCAATTGGTGAATGAAAAATATGTTGAAGGCTGGGATGATCCACGCATGCCTACTATTAGTGGAATGAGAAGAAGAGGTTACACGCCGGAAAGCATTCGTGAATTTTGCGACAGGGTAGGTATTGCTAAGAGAGAAATTTTGGTAGATGTGGGGTTGCTTGAGTTTTGTGTTCGTGAGCATTTAAACCGCATTGCGCAAAGAAGAATGGTTGTGTTTGATCCGTTGAAACTCACCATAACCAATTACACCGGCGCAGAAGAGTTTTTGAAAAGCGAGAATAACCCTGAAGATGAAAATGGCGGTTACCGCGATATGCCGTTTAGTGCAGAGCTGTACATTGAAAGAGAGGATTTCATGGAAAATCCTCCCAAAAGATGGTTTCGCCTGGCGCCAGGACAAATGGTGAGATTGAAATCGGCTTACATTATTAAATGCGATGAGGTGGTGAAGGATGCTGAAGGAAATATAACGGAACTGCGTTGCAGCTACATTCCTGAAAGTAAAAGCGGTAACGATACAAGTGGCATCAATGTAAAAGGAACATTGCATTGGGTAAGTGTAAAACATGCAATCACCTGCGAAGTTCGTTTGTACGACCGCTTATTCAGGGAAGAAGATCCGGCAAATGCAGAAGGAGATTTTAAAGATCACATTAATCCGCATTCATTGCAGGTAATAAAAGCGGCTTTTGCAGAGCCGGCATTAAAAAATGCAAAGTTTGATGAACGCTACCAGTTTTTACGCAAAGGATATTTTTGCCTGGATAAAGATTCATCCGAAAGCAGAATGGTGTTTAACCGCACAGTAACACTTAAAGATTCGTGGAAGCCTTCGGCTGCAAAAGGAACGCAGTCTAATCGATAGAAAATTGCTTGTTATGGATGCGAACTCCACATTAGCCGGTAAATTTTCCAGCGGCCATCATCTTTCTTCAACACCATGATAAATTTATCATTCACAGCCGTTGCGCTGCTGTCTGCTTTGAAAATCACTTTGCCTGTAGTGTTGCCGCGAATGATGGTCCAGTCATTTGCATCAATAATTTCATTTGAAGAAGCCTGCAACTGCAAAACTGAGGTTGTAAAAATATTCCGGTAATGCTCCCGGATGGCGTTTTTACCAATGATATCGCTGCTGCCCGCCGGTATCAAAATGGCATCTTCTGTATAATAAGCAATCACTTTATCCAAATCTCCTGCGTTATCTGCAGCAATCACTTCCGTTAATGTTTTGGATGGAGTAGATTCTTCTTTATTACCACAACCAGCGAATAAAATACAAGCTGAAATAAAGAATGTACTTGAAGTCTTCATAGTTAAAATGCCTTTTTCAATTTTTTTTGGGGGCAGATGTTTTTATGGCTAAATAATCAAATACCAGGTTACAAAAAGCCTTTACGCCAACATACAACAGGCTGTCGTCAATATAAAAATCAGGTGTATGATGCCGTGGCGGATTTTGGGTTCCTTTTTTCATACCGCCAATATAAAAAAAGAAAGCAGGAGCTTTTTCACCGTAATAAGAAAAATCTTCAGCGCCGGTTACCCAATTGGTTTCTCCAATATTTCCGCCGGTTGCTTTTGTAAGGCTGGGCAGCATCATTTTTACTAAAGCAGTGTCATTATATGTTACCAATGTTTTTGTAGAAATGGTAACTTCTGCAGTTGCACCATAGGCTTCGGCAATCTTTGTAGCTGTAAGTTTTATTTTATCCCACACATCTTTTTGCATTTTGCTGTCCAATGTTCTGATCGTTCCTTCCAGCATGGCTTCTTCAGGTATAATGTTGTTACGAATGCCGCTGTGAAATTTTCCAACGGTAATTACAACAGGTGCCTTTGTTAGTGGCATTTGCCGGCTAACAATTTGCTGCAAACCATTTACAATATCAGTTCCAATTACAATCGGGTCAATGCCATCCCAGGGGCTGGAGCCGTGTGCGCCTTTTCCTTTTACTTTAATAGTAAACCAATCACTGCTTGCCATAAAAGCGCCGGGTTTGTATTCAACTCTGCCGGCTTCAATGTATGATTCGATGTGCATGCCGAAGACAACATTCACTTTTGGATTTTCCATCACACCTTCTTTTACCATTAATGGTGCACCGCCTTCTTCATTACCGGGCGGACCTTCTTCTGCCGGTTGAAAAATAAATTTCACTGTGCCTCTCAAATCTTTTTTCATAGAGCTTAGGACTTCTGCGGTGCCCAGCAGCATAGCCACATGGGCATCGTGACCGCAGGCATGCATAACAGGCACGGTGTTGCCAAGATAGTCTGCTTTCACAGTTGATTTAAATGGCAGATCAACTCTTTCTTCCAGCGGCAGTGCATCCATATCGGCTCGTAATGCAATCACAGGCCCGGGCTGCTCGCCTTTCAATATACCAACCACGCCGGTTTTTGCAATGCCGGTTTGTACTTCAATATTTCCAAGCGAACGTAAATGGTCAGCAATAAAAGCAGCGGTTTTATATTCACGATTTCCCAATTCAGGATTTTGATGAATATGCCTGCGCCATTCTACCAGCTTTGTTTGAATGGCTTTTGCTTTTTCATCTATGATCTTTGAAAGGTCCTGGGCATTTGCTGTAAATGAGAAAAAAACAATACCCGCTACCAGCTGTTTTTGCATGAGAAGAATGTTTGTTTGAAGATAGTAAAAGAATAAAAGAGAAAAAGAGGGCTGCGTCTGGCCAAAAGAAAACGGGGTCGGTAAGACCCCGTTTGAATTACATCACAAGTGATGTTTTTTTAGTTGACAAAATGGCAATTTTTTCGTCCACTTGTATGTAAGTGTTTTTGCTGGTGTTTCCTAAAATAAAATCCAGAAATTTCTGCAACGATTACACATCGTTAGTCTGCCAAAAGCATGTGGCCTTTGTGTGCGATAAAGAAGGCAAGAAGGCCAGTACTTTAAAATTAGGATTGTCGGGTGCACCTACTTTTACAATAGACAGGAATTTTTCGGGATCGCTGATCTCGTGATGAACTAGTACATACATAAACGGGGGATTTAAAGTGAAGTAATGCTGTTTTGAAACCCTTTCAAGCGATGCGGAAAAACTGTTTGGATAGGAGGGGAAAAGAAAAGGCACGCTAATTCCTCTAAAATTGAAATTGCCCGGCGTTTATTTATGCACCGTTCATTTATTCCGGGTGATCATGTTTGATTTTTTGCGTTTATCGGCCAATGAAAAATTCTCAAGAATTTTTTGCAGGTTTTCATGTTTCCACGCCTCCATGTCCGGGTGAGTAACAATGTTGAAGTCAAGTTGCTTTAATTCCCCGGTTGGCAGATCAAACCCTCTGAAAGTTTTTTTGTTTTGGCAGATTGCACTGCAAGAAAGCGAAATTCTTCTTCGTGCTTGTAGCTTTTATCTTTTATAAAGCCAATTGTGTTTTGATCTTTTGTTGAGAAAGATTTTCCGTTCAGCAGGTTAATGTAATTTACTTTACCATGGTAAAGCTTTGTAAAATAACTGTTTTCATATTGGCGAGCCTGCGTTAGTATTAATTTAGTAAGATAGTTTGCATGAAACACAATTGCCACACTGTCGGCCTTTGCATGAGTATTACACATGGCAATAGATTCAGTAACTCCCAAAAACCAGCAGATGGCATAAATGTATTGCTGAATTTTTTCCAGCTTGCCGTTGGGTTTTATGCGGCCTGTGGCAGGTAATTTTTGTCCGGCCAATAATTTTTATGAAATAACTTCCAGCGGATCACTGGATGAACTGAGCGGTGCAAAAAAAATACTTTTTGTGTTAATGAAGTAAAGCAACTGGTGAAGGTCTGTGTATCGCCAAAGTTTATCAGACTTTTTAAACCGGTAAGGTTTGTTCATTTTAACCAGCATGCCAGTAGTGGAGTAAAAAATATGCCATATGGAGTAATGACCGATAGCCAGTCCAAAGCGTCGGCAGAATCCGTAATAATTGAGAAACCAAAAGAGAACAGCAAGCAACAACCAGTTACCGGTACTCGCCGAACACGCCTCTTAATTCATCAGCAATTTCACCAAGCGTTACTTTGTTTTCTACGGCATCAATTACAGCCGGTATTAAATTTTCCCCTGAAGATGCTTTATCGTTTAACGTTTGCAGGCATTGGTCAACACGGGAGTTGTCGCGGCTTTTTTTTAGTTGCTTCAATTTTTCAATTTGCACCTGCCTTATTTTATCATCAATCTTTAAAATGGGTATTGGCTTTTCTTCTTCTACTTGGAATTTATTTACACCCACAATTATCTTCTCACCGCTTTCTATTTGTTTTTGATATTCATAAGCACTGCGTGCAATTTCGTTTTGAATAAATCCCTGTTCTATGGCTGTAACACTTCCGCCCATAGCGTCAATTTTTTCAATTAACTGCCAGGCCTTTCCTTCCACTTCACTGGTAAGTGATTCAATAAAATAAGAACCGCCCAAAGGATCTGCTGTATCAGCCACGCCACTTTCACAGGCAACAATCTGCTGTGTACGCAAAGCAATTCTTGCAGCTTCTTCAGTAGGCAGGCTCAGTGCTTCATCATAGCCATTGGTATGCAGTGATTGCGTGCCGCCCAATACTGCAGCAAGCGTTTGAATGGTAACTCTTGAAATATTATTCAGGGGCTGTTGCGCAGTTAAGGTGCTGCCGCCCGTTTGTGTGTGAAAGCGAAGCATCATTGCTTTTGGATCTGTTGCTCCCAACTCCTTCATTATTTTTGCCCACATTCTCCTGGCTGCACGAAACTTGGCAACTTCCTCAAACAAATTATTGTGTGCATTAAAAAAGAAAGAAAGTCTTTTTCCAAAAACATTTATGTCCAATCCTCTTTCCAATGCTGCTTTTACATAAGCTTTTCCGTTGCTGAGTGTAAAAGCAATTTCCTGCACGGCTGTACTTCCTGCTTCACGAATATGGTAGCCGGAAATGGAAATGGTATTCCATTTAGGCAACTCTGCACTGCACCATTCAAAAATGTCTGTAATAATCCGCATGGAAGGTTTGGGTGGGTAAATATGTGTTCCTCTTGCCGCATATTCTTTTAAAATATCATTCTGTACCGTGCCTGAAATTTTTTTCAAATCGGCACCCTGTTGTTTTGCAATGGCCACGTAAAGCGATAACAAAATAAAAGCGGTGGCATTAATCGTCATGGAAGTGCTCACCTCCTGCAGGCTAATGCCTTTAAACAATGCCTGCATGTCTTCAATGCTGTCAATAGCCACACCCACTTTTCCTACTTCACCTTCTGCAAGTGCATGGTCGCTGTCGTAACCAATTTGTGTGGGTAAATCAAAGGCAACGCTTAAACCATTTACACCCTGTGAGAGTAAATAATGATAACGTTTATTGCTTTCTTCTGCTGTAGAAAAACCGGCATACTGCCTCATGGTCCACAACTTGCCGCGGTACATATCTGCCTGTATGCCGCGGGTAAATGGGAAAACACCGGGCATTTCAGATTTCAGATTTTGAGTTTCGGATTTTATATCAGCTTCTGTGTAGAGTTTTTTTATTTCAATACCTGAATCAGTTTGTTTTTTTTCTTCGCTCATAACAATATTCCATTTAATCCTCAATTGAATTTATTTCATCAATTTTTTTGCTTCAAAATTCAATGCTTCCAAAACAATGGAATGTAATTGACCTTTCGGCTGATTCATCATGACATCTAAAAGAACCTTGTTCAAATCAGTACCGGTAGCACCCGGCGGCATAGATGAAGCTACCTGGTTAACAATGAGCATAGTTTGTTCTTTTAAATTTTTTACAGTTTCCCATGCAACAGGGCTAACATAAATCTGCTGAGTTGTGTTGTACTCATATTCCTGCTTAATACTTTCCAGCAACAGCATTTGCATTTCTTTGGCAGAGAGGCCTGGCTGATTGGCCCGGCTGATAAGGTTAGGTAAAGAAATTCTTTCTGCCAGCATCACCAGCCTTTCATAAGCCTGCAATTGCAAAGGTTTTGTTTGAAAGCCTTCGGTAGCTAAAGCTTTTTCTTTTTTCTTACTGAGAATGACAAAAGTTGATAAAGAAGTTATTAAGGCAAAAACTGAAACAACAAGACTGATAGTAGCTGTATCCATGCCTGATTTATTTGATGTAAAAATAAGGCTTAAGCATTTAGTTAATTTTCCTGCTATCGAAACAGCCCCGATTCGCTTTATGGCATTTAATTTTTAATTTTGAAGCATGGATACAATGACAATACCTGTAAAATTTACCGAAGGCGCCATCAGGCAAATTCAAAAGCTGATGAATGAGCCCGGTTTTGACAACAGCCAGTTTTTGAGAGTAGGAGTAAAAGGTGGTGGCTGCTCCGGCTTAACCTATATTTTAGGTTTTGATAAAAAACAACCTGATGATCTAGAGTTTGAAGTGCAGGGCATGGTTTGCATTATGAACAAAGCTCATGAAATGTATTTATTTGGTATGGAGATAGACTGGCAGGATGGTTTGAATAACCGCGGGTTTATTTTCAAAAATCCGAATGCATCAACAACCTGCGGCTGCGGAACAAGTTTTTCTGTGTAGAAAAGAGAACTAAAACTTACAGGACTTAGCCGATATTTTTTGAACAAGCCCGGGAAGGGATTTTCTTTTTCCAAATGATTTCAGAAGTTTACGAGATAGATGCTGAGACAAGCTAAGCAGGAAGGATGTCATGCCGAACTTGTTTCGGCATCTTAAATTGATTCACAGTGTTGTATAAGATTAAGTAAATAATTACGAGCTTATATAAAAATGAAAGCCCCGAAATTTTCCGGGGCTTTTCTATTAACTGATAATCTTATTCAATCCGTAAAATCAAAATCTATTTCATGATTTTACAGTAGTTGGCTTTGATGTAGCAGAAGGCTTTGTTTTTGTTTCTATAATTGTATCCGCTTTTCCAAAAGGTTTCTTTTTGGCTATGTCAACCAGAATAGGCGCTGCCACAAATATAGATGAGTACGTACCGGTGACAACACCAATTAGCATCGCAAAAGCAAATCCTCTTGTTACTTCACCGCCTACCAAAAACAGGATAAGGATGGTGAGGAATACGGTTAACGAGGTCATGATAGTACGACTAAGTGTATCATTAATGGCCCTGTTAATGATGGTTTCTTTTGAAACACCTGCCATGTGCCGGCTGTATTCACGAATGCGGTCAAACACAATTACAGTATCGTTCATAGAGAAACCGATTACGGTCAGTATCGCTGCAATAAAATGCTGATCAATTTCCAGCGGGAATGGAACAATATTTCTTGCAAAAGAAAATACAGCCAGTATTACCAATACATCGTGTAATAATGACACGATTGTTCCCAGTGAATATCTCCAGTCGCGGAAGCGAATGAAAATATACAGGGCAATGATCAGCAACCCGATGATGATTGCTTTTTTGGCGCCTTCTTTCAGGTCGTCTGAAATAGTTGGCAATACTTTCTTGGAACCAATTTTATATTGGCTGTCAAATTTGCTGTAAGTAGTATTTTGAGGCAAGTGAGACTTCAAACCTTGCAGCAGTTTTGCTTCTACCATTGAGTCTGCATCTGCACGGGTTTCATTTATCAGGTAAGAAGTGGTGATGTCAAGTGTTTTGTTGTCACCAACGGTTTTAATAACCGGTGCTTCGCCAAAAGTTTGCTTCAGGTCGTCTCTTATTTTTTCAATGCTACCGGTAATGTTTTTATCAAAACGAACCTGGAAACTGCGTCCGCCTTCAAATTCAACTCCCTCGTCAAAGCCATTAAAAAATGAGCCAATACCAAGAGCCAATATAACCAGCGAGATTCCATAAGACACTTTGCGGTATTCAATAAACTTAAAGTTGGCATGTTTAAAAATTTTGCGGGAAATGCCGGTGAAATATTCAAGGTGGCGTTTTTTATTGGTGAACCAATCAGTAACCCAGCGACTCACTAAAATTCCGCAGAACAATGAAAGAAGAATACCGAGGATTTGTGTGGTTGCAAAACCTTTTACAGGTCCCAATCCAAAATAGAAAAGAATAATTGCCGTGAGCAAAGATGTTACGTGTGCATCCAGCACCGGCGGTAAGGAACGGCGGTAGCCTTCGTTCACTGCAGGAATGTATCCTTTCCCTTTTGATAGCTCTTCTTTTATACGTTCATAAATAATTACGTTGGTATCTACGGCCATACCGATGGTGAGTACCAAACCGGCAATACCGGGTGCTGTAAGCGTTGCACCTAACCCGGTTAAAACACCAATTGTAAAAAGTAAGTTTAAGATCAATGCAATATTTGCTACCCAACCGCTGGTGTTGTAATAAATCAACATCAGCAAAAAGATAACAATGAAAGAAATGGTGAAAGCTTTCAGGCCGCCATTGATGGCATCTTTACCAAGCGTAGGGCCTACAACTTGTTCCTGTACAATTTTAGCAGGTGCAGGCAACTTACCGGCTTTTAAAATGTTAGCAAGATCCTGTGCTTCCTGCTCGGTAAAGTTTCCGCTGATGCTTGATCTGCCTCCGGCAATTACATCATTTACTCTCGGAGCAGAATAAACAATATTGTCCAGCACAATAGCTATGGATTTATTCAAATTCGCTTTGGTCATATCTTCCCAAATCCTGGCGCCGCGGTTATTCATTGTCATGCTAACTTCCACTTTGCCGCTTTGACCGTAATCCTGCTTAGCATCCGTTACAGCATCACCTTCCAGCTTTGCTTTGTCTTTACCATAAGTGCGGATTGCGTACAAAGGAACAACTCCTGCTTTTGCTTCAGCTTCATCCTGCGGAATGCCATACATCCAAACCAGGTCGTAAGGAAACTGGCTTTTTACGCCGGGCAGTTCCAGGTACTTTGTTACAATCGCTGTATCGTTCGATTTTACAAGGCCGATGGGTCCTACATCAGTTGGCTGGCCATTGTACACTGCAAATTGTATCCACTGGCCAAGGCTTGTTTTTGCATTTGCATTTGTAGCTTTTGATGTATCAACCTTTGTGCTGTTCTGATTTTTTAAAATGCTGGAAAGACTTGTATCCTGCGGGTTTGTTGTGCCTGCTGTTTTTGTGGTATCAGTTTTTTGAGTAGTTGTGTCATTTTTTGCCACTGAAGTAGTGTCAACAGATTTACCACTCATAATGGTTGAAAAAACTTTGTCAGCTTTTTCAATGCTTCCATTTTTTAATAAATCAACCAGGCTATATACTTCCCAAAACTGCAGGTTGGCAGATGACTGTAATAATTTTCTTACCCTTTCCTGGTCCTGCAGGCCCGGCAGTTCAACGCTTATAATTCCTCTTTCAGCATCAGGATTAATATTGGGTTGTGCAACACCAAACTGGTCAATACGGGTGCGCAATACACGGTAAGTACGGTTGAAAGCTTCTTTAGCTTCAGCTTTAATGGCAGCTACAACCTTATCATCGCTATCTGTAATTTTTATTTTGTCCTGCCCGGCAGTCGCAAATATTGTTGCCAGTCTTCCGTTGGGGTTAAGCTTTTTGTATTCCTCAACAAACAGCGTAACAAAATCGGCACTGCTGTTTGCTTTTCTTTTATTGGCGTTATCAAGAGCTTTTAAAAAGTTTGGATCTTTTGAATTATTGCTCATTGACTTTAGCAAACCCACCAATTCAACCTCCAGGGTAACATTCACACCGCCTTGCAGGTCAAGACCGAGATTTAATTCATTTGCTTTTGCATCATGATAGCTATACTTTCCGGTTGGTCCGTAGGTAAGAGTTACATCACGGGTACTGTCTTTCAAACGCTGCAGGCGTTCTTTATAAAATTTGTCAAGAGAATCCTGCCATTGAGCCTGCAATTCTTTATTGCCCGGAAATTTTTGTTCGGGAGTAGGATAGGTGTTTTGCACGTAGCTTTTTGCACTGGTTTCCAGTTTTTTTTCGTGGGCACGAACAACCCAGGTGAAATGAAGCATGTAAATGGAGTACAGGATAAGCAGGATTGTAAAAAAGCGAACCAAACCTTTCAGTTGCATACAATTTCAGTTTACTAATTTGTTGCCTTGTCTCCGTTATGTTGGCTTGCGGATGAGGCGTTTACAGGATTTTTTTAGAGTGGGCAAAGATAGGGGTTTCAGGCATGAATTCTTGAATATAACCAGCCTGTTTTTGGCTGTCAATAATGGCTTCGGCTTATATTTGAAAGCTTTTAACTATTATGCAAAAAATTGTTTTTCCCATTTTCATTTTACTGCTGGTTTTTATTTCCTGTCATAGCCCTAAAAAAACTGTGCAAACTACAGACATGCCAACTAAAACTGATTCGTTGCAGCAACCGGCACAGCCTGTAAAAGATCTGCTGCTGGTAAAGCTAATGCAATCATCTCCTCAGTATTTTGAAAAAATTCTGGCTGATCCAAATCAATACCGGGTGCAGATTATCTATACAGAAATTGACCGCGGCAAAAACGGAATTCCAAAATTCACTGATCATTTTTTTAATGTCAGCGATCAGTATTTTTATCCGGCGTCCACTGTAAAATTTCCGGTAGTCTTGCTGGCTCTTCAAAAAATAAATGAGCTAAACATTGCCGGCCTGGATAAAAACACAACCATGATAACTGAGGCGGCTTACAGCGGGCAAACAGCCGTGTATAACGATCCGCAGGCTGCTGATGGAAGGCCCACTATTGCCAATTACATAAAAAAAATATTGCTGGTTAGTGATAACGATGCTTTCAACCGCCTGTATGAATTTTTGGGACAGGAGTATATCAACAACACACTGCACAAAATGGGGTATGATAGTGTACAGATCATTCACCGCCTGGATATTTTTTTAACTGAAGTTGAAAACAGGTATACCAACCCGGTAAAATTTTTAGACACCGCCAATCATGTGATGTATGAAAAGCCTCTGCAAAAAAGCCAATTGCCCTATGCAACACGAAACGACAGATTGGGAGTTGGTTATTATTCGGACGGCAAACTGGTAAATAAGCCATTTGTGTTTTCAAAAAAGAACCGGCTTGGCCTTGCCGATTTGCATAGCATGCTAAAATCTGTTTTTTTCCCTGAAAAAGTGGAGAAGAAAAAGCGTTTCAATCTTACAAAAGATGATTACCGGTTTGTGCAGAAATACATGAGCATGTTTCCGGCAGAATCAAAATTTCCTTCTTACGATTCAACTTACCAGGATGCATACTCTAAATTTTTGTTGTGGGGAGAAACCAAAGAAAAATTAAATGGCGATGTTCGCATCTTTCATAAAAGCGGAGATGCTTACGGCTTTTATACAGATGTGGCTTATGTGGTAGATTTTAAAAACAACATTGAGTTTATGCTGAGTGCAACAATTTTGGCCAACAGCGATGGAATTTTTAACGATGACCATTACGATTACGAAACAGTGGCAATGCCTTTTTTAAAAAATTTGGGTGAGGTGATTTACCAATATGAGTTGCAAAGAAGCAGAAAGCATAAACCTGATTTGAGCTTGTTGAAGTTTAATTATTCCCAGTAACCATTTGGGATATGGAATTGGGAATTTCGAAGAAAAATTTCATTGCCGGAAGTTCTTTCATCTCAATCCTGATTCCTGATTACAAATTCCTAATTACTTATTTTTGCCCGCATGCAATTATCCTCCCGCCTGCAACTGTTTAATGAACCCGAAACTTTGAAAATGGCAAAGCTCTGCAGAGAGCTGAGAGCAAAAGGAGAAGATGTAATTGATTTAAGCCTGGGTGAACCTGATTTTGATACACCTGCACATATAAAAGAAGCCGCTAAAAACGCCATTGATGAAAACTGGAGCCATTATCCACCTGTTGCCGGTTATCTTGATTTGCTGGAAGCTGTTTGCACAAAGCTGAAAAGAGATAATGATCTTGACTACAAGCCGGAGAACATCATTGTTTCTGCCGGGGCAAAGCAAAGCCTGGCAAATGTCGTGCTGGCAATTGTAAACAAAGGCGACGAGGTTTTGATACCAACACCATACTGGGTTACTTATTCAGAAATTGTAAAACTTGCTGAAGGTGTACCCAGGTTGTTACCAACAACTGTTGAAAATGGTTTCAAGCTAACGGCAGAAGAGCTGGAGCAACACATCACTGCAAAATCACGGTTGTTTATTTTTTCTTCGCCCTGCAATCCAACCGGTGTTGTTTATACAAAAGATGAATTGCGTTCACTGGCTGCAGTGTTTGCAAAATACCCCGGCCTGTTTATTATTTCAGATGAGATTTACGAGTATATCAATTTTGTGGGCCAGCACGAAAGCATTGCTCAATTTCCTGATGTGAAAGAACAGGTGATTATTGTAAATGGTTTGAGTAAAGGATATGCAATGACCGGCTACCGTCTTGGTTACATTGCCGCCAATGCTCAGGTTGCAAAAGCCTGCGAAAAAATACAGGGACAATTTACCAGCGGAACAAATGCTGTAACACAACGTGCAGCCATTGTGGCTTTACTTTCCGATTTAACGCCTACAATGGAAATGGTGAAGCAGTTTAGGCACCGCAGGCAACGCATAATAGATTTGCTGGAAGAAATACCCGGCCTTAATTGCGTAAAGCCCGACGGAGCTTTTTATGTTTTTCCTGATGTGAGTTTTTATTTTGGCAAAAGTGACGGGCAAACTTCAATTGATAATTCTACCGACCTGTGTATGTACCTGCTATTGCAGGGCCAGGTTTCAACAGTAACAGGTTCTGCATTTGGAAATGATAACTGTATTCGCATTTCTTTTGCCAACAGTATGGAAAATATTGAAAAAGGTTTTTTGCGAATCAAAGAATCTCTTGCAAAGCTTAAATAATCTGTAGAAATAACAATTAAACCATCCATCCTTTTCTGATGCAGATTATTTGAATAATGCGATTGATGCTGAAGAGGTGAGAGAATTAAAAAAGGCGTTGGAGTAATCTCACGCAGGGAACGCAGAGAAGCAGAGGCTCTCTGTTAACTCTGTGCTCTCTGCGGGAAAATTTTTGCATTCGCCAGGCTTAAAAATTTTTGGTGCAGTTCAAGCACCTGTGGTATCAGCAACTCCTGCTCATCATTCTTTAATAAAAAATTGCAGAGCTTCAACTTAATGGCTTCATCAATCTGGCGGCTCATTCTTTTTAATACCTCTTCACGGCTTACATTATCCCTTTTCATGGCACGCTGTATGCGCAATGCCTGCGGCGCATACACACCTATGATGTAGTCAATATTTTCTGCAGAGCCGGATTCAAAAAAAATAGCAGCTTCTTTTATAACATAAGGTGCTGATTGTTTCTGCATCCATTCAGCCGCATCTTTAATAGTAAGAGGATGAATAATTGTATTCAGCAGTTCAAGCTGGTAAACATCATTAAACACTTTTTTAGCGAGATAGCTTCTGTTCAACTCATCATTCAGGTATGCTTCTTCACCAAATGTTTTTTTGATGGCTGTTTTTATCTCTTTGTTTTCTTTCATTAGCCGTTTAGCTGCTTCATCGGCATAATACACAGGCACACCCAGCAGCTCAAAAATTTTTGCTACTGTAGTTTTGCCGCTGCCAATGCCGCCTGTTAAACCAATACGAAGCATAGAACCGGGATTTACATGGTGAAGATGACAGGGAAAATTAGGAAGTTTAACTAATTCCGGAGAATGATTTTATTTTTCCCATTCGATAAATCAAGGTTGCACAAAAAAAGGAAATCATTATGACTTCCTTTTAATCTTTTTAAAGCCGGGCAATCTGTATTCTTATTTCTTATCAGTTGTTGCCGGTTTATTTAATTGTGTTGTCCAATCCATGCTAATAGCAGATTTTTCAATCTTCATGTAACTGCCCGGGCTAATTTCAAGGTTAATGGTTCCATCCTCATTTATTTTATTGATGGTACCATGTATGCCGGCAATGGTTACAACCTTATCTCCTTTCTGAAGATTGCTTACAAAGTTTTTCTGGTTCTTTGCTCTTTTAGCTTGCGGCCTGATAAAGAACAGCCAGAAAACAAGAATCATTAATCCAAGAAAAATAAATTGAAAACCGCCAAAGCCCGGTTGTTGTCCGCCTTTTGAATCAGTGCCGGGAGGCATGCATCCTGTAAATAAAATAGCAGCAATAGCAATTGTTACAAAATTTGAAATTGATTTCATTACGTTGGTTTTATTGTTGTTTGTTTTCTTTCCCTTCTACTTTTACTTCAAAACTTAAAATATGGCTGGTAGTGCCTTTTGTGTTGGCAATTACCGTTACGGTTTTATGATTCACACCCACTCTGCCTTCGCTGTTAAACTTAGCTTGTATCATGCCTTCTTCACCGGGCTGAAAAGGCTTTTTAGGAGTTTCAGGCACTGTACAGCCACAGCCTGCAGAAACATTTGAGATGATCAGTGGCTTGTCACCTGTATTTTTAAAACGAAACGAGACATCCACCTGTGCACCTTCCTGCACTGTACCCAGGTTCAGCGAATCATCCAGCCATTGAATGGTGGTAAAGTTGGTAGAGTCCTGTGTGACATCAACGGGTTTTTCACCAGCCGTTTTTTCCGTACGCTGGTTACAGGCTACGGCAACAATAGCAGCAGTAATAAAAACAAAAAGTTTTTTCATATTGTTTAAAGTTGCATGCAAAAGTAAAGGGAAAGATGCAGATGATTGTGCTGAATTCTATCTTGCTTTTTTAAAATCAACTTTGTGCATTTTACCCTGGGTTACTAATTCTTTATGAATATTATCAAGAATGCCATTTACAAACTGACCGCTTTGAGGTGTGCTGTATTCTTTGGCCAGGTCAATGTATTCGTTAATCGTCACTTTTGGCGGGATGGTTTCAAAATATAAAAACTCAGCCACCCCCATTTTCATCAAAATCATATCCAGTAAAGCTATTCGTTCAGGGTCCCAGTTTTTTAATTTGGGAATTATGAGGCTTTCAAGATGTTCATTTTTCTCCTGCACCGTTTGTACAAGCTGTTTGGCAAACTGCCATTTATCTTCTGTAATTATCTGGCTGAAATTATAGCTGCCGGGTTTGTGCAGATAGTTGGCCAGCAATTGCAGCACCATCTCTGCATCATCATTCCAGTTGCTGAAATTTTCTTCTATGTGCGCAAGAAACAATTCATTGCCGAGCATTAGATCATTCAAAATAAATTCCAGGATTGCTCTTTCTTCTTTTTTATCACGACCTTCTTTGGTAATGTACTTTTTGTATTCAGGTTTTTCCGTCAGGTCATGATAAATTTTTTTTACCAGCTCGGTATCTAAAATTTGTTCGGGCTTATCTTTTTTTACAAACTCTTTAAAGGATGTGTCTTCCAGAATTTTCCAAAGCACTTCGTTACCGGCAATTTTTGTGCTTACATGCAAGTCTTCGGATGTAGGCAAATGCTTGTTTGCACGGTTATGGGCATCGGTTTCGGCATAACGGGCTGTTTCAGATAAAAAATAGGTGAGATAGATAAATAGCTGTCTCGTCTGGTCAAAATGTTTTTGCAGGATTTTTACGGATTCGCCGGGTTTGGTTTCAGATGTTGCAATGGTATATATGGTTTGCATCACTTTCACCCGGATATTTCTTCTATTAATCATAAATGCACAAAGAACTTTTTAAGGGAGGCGAAGATAGTGGTTTTGTGTTTTTGCAAAACTAAATGTGCAAATGTTTTACGGGTAGAGTTTTTTTCGAAAAAACACAACAGTATGTTTGAAAATATGTTGAAGAATTAATGAATTAAGCTAAGGGTTTTTGCTAACTTGGCTGAGCCGTATCCAAGATCCTAAAAAACAAAAAATACCATGGTCAAGAAACTACTTGTTGTTACTTTTTTTGCAGTAACTGCCATTGTTCTGCTCATTTCTTTCTGGCCAAAAAATTTCACCGGATCTTTTAAAGAGGAAAATGAAGAAAGTGAAGATGGAATTATTAAAATACAGGAACAGGAATTCAATGCAACAAAAGATCCGGCATTAGGGATAGTTCCAAAATACAGACTGTATAACACAATTGCCAATGCATGGCAACAATTTCAATTAACAGGCGGATCAACAAATCGAATTGAAGCATTAAGCTGGACGGAAAGAGGTTCGTACTCTGATGCAGTTGGGCCAAGTAATGGAAATGGAAGGCCCGGAACACCCACTCCGGTAACAAGTGGCCGCATGAGAGCTATTTGGGTTGATTTAACCAACTCGCAAATGGTATGGGCAGCTGGTATTGATGGTGGCCTTTGGAAAACCAATAATATCACTGCCTCTCCGGCAACCTGGACGTTAGTGAATGATTTTTTTGCAAACATGGCTATCGGCAGTATCTGCCAGAACCCCAGCAACACTGACATCATGTATTTCGGAACCGGGGAAAAATCATTTAATGTAGATGGAGTGCAGGGTGGTGGTGTGTGGAAGAGCACAGATCATGGTGTGACCTGGAATTTGCTGGCCAACACTACTGGTTTTTGGAATGTTTCAAAACTGCTGTGCGATAATTCAGGAAACGTCTATGTGGGTACCATCGGTAGCGGAAACGGGTTACAACGGTCAACTGACGGAGGAACCAGTTGGACAAATATTATTCCATATACTGCTGGCGGTGGTACAAGAATTTCAGATATGGTATTCAGTAGTACGGGGCGTTTGCACGTAACAAAAGGTTATTACAATAGTCCCAGCAATCAATCAGGATACTTCTATACAGATAATCCGTCAACAGTTACTTCGAGCACATGGTCATCCCCGGTTACGCCAATTTCTCCCCTTCAGTATAATGTTGCATTAGCAGCCAGCGGAACAACCATATATGCTTTACCATCATCCAGCGGCTTTCAAACTCCCACATTATGGAAGTCCACTGATAATGGCGTGAACTGGTCTGCTACTTCTGCCGTACTTTCTACGTCAGGGAATAATGCTGTTAGTAGCGGGCAGGCATGGTATTGCATTGCATTGGGTGTTGATCCGGCTAATGCAAATAATGTTATTGTAGGAGGATTGAATTGCTGGAAGAGTACCGATGGAGGAAATAATTTTTCCCAAATTTCTATTTGGGTGGGTTCTGGTGCTACCAATAATTACATTCATGCTGACCAACACATAGCTACCTGGAATGGAAACCAGGTTTTGATTGGCAGCGATGGAGGAATTTTTTACTCTGCTGATGCCGGTACTACCTGGTTCGATAGAAATGTAAATCTTCGCCTCAAACAGTTTTATTCCTGTGCTATTCATCCAACCGCTTTTTCCAATTATTTTTTGGCAGGTGCACAAGATAATGGAGTGCACCAGTTCAATGGTGCAGGCCTTACAACCAGTGTGGAGGTAACCGGCGGAGATGGTGCCTTTACAGCAATCGATCAAGATCAAACAGCTTTCCAATTTGGTTCTTACGTATATAACCATTACAGAAGAAGCACCAACAGTGGCAGTAGCTGGGGAAGTATAGATTTTTACAAAGGAACGGCAGTTGGTCCATCCGAATTTGGTTCTTTCATCAATCCGTTTGACTATGATGATGTAGGCAATATTATTTACGGAGGTGCAGACGGCGGCGAATTTTTTCGATGGACTTCGCCTCAAGCAACAGCAACCGGTACTTATTACTCATCAGGACCTCCTGGAACAAACTGGA
Source organism: Chitinophagaceae bacterium (assembly GCA_040289925.1). GTDB lineage: Bacteria > Bacteroidota > Bacteroidia > Chitinophagales > Chitinophagaceae > VBAU01. Next base: position 13,870 of record PSMD01000011.1, on the reverse strand, counting down.
ATGTGGCAAATGCAGCTGTTGTTACTATTACAGGATTAAACGCAAGACCAGTTACCGCTGTGACAGTTTCTCCTTATACTGCGAACAGAGTGTTTTTAGGTACCGATCAGGGAAGGGTAATTAGGGTAGATGGTGCCAATACCATAGCCAGCGGATCGGCAGGTACAAATATTACAGGTTCTTCTTTCCCGGCAACTTCAACTATTTCTTCTATTAATTTTGGAACTACGGAAAACAACATCATTGTTTCTTTCTCTAATTACGGAATAAATAATGTTTGGGTATCTACTGATGGTGGAACAAACTGGACGGCCATAGATGGTAACCTTCCCAACCTGCCGGTTAGATGGGCTATTTTCAATCCGGGAAATAATACACAGGCCATTCTTGCAACAGAGGCAGGTATTTATGAAACTACGCTTATAAATGGCGGCTCCACTTCATGGACACATAATAGCACATTTCCGTACGTGAGAACTGATATGCTGCAATACCGCAGCAGCGACAGAACCTTAATTGCTGCTACACACGGCCGCGGACTTTGGTCAACCATTATTCCTACAGTTTTGCCAGTTAGCCTGCTTAATTTTTCAGGGATATTAAAAGGCGATGCAATTAAAATTTCATGGAGCACAGCTTCGGAACAGAATACAAATTATTTCGACCTGCAAAAATCAAGTGACGGTATCAATTTTTCTTCTTTAACCCATGTGCCTACCGCAGGCAACAGCTCGACTAAAAAGAATTATGAATACACAGATAACCAGGTGAACGAATACAACTATTACCGTTTAAAAATTGTAGATAATGATGGAATGTTCGTTTACAGCAAAGTCATCTTACTAAAACAACCGGCTGCCCGCCAGCAGGTTTGGGTAACCGGTAATCCTTTCCATTCTTCCATCCGGATAAAACTGTCAAAACTGCCACAGGAAAAAATCACTTGTGAATTGGTGAGCATGACCGGTACAAAAATGCTGAGCCAGCAGTTGAATGCTGCTACCGAAATAGTGCTGGATATTTCTAAACTGAATTTACCAGCCGGCCCTTATGTTTTAAAAGTGACGGCCGACCGAAAACAATTCAGCTTTAAGCTGATCAGGGAATAATTCATTTCAACCATTAAGCCGCTTAATCAGCGGCTTTTTAACTTCTTCTGCCTTTTTGTAAGTAAAAACAGAGATTAAAACTGCCAGCTTTTTTCTATAAATGAAAATTTGACTTTTTTCTGCCCCATGGCATATTATTCGCCTACCTTTGCCCACCGAAACCAACCTTGGGTTTGCCGGTTGGTTTCTTCACATTCATAAAATTTCAAAATCAATAAAACTATGGCTAAGAAGTTAAATGTAACACCCCTTCACGACCGGGTGATCGTTAAACCGGCTCCTGCCGAAGAAAAAACTGCCGGAGGAATTATTATTCCTGACACTGCAAAAGAAAAACCTCAAAGAGGTACTGTTATTGCTGCTGGTCCGGGCAAAAAAGATGAGCCTGTGACAGTGAAAAACGGGGATACTGTTTTGTATGGCAAATATGCCGGAACTGAAATTCAGATTGAAGGTGAAGATTATCTTATCATGAGAGAAAGTGATATTCTTGCAATAGTATAGGTTCGAGCTATAAGCTGCAAGCCATGAGCTAAATCTAAAAGCTCTAAGCTGAATGCTCAAAGTTTTTTACTAATTTTTTTAAAAACATTCAAACTAAAAACATATGGCAAAACAACTCTTCTTCGACATTGAAGCAAGAAATAAAATGAAAAAGGGTGTAGATACCCTTGCCAATGCGGTGAAAGTAACTTTAGGTCCCAAAGGCCGCAACGTGGTTATCGAAAAGAAATTTGGCGCACCAGCCGTAACTAAAGATGGTGTTACTGTTGCAAAAGAAATTGAACTGGAAGATGCCATTGAAAACATGGGCGCCCAGATGGTGAAAGAAGTAGCAAGCAAAACTGCTGACATTGCCGGTGACGGTACAACTACTGCAACTGTATTGGCTCAGTCAATTATTGGTGAAGGTTTAAAAAACGTAGCAGCCGGCGCCAATCCAATGGATTTAAAAAGAGGTATTGAAAAAGCTGTTACCAAAGTGGTTGAGCATTTGAAAAGCCAGTCTCAAACTGTAGGTACCGACAGCAAAAAAATTCAGCAAGTGGCTTCTATTTCTGCCAACAACGATGAAAACATCGGTAAACTGATTGCTGAAGCTTTTGGTAAGGTTGGTAAAGATGGTGTGATCACTGTTGAAGAAGCCCGTGGTACTGAAACAGGAATTGAAGTCGTTGAAGGTATGCAGTTCGATCGTGGTTACATCTCTCCATACTTTGTTACCAACAGCGAAAAAATGGAGGCTGAGCTTGATAAGCCTTACATCCTGATCTATGATAAAAAGATCAGCAACATGAAGGACATCCTTCACATTCTTGAAAAAGTTGCTCAGCAAGGTGCTCAGTTACTCATCATCTCTGAAGACCTGGAAGGAGAAGCATTGGCTACACTGGTTGTAAACAAACTGCGTGGCACTATTAAAGTAGCGGCTGTTAAGGCTCCTGGCTTTGGTGATAGAAGAAAAGAAATGCTGCAGGACATTGCTATCCTCACAAAAGGTATTGTTGTAAGTGAAGAACAAGGTTACAAACTGGAGAATGCTGATCTTTCTTATTTAGGTCGTGCAGAAAGAGTGGTAATTGACAAAGACAACACAACCATTGTTGGCGGAAAAGGTAAGAAAGAAGACATCCAGGCTCGTGTTAACCAGATCAAAGCTCAAATTGAAACAACAACTTCAGACTACGACAAAGAAAAATTACAAGAGCGTTTGGCAAAATTAAGCGGTGGTGTGGCTGTGTTAAATGTGGGTGCCGCTACTGAAGTTGAAATGAAAGAAAAGAAAGACCGTGTTGATGATGCATTGCATGCTACAAGAGCTGCTGTTGAAGAAGGTATTGTACCTGGTGGTGGTGTTGCTTTCATTCGTGCTATCGAAGCTATTGAAAATATGAAAGGCAGCAATGAAGATGAAACAACCGGCATTGCTATTGTGAAAAGAGCTTTGGAAGAGCCACTTCGTCAAATTGTAGCTAATGCAGGTATTGAAGGTTCAATCGTTGTTCAGAAAGTGAAAGAAGGCAAAGGCGATTTTGGTTTCAACGCCAAAGAAGAGCAATATGAAAATCTTTTCAAAGCCGGTGTAATTGATCCAACAAAAGTTACCCGTATTGCTTTGGAGAATGCTGCCTCAATTGCTGGTATGGTGTTAACGACTGAATGTGTAGTAGCCGACAAGCCTAAGAAAGAAGAGCCTCACATGCATGGTGGTGCTCCCGGTATGGGCGGAATGGATTACTAAGATACAGATGCAGGATACCCGCTACCGGGTTTCCGAAAATATAGCCTCTATCAAATTTTGGTAGAGGCTTTTTTCTGAAAAATATTTCTTAACCCATAAAAATGAATAGCTATGAAATCCAATCCAACTATTCGTTTTCGTGAGTTGATGAAAAAGCTGAAACAGTTGTTTAAAGGCAATAGAATAGACGATGATATTTTCAACCATCCTTTTGCCATTTTTTAATAAGAGGCTGCCACTCAATACAGAGGCAGCTTTTTATTTTTCTTGCCCAACATTTTTTGCAGATTTTTTTCAGAACACTTGACGAAAGGCTTTGGCCGTTTTATTTTAGCAGTCCGGTTTTTTTAGGATCTGATATCCTAACCCGCCTGTTAATTGCTATGGAAAGACCGTGTATCCAGGTCATAGCATATACTCCCGATGGTTCGGGATAATCAGGTTGAAGCCGATCAAGACAAAAATTTTCAGATCCCGCCAACCGGCGGGATTATTTTTTAATCAGATTTTTTACAAAAAGAAAATTAACGGATGAGCACCGTAGTGCCTTTCATAAAAATTTTTTTACCGTTATCTCTATGTGTATATCTTAAATACCAAACATAAGTACCTGCAGGCTGCGGAATTCCCTTAACTGTACCATCCCATTTCTGTAACCAATCATGGGTGGCAAATACTAATTGACCCCAGCGGTTGAAAATTTTAAAATCCAGGTTATCTGCTTTCAACGCATTCATCGGGAATAAATAATCATTCAGACCATCACCATTGGGTGTAAATGCCGTGGGTACCGCTATGTAACAACTGCCGAGAACACGAATTGTATGTGTAACACTATCACTGCAATTGAATACTGTGCTGCTGGCAACCAGCTTAACACGATAAATGGTTTCAGTACCGGTAATTGGATAGCGTTGCGCAGGAGGATCTTTTAAACTACTTGTGTTGCCATTTCCAAATACCCACAGCCAGCGGTCAATAACACCTTTGCTGGTATTTTTAAATGACTCCGTGTCTTCAGGGCAAATAATATTGGCAGTTTCAAATGCGGCCATCACTTTATTGTCAAGTGTAATGGTTTGCGTGGTTGAATCGCTGCAAACACCATTTGTAACAACCAGCTTAACTGTATGCTGACTGGATGAAGAATAGATTTGAATAGGATTTTGCTGTGTGCTAACCCTTGAGTTATCAAAAGTCCATTTCCAATTGTTGATACCATTGCCACCGGGATGATTGAAATAGAGAGTATCAAATGTGCAACCCATCTGGTTAAGGAAAGTGAAGTCGGCATTCACGGTATCTTTTGTAGTAAAAGAAATAGTTGAGCCGGCCGGCGTTTGCCTTCCGCATTCATCAATGATGGTATTTCCGTCTGTTCCGGTTCGTAATGTAACTGTATAAACTCCACCAACAACAATTGCAGATGATAATTGAAGATTGATAGAAGAGGTGAAACCATTTGCATCACAACTTACTGTTGCTGCAGAAACGGAAACAGCCTGTGGACCGGTAACAATAAAATCACTTCCGTTTGGGGCTACAGAATTACAACGCAACGGTCTTTTAAAAACAAGTTGTAAACTGTTGGGTGCACAACCCACAGGCGTTAAGCTATCCATGGGTGTAGGCACAGCCGCAGGCACTGTAAATGGTACAGAACTTCCTGCCGGTATTGCATTACCGCATAGATCTAACAAAGTATTTCCATCGCTGCCGTTTTGTGCCACCAAATTATAATTACCGGCCGGTAATGGTGAGCTAAGCGTTAAGATAATGGAATCGGTATCAAACCCGGATGAACAACTGGGGCCTACAGCCGAAACAATAGTTGCACCAGCTACTGAAAAATCACTGCCATTTGCTGCAAGGCTGTTACACTTCATTTGCTTGTTGATCTTAACCCGAATTTGTAATCCATCGCAGCTACCGGTTGCTGATTGCATGGCCGGTGCTACAGGATCTGTAATAACTGCACTGCCGCCTGTGAACTGTAAAGTGTAGCCACTTTGCGAATCGGTAAAGTGGCTGATGAGTAACAAATATTCATGACCAACAATGAGTGTTGGCATTGCACTCCATAAAGGATAACTATTGCCTGCGCAGTTTATCAAACTGCTGCCGGCATTTGATGCACCGGTAACACCAGGTAAGCCGGACCAGTTACAGGCAACGAACAACCCAGGATTGGTAAATACTGAGTTTGGAGGCTGCCCGGTAATATCGAAAAGTTGCCAGTCGTAATCGTCGTTTAAATTGTTTGGTGTAATGACAAAGCCAAGGGTGCCTGCCTGGTAGCAGGTGAACTTATACCAATATGGATTTTTATCCTGGTAACTGGCGCCATCATTACAAGGCACAGGAATGTTTTGAGTAGCACAAATTGGTACAGTGGTTTGAAGAAAAGATTGCGTACCGCAAACGGGAAATGCTGTGCCGGGAGTTTGCCCGATATTAGTACAGGGTTGGGCAAAGGAAATTTTTGTAAAAAAGAAAAAGAAAATATAGAGAGTCAGATGTTTTCGCATAGTGCCAGGGATAGGCTATCAAAATTAGCTGAAAGCTGCTTATTAAAAGAACCCTTGATAAAAACTAAAACCTGTCTGCCCGAAGCCGTGTAAATAGATTAAAAAGTGTTTAAACCGGAATAAGTTTTTATCTATTACCTGTTCACTTTTCTCTAACTCATTTTCATAATAATCTTTCCCAGCATCATCATACCGTAATCAGCATCATCATTCCAGGGTTTACCGTAACTAATGCGAATGAAATTTGAATAATTGCAGCTTCCTGAAAAAATTTTGCCGGGCACCACAGAAATTTTATGCTTCATAGCTTCGGTTCTTAATTTAAATGCATTTATTTTTTTGTGCAACTCTACCCACAAAACAAATCCGCCATGCGGCCGTGATATTTTTATAGCTGCCGGAAAATATTGAATGATGGCTTGTGTGTAACGCAGGGATTGTGTATGCAGTGCCTTTCTTAAATTTTTCAAATGATATTCATACCGCCCATTTTTTAAAAAATGCGATAGGGCAACTTGTGTTAAGGTGGGGCAGCTAATGTTGTTCATTCTTTTTATTTGCTTCACATTTCCTAAAAATTTACCGGGGATTGCCCACCCGATACGGTAACCAGGCGCAAGTGATTTTGATAGCGACGAGCAATGCATCACCAATCCTTTTTTGTCGAAATACTTACAGGTTTTCGGCCGGTTTTTTCCGAAGTACAATTCACCATAAATATCATCTTCAATCAGCGGAATGTTATGCTTTGTGATCAGTTCAACCAGTCTTTTCTTTTTTTCATCCGGCATACAACTGCCGGTTGGGTTGTTGAAATTGGGGCACACAATGCAAGCCTTAATATTAAATTTTGAAATAGCTTTTTCAAAGCTGTTCAAATCTATACCTGTAGCGGAGTCCGATGAGATCTCCACTACTTTCAATCCCAGGTTTTCAACCGCCTGGTAAATTCCAAAATAGGTGGGGCTTTCAATGGCAACGGTATCTCCTGGTTCAGTTACGGCACGCAAACACATCGTTATTGCTTCCAGGCAACCGGAAGTAATAACAATTTCTTCCGGCTCTATTTTGCCGCCCCAGTTAAAAGCAAGCTTTGCAATTTGTTTTCTTAATTCAACATTGCCCTGCGTATGATCATAAGCAATGCAATGATCTTTTTCATTTCGCAATGCCCATACAACCGACTTATTGATTTTAGCAATTGGTAAAAGAGATTTATCAGGAACTGCCAGCGCAAAATTCGTTACAGTATCGGCAGTGATATCTTCATAAATAGAAGCGATCATTTCTTTCACACTTACTTCATGCGAAATAGGCTCTGGCTGTTTCAGGGCAGGCAAATCAGGAAAGCGTTTATGCGTAAACCGAACATAGTAACCAGATTTGGGCCGCGACTCAATAAGCCCTTTACCTTCCAAATGATAATAAGCCTGGAAAGCTGTGCCCATGCTGATGCCGTATTCTTCACTGAGAACACGGACCGAAGGCAGCTTGTCGCCAATCTTCAGCACATCTTCTTCAATCATTTTTTCAATACCGCCTGCTACCTGCAGGTAAATGTAATCATCGGCGGAGAAGTTTGTACGCATGCTATTCAGTTTGAAGTTTGATGTTTTGAGGTTTTCCTCATCGAACACCAAACCCCTGTGATTAATCTGATCTAGTCAAAAATACAAAATCTGAATCTGTTTTATAATCAATTTTCGAAAGATTTTTGTGTAGTAGCTGAAACCGATCAACGAATGAAAAAAGATATCAGCAAGGCCTATATCGCTTTAGCGATCGTGAGCTTTTTCTGGGGCACTACGTATCTAGCATCGAGAGTAGGGGCACAGCAAATGCCGGGGTTGTTTATGGCAGGTGTAAGACAACTGCTCTCAGGTTTTATTCTCACCGTTTTTTTTCTGGCAAAGGGATACAAGATACCCTCATGGGGTGATCTTAAAAAAATTTCTATCCAGGGCCTCTTTCTTCTGTGTATTGCCAATGGTTTATTAACCTGGGCTATGGAATATATTACCGGAGGACTGGCAGCCATCATTGTTGCTTTGGTTCCTTTATTCATTGCCTTATTCAGCATCTGGTTAAACAAATGCGCAAAAATTACCCGCTGGATGATTGTTGGATTAATAGTTGGATTTGCAGGGGTGGTAACTATCTTTTATGACTATGCCGGCGAAATAAAAAACAGCAAGTTTTTGTTGGGCGTAGGTCTTGCCCTCATATCAGTGCTTTCATGGTCGTTTGGTACTGTTTATACAGCACAGCAAAAAAAATCAGGTTCAATATTATTTGGTGTAGGATTGCAAATGCTGATAGCCGGCGTAATAATGGTCATTGTTTGTGCTATTACCGGCAAGTATATAAACCTGGCAACCGCCGGAGAAAGTTCATGGATCGCAATATTATACCTGGTGGTTTTTGGTTCGTTGCTGGCCTATTCTGCGTATGTTTTTGCCATCAGCAAGCTGCCGCCAACGCTGGTTTCAATTTACGCTTACATCAACCCCATTGTAGCAGTAGTGCTTGGCTGGTTTTTACTGGCTGAAAAGATGAACATAAACATGGTGATCGGTACACTGATCACACTTGGTGGAGTTTATATGGTTAATTATGAATTCAGAAAAACTAAGCATGAACTCAATAAAAATAGTTGATTACCGGCCGGGGCATCAATATTACTTTGAGCTGTTTAACCGGAAATGGATCGAGGAATTTTATGAGCTCGAAGAAATTGATAAATATGTTTTGCAAAACCCGGAAGAAGCTATCATCAGTAAAGGCGGCGCCATATTAATGGCCTTATACGATGATGAAGTTGCCGGAACGGTTGCGCTGCGCAAAATTGATGATGCCACTTTCGAGTTTACCAAAATGGCTGTTGATGCAAAATTCAGGCGAAGAGGAATTGGCGAAGCACTGTGTTATGCAAGTTTTTGCAAAGCAGCTGAAATGGGTGCAACCAAAATCATTCTTTACTCAAATACCCGGCAGGCATCTGCCGTTCGCTTGTATGAGCGAATTGGATTTAAACATCTGCCTGTAACAAACGATGTGTACAAAAGAGCTAACGTAAAAATGTATATAAACCTTGATGAAGAGTTGATAAAAAATTCTGAAGTAAAAATCTTACAACCCACCAATTAAAACTTGTTTTATGATTGCCACAACGCAAATTGCCATTTGCAAAACAAAGAGCTCAAAACTGAGCGAATTAAATTTTGAAAAACTTGAGTTTGGAAAATATGTCTCTGACCACATGCTGGTTTGTGATTTCATTGATGGGCAATGGCAACAACCACAGATTCTTCCGTTTGCCAATCTTTTACTTAGTCCAACCACACTTGCCTTACACTATGGGCAAACAGTGTTTGAAGGCATGAAAGCATTTCGCATGCATGATGGCCGCGTTAATATTTTCAGAATCGACAGGCATTATGAACGTTTTGTGAAATCGCTGCAACGCATGTGCATGGCTGTGTTACCAAAAGAAATTTTTGTGGAAGGCCTCTTGCAGCTTATTCAACTTGATAAAAACTGGGTGCCTCCGCAAACTGATGCTGCTTTGTACCTGAGGCCATTTATGATTGCCACTGAAGAACGTTTCGGCGTGAAGGTTTCTGCTAATTACCGCTATGTAGTTTTTACCGGGCCGGTGCCAACGCTATATGCAAACCCTATTAAAGTGAGAGTGGAAACAGATTTTGTTCGTGCTGCAAAAGGAGGAACCGGCTTTGCCAAATGCGGCGGAAATTATGGAGGTGCATTTTATCCTACACAACTGGCAAGAGCGCAGGGATATGAGCAGGTGTTGTGGACGGATAGCCGGGAGAATAAATACATTGAAGAATCAGGAATGATGAATGTGATGTTTGTGATAAACGATAAATTAGTTACTCCGCCATTGTCCGATACTATTCTTGACGGTATTACCCGTGACTCCCTGCTAACGCTGGCCGGCCACATGGATATTGCAATTGAAGAACGAAGAATGAGCATACAGGAGCTGGAAGAAGCGTTCAGAAGAAATACGATTACTGAAGCATTTGGTGCAGGAACCGCAGCTGTGGTAGCGCCTATCAATGTTATCAATATTCATGGTGTTGATTACCGACTTGCATCTTACCATGCCGGCAATGTGATGTACAGGCTAAAAACAAAACTGGAAAATATCAGAACAGGAAAAGAGGCGGATGTGTTTGGATGGAACTGGGTGATTCGAGAGGAGAATAATGAGTGATGAGTTCCGACACAGCAAAGCTGTTCGGAATGCCGACCGCAAGCACCGGCATAATGAATGAGGAATAAAAATTTATTCGCTTCATAAGTTGGTTTAGTAAGAACGACCGGTCATTTTTGGCTGGTCTTTTTATTTGTTATCACTTTATAACGGCTCTTAGCACTTGTGAAGAGGGAATGAGGTGAGGCTGAAATTGTGTAAATTCAAACCGTATGAAAACAGCAATGGTTACCGGAGCATCAGGCAATCTTGGAAAAGCCATTGTACAAAAATTCCTAGATGAAGGCTTTCTTGTTTTTGGAATCAGCCGGCATGAGCCGGGTATTGCTCATCCGCATTTTAAATTTATTTCTCTTGACCTGGCAGATGAACAAAAATGCCATGAGCTGGTGAAACAAATAACTGATGAATGCAATCAAATTGATGTGGCTGTATTAACAGCCGGTGGTTTTGCAATGGGTGCACTGACCGATACCCGCTGGAATGATTTTGTTGACCAACTGAATTTAAATTTTAGAACGACGTACAACATTGCACAACCGGTTTTTACCGCCATGATGAAAGAAGGTAAAGGAAGAATTTTTTTAACAGGTGCAAGACCCGGCAGTGACATGCGATACAGCAAAGGCTTAGCTGCATATGGTTTATCAAAGTCGCTCATCTTCAGGCTGGCTGAACAAATGAATGAAGAAGCAAAAGGAAGCAATGTGGTAACAGCTGTGATAGTGCCCAGCACCATTGATACGCCACAAAACCGGCAAGCCATGCCCAATGCTGACGCAAAAAAATGGGTGAAGCCCGAAGAGATAGCCGGTATTGTTTATTTTCACTGCACCGATGCAGCAGATTGCGTGAGGGAAACTGTTATAAAAGTTTATAAGAATGGTTAGTATATTTGACCGATTAATCTGAATTTTTAAAAACCAAAACACATAAACATGAAATTGAGATCTTTCTCATTACTCGCACTGGTGATTTTAGTTTCTTTATCTATGCAGGCACAAAAAAAATCAGCATTAACCCTGAGGGCCGGTGTAAACCTTGCTGATGTAACTGTAACTGAAGACGGCCGTTTCGATAAGGAAAATATGCTGACAACTTTCCAGGCAGGATTGTTACTGGATATTCCGATGGCAAAAATGGTTTCCTTGCAAACCGGTGCTATTTATATGGGCAAGGGTACAAAGGTTCGCAATGGAGATCCTGATACGGATGCTACCTGGTACAAAGCAACATCCAACCCATTTTATATTGAAGTGCCTTTGAACGTAGTGCTGCATACCCCCGGTAAAAAAGCAAACTTGTTTATTGGTGCAGGACCGTATATAGCGGCGGGTGTTGCAGGAAAAAACAAAGTGGAAGGACAGGTGCTGGGTACAACTTTCAGAAGTGAGAAGAGCATCAGCTTTTCTGATGATGATCCAACAACATTGAATTATGAAGAAGGTGCTGGTTTTGGTATTATGCGCCGTTTGGATCATGGCTTTAATGGCATGATTGGCCTGGAAAGTAAAAAAGCAACATTTTCTGTTAACTATGGTTTAGGACTTGCTAAAATCCAGTCGGGCAGCAATAGTTCACAAGATGAAAAAAATAAACACAGGGTGTTGAGTTTTACCGTGGGCTTTAAGCTGTAATGTTTTTTATAAAAAAAAATTCAGGAACCGCCTCAACTTTTTGAGGCGGTTTTTTTGCTTTTTCCGCATCCTTTCCCTGCTTCGCTACGCTTGGCTTCCCCACTCCGCCAGCTGAGAGTGGGGTTTTGAAACTTTTGGGAGAGATGAATCTTTTTAATGCCTCACAAAACATATCACTCCTACCGAGTTTAATAACATTCCTATTTCTATCGCTACTAATATTTAACCCTTACGGGGTAAAGTTCCCTCTCTGTAAAGAAGGCAATTCCCTAGGGGAATATTCAATTGTTGTTTTCTTCTCCCCGCTTCGCTGCCCTCAGCTTCCCCACTCCGTCAGCAGAAAGGGGTTAGGGGAGAGGTTGCTCTTGCAGAGCTTTATCTATTTTCTCAAGCACTGTTTGCATCTTTTTTAACTCGTAGTTTTAATGCGAAGAATTTTTAGTCCAAATCGCTTCAGTAAAAGATCCCTGGCTGCGTAATACTCTTTTTGATCTTCTGTGTTGTGACAGGCTCCATCCAGTTCTACAATCCACTTTTTTCTGCTGCAATAAAAATCGGCAATATAGCAGCGGTTACAGCCATGCCATGCCTCGTAAACAAATAGGATGCTGCCTTCTGAATTTGTAACCTTTAAACCGGTGTGCCCGCAATTCTGTCCACAACAGTTTTTCTGATTCAGTCATTTGTTTTCTTAACTGCTTTGCTTTTTGCAGGGGGGGTAGCATATGAATGTAAATATTTTTTCCTCTATCCGCTTCGCTGCGCTCAGCTTCCCCACCCGCCAGCGGAGAGGGGTTAGGGGAGAGGAAGCTTTCCGTCTCCCTTATCTTCGCAGCTATGAAATGGATTGGCTTACTGGTTACACTGGCATTAATTATCGCCTGCTTTTTTCCCTGGGTTTATATTGAAACAAAAAGCTTAACACTTACGGGCATACATACAGAAGGAACAAATTTTGGCAAGCCTGGTTATTTTCATTTTTTCCTGGCTGCATTTTTTATTCTCTTTCATTTTACTCCCAGGCTTTGGGCTAAGCGACTGAATCTTTTGGTAACAGCATTGAATCTTGCATGGGCTGTCAGAAATTATTTTCTCATTTCATCATGCCAGGCAGGGGAATGCCCGGAAAAAAAATGGGCATTGTATATCGTGCTTGCTTCGTCTGTGCTTATGCTGGTAGCTGCGTTATTGCCGGATGTACAACTGACATCAAAAGGCAAAGAGAAAAGCCAACTGTAATTATTTCTTGCTGAAAAATTCCAGGTCTATATATGGATTATTCAACACCCAGGAAATGGATAACCTGATGGCGATTTTTGATTGCAGCCAGTCTTTGCCTTTTAAGTGAAAGATAGTTGTCCATCCGCCGGGTGTCTTTTTCTTCAATGGTATTTGTCTCCAAACACTTCAGTTAATATTACAGAAAGCTTTTTGTAACAGGCCTGGAAATCTGTGATGCTGCCGCTGAAATAAACGGGAGAGCAGTAACTAATGGTTAAGCGTTGCCCTTCTTCTTCATCTTCAAACAGCACAATGCCATTGCTCATTTCAAATTTTACATCCCTTTCATTCACGAACATTGAGTTGGGTTTGGTAAGGTTTTTTTATATCGGGAAGACGTTTTTTTAATCATCAGCAGTTTTTCTTTCACACCTTTTTCTGTTCCTATTTGGGAGCATCCTGTCCGAAGCAAAAAGAAATGGCAGAGAAGAGTAGCAAGGTGGCAAGCATTTTTTTCATATGGTGACTTTATTTTCAAATTTAATGGAAAAGAAGATGAGAGTGCACAGTCCCATAGTCCACAGACGAAAGTCCACAGTTTTTTTGAGATGAAGAGAACAAACCACGCAGTTAAGTGGGGATGCGTGGATGACAGGTTGGTTGCCGATAGCTATCGGGATGGGGTTTGGATCTGTATAAAAATACTGAGAAAAAAATTTGAATTTGAATTTGTTTTTATTAAATAAAAAAAGATATTTTGATTGAAATTATTTTTTATCAAAAAAATTTTTAGATTGCCGAAAAAAGTTGGCAGATAATTTAAAACCGTTATCTTCGGTTGTTGTTTAAGTTTTTGAGCAACAGAAACCTATCCGAAATTCATCATTTCCTTA
>PSMD01000010.1:32679-66100 GCA_040289925.1 Chitinophagaceae bacterium | reverse complement strand
GAGGATTAAAAGCAGAACGTTTGGCGCCGGTATTACCGAGCAGGATTGGCAACCCACAGCGGGTGCGGAAAGTGGTTACGTAGTTGCCGATCCGCTGAATCCGGACATTGTGTACGGGGGAAACTATGGTGGTTATATTTCGCGGCTCGATCACAAAACAGGAGAGAACCGCGCCATTAATGTTTGGCCGGAGAATCCTATGGGTAGTGGTGCTGATGTGCTTAAATATCGTTTTCAATGGAATTTCCCGATCTTCTTCTCTCCGCATAATCCCAAAAAGCTTTACACAGCAGGGAATGTATTATTCGCAACCGAAAATGAGGGTGCAAGCTGGGAGGCTTTATCACCTGATCTTACCACAAATGATAAAAGCAAACAGGCGCCAAGCGGCGGACCGATTACAAAAGACAATACTTCAGTAGAATATTACTGCACCATTTTTACAGCAACGGAAAGTTGGGTAGAAAAAGATTTGCTGTGGACAGGAAGTGACGACGGGTTGATACATATAAGTAAAGATGGTGGCAGGAATTGGGAAAATGTAACGCCGAAAGATGCACCAAAATGGATGATGTGGAATTGTGTTGAGACAGATCCTTTTAATAAAGGCAGTGCTTATTTTGTAGGAACAAGATACAAGCTGGATGATTTTACACCCTACATTTACAAAACCACTGACTACGGCAAAACGTGGAAGCTGATCACCAATGGCATTGACAAAATGCATTTTGCAAGAGCCATTCGTGCCGATCACAAACGGCCGGGCTTGTTGTATGCAGGCACTGAATACGGCATGTATATTTCATTTGATGACGGGGCAAACTGGAAAAAATTTCAATTGAACTTACCCGTTGTTCCCATTACTGATTTAGCCATTAAAGAAAATGATTTGGTAGTGGCAACACAGGGTCGTTCATTTTACGTACTGGATGATTTGACCGTATTGCAGCAGTATAACCCGGATTTTGCAAACAAAAACCTGCATGTATTTGATGTAAACCCGGCGTACCGTATTCCTGCAGGTGGTTTTCGCCAAAATTTTGGTACGCCTCGCAATGCAGGCATCAACCCGCCTGCGGGAGTTGTAATTAATTCTTATTTAAAAGATGTTACCGATTCCACTAAAGCATCCATAACAATCCTGGATAAAGAGCATAAGACAATAAAAACTTTTGCTACCGACAGTAAGGATAATAAAATTGATATTGCAAAGGGCATGAACCAGTTTAACTGGAATTTGCTTTATCCCGAATCAGAAAGATTTGAAGGCATGATTTTATGGACGGGTGTGCCCGGGGGCATACTTGCACCACCCGGAAATTATTTTGCCAGAATTAAAGTTGGAAAAGATTCTGCCGAAGTTCCTTTTACCATAAAACCAGATCCTAATTATAAAATCACACAACAGGATTATGATGAGCAATTCAGCTTTTTAAAACAAGTGCAGGCTAAATTTAATGAAGTGCAGAAAGCTATTAAAGATATTCGGGCCGTCAGAAGTCAAATCAACGAGTTTACCGCAAGACAAGGCAAAGATTTGCCTAAAGAAGTAAAGCAGTTGGCTGATAGCATCAATAAGCAACTGACTTCGGTTGAAGAAACGCTTTATCAAACGAAAGCAAAAAGCAGCCAGGATGTGCTGAATTTCCCGATTAAATTAAATGACAAGCTTAGTGGATTGTTTGATGTTGCCAACAGTGGAAACATGGCGCCAAGCAAACAGGCAAAAGAAACTTTTGCAGATTTATCTGCGCAGGCCGATACGGCCCTGGTTAAGTTGAAAAAAGTACTGGAGCAGGATGTACCTGCGTTAAATGAGTTGATCAGGCAAAAAGCGTTGCCGGTTATTGGGTTAAAGAAAGAGTAGCGTTACTCTTATTTATTTTTCAACCTTAGGGTAAAACGGAAACTTTGAACAAAAAGTGCAGTTGTTGTAGCCGGTTTCACTATCAGGAAGTAATAATTCATTGCTTCCTGTTTTCGTTCAGGCGTTAAGCGTTCATCATCTTCAAACAAACAAAAGCGTTTTCATTTTTAATCTAACTGGTTTTAGAAAGCATTTTTTTATGAATATGATGAGCAGAAATTCTTTTTTACACCATGGTAAGAAAAGTGATTTTTAGAATTAATCTGAGTTAATTAATTTGTTTGTTCTTAACCAAAGAAATCATGACTTGCCTGATTGTTGATGATAACAAAATGGCCCGGCTGGCCATGAAAAAGCTTGTTGAGCAAATTGACGATCTGAAAATTACAGCGGAATGTGAAGATGCTATGGAAGCTTACAATATTCTCAACAAGCAAAAAGTTGATCTTCTTTTATTAGACATTGAAATGCCGGGTATGAACGGCATTGAACTCACCAAAAACCTTGGCAAGAAAAAACCTTTCATCATTTTCACCACCGGTAAAAAAGATTATGCTATTGATGCGTTTGAATTAAATGTGGTTGATTACCTGGTAAAGCCCATTGAACCACACCGTTTTTTAAAAGCTATTGATAAAGTAAAAGAGGCGATTGACAGTAACCGGCAGGAAGTAGAGGTGAAAGAAAAAAATTTTGTTTTTGTAAAAGACAGCGGCATTTTAAAAAGAGTAAGTGTAGATGATATCTGTTACCTGGAAGCAATGGGTGATTATGTAAAGATTTTTACCAGCCAAAAATTTCATATTGTACATGCTACGCTAAAGTCTATTGAAGAAAAACTACCATCATCAAAGTTTATGCGGGTACACCGCAGCTATATTGTAGCCTTAAATAAAATTGATTTTATAGAAGAAGGTATGATACGTATTAATGGTTCAAATGTGCCGGTTGCAGATGCTTATAAATCGCTTCTTACACAAAAGCTGAACCTTCTTTAGCCAACCATTATTTCAGCCAATTCAACGATTGAATTGAATAACCGGCCTAAAAACCCCATAATCCCGCAAGCTAAATAATATTTTTGAATCATATTCTTTCAGTTGAAGCACAAGACTAGATTTGTTTTTATGAAGATAAAATTTATCATCATTATCAGCATTCTCGTACTCATACTTGCCAGCAGCGAGTATTATTTGCTTATTGAGTTATACGGTTTACAACGAACTCCCGTTTTATTGCTTACCACTTTTGTGGCCCTTATTTCAATAATTGCCATCTTTTTTTACTACAGAAGGTTTAGCCGCGATTATTAGTTTTGCAGATTTCGTAATTTAACTCCTTCACTATCATCCTATGCTGAGAAAGAGGTTCAGTTACCTTATTCTTATTATTTTCCTTGTCAGCATTTTGTTGATCGTATTCCTGCAATTCAATTCGGGTTCCAGCATTCAAAATCTCATTAAAAACAACCAAACCCTGTTGCATGAGTTTGAAGTGCAGCAATCCCTTGAGCAAGTAAAAACCGATGTGGTGTTTTTAGAAAGCAATGTGCGGGGATTGGTTATTACGCAGGACTCGCTGCATGCAGCTACAGTAGAAGATGAAATGAAAAAGATTAATGAAAAACTGAGTAAGATACTTACCATTATCAAAGATCAGCAGTACGCTCCGCTGGCAAATAAATTATTAACCGCTGTTCATCAAAAACAAGAATTCACTAAAGAAATATTGGAGGCATTTAAAAAAGATGGCAAGCTGGCTGCCGAAAAATTAATTAATACTAACCGGGGCAAACTGTTGAGAGATACGATTTTTGAAGTCATCAGGCAAATTAATTTAAACAGGCAGGTAGAATTGACTGGGATTTCAGCTTCAATTGCTGCTAATGGCGCAAGGGCCAAACGCTGGGGATTGATTTTAGCTGGCATAGCAGGCATTTGCTGCCTCATTACATTTTGGTACCTGATTAATCAAAGCCGCGGCCAGGTAAAACTGATTGAAACATTAAACGCATCGGAAAAAAAGATCAAAGAAGTTTCAATGATCAAGGATCAGTTTATGGCCAATATGAGCCATGAAATTCGTACACCTATGAATGCTATTCTTGGTTTTGCCGGCTTGCTTCAAAACACAGAGCTGGATGCTAACCAGGAAAAATATGTTAAGTCCATTAAAACTTCTGCAGATAACCTGCTTACTATCATTAATGACATTCTTGATTTAGCCAAAATGGAATCAGGCATTGTTACGCTGGAAAAAAGCCGCTTTAGTATTATGGAATTGATGGACTCTCTGATAACAATGATGGATGTAAAAGCCAGAAACAATCATCTATACCTGCAATTGCATGCAGATGGAAATTTACCAGCAATTGTTGTAGGAGATAAAGTGCGGCTGACGCAAATACTGGTCAACCTTATCAGCAACGGTTTAAAGTTTACAGAAAAAGGGGGAGTAAAAGTGTATGTAAAGCTCTTAAACCAAAGGCAGGATGTGGTAACAATCCGTTTTATTGTAAAGGATACAGGCATAGGCATTGCACCGCAGCAGCAGCAAAAAATATTTGAACGTTTTCAGCAGGCAGAAACGGATAGTAAAAGAAGATTTGGAGGAACGGGGCTGGGGCTGGCCATTGTAAAGCAATTGGTAGAAATACAAAATGGAAAAATTTCTGTGGAGAGTGAACCGGGTAAAGGTTCCAAATTTATTGTTGATCTGACTTACGAATTAATCACTGATAATGAAGAACAGGAAATAAGCCTTCAAAGCCAGCAAAAGCATTTACCTGCCAAAACAAAATTATTGGTGGCAGAAGATAATGTGATGAATAAAGAATTAATGAAGCACCTGTTGAAGCGATGGAAATTTAATTATGAAATTGTTGATAATGGCAAGCAGGCTGTTGAAGCTTTACAGAAGAATAAATTTGATTTGGTGCTGATGGATATTCAAATGCCGGAAATGGATGGTTATACAGCCACAGAAAAAATAAGACGTGAATTGCAAATGGATATACCCATTATTGCTATGACGGCACATGCTCTTGCGGGTGAAAGAGAAAAATGTATTGCGGCCGGCATGAATGATTATATATCCAAGCCATTGCAGCCTGATGAGCTTTACCGCTTGATTACAAAACATGCTGTGAGCAACAGTAACAAGCCCATTGTAAATTTGGATTACCTGCATAGTTTATCCAAAGGAGATAAAGATTTTGAAACAGAGATGCTGGCGTCTTTCCGATCTCAAATGCCGGAAAGCATGAATAGCCTGAAGGAAGCGATAAATGCAAAAGATTATCCATCTGTTGTTGCCATAGCTCATACAATGAAATCAATGGCGGCTTATGTGGGCGCCAGCGAATTAAATCAGCTATTGCAGGAAATTGAGCAAGCTTCTGCGGCAAAAAGTTCTATTAATATTATCAGCCAAAAATATTTACAGGCAGAGGAACTTATAAACCTTGTGCTGGCTGAGATAAATCATGTTTAATTTTTCAGTTTTGTTCTATATGTGATTTGCAACAAGAGGATGAAAAACTTCTTTAGGTTTCACCGTCATTTTCAGCCTATTTAACGATTTTTAAATGAAAGGCTTTTTACCCATGCTATTTTTACCTCGTCAATCAATTATTACAATTAGTTTTTTACAATAAAGATTTTGGTTTCGTATGGTTAAGGGTGTGCCCTGCTAGTCTTGGCGGGGCCTTTTTTAAATTATGATTACGGCACTGCTGATAAGCTTGATTTGGAAAACAGCCCGCAAAAGAGGATGGAAATTGAAGCCAGTCTTTTTAATAATATTCGGTGCAATAGCACCCCTATGATCCAAAGACCAAAAACAGTTGCTTTTAGCATTCTGGCCCAATGAAACTAACCTTGCTTGTTATAAACCTGCACTATGTACGGGCCTCCAGTAAAAAGGAGGCTCTTTTATTTAATGAATGAAAGTGATAAATAATGAGTGAGTAGATTGATTATTCTTTTCCTGCGGCTGATATCATTCTTCCAGGTCAGGTCGTCTTTCTTTTGTGCGTTTAAGTGCCTGCTCATGCCGCCAGTCCTCAATTTTTTTGGGATCACCGCTTAATAAAATCTCGGGCACTTTCCATCCCCTGAAATCAGCTGGTCTTGTATACACAGGAGGAGCCAACAAACCATCCTGGAACGAATCGAACAGGGCAGAGGTTTCATTATTTAACACCCCGGGTAATAACCTTCCAATGGCATCAACCAAAATAGCAGCCGGTAATTCACCGCCGCTTAAAACAAAATCTCCGATGGAGATTTCCATGGTTACAAACTGCTCACGTATCCGCTCATCAATTCCTTTATAGTGTCCGCAAATCAAAAGCAGGTTATTATACAGGGAAAGTTTATTAGCCGTTTTCTGGTCAAATTTTTTTCCATCGGGTGTCAGGTATATTACTTCGTCGTATTTCCTGTGCTTAGACAACTCTTCAATTGCATTAGCAAGGGGTTCACACATAATTACCATACCTGCGCCGCCGCCGTATTGATAATCGTCAACCTGCCCATATTCATTAACCGCCCATTGGCGCAGGTTGTGTGTTTGTACTGTTAGCAATCCTTTTTGCTGTGCCCGTTTTAAAATGCTGTGGTTAAATGGGCTCTCCAGTAACTCAGGTAAAACGGTAATGATATCAATGTGCATCAACGCAGTTTTGGAGCGTTCAAAGATAAGCAGTGATCATGGGCCTGAAAATCAAAAAAGCCCCGCAGGGCTTTTTTGCTAACTGAACTTTTTTTGTTAGCTCACTTTGATGGTTTTAACCATCTTTCTTTCTTTTACTTCCGTTTTGGGGATTATGATCTTTAACTCCCCATGTTCATAGAGGGCTTCTACTTTTGCCATGTCTGTAAAGGGTGGCATAGTAAAGCTGCGCCTCCAACTGCTGTAGTAGTATTCTCTCCTGTTGAAACGGCCAAACTCTTCTTTTTCTTCTTTTTCCTTTTCTGCGCTGATAGTGAGTATCCCTTTCGAAAAATTCAATTTTAAAATCTTTCTTTTCTAATCCTGGTGCAGCAATGAACAGTTTAAACTCCTTGTCTGTCTTACTAACGTTTACGGCATGTATATTCATTACTTTACCCAGGTTAAAGAATTCAGCCAAAGGTGCATTGAAGAATTTTTTTATCCAGCCGCTGTCAAACAAAGTTGGCCAGGAGGTTCTGGGTTTGTCAACAGCTTTTTCCATATGATTTTTTTAGCGGTTAATGAAATTGTGTATGTTGTAAAACTAAACGGACACCAACAGGCCAAACAATGATGATGGTAAGTGGTTTGCCTGATGGTCATCAAATCAATGCCGGATGGAGAAGTGATTATTTTTCTCCAAAAAAATCTTCGAGATCTCTCCTTTGCTTTTTGGTGGGGCGGCCAATTTTGCTTTGTCTTTTACCGGTATGAAAACTTGAAGCCAGGAATTTAATTCTTTCCAGTTCTTCGGCGGGCGTAATGTCAACATAGTATTTGAGGGCCTTTTCGTATTTCACCCGGTTATGCAATAGGGCGGTAACTTTAATTCGCCACCGTTTTGCTTCCGTCTTTACTTCGTATTCGTCACCAATGCTCACCTGTTTGGCTGCTTTAGCCAGAGAGCCATTAAATTTTACTTTCCCTGTATCACAGGCAACAGCAGCCATAGTACGTGTTTTAAAAAGCCGGATGGCCCACAGATATTTATCGAGCCGGAGTTTTTCTTTTTCAGCCATTACATCTTTTTTACTCCTGTAACAATTTTATTCTTCCGTTCCGTTTGCAAGAAAAAAATTTTTAAACAAAGAAAGATTTGCAGGTTAAATTAACGGTTTTCAAAAAACATATTTTGTAAATTAGCTAGAAAGAATGATGCCATGAAACCTTGCCTGCTGATTGCTGCTTTGCTTATTTCTTACATTGCTTTTTCTCAAAACGATAAATATCAGCAAAAGAAAAAGCAGCCAAAAACATATTTTCAATTGCCTGAGTTTTCTCCAAACACTGGTTACCAGGTTCCTAAAATAAATCCGGGAGTAAAGTTTTTAAAGCAGGATCATATGCCCTGCATTATTCCTGATACGGACGGTATTGCCCCAATACCCAATGCCTGGATAGGTGGTCGGTATAAAAATGTAATGCCCAACCCGGGACAGTATATCAAGCCTATTGCTGTAGCCATGATGGCATACAAACAATAAAAAAGGCAGTTGCTTTAACTGCCTTCAGTTTATTCACAACTTACTTCAACTACATTTCAGCAAAATATTTGTGGAAATAAGGAATGGTTTCAATGCCTTTGTAGTAATTCTCTATATTATATTTTTCATTGGGTGAATGCAGGTTGTCATTATCCAGCCCAAAGCCCATGAATACAATTTTTACACCCAACTCTTTTTCTAAAATAGAACAAATAGGAATGCTTCCCCCGCCACGTACAGGAATGGGCTGCTTGCCAAAAGTACTTTCTACTGCTTTGGCGGCTGCTTTATATCCTTTACTATCAATTGGTGTCATGTAAGGTTCGCCCCCATGATGCTCAAAAGCATTTACTGTAACAGATTTGGGCGCAATGCTGCGAAAATAATTCAGCAGCAGCTCCGTAATTTTTTTTGAAGTTTGATTGGGAACTAATCTTGCAGAAATTTTTGCAGTGGCTTTAGATGGCAGCACAGTTTTCGCACCTTCTCCCTGGTAACCGCCCCAAATGCCATTTACTTCAATTGTTGGGCGAATGCCGGTTCTTTCATTCGTTGTATATCCTTTCTCGCCCCACAGCTCTTTTACTCCCAAATCTTTTTTGTATTCCTCTTCATCAAAAGGAGCTTTGGCCATTAATTCTCTTTCTTCTTTGGTTGCTTCCACCACATCATCATAAAACCCAGGAATGGTTATGTGGTTGTTTTCATCATGGCAGCTTGCAATCATTTTTGCAAGAATGGTGATGGGGTTTGCAACTGCGCCACCATAAGTGCCACTATGCAGGTCGCGGTTAGCACCTGTTACTTCTACTTCAATATAACTTAAGCCACGTACTCCAACATCCAATGATGGCTTGTCCATGCCGAGCATAGAACTGTCACTGATGAGTATAACATCGTTCTTTAAAAGCTCTTTATTGGCGGCTACAAATTTGCCAAGATTGGGTGAACCTACTTCTTCTTCGCCTTCAATTAAAAATTTGATGTTGGTAGTCATGCTGTTTGTCTTCACCAGCGTTTCCAATGCTTTTACGTGCATATAAAACTGGCCTTTGTCATCTGCAGAACCTCTTGCATAAATTTTTCCGTCTTTGATAGTAGGTTCAAATGGACCACTGTGCCAGAGTTCCAGCGGCTCAGGCGGTTGTACATCATAATGCCCATATACCAGCACAGTTGGCTTTGAAGGGTCAATGATTTTTTCTCCATACACAACCGGGTGACCATCGGTAGCCATTACTTCTGCTTTATCACAACCTGAATCCAGCAGGCGTTGCTTAACCAGCTCCGCACATTTTTGCATATCGGCTTTGTGTTCGCTTTTTGCACTTACAGAAGGTATGCGGAGCAGGTCGAGCATTTCATTTAAAAAACGGTCTTTATTTTTTTCCTGGTAATCTTTCCATGCAGATGACATAATTGTAAAATTTGGGGAGACGAAGATAGGAATTACATAAAAAGCGAATAGATAAAATGAATAGGAAAGGTGGGATAATAGAGTTTGAAAGAGTAATTTTTATATTTTAGTTCATTTTATCTCTCTTTTTTGCTGATGGTATGAGTGGTGCTGTGGCTATCACTGTCCTTTAGTTTTGAGGTAACTGCTTTTGAAATGGCATTACTGCCAAACTGGTTTTTTATTTCATCAACGGCTTTGTAAAGACTTAGCTTTTCCAGGTTATTTTGAAACAAATTCATTTGCATAGTAAAGGGAATGAGCTGGCTGAATCTTACACCCAGCAATCTGACCGGCCGTCCTCTTTGGTATAACTTATTAAAGAGGCCCTTGGCTTTTGCAATCAACTGATCATCCAGCGATGTGTAATCAATAGTTTCCTGCCTGGATGTAGTTTCAAAATTTGAGTAGCGGATTTTTACAGTAACAGTGCCTGCCAGCTTTCCATCTTCACGCAAAGCATAAGCTGTTTTTTCAGTCAGTCTCACAATTTCACTATGCAAAAATTCCAGGTCAGCTTTATCTTCTTCAAACGTGTTTTCATGGCTCATGCTTTTTTGCTCCCAATCAGTTTCAATATCTGCAGAGCCAATGCCATGTGCTTTGTGCCAAAGTGATTCTCCCCATTTCCCCGCAATTTTTTCCATTTGTTCAATCGGCGTTTTGGCAATGTCTTCAATTGTGTAAAGGCCGTAAACCTTTAACTGCATTTCGGTTTGTTTGCCCACACCATTTATTTTTTCAATAGGCAGGGGCCACAAAAATTCTTTTTCTTTTCCATGAGGTACTTCCAAAAAACCATTTGGCTTGGCTTCGTTGGTAGCCATTTTGCTGATGAATTTTGCAGAAGACAATCCCGCAGAAATTGGAAGACCTGTTTCTTTCATTATCAGCTCTCTTAACTCCCTTGCATATTTGCTTACACCAAAAAATTTATCCATGCCGGTAAGGTCAATATAAAATTCATCAATACTGGCTTTTTCAAACAACGGCACTTTTGATGCAATGATATCTGTAACCCATCTTGAATAACGGCTGTATTCACCCCTTGTTCCACTAATAATTATAGCGTTCGGACAAAGTTTTTTTGCCTGCTTCATAGGCATGGCTGAGTGAACACCGAATTTCCTGGCTTCATAACTGCAGGCAGCTACTACGCCCCGATCACTACCTCCAACTAAAACAGGTTTGCCTTTCAGCGAAGGATCATTCAATATCTCTACTGAAACAAAAAATGAATCGAGGTCAAAATGGGCAATATATTTCTTTGGGTCAGGCAATTTCTCAAAGGTAAAAGTCATACAGGTCAAATGAGTCACTTAAATTATAAAAGTCAAATTGAAAATAGTTTTTAGTTCACCCATTTGGCTCTTATAACTCATTTCACCTTCCTATAACTCATTTGACTATTTTTAATGCATGAACCTTGAATGGTTAAAAACAGGAATTGGCCCTTTAAAAGATTTGATCGCTTTTTTAAATAAGGAAAGCAAAACGGCAGATGTTTTAAAAAAGCAATTGATCAGGGAACTGCGTAACAATCTGAACATTTTTCACAATGCTTTTCTGAACAATGTTTCTCCGAACGTGATGATTGATATGCTGAGTAATGAAGCTATTAAAGAAGCGATTAAAAATAATTTCAAATTTAAAAAATTAAAAGGCGGAACAATTGAACCTTATCATGTATTTGAGGACCGCAATAAAAAATACATTGGCTGGAATGCGGAGAAGCTAGTTGATAAAATTGATGAGAAGATTGAAGAACTGAAAAACATTAAGAAGATGAATGGTAACTCAGTAGAGAAAGTGAAAAACAATGTTTCGTTAATGCTCAGTAACCTTTACTATCGCATGAAACTGCTTGCAGATTTTATTAGGGAAAACTAAGATTTCCTGGGATTAGTTGGATTGAGTGGAGAAACCATTCCCTTTTTTCTGATTATGGTTCAAAATATATCTCCAGTAATCCTTCCGGCAGTTCAACAATCACCTGCTTTTTTTTGTGATTGATTTTTTTAATGGTGCTTTCATTTAGTGGTATCAATACTTCTTTATTTTGTATCTCTACTTTGCAAAGCAATTGGTGTGGCTGTTCAATAATTTCTGCAATGCTGCCCACTTCTTTCTTTTCATTCATGATTGTATAACCCAGCAAACTGAGCGGCGCTGATTTGGCAGTAAACTTTTTCATGTCTGCCTCTGTTACCCAAACCTCTTTTGTTTTTAATTTGGAAGCTTTTTCTTTTGTATCAATTCCTTCCAGCTTTACATACACTTCTTCTTCGCTTTTTATTTTGGCCGATTCGACAAACCACGGCAGGAAAGAATTTCTTTTTTCTTCAATGAAAATATGCTGAAGCCCTTTGAGTGACGTTTTCTTTCCAAACTCATGCTTCAACACCATTTCGCCTTTAAAACCGTAAGTAGCTACCAGCTTTCCGATCTTAAAATATTCCATGCCACGAATTACCTGAAATAATATGAATTGGGCAAGAAGGGAACCGGTAGTGCAATAAAAAATCCCGCTGGCAAGCAACGGGATGAATCTTCAAACAGTTCAATCGGTAATTAATTTTTTTAAGCATACATTTCTACTTTATAAGACAGGCTGAAATATTTGTAGTAACGGCCCTGCGAGTTTTTTGTATCGGCATGCCATTCTTCACCTTCAAAAGGATTACGATTGCCGGCTGCTGCCTCACCAATTGCCACCAGTGCATTGCGTGATTGCAGGCGAAAGCCATATGTTTTCCCTTTTTGCAAAACAACTGCAGGCAAATCAAACCTTATCCATTTTGATGAATCGTGACTATTCACTTCTACAGAGGATGAAACCAATGCAGGTCCCCAGCTTTTTGATGCCGGGTCAAAGGCATACCGGAACAAGCGGTAGCATCCACTTCATCCGGTATTTATTATAGTACCGCCATTTATTTTTTGCTTCATCCGTCCAGCAACCTTTAAAAACGGGGTTTGTTTCAGCAACTTCTTCGGGCAGGCCAAAATGATAAAGCAGAAAGCGGCGGCAGTTGTAACGGCCAAGCATAAAATCATGTTCTCTGAATTCTTTACTAAAAAAACCGCCAAAGGCACCGAGAGAACCGCAGGCAATGGAGTTGTTCTGGTAGTCATCGTGCCTCGTGGGGATAATAAGAAAACGGCTGAATACATCATTTTCCTGCGCAAGCTCCATATCTTCAATTTTAAACAGTGGCTGGTTAAGTAACACTTTCAGTACTTGCCTGGTTAGGTCAATTAAATTTTTAGGTTGTTTAAAATCTTCTTCAAAAATGTCTTTATCAGGAAAAGGGTCAATCATAATAATAGCCCTGTCTGCCAGTACAGCTTCACGTGGCATGTTCTGGCAGCTTCTTCCTTTTTTCAGCAAAAGCTGGCGGGGTATTTCAAAGGGCTCATTGTTTGTCATACCTCCATTTACACAAACTAAAGTGTAATCAAAAAACTCATTCTCCCAGCTTGGCGGATTTTTTACCTGCTGGATTTTTTTGCTGGTGTCGTTATCATCCAGTTGTTTTAATTCAGACACACTGAACGGAATATTTTCCAGCAGTTCTCTTTCCATTTCCACTTTGCGGGGTGCAAGCCCAAATGGAAATGCGCCGGTAATAATCGCAGCATTTTTCAATCGTTCTGTATTAAAGCGGTTTTGAAAATCCACATACAAAACATCCGACGGATAAATATCTCTTTCAATTTCTTCTTCACTTCAATCTTTTCTTTTTACTGTAATTTTTTTTCTTTCTGGTTTATAAGATGCATCGGTAGAAAATTTTAATTGCAATTTGTGATTGAACATGGAATGCTTTTCTGAAGCCTTAGTGCCACCGAAATACACTTTGTATCGCAGGCCCCGCCAATTGCTAGCGGTAACTGCTACATCAGTTTTTCAGAAAGCCATGGCCTTTGACCTGTTTCCCAAACTTTCATGTTTTTCATATCAAAACTTCGGTTAGCTACTTCTTCAATAAATGCTGAATTCAGTAATGAGATCACTTCCTGGACATTGGCATCACCATCACTCAGCATTTGTTGCAGGGTGGTATTGTTTTCTGAATCATTTAAATTCACCCACGCATCATACAACCGGCAATTATTTTTTCCATCGTATGGTTTTGTATCCTGCAGGGCTAAGGAAGAAATAATACCACACATGCCGCCACTAAAAACATCAATTACTACTCTGTGCCCGGGAATATTTTTTTCAAGGACCTGCATTGTGGCTTCTTCCCATTTTTCCAGTGTTTCAAACAAAAAATCTAACACTCCGGCCGTATAAGCGCCTGCAGATATAAGCCGGCCATACAAAGGCCCAGGTGGAAGGAATGGCTGTTGTTCATCGTAAAAAAATACGAATAACTCTCAATAAAATTTTTTTTAAAGAAGAATGAATGTTGAATTAATTATTTGGTAGCAATACGGGCAAATGAGCAACAGACCTGCAACAGAAATGAAAAGGGGTTGTTTGCATAAATTTTTTGTTTCAAAAAAATGTGTGCTGAAGCCAGTTTTAAAAAAATACATCTCCGAACATTAATTCTGAAATGCTTGCCAGTAGCGAGTTGTGTAGTAAAAACACAGGTAAATTTTAAGTAAAAATCCGCTGAAAGGCCATTCTGTGGTTTTAGAATTTCAACCAAAAAACGGGGCAATTTTTTTTTAGCACAATCTGTGTGAATTTTGCCGGCCATGCCGTGCTTATTTTTTTTAAATTGTGTATGACCTTGGGTAAACAGCAGAATAACCGGTGAGATAATGTGGATAAGCTTGGGGATTGCAACTGAAAAAGAATTTTTTTTTTTTGAGAAACGTCCCCGTTTATATTCGTTGCCCTGACTGCTGGGAAACAATTCCGTTACAAAAAGATAGAGATTTCATAATATAAGACGGAGGATTACTAACCCCAGGGTCATTGGTAAATAAATCAATGTTTAAACCTGTTTGTTGTAAGACAAACCTATTGCTGTGAACGAAAATGGACCTAACTAACTTAAACCGCGACCGTAAACAAAGACGGAAATCATCTCTTGACCTCAGCACAATGGTGTATGGCAAAGTGCCACCACAGGCTAAAGACCTGGAAGAAGCTGTGCTGGGTGCTATTATGCTTGAAAAAGGAGCATTTGATGCTGTAGCTGGTATTTTAAAGGCGGAGTGCTTTTATGTAGAAGCTCATCAACGAATTTTTCGGGCCATGCAGGGTTTGGAACAAAAAAGCCAGCCCATTGATATATTAACGGTGGTTGAAGAATTGCGTAGCCGCGAAGAACTTGAAATGGTTGGAGGGCCCTATTATGTAACAAAGCTTACCAATACGGTTGTTTCATC
Organism: Chitinophagaceae bacterium; assembly: GCA_040289925.1. GTDB lineage: Bacteria > Bacteroidota > Bacteroidia > Chitinophagales > Chitinophagaceae > VBAU01. The sequence continues at coordinate 51,228 of PSMD01000010.1, read as the reverse complement.
TGCAAACATTGAAGCACATTCCAGGATCATTCTGCAAAAGTTTATTCAACGTGAGCTGATACGTATAAGCGGAGAGATCATTAGCGATGCTTACGAAGACAGTACCGACGCTTTTGATTTGCTGGATGATGCAGAAACCAAATTGTTTGAAATTACAAACAACCACCTGCGGAAAAACTTTGACACGATTGATTCAGTGCTGATAAAAACTATTCAGCGTATTGAAGACCTTCGCCACAAACATGAAGATGTTACCGGTGTGCCAAGTGGATTTAGCAGCCTTGACCGTGTAACTTATGGCTGGCAGAATACTGACCTCATTATCCTTGCTGCAAGACCTTCGGTAGGTAAAACGGCGTTTGCATTAAATCTTGCCCGCAATGCAGCATTGCACCCAACAAAACCAACGCCAGTCGGTTTGTTTTCACTTGAAATGAGTGCCGGACAATTGGTGCAGCGTATTTTAAGTGCCGAGAGTGAAATTTGGTTGGAAAAGATTGCCAGGGGAAAAATGGAAGAGCATGAAATGCAGCAATTGTATAAGCGGGGCATTCAACGGCTGGCACAGGCGCCGATATTTATTGATGATACACCGGCTCTGAATATTTTTGAATTAAGAGCAAAATGCCGCCGTTTAAAAAATAAATACAACATTGGAATGGTGATCATTGACTATTTGCAATTGATGAGTGGTACCGGGGAGAACAGGAATTCCAACCGTGAACAAGAGATCAGCAATATTTCAAGAAACCTGAAGGGCCTTGCTAAAGAATTAAATATTCCCATTATTGCATTATCACAGTTAAGTCGTGAAGTAGAAAAGCGTGGTGCTAAAGACGGAACTAAAATGCCTCAGCTTAGCGATCTGCGTGAGTCTGGTGCTATTGAACAAGATGCTGACATGGTAATGTTTTTATACCGCCCGGAATATTATGACATCACAACAAACGAAATGGGTGAAAATAATCTTGGTGAAACGCATGTGAGAATAGCTAAGCACAGAAATGGTTCGCTGAACACAATCAAGCTGAGAGCTTTATTGAATATTCAAAAATTTGTAGAACATGATGGGGCTGATTTTGGAGGCATTATTGGATTACCAGGGAACTGGAAGCCTGTAAAAGATGATGACGGCCCAAAACTTTACATACAAACAGGTAGTAAAATGAATGATTTGTCTGACGATGATGATGCTCCGTTTTAAATAGAAACTTAAAAAAGTTGAAAATAAATTCTGATGACATACTCTGATAAGAGTTAATCTAACATCCATCTCCATTGTATGCTCGATTCACCAGACCCGCCTATGCCAAATTTTCGATAAATTTGGGTTTCTTTTGGTACCATGCAAAACAGGGCTGCTTTTATTTTTTGGTTGCTAATCTTTTCTTCGGCAGCGCTGAAGTTACGGGCACAATGTGCTTCAGGCAATCCATCACAAACTATTAATTTGCAATGCGGTGTTTCATGTACCAATCTTTCTTTTACCATTCCTGATTTGCGTGAGCCATCTGATTATTTACCCATCTCCATTCCGTATAATCCTTACCCTTTCCAGGACACCAGGGTGGGGGGGATGACATTTGCTTCTCCACCTCAGTGGCCTGGCAATTCCTACAGTGCTGTGCAAACGTTGCCTTTTAATTTCTGCTTTTATGATTCGGTTTGCACCCGTTTTGTTATTGGATCAAACGGTTGTATTTCCTTTGATACTTCAAATGCTTTAAAATGGTGTGAACTGAGAATTTGGGTGAATAATGCCAGCAAAAGACTTCCCAACTCCTGGTATGCAAAAGGCTTAATTGCGGGAGTGTTGCAAGACCTTGATCCGTTTGACACCACACGTACAGTTACCGGCGAAAAAGTAGAATACAGGATAGAAGGAGTAGCTCCCTGCCGGCGTGCAGTTATCAGTTATTATAATATTCCGCTGTGGCCTGGCTCAATTGCCCCTTATGATTGTTATACAAAAGTTCAAACTTACCAGATTGTTTTGCACGAAGGCAGTGGCATCATTGATGTATTTGAGCAAGATAAACCGCCTTGCAATGGTAGTAACAACGGGCTTGCTATTCTTGGTTTGCAAAACTGGGGACCTCCGGGTAATGGACCTGACAAATGGAGCACTCCGCCTAATCGCAATGCTTTTAACTGGGGGAGAGTAGGATTGAACGAAGCCTATCGGTTTTTACCTCATGGTGGAGCCTCCAAATTTTTAAGAGCAGAATTGTGGGAAGGGCCCCGGATTTTATCGGTGTCTATAGATACTGTTCGAATTTCTCCTTCGGAATACAGCATTCACTTTGATAATGTGTGCTCTGCTGCCAGCACAAACATGCTACTGATGAAATCAGTTTATGGCAGTTGTGATGGCTCAGGAAATGTGGTGTATGTTGACACTGTTTTTATTAACCGCAGCACAACACTTAATGCAACAATAGAAACAATTCCGGCTTCCTGCGGTGGAAGTAACGGTTCTATTATTGTACATGTACAGCCGGGAGCCGGCACACCACCCTATAATTATTACCTGGACGTAAATCCGCCGCAACGAGATAGTGTATTTAGCGGATTGGCTGCAGGCAACTATGTTGTGCAGGTGAGAGATGCAGGTGGATGTTTTAATACATTTAATGTTACACTTACTCAGTCAAACGTTTTGTTTATTTCCAATGTAGTGGATACACCCTCCTGCACAGTAGCGAACGATGGAGCTATTACAGTGAATGTATTAAATGGCAATCCCCCTTTTTTATACAGTTTGAATGGAGGACCTCAACAACCATCCAATTATTTTGGCGGATTAGCTCCCGGAAACTATAGCGTGCAGGCAGTTGATGCAATTGGTTGCCGTTCGCCGTTAACTTCGGTAACAGTTCCACAAGGGCCTCCGTTGGCAGCTACTGTTCAAACTACACCTACATCCTGCTCCGGTGCAAACAACGGTACAATTACCGTAACGCCAACCAATGGCAGTGGTCCTTATCAATATTCATTAAATGGCGGGCCATCACAAACTTCAAATGTGTTCACCAATCTTTCTGTAGGCAATTATACTATTTCAATTGTTGATGCAAGCGGATGCACATTAAACAATCTTCCTGCTCAGGTTCAGGCAGGTCAGCCGCTGGTGCCGACTGCTGTAAAAACGGATGTAAGTTGTAATGGAGGAAATGATGGTACCCTTACGGTAAATGTTGCCAACGGTACGCCACCTTACCAATATTCTATTGACGGCTCTACCTTTCAGGCTTCTAATGTTTTTAATAATCTTACTGCAGGCAATTATACCATTACAGTAAAAGATAACAATGGTTGCAGCGGAACAGTTAGCATAACCATTAATCAACCTGCTGCATTAAGCATGAATACTGCGGTTACTGCGGTAAGATGCAATGGTGAAACCAATGGAGCAGTTACTATAAACGCAGGCGGAGGCACTGCGCCTTATCAATATTCTATTAATGGCACTACTTACCAGCCTGGTAATGCATTTACCAATTTAGCTGCGGGTAATTATTCGGTATTTGTTAAGGATAGTAAGAATTGCATTCTCAGCCAATCCATATCTGTTACTCAACCACAACCATTGCAACTAACCATTAGCACACAAAATGCAAGTTGCGGGGGTGGTAATGATGGTAAGATTACAGTGGCAGCAACCGGTGGTAATCTTTCTTACCAATATTCTCTTGATGCTTCAAATATTTTTAATGTAGCACCTGGCAATTATACTGTTACAGTGCAGGATAATAAAGGCTGCCAGGCTTCTCAATCAAACATTACGGTTGGCCTTGATAATACCTTGCGTATAACAGCCATTAACGATACAAATATTTGCCAGGGAAAATCAGTTGGTCTAAATGCAGTTAGCAATGCTACACAGTATAACTGGTTGCCTGCAACAGGTTTAAGTAATGCAACAATTGCTAATCCTGTATTTACTGCTGCTACACCTGGGTTATACACCTATGTAGTGAATGCAGTATTGGGCCCGTGCAACGGAAGTGATACAGTGAGAATAAATGTTTGGCCTGCTCCTTCAGCTTATGCAGGTGCCGATGTAAAAATTTGCAAAGGAGATTCTGTTCAGTTGAATGGTTCAGGTGGTACAGGGTTTAACTGGTCGCCAGCAGCAACATTATCCAATACAACAATTGCCAATCCTTTTGCAAAACCATCTTCAACTACTATTTATAATTTAATGGTAACAGATGCAAATGGCTGTAGTTCTTTACAGGCCGATGATGTAAAAGTTGAAGTAATTCCTCCTTTTAATGTAAACATCACTCCTGATAGCTACGTGACTCCCGGCGATGTAATTCAGTTACACGCAGAAGGCGGAGTCAGTTATTTGTGGTCGCCACCAGTTGGCTTAAACGATCCAACTCTCTCAGATCCTCTTGCCACTATTACAAGAGATATCACTTATTACGTGGTTGTTACTACTGCTGAAGGCTGCAAATCGCAGGACTCTGTAACTATAAAAGCATTTAAAGGACCGGATATTTATGTGCCTACCGCGTTTACTCCAAATTATGATGGGCAGAATGATGTATTTACTCCTATTCCGGTGGGAATTAAAAAGATTGAGTACTTCCACATTTTCGACAGGTGGGGAAATCTTGTTTTCTCAACCACAGAATTAAGAAAAGGATGGGATGGTAAATACAAACAACTGGATGCAAACTCCGGTGTATATGTTTGGGTAGTAAAAGCTGTGGCCGATAACGGAAAAATCATTTCAAAAAAAGGTACCGTTACCCTCATCAGGTAGGCTGTATATTTTGTGATTATTCTTTTTGAATCTTTTCTGTCAGCCTGTTTATTTTTGCCTGCATTCAAAACAAATAACCTTACAAAAAACTTCCCGAAGCTGAGAATCTATGCAATGCTGAATTCGGGTTAAGAAAAGAAAATTATGGTTGACGTAATATTAGGATTACAATGGGGAGATGAAGGCAAAGGAAAAATTGTAGATTATTTTGCAAACCGCTATAGCCTTATTGCACGGTTTCAGGGAGGGCCGAATGCAGGGCATACTTTATATGTACAGGATAAAAAAATTGTATTGCACCAAATTCCTTCTGGTGTATTTCATGAAGGGGTTATCAATTTAATTGGAAATGGAGTGGTGCTGGATCCTGTTACGTTAAAAAGAGAATGCGACACCGTTGCTGCCTTTGGTGTTGATCTGAAAAAAAACCTTTTTATTTCTGAACGCACTCATCTCATTTTACCAACACACCGTGCACTGGATAAAGCTGCTGAGCTTTCAAAAGGAAACGAAAAGATTGGATCAACATTAAAAGGAATTGGCCCTGCCTATATGGATAAAACCGGTCGCAATGGTTTACGTGTGGGAGATTTGCTGGATAAAACTTTTACTACCAGTTACATTAAGCTTCGTTTAAAGCATCAAAAGCTTTTAGACAATTATGCATTTACAGAAGATATTTCTGCATGGGAAGAAGAATTTTTTGAAGCGGTTGAATTTTTAAAGCAACTGAATATTGTGAATGGCGAATATTTCATTAATGAAAAATTAAGCCAGGGCAAACACATACTGGCTGAGGGTGCGCAGGGTAGTATGCTGGATATTGATTTTGGAACTTTTCCTTTCGTGACTTCTTCCAATACAATTACTGCGGGAGTTTGCAGCGGTTTGGGTCTTGCTCCACAAAAAATCAGGGATGTAATTGGTGTAACCAAAGCTTACTGCACCCGTGTAGGCAGTGGCCCTTTTCCTACTGAACTTAATGATGAAACAGGTGAGCTCTTGCGAAAAACAGGAAATGAATTTGGAGCTACAACCGGCCGTCCTCGCCGCTGCGGATGGATAGACCTTGTTGCTTTGCGTTTTGCCTGTATGATAAATGGTGTTACAAAGCTGGTGATGACAAAAGCAGATGTGCTGGATGAATTTGATGAACTAAAGCTTTGTACCGCTTACCAGGTAAATGGAAAGGAAACAAGAGAAATTCCTTTTCAAATGACAAAAGTAAATATTGAGCCTGTGTATAAGTCATTTAAAGGCTGGAAACAAAACACCGGAAAAATTTCAAAACCCGAACAGTTACCCGCCCCAATGAAAGATTATGTAGAGTTTATAAATAGAGACCTCGGAGTAAACATTCATTATATTTCAAACGGCCCGGCCAGGGAGCAAATTGTTAGTTTGGCATAGAAAATTGCAGCCTCAAAAATTCATTTAAAAAATTTGGCTAATTAAAAACTTCGCTGAAATTTTACACGGAAACCTATTCACCCATGGCAAAAGCAAATAAAGGAAAAAAGCCGACTGCGAAACCAACTTCACAGGAAGCAGAGCAATCGGTAAAAAAAACAAACGCTAAGTCAAAAAAGCAGACTGAGGAAGAAGATGACGATTTTGACGAAGATGATGAGGATATGGAAACACCCAAAAAAGAAAAGACGGTTGCTTCATCTAAAAAAACAAAGGATGACGATGATGTAGATGAGGATGATGCAGAAGAAGAAGTAGATGATTGGGATAAAGTTGAAGAAGAAGATGACTGGGATCCTGATTTTGATGAATTCGATCTTCCGAAATCCAAAGCCAAGAAAACAGGTGGTAAAAAATCAGCTGCTGATGAAGATGAGGATTTTAAAGTAGATGATGAGTTTAAAGATATTGACCTGTTTAATGACAGCGGCTTTGATGATGAAGAAGACGATTTTTAGAAGAAGACGATTTTTAATTGATAATTGTTGAATAAGGCAGACACAAACAACTGCATATATACCGTAGCAAATACGGAGGAGCTAAAACAAAAGGTGTTGAAATGGTTAAGCCGGTTCAACACTTTTTGCTTTTTAGATAATCACTTCTATCAAAATGCACCTCACAATTATGATTGGATAGCTGCTGCCGGCGTAAAAGATTTTGTACAGGCCAGTTCAGGCAATGCGCTGGCCAGGCTTCAACATTTTATTGATGAAAAACCCCGCTGGTTGTTTGGCCACCTGGGATATGATTTGAAAAATGAAATAGAACAACTGCATTCTTCACATTGTTCTTTGATTCAATTTCCTGATTTGTATTTTTTTGAACCGGAGGTGCTGATCATGTTTCAGAATGGGCAAATGCAAATACAAACAGATGACGCCAGTGCCGTTTATGACGCCGTTTCCCATCAGCCAGCAATTATTTCCAGCCGGAGCAACGCAGTACAAATTCAACAGCAGCTTAGGCATGATGAATACATCCGCATTATTGAAAAATTAAAGCAACATATTTTACGTGGCGATTGTTATGAAATAAATTTTTGCCAGGAATTTTTTGCTGAGCAGGTAAGCATACATCCACTCACTGTTTATCAAAATTTATCTGCACTTTCTCCAAACCCGTTTTCGGCTTTTTACCGGGTGAACCAGGATTACCTGCTTTGCGCCAGTCCTGAAAGATTTTTAAAAAAAGAAAACAAGAAAATCCTATCTCAGCCCATAAAAGGAACTTTAAAACGAACGGGTAGTGCGTTGCCAAAAGAAAAAGAGCAGTTATATCAAAGTCAGAAAGACCGTTCGGAAAATGTAATGGTGGTTGATCTTGTCCGCAATGATCTCTCGAGGGTTTGTAAAAACGGTAGTGTAAAAGTAGAGGAGTTGTTTGGCATTTACAGTTTTCCGCAGGTACATCAAATGATCTCAACCATTAGTGGTGAATTAACTGAAAAAGTTTCGTTTTCTGAAATCATTCGTGGATGCTTTCCTATGGGTTCTATGACGGGGGCACCAAAGAAAAAAGTAATGGAGCTGATTGAAGAGTATGAAACAACAAGGCGTGGTATTTTTTCCGGCGCAGTTGGTTATATAAAACCAAATGGAGATTTTGATTTAAACGTGGTGATAAGAAGCATTCTGTATAACCAGGTTAATCAATATTTATCTTTTCAAACAGGTTCTGGTATTACTTTTTACAGCAACGCAGAAAAAGAGTGGGAAGAATGTTTGGTAAAAGCAGAAGCAATGCTCCGCGTATTAACAAAGGCTGAAAATTAATTTTTACCAATGCTGTTTACCGGTGTCAGCAGCAAGCGAAGAGATTCCTCAAGTATCTGGTTTTTTTTTGCATTAAATACCTGCATTTTGTCGGCAGGTAATCTCAACTCGTAAGTACCCGTAACTGAAATTTGTTTATCAAAGTCAGGATTGTAACGGTTGAATGTTAAAAGATCCATCAGAATGTATTGCGTAATGATGATGGAGCTGTATTTGCCTGAAATGCTTTGAACTTTTGAATTTTCCAGTTCTTCTTTGGTTAATAAATTTTTTCCGGCAGGTGAAAGCATCATTTGCGAGGCTTCATCTTTTGTAACAGTCGCAATGCTTCCATCTCCTTCCATGATGTAATGAGTAGCAATAAATTTTTTTACATGGTTTCGCGACTCTTCAGGTAAATAACGCTGCAAATCCCAGAAATTCCTGCTGCCGCTTTTACGAATGGCATAATCAACATTTCCCGGGCCGCCATTATATGCTGCAATTACAAGCAGCCAATCTTTGTAAGTAGAATACAACTCGGTAAGATAACGGGCGGCTGCATGAGTGCTTTTATAATAATCAGTTCTTTCGTCAATGTATGGGTTCACTTTTAATCCCATGCGGCGTGCAGTAGAAGGCATAAACTGCCACGGGCCAACAGCTCCTGTCCATGATAAGGCATAAGCTTTCATGTTTGATTCAATAACTGCCAGGTATTTTAACTGGTTGGGAATGCCATGTGCCGTCAGCACTCCGTCTATCATATTAAAATACGGCAAAGCCCAATCTTTCATTTTTATAAGATGGCGGCTATGACTGGCCATATAATCCTGAACAAAACTGGCTGCTCTTGGGTTGAGTTGTACGGAGCCAACACCAGCTGAAGGATTTGAAATAAAAAGGTCTTTAAAAACTTTTTTGGGATCGTTTAAGCTGGTTTGAACCAGTGAATCATTTACAATGGAAGTGTCTTTTTGTATAGCCACATCCTGTTGCGGTGTAGCCGCAATTACTGTTGCCAGAAGCAAACTCATGAATAAGCAAAAAACACTCTTCATACCTGTTTAACTATGCTGTAAAAGCTGTTTGGAAACCTGCAGCAAAGATAGCTCATTAAAGCGGTTAGCTAAAAGCTGCAAGCCAAAGGGAAGGCCGTTTGAATGCTTGAATAATGGAAGAGAAATAGCCGGGCATCCGGTGAGATTTGCCGTAACGGTAAAAATATCAGAGAGGTACACTGCAACAGGATCTGTAATTTTTTTTCCAAGCATAAAAGCCGTTGATGGTGCAGTAGGCATTAAAATGAAATCATAATTTTTAAAAACAGATTCAATCTTTTCAACTACCAGGCGACGCACCTGCTGTGCTTTGGTAAAATAAGCATCATAATAACCTGTACTTAATACAAAACTGCCAAGCATAATGCGGCGTTTTACTTCTTTACCAAACCCCTCAGAGCGGTTAGTTGTATAAAATTCGGTCAGATCATCAACTGATTCCTCAGTACGGTAACCAAATCGTACACCATCATACCTTGCAAGGTTTGAGGATGCTTCTGCAGTGGTTAAAACATAATAGGCCGGAACAATGTAATCCAGATATTCGAAATGAGCAGGCTCAATAGTGTGACCATCGTGCATTAAATTTTTAATTGTTAATTGCAAAGAAGAGGAAATTTCAGAATCAAGTACCGGGTGCTGTAATGTTTCCTGAAAATAAGCAAAGCGAAATTTTTTATTGGAGATAGGAGTCTTTGTATAATCTTCAACATTTTTTTGGGAAACAGTTGAGTCAAATTCATCCGGGCCGGCTATTACGGATAAAACTTTTGCAATATCATGTACATTTTTTGCAAACAAACCAATGCTGTCGAAAGACGAAGCAAAAGCAACAAGTCCATGCCGGGAAATTCTGCCATAGGTTGGCTTTAATCCAACAATACCACAAAAATCTGCTGGCTGCCGCACCGAACCTCCCGTATCACTGCCTAAAGAAATCATGCAAAGCCCTGCCTGTACTGCAACAGCAGAACCTCCGGAAGAACCGCCGGGCACACAGGTTTCAGCTGCCGCATTTAATACAGGACCGTAAAAAGAATTCTCATTGGTTGAACCCATTGCAAACTCATCGCAATTGCAGTTGCCAATAATAATTACCTCTTCCTGCAGTAATTTTTTAACCACTGTAGCAGAATAAATGGAGTGAAAATTTTTAAGAATTTTTGATGCTGCGGTTAACCTGTGCTTATTGTAAGCAATTACATCTTTTAAAGCAACTACGACACCATGCAGGCTTTTGATGGGTTTGCCCTGGCGGCGTTGCAGATCCAATTCGTCAGCTTTTTGCAAAGCTTCTTCTGCATACACGTCAACAAAAGCATTCAAATGTTTTTTAGCGCAGATGGCTTGCAGGTAATGTTCAACCACTTGCCTGCAACTTACCTGGCCTGCCAGTAATAAAGCATGGTATGCATCAATGGAAGAATAGGAAAACAAGAAAACCTGTAGAATTAAGCGTTAGGTTCTTTCTTCACTTCGTTTACGTTGCTTTCAATTTCCTGCCTTACGTTATTTTTTGCATCATTGAATTCACGAACGCCACGGCCGAGGCCCCTCATCAATTCAGGAATTTTGCGACCACCGAATAACAACAAAACAATCACCAGGATGATGATGATTTCCTGGGTGCCCAACACACCTAATAAATTAGCTTGTATCATATTTTCTAATTGAAGGTCAAAGATAGTAAGGAATTTACAACAATTCAACCGTAATCGCCTATTAACGAAATTTAAACGGTAAAAAAAAAACCCGACCGCAGTCGGGATCAGGTTTTTAACCATTTACTTCTTCAGTCAGCATACGCTTTTCTTTAATGCGGGCACTCTTACCACTTCTCTTACGCTGATAGTACAGCTTAGCCCTGCGTACACGACCAGTTTTATTTAATACAATAGATTCAATGTTAGGAGAATAAAAAGGAAATAATCTTTCTACACCTACGCCATCACTTATTTTACGAACAGTAAAGGTTTTGGTAGCTCCGGTTCCCTGGCATTTAATTACATCGCCTTTAAAAGACTGTATTCTTTCCTTATTTCCTTCAATGATCTTATAGTTCACTGTAATATTATCGCCAGGCTTAAAAGCAGGGAAATCTTTTTTACCGGTAAGCTGTTCGTGAACATAATTTATAGCGTTCATAACTCAATTTTTAAACGGGTGGCAAATATAGGCGGAAAATTTAGATTTTTAATTGCGGATTTTAGATTTTTTTGTGCTTCAGATACTTGACTATTCGTTTAAATCTGAAATCAGCAAACAAAAAATTACCTGGCAACATTCACTGCTCTTTTTTCCCGTATTACTGTCACTTTAATTTGGCCCGGAAAGGTCATTTCATTTTGAATTTTCTGAGCTATTTCAAAGGAAAGACGGTCTGAATCAGCATCTGTTACTTTATCAGCTTCCACAATTACCCTTAACTCCCTGCCGGCTTGAATGGCATAGGCTTTTTCTACACCCTGGTAAGCTAACGCCAGGTTTTCAAGGTCTTTAATTCTTTGTAAATATTGCTGCATAATCTCTCTGCGGGCACCCGGCCTTGCACCACTAATGGCGTCGCAGGCCTGCACAATAGGAGAGATGACGTATTGCATTTCCATTTCATCATGATGGGCGCCAATGGCATTTACTACCGCCGGGTTTTCTCCATATTTTTCAGCCAGTTTGGCTCCTAACAGGGCATGGCTTAATTCCGTTTCTTCATCGGGCACTTTTCCAATATCATGCAAAAGACCGGCACGTTTTGCCAGTTTTACGTTTAAACCTAATTCAGCGGCCATCACTGCACAAAGATTGGCAACCTCACGACTATGCATGAGCAGGTTTTGGCCATAAGAAGAACGGAAACGCATTTTACCCACCATTCTGACCAATTCTTTATGCAAACCATGTATGCCCAACTCTATCACTGTTCGTTCACCTATTTCCGTAATTTGTTCTTCCAGTTGCTTGCGGGTTTTGTCAACCACTTCTTCAATACGGGCAGGGTGAATGCGGCCATCAGCTACTAATCTTTGTAAACTTAACCGGGCAATTTCACGGCGAAGAGGATCAAATGATGATAAAATAATTGCTTCAGGTGTATCATCCACAATCAGGTCAACACCGGTGGCAGCTTCAATTGCACGTATATTCCTTCCCTCACGGCCAATGATTTGTCCTTTTATTTCATCGCTTTCTAAATTGAAAACGGTAATGGCATTTTCAATGGCCTGTTCTGCCGCTGTGCGTTGAATAGATTGAATGATGACTTTTCTTGCTTCTTTATTGGCTTTTTGTTTGGCCTCGTCTATAATTTCCTGCTGCAGGGCAAGGGCCTGTGACTGGGCTTCCTGCCTCAGGCTTTCTACCAATTGGGTTTTGGCTTCTTCAGCCGTAAGGCCGGCAATTTTTTCCAGGCGGCGAATATGTTCTTCTTGATGCTTTTCTAATTCGGTTCTTTTAATATTTACCAATTCAATTTGCCTGTTCAGGTTTTCTTTAATAGCCTCATTTTCTTTAATCTGTTTATCCAGGTTGTTTTCTTTCTGGTTAATGGTTTGTTCTTTTTGGCGGATGCGGTTTTCTGTTTCGCTGAGCTTGCGGGTTCTTTCCAACACCTCCCGGTCATGTTCGGCCTTCATTTGCACAAACTTTTCTTTGGCCTCCAATTCTTTTTCCTTCCGGATGGTGTCGGCTCTTATTTCCGCTTCTTTAACTATGGTATGGGCTTGTAACTCGGCTTCTTCTATTCTTTTTCGGGTGTTTTTGGCAAAGATCAATTTACCCGCTATAATACCTGCAATCAATGCGGATACGCCTATAAATATATAGAGTATTTGAGGATCCATGAATCTGTTTTTTAATTAATTCCACAATATTTGTTTTAAAACTGCCTGCAAAGGAAAATAATTGAAGGCAGTGTGGCGAAGATACAAAACGGGGTGTATTGAGGAAAATTGTAAAGCCTGCAACAAACTATTGGTTTGCCAGTCCCTGGTCAAGCATTCGTTCAATGGTAAGCAGGCCTTCAGAAATTGATTGAATCTGCAATTGGTTTTTCATAGATGCGTTTTGTTCGGTGGCAAACCATACCAGTACCATTGCTATGTAGTCCTGCATGTCCTTTCCTGCAAACTGGGTTTTAAATTCAATTACTTTCTCATTAATCAGCTTTACGGTTTTGCGTAAAACTTCTTCATCCTTTGGATGAATACGCAGCCGGTAGGTGCGGTCGGCAATTACAATTGTTACCGGAATAAGTTGATCCATAGCTTCTAAAATTCAATTTGGTTATATACCTTAGGCATCTTTCCGAAAATCTTATCCACAAAAATTCTTCGTAGCATCATTTTTGCCCGCTGGAAACCCAATAAATCTGACTACGATGTTTGCCAAAGTTAAGTCAACTGTCTTTATAGACTCTTTGTAGCTGGAGCTGCAAGATCCTATACAAAAACCTATAAAAGCTATTTTGCGAGATGACCGCGGTTATGTATGCAGTGAAATGGAGCAGGAGTTACCCCTGCGCAATAACAAAATGATTTGGACATGGCTTAGCAATCTGCCTTATGGAGTTTATACCCTGGAGCTCAGGGGGAGGATGAAATAAAATTACAGTTGGTAAAACGGGTTTGATCACTCACTCAGCAAGGCAATGCATCTGTCTATTTCTTTCAGATAAAAGTTGATTCTTTTTTCAAATTCTTTTTTATCGTTTTCATTCCAGTTTCCGGAAGCTATCTTCAACACTTCTACCTGTTGTTTTAAACTTTCAATGGTTTGTTTTTGCCGCTCTGTTTGGTTCTTCCATTTCAGCAATTCATTTTCAAGCTGGCGGTTTTGTTTGTCCAGTTCATCTTTTTTCTTCAACAGTTGCTGAAGCTTTTGTTGTATTCGTTTTATTTGCACTTCCTGTTCGGTCACAAGAATTGTTATTAGGAATTAGTTCTGCTATTTCCTGATTTCAGCATTCAGGTATTTTTCCAGCGTAAGCATTATCCGGCTCATCATCGCATCAATTTCTTTATCGGTCAGTGTTTTTTCTGTATCAGAAAATACAAAATTTACAGCCATTGATTTTTTATTCTGCCCCAGCTTTTCACTTTCAAACAGGTCAAACAAATGAATGAGCTGAAGTTTTTCAGCTTTAGCTTTTTGAATGGCTGCTTCAACCTGCTCATATTTTACATCTGCAGAAACCACTACGGCGAGGTCTCTTTCAACAACAGGGAATTTAGAAATTTCCTGCAGAATTATTTTTTGCTTGAGTGCCTGTACCTTCAAAGCATTCCAGTAAATATCGGCATACAAAACCAGTTGTTTAATAGAAAAACGATTCAGCGTTTTTGCATTTACAATTCCGAGCATAGCCACAGCAATGCCGTTGAATTTAACTTCAGCAGCCGCCTGCATTTCTTCATGATTCAAAATTTTTATCTCAACCTGCTGCAAGCCGCAAAGCTTCATCAGGCTGCTGATAATTCCTTTCAGGTAATAAAAATCCGCCTCCTGGCTTTTGTATTTCCAGCTTGCCTGGTTTTTAAGGCCTGTTATATAAAGGCACAAATGTTCAGTTTCCTGAAATTTTCCGCTGCCAGTAGTTGAATAGGTTTTTCCAAAATCAAAAAACTTCAGGTTATTATTTTTTCTATTGAGATTATAAGCAATTGCTTCGAGGCCTGTTTCCAGCATGGAAGGCCTCATGATGTTTAGCTCCGCACTTAGGCTGTTCAGCATTTTTACCGCCTGTGCCAGTTCATGTTCTTCATAATATGCGGCATTGGTTATGGAATTTGTCATGATCTCATAAAAACCCTGGCCTACTAAAAAGTTGGCAAGCCTGTTTTTTAAAATTTCTTCACCGTAATTTTCTTCCACTGCCGGTGTCATATTTATGGCCGATGGAATTTCAATATTATCCAAACCATCTATGCGAATGATTTCTTCTACAACATCGGCTGGCAAGCTAATATCAGGTTTATGCAATGGGGCGGCTATAACCAATTCATCAATGCCTTCTTTTATTTTTTCAAAACCCAGGCTTTCTAAAATTTCTGAAACTGTGTCCGGGTGATAATTTTTGCCACTTAATTTTTTGAGATAGTGATACTTTAAGGCAACCTGGTTTTTTTGTTTTGGCTCGGGGTACACATCTACAATATCTGAAGCAATTTCACCAGCACAGATTTCTTTGATCATCAGCGCAGCTCTTTTTAAAACATTTACCGTATTGCTGATGTCAGTATTTTTTTCAAAGCGGCTGGCCGCATCTGTTCTCAGGTTATGGCGGAAAGATGTTTTGCGGATATCAATGGGGTTAAACCATGCACTTTCTAAAAAAATATTTTTTGTTTTCTCTGTTACACCGCTGTGCAGGCCACCAAATACACCGGCAATGCAAAGGCCTTCCTGCTCATCGCAAATCATCAGGTCATCGGCAGTAAGTTTTCTTTCTTTTTCATCCAGTGTAATAAACAATGTATTCTCCGGCAGATTTTTTACAATAATGTGCCTGCCTTTTATTTCATCTGCATCAAATGCATGCAGGGGCTGTCCCGTTTCGTGCTGAATATAATTGGTAATATCAACTATGTTATTAATTGGTCTTACTCCAATGGCTTTCAATCGCTGCTGCAACCATTGTGGTGAGGAGCCAATGGTAACGTTTGCAAGGCTAACACCTGAGTATCTCTGGCAGGCTTGTTTGTTTTCAATAGTTACCCGTATGTTGAGCGTATGATTATCAGTTTTAAACTGGTTGCTCTGCGGAATTTTTGGGCGAAGAGATTTTTTTTCATGATGACTTAAATAGGCACAAACATCCCTGGCAACACCCCAATGGCTCATTGCTTCCATGCGGTTGGGTGTTAAGCCAATTTCATAAATCCAGTCTTCATATAATTCAAAATAATCTGCTGCATGCATACCGGCTTTTGTGTTTGGCGGCAAAACCATTATGCCTTCGTGAGATGTGCCCAAGCCAATCTCATCTTCTGCGCAAATCATTCCATTACTTTCAATGCCACGGATTTTTGCCACCTTCATCGTTACCGGCTCACCTTTTACCGGGTAAATAACAGTACCGGGTTTGGCAACAATTACTTTTTGTCCAACCGCTACATTGGGTGCCCCGCAAACAATTTGCAGAGCTTCACCATTGCCCACATTCACGGTGGTTAATGTCAGTTTATCTGCATTGGGATGTTTTTCTGCTGTCAGCACTTCACCAATTACCAAACCGGCAAGGCCACCTTTTACTTCTTCGTATTTTCTAAAATCCTCCACTTCAAGGCCAATTGATGTAAGTATGCGGCTTAATTTTTCCGGCTCTATCTCAACAGGCAAATAATCGCTTAACCATTTATAAGAAATGACCATAGTATTTGTAAAATGCTAAGTGAACAAAGATAAAAGAGTTTGTGGTTAGCTATTCTCTTCTGCAACCATCATCATTTGCAAAAAAACCATGGGAACAAAAAAGGTGATACTGAAAAGCATCACCTTAATTTTTTTGAAGAGTTGGAATTGCCAATAGGCAGTTGTTATCCTTCTCTGCCGCTTTCCGTTTTTCTTTCTGGTCTGCGGCCCGGAGCCGGTCTTCTACCCCTGCGGTTGCGATGTGCTTCTTCCTGGCGTTTTTTAATTTGCGCCTCATGTTCGGCACTCCACTTTGTAAATTTTTCCATTGCGGTTGCTTCATCAAACAAGCCCAGCTTAACACCACGCAGCAAATGCTTTAAATACAAAACGCCTTTAAAAGAAAGGATGCGGCGAACAGTGTCAGTAGGCTGAGCACCTTTGTGCAACCAATCTAAAGCTTTTTGACGATCAAGCTGAATTGTTGCGGGAATTGTCAGAGGGTTGTAAGTTCCGAGCTTTTGAATGAATTTACCATCGCGGGGGCTACGGGCATCGGCCACTACTATAAAGTAAAACGGCCTCTTTTTAGACCCGTGTCTTTGGAGTCTGATCTTTACAGGCATCTTAAATAGAAATTTAAATGCGTTAAAAAATAAATTTTAAGAAAGACAAAAATAAGGGCTCACCGTTAATCAGACAATATAATTTTTGAGGATATATGTGTTTTTTGTGAACCAGCTAAGATACCCTGATGTGGCTGCTGTTGCGAGTTTACACTGAACTTGTTTCAGGGCACTCTTGTACGTTCTGCCGGGTATTCAATTTCTGTCTCACGCCAGGGTGCTGAGTTATACATAAGACGCAAAATAACTTTAGCTCCTTAGCGAACCTTTGCGTGATTGTTGGGTATTACAATGTTTTAAAAACCTCCTTTGCAAACTCATCCAGGCTAGGGTCTCTTGCGCCCATTAAAATGATAGCCGAGTCTTTTTCCAGGTGAGCTTTAACTTCCGCTATAAAATCCTTTCTGTTTTCAACAAAAAAAGCATTTACGCCTAACAACTTTAAATCATTAATTAAGTCGGCAGCACTCACATTCTTTGTTGTTGTTCCGCCTGCGTAAAAAATTTCACTCATCCAAATTTCATCACTGGGTCGCAAAGCAGCAGCAATTTCATTTACAAAGTCATTGCGTAAAAAACGGGTAGGGCCGTAGCCATGTGGCTGAAACCAGGCAATCACTTTTTGGGCCAGCGGCTGTACTGAACGTATGGCGGCCGCAACTTTCGCTGGGTTGTGGGCATAATCATCTATCACCCAAACGCCATTTTTATTACCAAGCACCTGGTTGCGGCGATAAATGCCTTCATAATTTTTAATGGCTTCAGCACAAATTTTTAAAGGAACTCCAACCTGATTAGCAACAGCCGTGGCAGCCAGTGCGTTTTGCATGTTGTGTTGCCCGATTGCATTTAGCTCAAACTGAACTTCATTAATTGTAAAAAAGGTTCTAAAGCCTTGCTGTGAAAAATCAGCAGCTTTATAACCGGCATTGGCTTCGGTATAGGAAAAATCATTTGCAGCATTTTGAGAAAACTGTGCCGTGAGTGGTTGAGATGCATTTACAACAAACAGTCTTCTTGTGTTCTTTTTGAATTGCTGAAATATTTCCAGCAGCTCATCAATTTCCTTATGGTCTTTATCAATATTCAGCAGTAATCCAACTTCAGGATGATATTGCACAATTGATCCATCGGATTCATCAGCTTCAATTACCAGCCAGTCGCCTTTGCCTACAAATGCATTTCCAATTTTGTTCTGTTTTTGCAGCTTTACTAACCCTGCACCGCTAATAATGCTGGGCTGAAAACCACCATAGTCAAGAATTTCAAACAACATGGCGGTGGTTGTTGATTTACCTGATGTGCCGCCAACGGCTATTGTTTTTTTTGTTTCGCTGAGGAGAGTGAGTAATTCTGATCGCAATAAAACAGGGATACCGAGTGATTTTGCTTTTTGCATTTCCACATTGGTTTCTTCAACCGCTGTGGAAGCAATCACTAATTGTGTTTCTGAATTGATTCCGCTTCCATCCTGAAAAAAACATTGAATTCCTTCTGCTTTCAGCTTATCACGGGTT
>PSMD01000010.1:24225-32669 GCA_040289925.1 Chitinophagaceae bacterium | reverse complement strand
GCCTGGCCTGAAACAAAAAAACGATCAGAGCCGCTGACCGTTTTTCCTATACCGGCAAGATATTGTGCCAAAGCACTCATGCCCGAGCCGGCAATGCCAATGAAATAAATATTTTGATAATTATCGAGAAAATTCATTTGAGATAAAAGATAAAAACTAATAGATAAAAGTTCTGCTTATTATCTTTTACTATCTACTGTTGTCTAACGTTTCATTCCCATCATTTTTCCAAACATGCCCATTTTGTTCATGTTCTTCATCATGTCACGCATTTGTTCAAATTGTTTAATGAAAGCGTTCACTTCACTAATGTCTTTGCCACTTCCCTTCGCTATTCTTCTTTTGCGGCTGCCATCAATTAAATCAGGGTCGGCCCTCTCTTCCGGTGTCATCGAGTTAATCATGGCTTCAATTCCTTTGAAAGAATCATCGCTGATATCAATATCTTTTATCTGCTTGCCTACACCCGGTATCATGCTCATCAGTTCTTTTATATTTCCCATCTTCTTTATCTGCTCAAGCTGCTGTTTAAAATCGGCAAAGTCAAATTTGTTTTTACGGATTTTGCTTTCCAGTTTTTTGGCCTGCTCTTCATCAAATTGCTGCTGGGCTTTTTCCACCAAAGTCGTGATATCACCCATTCCGAGGATACGCTGTGCCATCCGTTCCGGGTAAAACACATCAATTGTGTCCATTTTTTCTCCACCGCTTACAAACTTGATGGGTTTGTTTACAGTGTATTTGATAGAAAGAGCTGCACCACCCCTGGTATCGCCATCCAGCTTGGTAAGAACAACGCCCGAAAAATTCAACCGATTGTTAAAAGCTTTTGCTGTGTTTACGGCATCCTGGCCGGTCATACTATCTACCACAAACAAAATTTCATTCGGGGTTACAGCATTTTTAATGTTGGCCACTTCGGTCATCATTGCTTCATCAATTGCCAGGCGACCTGCGGTATCTATGATAACAACATTCTTGTTTTTACTTCGGGCTTCCTTAATAGCATTTTGCGCAATAGAAACCGGGTCTTTGTTTTCTGCTTCAAGGTGCACATCTACTCCAATCTGCTCACCTAAAATTCTTAATTGCTCCATAGCTGCAGGGCGGTAAACGTCACCTGCCACAAGCATTGGCGAAAGTCCTTTTTTTGTTTTGAGATAATTGGCCAGCTTGCCGCTAAAAGTTGTTTTACCCGAACCTTGTAAACCGGCAATAAGAATAACTGCAGGGCTTCCTTTTGCATTAAAGTCACTGGCCTCGCCACCCATTAACTCAGCCAGCTCATCTTTTACAATTTTTACCATCAACTGGCCCGGGCTAATGGCATTGATCACTTTTTCACCCATCGCCTTTTTCTTTACCCTGTCGGTAAATTCTTTGGCGATTTTATAGTTCACGTCGGCATCAACCAATGCACGGCGAATTTCTTTGACGGTTGATGCGATATTGAGTTCTGTAATTCTTGCCTGCCCTTTTAAATTCTTAAAGGCTGATTCCAGTTTATCTGATAAAGATTCAAACATAGTTTCCGGGTTGTTTTCAAAAACTCACAAAACAAAAAATGAACACTTTTTATGCTCATTTACAATTGGGAGGCAAAGATAAGTTTAACCGCAAAAAATAAGCCCACAGAGTTGGTCTGCGGGCTGGGAAAATTTAGAGTAAAATTTATTTCATTAAGCTCCGAGGTATGATTTTAAAAGTTTGCAACGAGTTGCGGTTCTTAATTTGGTAATAGCCTTGTCTTTTATCTGCCTGACTCTTTCTCTTGTGAGGTTGAATTTTTCACCAATGTCCTCAAGGCTCATAGGGTGATCAACTCCAATTCCAAAGAAATAGCAGATTACTTCTTTTTGCCTTTCTGTCAATGCCTGCAATGAACGGTCAATTTCAGTTTTGAGTGATTGAACATGATCCAGCTCTGCATCGGTTTTTTCTGCATTCGGGTTTTCAAGTACATCAAGCAACGTGTTGTCTTCACCTTCTGCAAGGGGGGTGTCAACACTCACATGCCTTGCTGCAATGCCCAGGGTAGCTGAAACCTCATCCAAATCCATTTCAAGCACCTCAGCTAATTCTTCGGCTGATGGTTCACGTTCATACTCCTGTTCCAGTTGCGAGTAGGCTTTTTGAATACGGTTGGTTAAGCCAACTTTGTTCAGCGGAAGGCGAACAATTCTTGATTGTTCAGCAAGAGCTTGCAAAATAGATTGGCGGATCCACCAAACGGCGTAAGAAATGAATTTGAAACCGCGGGTTTCATCAAAACGTTGAGCAGCTTTAATCAGTCCTAGGTTACCTTCATTAATCAGATCGGGTAACGACATCCCCTGGTTTTGATATTGCTTGGCTACCGAAACAACGAAACGAAGATTTGCTTTGGTCAAACGATCCAAAGCACTTTGGTTACCTTGTTTAATTAAACCGGCTAATTTTACTTCTTCCTCAGGGGTAATAAGATCAACCTTGCCGATCTCCTGCAGGTATTTTTCAAGACTTTGAGATTCACGATTCGTAATCGACTTCGTGATCTTCAGTTGTCGCATACTCATAGGTTGGTTTTAAATGGGTTATTTTTAGGGTTATTGAATATTTGTGTTTTGGTTATTGTTCCCAAAAAATCCCATCACAATGTCCGTGTGTCCACCAGTAAATTATTGAACCTCATAGCAATTTAAGATAATTGCTAATTTGTTCCAAAAAAATTTCTGGTAGTAGTAAAACGCAGGGTTTATGCTTTTATTATTGCCATTAAAAAATAACCAACAAAAAACTTTGGCACATGGATTATTTTTTTATAATTGCAGCGATTGATGATTTTTTTAATTGAAGAAGATGGCCAAACAACTGTACACCCTTGAGTACCCGGTTAGATGTTCTCCCAGCATATTATACGAGTTCCTTTCAACCCCTGCAGGCTTGCAGGAATGGTTTGCTGATAAAGTTGATGAACGTGATAACGTTTTTTATTTCTCCTGGGATGGCTCCAATCAAAAAGCTGAAGTTTTAGAAAGCGAAGAAGATAAATTTATCCGCTTCCACTGGCTGGATGCTCCTACAGAAGAATACTTTGAATTCAGCATTGAAAAATCTGAAATCACCAATCAAACTATTTTGGTGGTTAAGGATTTTGCTGAAAAGAAAGACATTAAAGATCAAAGTATGCTGTGGGATTACCAGGTGAAGGACCTTTTTCACCGTATTGGCAGCAACTAACCTAGCCAACTTACCAACAGCTTGAAATTTTCTGACAGTAAACCAGCCGCGGCATCCCACGGGCTGAACGCAACTGTTTTTGTTAGTTTGACAAATGGTTTTTGTTTTACCAGTTGCTCAAATTGTTGATGAGTTAATTGATCCACGGGCTGATAATTTTTTTGCAGATGGTGATGCCATTGCTCCTCATGAATACAAATACTGAAATTATTTTTTGCAATATCAGCAAATGCTTGAACCAGGTTTTGCAGAAACTGGTTTTTATACGTACCTGAGAGATGAAGGGTTGAACTAAAAAAATTTCCCCACCAAAAAAAAGTGCGGATGGCAAACACGTCGTGTTTTGTAAAAAATCTGGGGTAATCGAGCATAAGCCAGGGCAGCCCCAAATAATTTTCACCTTTTGAAATTTTTGGAGAGATCCTTTTTATTTCAGGAGATATAAAATCTTTATCTGGCAGTTCAGTCAAAATTTTTTGTTGCACATCTTCCAGCAGCCAAAATGCTTTTTTTACAATGGCATTCTTTGTTAAAATCCATTCCTTGTCAGTCAGCAATCTCATCTCAAAATCTGAAAGGGTTATTTTTGCCGGGTCATTCATTCTTATCAATTTTAAATTTCAGATTGTTCGTAAATAAAAATTGTTTTTCAGCCGCAATTGAAACTTAAAAGTAAAATTGAAATTACTGTTCGTTGATTAAAAAACTCGATATACTCATTACCCGTGCCTTTTTAGGGCCGTTTGTCGTCACTTTTTTTATTACACTGCTGGTTTTGGTAATGCAGTTCTTCTGGCTGTATATTGATGACTTTGTAGGCAAAGGCCTAAGCCCTTCAGTAATTTTTGAATTCATCTGGTATCAAATGGCGGTGCTTGTACCACTGGCCCTGCCTTTATCTGTTTTGCTATCTTCATTAATGACGTTTGGAAATTTGGGTGAGAGTTTTGAGCTGGTTGCCATTAAATCTGCCGGTATTTCTTTGCTCAGGTTTATGCGACCGCTGTTTATTATTACCCTGCTTTTATGTTTCCTGTCTTTTTTATTTGCCAATTACATTATGCCGGTGGCTACGCTAAAATCAAGAACACTGTTAGGTGATATTTATTTTGCCAAGCCGGCCTTTGAATTACAGGAAGGGGTGTTTTACAACAAAATTGATGGCTTTGCAATTAAAGTAGGCCGAAAAGAAAAAGACAGTATTATTCATGATGTAATTATTTATGAAAAAGGCGGTTTGCTGCAGGATAATTTTATTGTTGCTAAAAAAGGGGTGATGAAAATTTCAGACAACCGCCGTTTTTTGGAAATGCGTTTGTTTGATGGCTGGCGATACGAAGAAAGGGGAGACAACCTTAATTCAGATTTTATTCGCATTGGGTTTAAAGAATACAAAAAACAATTCGATCTTTCTTCACTGCAGTTTACCCGCACACCCGACAGTGTGTATAAAGGAAACCAGGCCATGCTGAATATGCGGCAATTGAAAAAAGCTGAAGATTCATTAAAAAAACAATTGTCAACTATTCAAAAAAGAGAATCAAACGAAGTGTTTGGATATTTTCAATTCACCAAATACCTCGATAGTAGCTGGCAGGTAACTACCGATTCTGAAAAACCGGCTGCATCCTTTGATAAAATTTTGCCTGATTCAGTAAAGCAAAGTGTAAATCAAAGAGCGTTGAACCAACTGGTTTCTGCCAAATCAAATAACGACATTATTGTAGCCGAGCTAAAAGCTAAGCGTAAAGAAATTCGCCTGCACCAGATGGAATGGCATAGCAAAATTGCATTGTCGCTGGCCTGCCTGGTACTGTTTTTAATTGGTGCGCCGCTGGGTTCAATTATTCGTAAAGGTGGTCTTGGTTCGCCATTAATTTTCTCTATCATTTTCTTTATTGTGTTTTATTTTATTAATAACACAGGAAGAAAAATGGCCAAGGAAGGAACTGTAGACCCGTTTACAGGCATGTGGATGGCAACAATTGTTTTATTACCCATTGGTATTTTTCTTACTTACAAAGCCATGCGGGATTCTCAACTCTTTAATAAAGAATTTTATTTCCGGTTGAAAGGAAAATTCAGAACATTGCTTAGAAAAAACTAATTGTTATGAAGAATTTTATTTTTCTGTTTTGCCTGCTGCTGCTTTGCGCAATTGCAGTATGCCAGTCTCCCTTTAAACTAATCTCTCTTTCAAAAAGCCAACTTCCTGGTGGTGTCCGTTTTAAAGGAAAAGTGGAGCAGGCATTAAAATGGACAGACAAACTGGGAGAAAATATTTTGATTACGGCAACATTTGGCCCCTATAAAGATGAAAATAAAGATATGCCTGGCGAAGAGGCAAAAACCATCGAATTATTTTCTTTTCATTTTATAAAAAAAGATACCGGCTGGAAGCTTTTGTGGAAAATTACAGATGCTGAAAAAGCCTGCGCATTTGATATAACCGCAGAATTTTTAAAAGCAGGTACCAGGGTTACAGATTTGGATAATGATGGAATTGCCGAAACAACCATTCAGTACAAATTGAGCTGCAGAAGTGATGTTTCGCCAGCGTATATGAAAGTGATCATGCATGAAGGGGAGTCAAAATACACTTAGAGAGGTTATATGTGGACGCAAACAACCGAAGGTGGTTTTGACGTAACCGAAAAAAATATGAGCCTGGAAAAACTTCCGGCAAAACAGGATGAATGGGCAGGGATACTACAAACCTATGGACGATACGAAACAGAGAAAGAATTTAAAAACGCACCTTCGCAATTTTTAGTTTTTGCACGCAGGCAATGGGTGAAATTTGCGATCGAGAAATTTGAATAGCTTGAAAATTCAACAACAAAATCTACGTTTCCAAAAATGGGTGGCGGCCATTGCTGTTTTATTATTGCTGATAAAATTCTTTGCGTATTATCTCACTCATTCCGTGGCTATTTTAACTGATGCACTGGAAAGCATTGTAAATGTGGCTGCGGGTTTTATCGGTCTCTATAGTTTATACATTGCGGCCAAGCCACGTGATTTTAACCATCCCTACGGCCATGGAAAAGCTGAGTTTATTTCGGCAGCTGTTGAAGGAACATTGATTCTTTGTGCAGGTGCAATTATTATTTATAAAACTGTTCAGCATTTAATAAACCCGGTAGCTATTCAAAAAATTGACAAAGGTATTATCCTGGTAGCCATTACAGCCCTTATCAATTTTGTAGTTGGTTATGCCGGCATTAGCTACGGAAGGAAAAACAACTCGATTGCTTTAATTGCCAGTGGCCGGCATTTGCTGTCTGATTCTTATTCCACCGTCGGGATTATTGCGGGCCTTGCACTCATTTATTTTACAAACCTGGCGTGGATTGACAGTGCGGTAGCTATTATATTCGGCATCATTATTATTTACACCGGCTATAAGATTTTAAGACGTTCTGTTGCCGGTATTATGGACGAAGCCGATATGGAACTCCTGAATAAAATGGTGGAGGTACTTAATGCCAATAAAAAAGAAAACTGGGTTGATCTGCATAATCTTCGTGTTATTAAATACGGTAGCATTTTGCATGTTGACTGCCATTTAACAGTACCCTGGTATTTGAATATTCATGAGGGGCATGCAGAAATTGAGGAACTGGCTTTGCTTATTCGCAAAAACTTCGGCGAGTCACTTGAACTTTTTGTGCATACCGATGGTTGTTTATATTCCCAGTGCGGCATTTGCAACAAATCAAACTGCCCCGTAAGGCAGCATTTGTTTCGGCAAAGGCTGAAATGGACGCTGGAAAATATTCAGCAAAACCAAAAGCATATTTACAAAAATGATTGAATTATGAAAACGACAACTGTTTGGAAGAACGATCAGCATTTTACCGGCCACCAGGAAGGCAATTCAAATCCCATTGAGCTGGATGGAAGCGGGCAAAAAGGTTTTGCACCGAAGGCAACACTGCTTTCTGCATTGGCAGCCTGCAGCGGTATTGATGTGGTGGAAACCTTAAAGAAAATGCGAGTGGATTTTTCTGATTTGAAAATTGAAGTTGAATCTGAGCAAACAAATGAACATCCCAAAGTGTTCAGGGATATTTTCATCACCTTTAAAATGAAAACCGAAGCAGCCAATGAAGACAAGGTGAGAAAAGCAATTGATCTTTCTTTAGAAAAATATTGTGGCGTGGCGGCTATGCTAAAAAAGAATTCAGCCATCAGCTATCAGCTGGAGATCAAAAATTCCTAAACGATCATTCGTTGTAAACCGGCCTGAACTATTTATCTTAATTTAGTTGCCCATTTATTTTTTATCTAAAACTTACAACTATGGCATTACGTCTGGGTGATGTTGCTCCTAACTTTAGAGCACAAACAACTGCCGGTGAAATTGACTTTTATGAATACCTGGGCGATAGTTGGGGTATTTTGTTTTCTCACCCGGCAGATTATACACCGGTTTGTACAACCGAACTGGGTAAAACTGCTTTACTGAAAGAAGAATTTGCAAAAAGAAATGTAAAGGTGCTGGCTGTTAGCGTGGACCCGCTGGATAAGCATATTGGCTGGGTAAATGATATTAATGAAACGCAAAACTGTAATGTTGATTTTCCCATTATTGCTGATCCTGAGAGGACTGTTGCCAACCTTTACGACATGATCCATCCTAATTCATCAGAAACATTCACGGTTCGTTCCCTGTTTGTAATCGGCCCTGATAAAAAGATCAAATTAATGATCACTTATCCTGCTTCAACCGGCAGAAATTTTGCAGAGGTACTGCGAGTGGTTGACTCATTGCAATTGACCGCTTACCATAGCGTAGCTACACCTGCCGACTGGAAGAAAGGCGAAGACGTGATCGTAGTACCCGCAGTGTCAACAGAAGATGCGATAAAAAAATTCCCGAAGGGAGTAAAAATTGTAAAGCCTTACCTGCGGTACACTCCGCAGCCTGTTGATTAGAATTTTGCAGGAAGATTTTAGTGAAAGGTTCCGTTCAGCGGGACCTTTTTTATTTTAGATAGCTGTTGTAGCGTTGCCTTCAGGTCCTTAGGTAGCGGAGCTTCAAACTGGTAATGCACTCCGTCGGCACCTGTAAATTTTAATTGAAAAGAATGCAGTGCAAGGCGTTTCAGCAACGGCTTTTCTTCTTCTGTATTTTTAGATAGTTTGTATTTGAATTTGATGGAAGAAAGCAGAAGAGGTTTGCCGTCCCCATACACAGCATCGCAAACTAGCGGATGCCC
>PSMD01000010.1:0-24215 GCA_040289925.1 Chitinophagaceae bacterium | reverse complement strand
ATGCTTTTTGCATGTACCCGAATTTGGTGCGTACGGCCTGTATGAATTTGAAACTGCAGCCATGAAAAAACGCCAAAGTCAAAAAGAACGTTGTAATCAGTAATGGCTTCTTTTCCTTTTTTATGTACAACCATTACCCCTTTTTTGGTGGGATGTTCTGCAATGGGTTCCTCAATTCTTCCGGTTTTTTGAGCCAGTGACCCCAGTACAAGCCCCTGGTAAATTTTTTCTGTATGGCGTTGTTCAAATTGCAGGGAAAGGTATTGGTGGGAAGTTTCATTTTTTGCAAAAACAATCAAGCCGCTTGTTTCCCTGTCAAGCCGGTGCACGGTAAAAATTTTGCCATATTCATTCTGTAAAATTTTTTTCAATGAAATATCCGCACCTTCCCGGTCGGGAACAGAAAGTAAACCGGCTGGTTTATTAATGACAACAAAATCCTCGTTTTCAAAAACAACTTGTTCTTTAAAATTCATTGTTTCTTCTGCATTTGTTTTTGAAAAAAAAATCAGCGTTTTCCTTTGCCAAAATGTTTCAGGTCTCTCACTTCTTTTTCACTCAAAAATCTCCATTTGCCCCGTGAAAGATTTTTTTTGGTTAAGCCTGCAAACATCACTCGGTCCAGGTTTTTTACATCATACCCCAGGTGCTCAAATATGCGGCGTACAATACGGTTTCTGCCGCTGTGAATCTCCACTCCAATTTCTCGTTTGTCTTTAACATCCGTATAAGACAGCACATCAACTGTTGCAGGTCCATCATCTAAAACCACTCCTTTTAAAATTTGTTCAAAATCTTTTTTCTCCAGCGGCTTGTCGAGTTACCGCATAAATTTTTTTTATTTCATTGCTTGGATGAGTAAGTTTTTGTGCCAGCTCGCCATCGTTGGTTAATAGTAAAACGCCGGAAGTATTCCTGTCAAGCCTGCCAATAGGATATACTCTTTCTCTTGTTGCATTTTTAATAATGTCTAAAACGGTCTTGCGTTTCTGCGGATCATCAGTTGTTGTAATGTAGTCTTTAGGTTTGTTCAGTAAAATGTAAACCATCTCTTTTATCAGTGAGATTTTCTTACCATTCACTTTTATTTCATCCTTTGATGAAACTTTATGGCCGGGTTCGGTAATTACCTGCCCATTCACTTTTACATCACCCTGCTTCACCATTTCTGCAGCATCCCTTCTTGATGCTACCCCGCAATAAGCAATGAATTTATTAAGGGGCATGAGACTTGTTGCTGGTTGCTTGTTGCTGGTTGCTGGCTGGTGGTATGTTTGGCTTCCTGTTGCGGTTTGTCTTTCCCGTTTTTTTTCAAAAAATTCTTCCCTCTCTTTTTTCCATTTTCTTTTCTGCTGGCGAAACTGCTCTTTTTTTGCTGCGTTTGATTTGTTTTGAAAACGATCGAATGGCGTTGATGATTTCTTTTTCATGAAATAGTTACTGTTTTACAACAGGATGTTTAATTAGTAAATGGAGAAGCAACAAAGGTAAGAAGGCTGCTGTCAAATCATTTCTTTGATATTAAAAAAATCCCCCGCCAGTGCAGGGGAACCATAACACATGCCTGAGAAAAATTTCAAACCATTTTGCTTTTACCATGGCGCTGCTTCATTTCCTTCATCTTTTTTAATTGCTCTTCGGTTAAAATAGATTTCATTTTTTCGTGGTTTTCTTTCACCAGTGCCTGGATCTGTTCTCTCTTTGCTGCTTTGTCTACTGATTCGTTCTGGCGAATGCTTTCAATTTTCAGTCTAAGGCCGGCGTGCAGGTCTTTTATTTGGGTAGTTTGTTTTTCAGTTAAGCCTAAATGCTGCTTCATTACCTTAAGCTTTTTTTCAGCCATTTGCTTACGCTTTGCCTGTCGTTCTTCTTTCATCCTGGCTAACTGATCTTTTTGTTCTTTTGTTAACACCGACTCCAGTTTTGCTTTGTGTTCTTTTCTTAAGGCCTGCTTGCGGCTCTTCCATTCTTTTACAGTTAACTGATCTTGTTTTTCTAAAACCTGCATTTGCTTGCGAAAGTCTTCATGAATCGTTTTAAGCTTTGTTTTTTGCTCTTCAGAAAAATTTAATTTTTGAGCCATCATCATTTTATGATGGTGTCTTTTTTTCATTTCATGTTTGCCTTCGTGTTGCTGGGCATTTGCAGCTATTGCAGCTGCGCCAACAAATAAAAAGCTGAATAATATTTTCTTCATGGTTATCATTTTAAGTTTAGATGCCGAAAGATGACAAACCTTTCGGCGTGTTGTTGTTAAATAAATTTGAACGAAACAAAGACAGGAAAAACTCAATGCAGTTTAATTGCACGCAACTGTTATTGCGGAACGGAAAAAATAAAAGATAAACGGAGTTGTTATATGGTTAAACCAACCCATCTTTATTGGCCAGTTGCCCGCAGGCAGCGTCAATGTCTTTACCTCTGCTTCTGCGCAGCCTGGCATTTACTTTATTTTTTTCAAGATGCTTCATAAATGCAGCTATCTTTTCTTCTGTTGGCTTGCTGAAGGTGGCAAAATCAATCGGGTTGTATTCAATAATATTAATAAGATCGGCAGGTACCTTGCGGTAAAGCTTAATTAATTCGTCAGCATCTTTAATGCTGTCGTTAAAATGGTTAAACAAGATGTATTCAAACGTAATCTCGTTCTTTGTTTTTTGATAAAAATAATTCAGCGCCTCAACCAGCGAACGAATATTGTTGGTATCGTTAATAGGCATAATCTCATGCCTTTTTACATCGTTGGCTGCGTGAAGTGATAATGCCAGTTTAAATTTCACCTGGTCATCACCCAACTGTTTAATCATTTTTGCTACCCCTGCCGTCGAAACTGTAATTCTCCGGGCACTCATACCCAATGCATCGGGAGAGGTAATTCTTTCAATGGCTTTTAAAACATTTTTGTAATTCAGCAGTGGCTCACCCATGCCCATAAAAACAATATTCGTGAGTTTTTTGCCATACACCTTTTCGCATTGTTTATTGATAAGGATCACCTGGTCGTAAATCTCATCAAAATTCAAATTGCGTTTTCTTTCCAAATAGCCGGTTGCACAAAATTTACAGCTAAGGCTGCAGCCAATTTGAGAAGATACACAAGCGGTGTATCTATTCTCCGTTGGAATTAAAACACCTTCAACCAAATGCCCATCCCAGGTTTTGAACCGGCTTTTAATTGTTCCATCGCTGCTGTATTGGGTAGCATCAATGGTTAAAGCGGGGAGTGTAAATTGCTCACCCAGTTTTTGTCGAAGCTCTTTACTCAGGTTGGTCATCTCGCTAAAACTTAAGGCACCTTTTTGCCAAATCCATTCATATACCTGGTTGGCGCGAAATTTTTTTTCTCCTACGGATTCAAAAAATTCTTCCAGGTCAAAAAGCGAAAATGTTCTTATGTTTTTTTGAGATGCCGGAATCATCCTACAAAGATAAAGAACCCTGCTGCCCGCAGAGAGAGGAACGATGAATGACTTAACTTGCCAAATCTTTTTAAAAATTGCAAGCCTTTTATGCATAACGTATATGTAATTGATGTTGTAAGAACAGCTATTGGAAAATATGGAGGAGCATTAAGCCAGGTGAGGCCGGATGATTTGCTGGCACATGTAATAAAATCTTTATTGCAACGCAATCCGTCGGTTAATGTAAATGCTATAGAAGATGTAATTGCCGGCGATGCAAACCAGGCAGGAGAAGATAATCGAAATGTGGCCAGGATGAGTGCCTTAATCGCAGGCTTGCCGGTAACTGTTCCGGGTACCACCGTAAACCGCTTGTGTGCATCCGGCCTTGATGCGATAATGCATGCAGCCCGGCAAATTATGGTGGGTGATGCAGAAGTAATGATTGCCTGTGGGGTGGAAAGTATGACAAGGGCTCCGTTTGTAATGGCTAAAACTTCATCACCCTTCCAACGCAATGTAGAAATTTTTGATACTACGCTGGGCTGGCGGTTTAAAAATGAAAAGCTGTGCACCATTCACTATCCCTACAGTATGGGCGAAACGGCTGAGAATGTTGCCCGGCAATGGAATATTTCAAGGCAGCAGCAGGATGAATTTACACTTTCTTCTCAGCAAAAATATATTGATGCATTAACTGCAGGAAAATGGAAAGATGAAATTGTTGGCATCGAAATCACCAATGAAAAAAAAGAAAAAAAAATATTTGAGCAGGATGAACACCCCCGTCAAACTTCTTTGGAAAAATTAGCCGCCTTAAAACCAGTATTTGCAAAAGATGGAACAGTTACGGCCGGAAATTCTTCAGGAATTAATGATGGAGCAGCTGCCATGTTGCTGGTTAGCGAAGATGCAATGAAGAAGTTTGGATTAAAACCAATGGCAAAAATTATTTCAATGGCTGTGGCTGGGGTAGATCCTTCTATTATGGGTATTGGTCCTGTGCCGGCCACAAACAAAGCGTTGCAGAGAGCGGGGTTGCAGGTGCAGGATTTAGATTTGATAGAATTAAATGAAGCCTTTGCTTCGCAGTCGCTGGCTTGTATAAATGAGCTTTCTCTGGATATTAATAGAGTAAATGTAAATGGAGGCGCCATTGCAATTGGTCACCCGCTGGGTTGCAGTGGCGTAAGAATTTCAGCTACGCTGCTACATGAATTAAAAAGAAGAAGGGCTAAGTTTGGGCTGGCAACAATGTGTGTGGGTGTTGGGCAGGGTGCGGCAGTAATTTATGAGAATTTGAAGGACTGAATCTTTTTACGTTGCGATGACTTAAATGAACTGTTGTTGTATTGTATTTTTTGCCAGAAATTTATTTTATTTCCCAAAAGAATAGAGGATAGAAAATTATTCTTCCTTAACCCTGAAACCGCAAGCATGTATTGTAAAATTCTTTCTGTAAAAAAATGCCGGAAGAATTAGTTTGCAATGCAGCTTTTGTTAATTAGCGATTGCCTAATTAGTTTCTTATTCTGGTTTGTGTGTACTACAGAAATTAACTATTTTTAACGACTGTCTAAAATCCAATCCTGAGAAAACCACTGGTTTATTATTTTAATTGTATTTATTATTAATTAAAAATGCATGCTCATGAGAAAAATTTACCTCCTATTACTGGCGGTTATCCTGGCTATTGGGCAACTGTTGGCTCAACAAAGAACAATTACCGGAAAGGTGACTGATGACAAAGGGAACCCGATTCCGAATGCTTCTGTGGTCATTAAAGGCACTTCAACCGGTACTATCACAAAAAATGATGGTAGTTTTTCATTAACGGTACCGGCTACAGCCAAAACTTTGGTAATATCTTCCTTAGATATGGAAGAAAGAGAGGTGGCTATCGGCACTCAATCGGTGATTAATATTTCGCTGAAGGCCTCTGACAAATCTCTGGAGGAAGTTGTAGTAGTAGGTTATCAAACTGTAAGAAAAAGAGAAGTTACTTCAGCTATTTCAAAAATCAGCGGAGATGAAATTAAAAACCTGCCAATGCAAAGTTTTGACCGTGCTGCACAAGGTAAATTGCCTGGTGTTGATATTCGCTCAAGCAATGGTACACCCGGTGGAGCTGTGAATGTAAGAATCCGCGGAATTGGTTCAATTACTTCTTTGTCGAATAATGAACCATTATATATAGTAGATGGAGTACAGATTAATTCCGGAACCGTAAGCTTCGGAACAACATTTACTCAAACAAATCCGCTGGCTTATCTCAATCCAAATGATATTGAATCTATAGAAGTTTTGAAAGATGCCGCTGCCGCATCTATTTACGGTGCCCGTGGCGGTAATGGTGTTGTGTTAATAACAACAAAGAAGGGAAAGGGTAATCGTTCTAACATTACTTTTAATACTTATTACGGTGTAACCAGTCCTTTAAAAATGCTGAAAGTTGCAACTACCCAACAATATATACAGGTACGTGCTGAAGCTTACGCTAATGCATTAAATCTTCCGAACATTAATACCCCCAATGCCAGTTTAGGAGTTATCAGCGGAAATCCTATTACTGCCAGGCAACGTGTATTAAGTGATATGGGCCTGAATCCATTCTTTACAGATAAGCAAATTGATTCTTTACCAACTTATGATTGGCAGGATGCGGCTTTTCAACAAGGACAGATAAAGAATGTGGAGTTAAGCGTAGCTAATTCATCTGAAAAAACTAACCTGTATATGTCGGGTGGCTATGTAAAGCAGGATGCTATTGTGGTTCCGGCAGATTTTGTCAGAGGGAACTTCCTTGCCAACATTGGCCACCGCATTAATAGTAAATTGCTGATAGAATCGCAAATTACTTTAAGTGCTATTAAACAAACCGCAACATTTGCCACTGAAGGTTCGTTTCTTGGAAGCCCTGCATTTTCATCATCTTTGATTTTACCACATAACCCAATCTATAACCAGGACGGAACTTATTATGGATTGCCACCTGCTTCAATTAATGGTGTGTTGAACCAGAATGTAATTGCAGTGGTTAATTTTAATAAGTCAAACCAGAGAACAAAGCAAATAGTAGGAAATGTAGGATTGACCTATGAAATTATTAAAGGCTTACGTTATAAAAACGTATTTGGGATTGACTATCGCTTAGTGCAGGCAACCAGGTTCACTGATCCCCGCACCCCGGATGGTTTTGCCGTTCGGGGCCGCTTAACTGAAGTAAGTAACTGGAACACTAATTTCCTTACTTATCATACATTAAATTACCTGAAAACCTTTGGGCAAAGCCATAATTTCAATTTCCTCGCTGGTTTTGAGTACA
Source organism: Chitinophagaceae bacterium (assembly GCA_040289925.1). Taxonomy (GTDB): domain Bacteria; phylum Bacteroidota; class Bacteroidia; order Chitinophagales; family Chitinophagaceae; genus VBAU01. The sequence goes on along the minus strand of PSMD01000010.1, from coordinate 17,489 downwards.
GGAGAGATATTAACGAGCAGATCAATGCTACCGGTATTGGTTTTCCAACGTTCCAGTTTAATACATTAAATGCTGCTTCAACACCAGAATCTATGGGCGGCTTTTGGACAGGATCAGCCACAGCTTCAACTTTTGGTAAAGTAACTTATGACTTTGCTAAGAAATATTTCCTGACAGCTTCATTACGTTATGATGGATCATCCAGGTTTGGAGAGGAAAATAAATACGGAACTTTTCCATCTGTAAGTGCTGCATGGAATATTAAATCTGAAAGCTTTCTTTTGAATAACAAAGTGGTGTCTGATCTAAAGCTAAGAGCATCATGGGGGCATATTGGTAATGATCAGATTGGTAACTTTCCGTCAAGAGGCCTGTATGGTATAACTAACACTTAGCAAACCCTAAATTGCGCTGGGAAGACAGAAGAGACGTTAACGCTGGTATTGATTATGGATTTTTCAATAACCGTTTAAGTGGTTCAATTGATGTTTACCAAAGAGATAATGATGCAAACCTCATCAGCCGGCCTCTCACACCAAGTACAGGATGGACGTCTGTTGCCCAAAACCTGGGATCTGTTCGAAACAAAGGATTTGAGTTTTTGATTCGGGGCCGAATACTTACAGGAACTTTTTCATGGACAACCAATTTCAACATTTCTTATAACAAAAATGAGATTACTAAGCTCTATGATACCTTAAAGTCTTTGCCTTCCGATGCTTCAATTGCAATAGGACAATCATTAGGTTCATGGTTCCTTGCTCCATATGCTGGTGTTAACCCTGCTACCGGCAGAGCAATGTGGTATGATATTAAGGGTAATATCACCTATAATCCGATTGCAGCAGACCGTCGTTTTTCTGGTAAAACTTTGAACAGTTATTTTGGAGGCTTTACTAACACGTTTGCCTATAAAGGTTTTGAATTAGAGACATTCTTCAATTACGAATATGGAAGGAAAGTAAGCGATGCACAGGTGAATTTCCTCAGTGAGGTTGGAGGCCGTGCATTTAACTTCCTTACTGATGTAGCAGACAGGCGTTGGCAAAAACCCGGTGATATTACAGATGTTCCAAGGCCAATTAATGGGAATGCAGAAGTTAGAGGCGCAGGTAATTTTACAGGAACAAGACCTTTATTGAAAGCCGACTACATTCGATTGAAGCAAGTAACCTTAAGCTATAATCTTGCATCTGATTTATTGCGTCGCTTTAAAGTTACTAATGCTAAGTTTTATGTACAGGGAATCAATCTGTGGACGTACACTGACTACCCCGGTTATGATCCTGAATTTGGTGGTGCAACCACGGCTGTATCAACCGGAATTATTCCTCAATCAAAAAATGTTACCGTTGGTCTTCAACTAAACTTTTAAAATGACAGAATATTATGAAATCACTATTTAATCATAAAATCTTAATTATTGTTTTTGGTTCACTTCTGTTTGCAGCATGTAAAAAGCAGTTGGATATTCAACCAAGGCAATCTATAGATTTCAATACAGCGTTGACCAACTCAACAGGTATTGAAGCTGCAATAGCAGGTATTTATGGAAGCCTTAGAGACCAAACACAATATGGCAGGGACAAACTGGCTTTGTCCGATGCCTTATCTGATATTACATTGGCAACCGGTAAATCAGGCAGGTTGCAGCCAGAAAACAGGAATACGCTCAATGCTCATTTTGCTGCCTGGACTTCCAGCTACTATTATATTAACCAGATTAATTTGGTACTGGATGCCATTCCTAATATCAGCGATGCAACATCAGCAACAAAAGATCGCTGGGAAGGTGAAATGAAATTCTTAAGAGCTTTACTTTTCCAAGATCTGGCAAAAATCTATGCCTATGATACAACAGCTATTATTCCCTCACAGTACAAAGGCAACGTTGTACTATCATTAACAGGAATAAAAACTGCTGATCAGGCTCAAAATTCAAGGCTTCCCCGTGCATCAACCAAAAGTGTTTATGATGCTATTTATGCAGATTTAAATACGGCCATTGCTAAACTTGGTAACAATCCAAGAAATGTGTCAGGGGGTGCGCAGGTATATTATGCAAATAAAGCGGCCGCCCATGCACTTTTATGTCGTGCTGCATTGCATTATGGTGATTGGGCTACCGTAATTACCCAGGCTACAAATGCTTTATCTAATGCATCAGGAGTGGATGCTTCTTTGCAAACTGCAGCTAATTATGTAGCTGGATGGAGAAGTACAAGAAATCCTGAAAGCCTTTTTGAAGTTCGCTTTGCAATTCAAAACGAAAACCTGGGCGTGAACGTTTCCTTGCAAACCAGTTATACAACTTTGGCGGCATTAGGCGCACCTACAGGAGCAACTGGGGGTTTTGGTGATTTAGTTCCTAATAATTTTCTTCTATCTCAGCTAGGCATTACTTCAAGTGGTTATCCAAACATAACAAGGGGTCCTGATGTTAGGGCTCAGTTATATGAGTGGGGAACAGCAGGCCGCGGTACACGTTTCATTGAGTGCACAAAGTTTTTTGGTAAAAGCGGCTTCCCAAATCTTGATAATGTACCAGTGCTGCGCATACCCGAGTTGTATTTAAACAGGGCAGAAGCATATTATAGAAGCGGTAATCAACCTCTGGCCCTGGCCGATCTGAATACCATTTTAACTAAACGTGGGTTGGCCAGCGTTAGCTTGTCCGATACTGCATTGCTGAATGAAATCCTCAGACAAAAAATGCTTGAGTATGCTTTTGAAGGATACCGTTGGTTTGACTTGAAAAGAAATGGGATGGATGTGAATAAAACTTATATCGGCCTGGCATTAATTCCTTTTAATGATAAAAGAATATTACCGCCAATACCACGAAGTGAAATTGATGGTAATCCTAACATACAACAAAACCCAGGTTATTAATGTAAACTAAATTGATAGAGCAATGAAAAATATATTTAGTCTTTTAATTGTTTCCCTGATAATGCTTAGCTCTTGTATCAAGCAAGATCATATTATATTTACAAACGAGCTGGTTGAATTTGATGCAACGGTTTTAAATACACCTGCTACAGGAAAAAACTTTCCGATACTTACAAGAGTTCCGGTATATGGTTCACCAGTAAGTACATCAAATCCGTCAATTACTCGTACTTCCGGAACAATAAAATTCCGGGTAAACTTGGTAGGCCCTCAGTTTAGCACTGATCAAACCATAGCCTACAGCGTTGTTACCAGTGAAACAACTGCTGTTGCAGGAACACATTACACCACGCCGGGAACTTTAGTTATCCCTGCTAATTCTTCCTTTGGAGAGTTAGTTGTAAATGTTCTGAATCCCGGGGTTTCCAGTTCAACGCCAGTTATCCTGGTACTGCAATTGGAAGGCAACGATCAAATAAAGCCAAGCGAAAATTATAAACGACTTGGAATAAGCATTAGTCAATTATGATTATTAAAAGGCTGCTACGGCAGCCTTTTTCATTTCTAAATACTACATTTATATTTATAAAAAGCATTCTCATGACAAAATTGCTTGCCTCGCTTGCATTGATAATTTTTTCTGCTGCTGCTTATGCACAGGATAGTACGTTGAAAGAATATACCGGCGTTTATAAATTTCCTGAAGGCAGTATGGTTTCTTCTGTTGAAATTGTTTTGAATGGAAACAGCTTGTTGGTAAACTCTTCTATTGGCTCTGTCGGAATTGAAAAGATTTCAAAAGATACTTTCAGCCTTCCTACTTATGAAGGCATGGTTTATTTTTCAAGAACAGAAGCTAAAATAACAGGGATAAAAATTGAAGTACATGACGTTGTTCTGGAAGGTAAAAAAGAAGATGCTGACTTTGCCTTTTCTCAAGTTGCTTTTATTAATAAACATTACCTGCTTCTTAAAAATTAATTCAACCTTCTTAATAATCTTTTTACCAATTGGTGATTAGTGATGACAGAAAGCACCAACAATGTAATCGCTGCAGCTACAACTTTCCAGTCAACAAATGAGGAAAGCTCAGGGCGACTAAACATGATTTGCGTGTGAAAGGCCCATTGCATCAACTCCGTAAATGCAAGAGCAATTAAAATGATAAGGATGTAAGTTGGAATAAATCGCTTCGACAAATTTTTGCCCAACCATTTTGGTGAATATCCCATTGTAATCAACAATTGCAGGCTTTCCCTGCTTTTGGCAATAACCAATTGCAGGTAAAATGAAAACAACATTAAAGCTAGCACAACAATCAACAAACCAAATACAGCCAGTCCTGAAAAAATTCCTTCCAGCACCGGCTTGGCCCCGCCAAATTTGTTTTTATCCTTATTCACCCGGTAATTTTTTTTAGCCAGGTAGTTCGTTAACTCTTCATCATCTGCATTTTTTGTTTTAATGTATAGGCGGGAATAATGACTGGCTTGTTTACCTGCAAATGTTTGATTTGCCCAGCGCATAAATTCTTCAGGCACTAAAACAGTATTGATGCGATCGCTGAATGCGGACCACCGTGCATTGAACGTTACGGAACTGTCGCTATCACCATAACAAATAACTTTTGCCGTAATGGTAGAAGCCAGTTCGGGAGTTATCTGGTAAAAGCCATTGCTTCTTGCCAGTGCATTAAACACTTCAAAAAATTGCGAAGAGATAATTAATGGAATGGTATCATTGCCGGGATGCCAAATAAAATCGGAAGGAACTGTGTCAATAAAATCTGGTCGTAAACTTTCAAGGTATAAGCTAGTTGGTGTGGTAAAAACGCCGGGTACCAGTATCTCTACCTGGAATTGAGTGGTTACCAATGGCGCCACATCAGCAATAAAAGGTTGCTTTTTTAGTTCGTCAATATCTTTTTGATAGAAATAAGTGCCTTCAATTTGTATAGCTGTATCAAGCGGAATTTTTTTTAAAATTGAAATGTAATCATACCCTCCCTTGCGAATCACATTTCCTTTTAGCAGCCTTTGAATATTTACCAGCATTTGAATGGAGCAGAATAACAACAGGATGCCCACACACAAGCCAATGTATGACAGCCAGCGGGAGGTGCCACTGGTGCCGGTTTGCAATAATGATTTTACAGGCTTGTAGGAGAGACTCATATTACAAATGAAATAAGCGGGTTTGCGGAAAATAATCTATTCGCTCAAGGTCGGCAAAAATAATCGCTGCTCCTCTGGCTTTACTTTCTTCATCCATTAGCTGCATAGCCAGTTGAGAATTTTTTTCATCAAGATGGCTGAAGGGTTCATCCAGTAACAAAAAATCATAAGGCTGCATTAATGCACGAATGATGGCAACACGTTGCTGCTCGCCATAAGAACAGTTTTTGCATTTGGCGTGCAAGCGTTCAGCAATGCCCAGTCGCTCACACATCTCAGTAATTTTTTGTTTGGGATGAAATGGATTCAACTGCCTTTTGATCTCTATATTTTCAAAAACGGTTTGTTCAGGAAACAAACGCAGGTCTTGCAAAACAAGGCTAATGCTGTTGCTTCTTTTTTTTGCAAAATCTTCAGCTGAATAGTCACGGATGTTTTCCTGATTGTAATATATGCTGCCATCATAATCCGGCCTTAAACCATACAAAAAATGCATGAAACTGGTTTTGCCGCTGCCGGAGGGGGCCACAATTTTTATGTATTCGCCTTTTTCAAAAACAAGCTGGCTGCCCCAGATCTCAGAAGAAGACTTACGGGTTTCAGGAAAAAATGATGGCAGCAGATCACGGATCTCAATTTTCATCCGGGCAATTTAGCAGTATTAAAAAACAAATTCGGTAATATGGTTAAAAGCAATTTCGGTTTGCTGGCCGCTTGCCAGGTTTTTAATTTTTGCTTTTTGATTTTTCAGTTCTTCTTCACCAATAATAGCTATGTACGCAATCTTTTTTCGTTCTGCATATTTGAATTGCTTATCAAATTTCGCAGGCTCATGATACACTTCACACGAAATCCCTTTTTGCCGGAGTTGCTGCGCCAATGCAAAAGCCTGCCTGCTTTCCTTCTCTCCCAAATTAAAAAACAATAAAGTTGTTCCGGCTTCTACCGTTTGCGGAAAAACATCCAGCTCTTCCATAACATCATAAATTCTGTCAACACCAAATGAAATACCTACGCCGGGAATATTGGGCACACCAAACAAACCGGTTAAATCATCATAACGACCACCACCACCAATGCTGCCCATCTTTACATTTTTTGCCGATACTTCAAAAATGGTAGCTGTATAATAATTCAGGCCTCTTGCCAGTGTAACATCAATTACTAAATCAGTTAACAGCGGAAAGCTGAGTACCGTTTCCAGTTCAGCAATGCCCTGCTGACCAATAGTTGAGTTTTGAAAAAGATTTTTTAATGCTGATAGCTTTTGGTGATTGTTACCCGATACGGAAAGATAATTTTCAATTCTTGCAATCTGCTCTGCAGAAAATTCTCGTTGCGTTAATTCTTCTTTTGTTTTTTCAATGCCAATTTTATCCAGCTTGTCAATGGCAACGGCAATCTCATTCATTTTGTTTGTATCACCACAAAGCTCAGCCAGTGCCGTTAAAATTTTTCGGTTGTTTATTTTTATTTCTACCGGAATTTTTAATTCAGAAAAAACGGTGGCATAAATATTTGCCAGCTCCGCTTCGTTCAGTAAAGAATAGCTGCCCACCACGTCAGCATCGCACTGATAAAATTCACGGTACCTGCCTTTCTGCGGCCTGTCTGCCCGCCACACAGGTTGAATTTGGTAACGCTTAAAAGGAAAGGTCAATTGCCCATGATTTATGGCAACATATCTTGCAAAAGGAATGGTGAGATCATATCGCAAAGCTCTCTCTGTAATTTCTTTTGAATTTTTTCCTTCCAGAATTTTTTCAAATGCCTCTCTTGTTGCTTGCTGTTTTTGCGGATGATCTAAGCCATTATTCAGGATTTTAAAAATCAGTTTATCGCCTTCTTCTCCATATTTTCCCATCAACGTATCCAGGTTTTCCATGGCCGGTGTTTCCAGCGGTTGAAAACCGTAGAGCTCAAAAACTTTTTTTATGGTGGAGAAAATAAAATTTCTTTTGCGCACCACTTGCGGTCCGAAATCTCTTGTGCCTTGCGGTATGCTTACATTAACTTTTGCCATCTTCAGCTTTAAGCGATGAGTAACGGGTGTTGGTTTTTGAATATTTTTTAATAATGGCTTCGCAAGCTTTTTCAATTAAAGCATAGGCTTCATGATAGCCGTCTTCACCACCATACCAGGGGTCAGGCACATCCATATTCTTACCCGGAAATGCTTCATTCATCAACAAGTCAATCCTGCTGGGGTCAAATTTTTTTCCGGCAATTCTTTTTATATCATCCAGCACATCTTCTGCCATTGCATAAATTTTATCGTACCTGTCAAAATCTTCTGCAACAAAATTTCTTGCCCGTTGCTGGCAAATATCAATGCCATTTAATCTTGCAACTTTTTGCGACAAAGGATGCGGAGGCTCACCGGTGTGGTAACCATTTGTTCCTGCACTTTCTACTTTCCAGTTAAGCCCGGCTTTATCTGCCTTATGCTGTAAAATGCCTTCAGCCAGCGGGCTTCTGCAAATATTTCCCAGGCACACCATCAAAATTTTCATGCGGGCAAAGATAGAGGTGAAAGTTACAAGGTACAAAGCACAACTCATAAGAGCCCTGAATTTTGCTGGCTTCACTTCTTTCTTATCAGCTTGTGGATTTTTTTGTTAACAGCATCTCACCTGCAAAGTATAGCCATGACAAACAATCACACAACCAAAGAAGATTTTCTGGACATTTTGTTCAGAAACCGAAACAAAGCATATGGCGCTTATGCAGTGCGCAAAACTTATCCTCATCGCTTGCAAACTTCACTAGGCTTTAGCCTTGGTTTTTGCGGCCTGTTGTTTTTTATCAGTCTTTTAAAATCAAAGCCTGAAACGGAGGGGCTTTTAAAAAAAGACGATTTGGTTAACATCCGTACAGTTGTTATGCCAGTTGATAAGAAGTATAAAGATGAAAAGGTGATAAAGAAATCTGAAACCAGGCAAATAAAAAACACGGCTATTATCAAAATAGAAAAAGATGATCTTGTAAAAATAACAGAAGTGCCTCAGCAGTCAGATATTGAAAAAGGTCAAACATCAAATGTGAATACAAGCGGTAAAGATGATGACGGCACTACAACTATTAACACCGGTATTGAAAACAATGGCATTACAAATGCAACCATCATTGATAAACCAGAAGGGCCTGCAGTGGTGAGTTACTCAGCTGCAAAATTTCTCGGAGGCAATGATGCATTTTCTGAGTTCCTGAAAAAATATTTGGTAACGCCTGGCGAGTTGGAGGCCGGTGAAACCCGTAAAGTGTAAGATTAAAGGTTGATGTTGATGGCACTATTTCCAATGCTGAAATTTTACAAAGCGGTGGCCAAAGGTTTGATAAAGAAGTATTGAGAGTTCATCGCAAAATGCCCCGCTGGATTCCTGCTCAGCAAAATGGTGTAACCGTAGCCAGTTATTTTGTTCAACCCGTAACATTTGTGGCAATAGAAGAGTAAAAATTTTCTATATTGCTGACCCCTGAAATGAAGGCTCATGGCAATGGAAACAAATGATGGCAGAAGAAGTAGCAGAAACCAGATTCACTCAATTTATAATTATGCAATGGGAGTGTTGTGGCTGGTATTAGGTGCATTTTTTTTGCTGCACGAAAAATTCAACATTAACCTGGGTATGGACAAAGTACTGACGACCATATTTGGTGTGTCGGCCGTTTTATACGGATCATTTCGCATTTACAGAGGTTATAAAAAAAATTACTGAACAAGATGATTGGCTTATTAAAACAGGCTCACTATTCTCTTTTCATTGTTGCTCTATTTTTTGTTTTTGCAGGTTGCAGCAATAACACTGCTGAGGCCCCCAAAGACACAAAAGATTCAGGAACGATTTACATTAGTGTAGATGAATCTTTTGAACCTGTTATTGACTCGCAGATAAAAGTGTACGAAGCGTTGCATCCCGGCACCAGCATTATTCCGTTTTATAAATCAGAAGCCGATTGTTTTAAAGATTTTAATACAGACAGCACCCGCATGATCATTGTAACAAGAAGGCTGTTAAAAGCAGAAGAAGATTTTATTGTTGACTCCTTCAAAGTGGCCCCAAAAAGCATGATTGTTGCCAGGGATGCTATAGCGGTCATCGTAAATCCTGCTCAGCCCGATTCTCTTTTTACTATGGATGAGTTAAAGGAAATACTTACTGGGCGGTATAAAAAAAGCCTAAATCCTGTGTTTGATGGAATTAATGCAACCAGCACAGTACGTTTTATCATCGATTCTGTATTGCGTGGCGATTCATTAACACCCAAAGCCATGGCAGCCCGAAGCAGCGAAGGAGTGATTGATTATGTTTCGAAAAATGTAAATGCTGTAGGCTTTATAAGTGTAAACTGGATAGGTAACCCTGAGGACAGCACACAAATGAGTTTTTTGAAAAAAGTAAAAATGGCTCAGTTGGAGAGTAAAGACATAAAGGGTAGTTATATTTTACCTGTACAGGCTAATATTTACTACAATCGCTACCCAATGATCAGGGATTTGGTTTACATTTTGAAGGAAAGGCACAGCGGACTGGGAAATGGATTTGCAAATTTTATGAGTGGAGAAAAGGGTCAGAAGCTATTTAAAAGAAGTTATTTGTGGCCGGCACAGTTGAATAAAAGTTATATATCTGTTGAGGTGGAATAGTTAATTTTTTAAACAAAAGTGAATACGAAATCATGAAAAGAATGAAAACCACGTTCACGATGATTTTTGCGGCGTTGCTTAGCATTGCTGCAGTAAAAGCACAAAGCATACAGGATGGCATCAACCACCTCTATAGCGACCGCGATAGAAAAGCAAAAGAAGTTTTTGATAAACTTATCTCTCAAAACCCAAATAACCTGGATGCTATTTACTGGTTAGGACAAACCTATATTGAAATGCAAAACATTTCAGCCGCCAGGGATCTGTACTCTAAAGCACTTCAAACAAATGGCAATGCTCCATTGATTTTGGTTGGTATGGGTCACGTAGAGTTGCTGGAAGGTAAAAAGGATGATGCCCGCCAGCGTTTTGAAACTGCCATTACTTTAAGTACTGGTAAAAAAGGGTTGGATGCTTCAGTGCTGAATGCAATTGGCCGTGCAAATATAGATGCCAAAGAGGGTGATGTTGCTTATGCCATTGCAAAATTGAAATTGGCAGCTGAGAGAGATCCAAAAAATCCCGACATTCTTATTAACCTGGGTGATGCTTACCGCAAAGCACATGAAGGTGGACTGGCAGTACAGACCTACGAAAAAGCAACAACAGCCGGTATCCCTACTGCTGCTGCAAGAGCTTTTTACCGCACTGCAAAATTGTACGAGACTCAAAAGAACTGGGAAGTATATGAAAGCTTTTTGAAAAAGGCCGTTGAGGCTGATGCAAAATTTGCACCTGCTTACTACGAATTCTACTACTACAACCTTGGCAAGTTGAATTTTACTGGTGCACAGGATTATGCGGCAAAATATATTGCCAATGCAGACGATGATCCGCAAAACGATTACCTGCGTATTCAAACTTTGTGGGCTGAAAAGAAATATGATGAAGCCATTGCCGGTGCAAAAAATTTGATTGCTACAGCAGGTGCTCAAACCAAGCCCCGCACTTACCGCCTGCTTGCTTACAGCTATGTAGAAAAAGGTGATACTGCTTCAGCAAAGCAATACATTGATGAATTTTTTGCAAAAGCAAAAGAAGACGAACTAAACATCAATGATATTTTATTGAAAGGCCAGGTTTATGGGGCCGTTTCAGGTAACAATCGCATAGTGCTTGAAAGTTATTTGCAGGCAGCAACTATGGACTCTGTTTATGAAACAAAAATGAAAACCCTGAACGAGGCAATGGATTTCTTCAAAAAGAAAAATGATAAATGCATGCAGGGTGAACTGAGCCTGGTGCTGTATAAAACCCGGAATACTACTTTCCATACAGATTTGTTTAACTCAGGCTATGCATTCTACCAGTGTGGTAATTATCCGAAAGCCGATTCAGTGTTCAAGGTTTATATCAATGCTTACCCCGATAGCATCTATGGCTACTACTGGTCTGGTTTAACCAACCTGGCACTGGATACAACTTACTCCAAAGAACCTTATGTAAGCAACATTGTATATGGTTTTAAAAACACACTTGAAAAAGCAGTAAGTGATAAAGAAAAAAATAAATCACAGGCTGTACGTGCCAGCCAGTTTTTGGCAGCTATTTTCAATAATGTAAAAAAGGATAAAGACTCTGCTATTTATTTCATTGATAAAGGCCTTGAATTTGATCCTGACAATGCTGCACTCAATGGTTTGAAGCAGCAGTTGCAAAAAGTGCAAAAGCCTTCAACCAAGCCCACCGGCAATAACAATAAGCCTACCGGTGCAACAAAAGAAAAGCCATCTGCTACTAAGCCAACGGCAACAAAAAAGCCAACAGCAAAAAGCAGAGCTAAATAAGTCGTCGTGGTTTTTTATTCATACAGTCCTCTGCCGAAAGGTGGGGGATTTTTTTTTGGCCAGTTGCTGCTATTGTAAACCCCTGGGCTGAGCAAAATCAGTTTTCAGTTGCTGGTTTTAATTCTTGTAATTCGCATGGCTATCTTATTTTTGCGCCTGATTGAAAAAATATGTTTTCATTTCTGCAGATAAATACAAACGCTGACGCAAGTTCATACATTCCGGTAGCTATCCAGGTGGTTTTTGCAGTAGGATTGGTTGCTTTTTTAATGATCATTACCCATTTGCTGGGGCCCAAAAGAAGAACGGCTGATAAATTGCAAAACTTTGCCAGCGGAATTGAATCTCACGGTGATGCCAGGCAGCCCATTGCCATCAAATATTTTTTAGTAGCTATTTTATTTGTGTTGTTTGATGTGGAGGTGATCTTTTTTTATCCGTACGCGGTGAATTTTAAAACCCTTGGTTGGAGTGGTTTTTGGGCTGTAATGATCTTTGTTGGCTTCTTCCTCTGCGGCTTTTTTTATATCATTAAAAAAGGCGCATTAAAGTGGGAGGATTGAGGTATTATGTACCAGGATGAACAGATGCTGAGAGAAGCTCAGCAGGAAAGATGTCATGCCGAACTTGTTTCGGCATCTTAAATTTGTTTACGAGACAGATGCTGAGACAAGCTCAGCATAACAACTATACAAGGTGAACAGAAACATTTACAATAAAAATTATGACTCGTCCGGTTTCATATAATGTAAAAGTAAAGCCTCTTGAAAACGATATCAGCATTGCTGAAATGCCCGAGGGGTCAATGGGGGAAGGATTTTTTGCCACCTCCTTTGATAAAGTGATTGGCCTGGCCCGGAAGAATTCTATTTGGCCCCTGCCTTTTGCAACAAAATGCTGCGGCATCGAATTCATGGCTACAATGGCTTCCCACTACGATTTAGCAAGGTTTGGTAGCGAACGGGTCGGCTTTTCGCCCCGCCAGTGCGATTTGCTGATGGTCATTGGTCTTATCTCAAAAAAAATGGCGCCGGTTGTTAAGCAGGTTTACCTGCAAATGGCTGAGCCCCGTTGGGTGCTGGCTATTGGTGCTTGTGCATCAAGCGGTGGAATTTTTGATACCTACAGTGTTTTGCAGGGGGTTGACCAGGTAATACCTGTAGATGTATATGTGCCGGGATGCCCCCCAAGGCCAGAAGCAATTATTGACGGCGTATTAAGAATACAGGATCTTGTTGGAAAAGAAAGTTTGCGAAGAAGAAACAGTGAGCAGTACAAGGCGCTGCTGGAGAGCTACGGAATACAGTAGTATAAGAATTTGAATTTTTTTTATTTGGAATTTTGCACGTAATGGCATTAACAAACGAACATATAAAGGAACGGCTGGTTGAAAAATTTGGCGATCAACTTTCAAATTTTTCTGAACCTGATGGCATTTTGACTTTTGAGGCACCAAAGGATTTGAATTTGAAAGTGATGAATTTTTTGTTAGATGATGCAGAATTGAAGTTCAGGTTTTTAACCGACCTATGCGGTGTGCATTACCCCGAACAAAAAGGCCGTGAGTTGGCTGTAGTTTATCACCTGCATAATTTACAAGATAATGTAAGGCTGCGCTTTAAAGTGCATACTGATATTAACAAGCCTGATGTATATACAGCCACCGGAGTATTTGCATCAGCCAACTGGATGGAAAGAGAGACTTACGATTTTTACGGGGTAAATTTTGTTGGTCATCCCAATTTAAAGCGTATCCTGAATGTAGATGAGATGGATTATTTCCCAATGAGAAAAGAATATCCGCTTGAAGATGCAACCCGTAAGGATAAAGACGATGAGATGTTTGGAAGAGGGGGAACCCTGGGATATGGTACTAAAAAAACCCGGGAAGGAACAATTGCAGAAGCGGAAAAACATGATGAAGGAAAAGAAGTTATTTAGATAAAGACAGTGAAAACGAGAAGTAAAGTATTCGCTTTTCACTTTTTCAAGATTTACAACAACAATGCCCACAACAGAGCACCATATAAAACTGCCTGAAGGTAGTATTGAGAAAACCACAACCACATTAAATCTCGGCCCAACACACCCGGCTACCCATGGTGTAATGCAAAACATTCTTGAGCTGGATGGAGAAAGAATTGTTTCGGCTGAGCAAACAATAGGCTATGTCCACAGGGCAATGGAAAAACTTGCCGAACGCAGGCCTTTGTACCAGATCACACCTCTCACCGATCGTCTGAATTATTGTTCATCACCCATTAACAACATCGGCTGGCACTTAACCTGCGAAAAACTTTTGCGTATCAAAACACCAAAACGGGTGGACTACCTGCGGGTAATTATTATGGAGCTGGCCCGTATTGCAGATCATCTTATTTGCAATTCAATTGTTGGGGTAGATGCTGGTGCTTATACAGGTTTTCTTTACCTGATGCAATTCCGTGAGCTGATTTATGAGATTTGGGAAGAAGTTTGCGGTGCCAGGTTAACAACAAACATTGGCCGCATTGGTGGTTTTGAAAGAAATTTCAACGACATCGCTTTTCAAAAACTTGAGAAGTTCTTAAAAGAATATCCAGCGGCATTGAAAGAGTTTGAGACATTGTTCGTTCGCAACCGCATTTTCATGGATCGAACAATTGGTGCAGGCCCCATCAGTGCAGAAAGAGCATTGAACTACGGATTTACCGGGCCCAACCTGCGTGCCGCCGGCGTTGATTATGATGTGCGGGTGCACACACCCTATTCAAGCTACGAGGATTTTGACTTCACCATTCCTGTTGGTACAACCGGTGATTGCTACGATCGTTTTTTGGTTCGACAGGAAGAGCAATGGCAATCGCTCAGCATCATCGAGCAGGCTTATCAAAAAGTGCAGGAGTTTAAAGGGGCAGAAGCAGAGGTATATCATGCTGATGTGCCTGAATATTATTTGCCGCCGAAAGAAGATGTCTATACAAAAATGGAAGCACTCATCTGGCATTTTAAAATTATTATGGGTGAAATTGAAATGCCCGCAGGTGAAGTTTACCATGCAGTGGAAGGTGCAAATGGCGAGTTAGGATTTTATTTCATCAGCGATGGAGGAAGAGCCCCCTATCGCTTGCATTTCAGAAGACCTTGTTTTATTTATTACCAGGCTTTTGAAGAATTGATAAAAGGTAGTATGCTGAGTGATGCAATTATTGTAATGTCATCACTCAATTTGATAGCAGGTGAAATGGACGCATGAAGGAGTGTGAGCTAAAAATATTGGCAATAAATACTCTTTAAGTTAAAAAAATTCCCTTTTAGGGGTTAGGGTTTATGATTCAGTTTACAGACGATAATTTAAAAGAAGCGCAGCGGTTGATCTCTCATTATCCCGAAGGAAAGCAGAAGAGTGCAATTCTGCCCATACTGCATTTGGCACAGCAGCAATTTGGTGGCTGGCTCGATGTGCCGGTGATGGATTACATAGCATCACTGCTGAAAATTGATCCCATTGAAGTGTATGAAGTAGCTACGTTTTACAGCATGTATAACTTAAAGCCTGTTGGCAAATACATGTTTGAAGTTTGTCAAACCGGCCCCTGCATGCTAAATGGTAGTGATGACATCATCAAATACATTGGCGATAAGCTGGGGATTAAACCGGGAGAAACAACTGCTGATGGCATGTTTACTTTAAAAACTGTTGAATGCCTGGGTGCCTGCGGCTATGCGCCAATGATGCAGATGGGTAAAACATACCGTGAGCATTTGACAAAAGAAAAAGTTGACCAGATAATTGACGAGTGCAGAAAAACGGCAGCTCAAAATAATTGATATGAAAAAAACCATCTTCATTTTTTTGTTTGGTTGTTTTTTGTCTGCTTCTGCGCAGGCCCAGGACACACAGGCTCTGCAAATGGAGATAATGATGAAGATCTTTGGATTGAAGAATGCATTGATCAATAAAGACAGCGTTGCATTAGCCGATTTGCTTGCAGAGGATGTTAGTTACGGACACACCAACGGGTTAATTCAGACCCGCAGCCAATTGATAAGATCGGTGATGAGTGCCGAGCAGGATTATAAATCAATTGATGTGCTTGATATGAAAGTGAGATTGTATGATAACACTGCGGTGGTAACAATGAAATCGAAGATAGATATGATTTACCAGGGAAAGCCTTTGATGATGGATATGAATATTACACTGGTGTGGGTAAGAATAAAAGGGCAGTGGAAACTGGTAGCAAGACAAAGTGTAAAACTGTAACCTCTTTTAGCAAAGAGCTGAAAATTGAAATAAAAAAACTTCCCTTTGGGGTTGGCGGTATGGCAAGAAAACTACTTTTAGAAAAAGCAAACGTTGAAAACATCAGGCTTTACGATGTGTATCGCCGCGAAGGCGGTTATCGCAGCGTTGAAAAAGCTTTGAAAACAATGAGTCCCGACCAGGTAACAGAAGAAGTGAAGAAGAGCGGTTTGCGTGGTCGCGGTGGCGCCGGCTTTCCTACAGGAATGAAGTGGGGCTTTTTGGCAAAACCTGAAGGTGTGCCCCGTTATCTTGTATGCAATGCCGATGAATCAGAGCCGGGTACATTTAAAGACCGTTACCTGATGGAGTTCATTCCTCATTTATTACTTGAAGGAATGATCGTGAGTTCCTACGCTCTTGGCAGCAATCAATCTTACATATACATACGCGGCGAGTATGCCTGGATAGTTGACATTCTTGAACAAGCTATTGCAGAAGCAAAAAATAATGGATGGCTAGGAAAAAATATTTTAGGCAGCGGCTTCGATTGTGAAATTTATGTTCACCGCGGCGCCGGTGCTTATATCTGTGGTGAAGAAACTTCCTTGCTTGAATCGCTGGAAGGTAAAAGAGGTTACCCCCGCATTAAGCCGCCGTTTCCTGCAGTAAAAGGTTTGTGGGATTGCCCGACAGTGGTGAACAACGTGGAGACACTTGCTGCTGTTGTGCCCATCATTAACGATGGCGGCGATGAATATGCTAAAATCGGGATTGGAAAATCTACCGGCACTAAATTGATTTCTGCCTGCGGCAATATTAACAAGCCCGGCGTTTATGAAATTGAAATGAACATTTCAGTAGAAGAATTTATTTACAGCGATCAGTATTGCGGGGGCATTGCAAAAGGAAAAAAATTGAAGGCCTGCATTCCGGGTGGTTCATCTGTTCCTATTCTTCCCGCTAATCTTTTATTGAAGACCGCCAAAGGCGAAAATCGCCTGATGACTTATGAAAGCCTGGCTGATGGTGGTTTTGCGACAGGTACGATGATGGGTTCCGGCGGCTTTATTGTGTTGGATGAAGATCAGTGTGTTGTTCGTCATACATTAACATTGGCCCGTTTTTATCGTCATGAAAGTTGCGGACAATGTTCGCCTTGCCGTGAAGGAACTGGTTGGATGGAAAAGATATTGCACAACATTGAATATGGAAAAGGAAAGATGAGTGATATTGATTTATTGTGGAGCATACAGGGTCAAATAGAAGGCAACACTATTTGCCCGTTGGGTGATGCAGCGGCATGGCCGGTGGCATCAGCTATCAGGCATTTTAGAGATGAGTTTGAATGGCATGTTACAAACCCGGTTGAAGCGCAGAGAAGAAATTACGGCTTGGCTAATTATGCAGAACTTTTAAAGGCTGCAGCAGTATGAGGTTATGCTGAACTTGTTTCAGCATCGCTACAAAAAATTTAGACCCCGAAACAAGTTCGGGATGACAGAATAAAAGATGGCTGAAGAAAAAAAATTAATGAAAGTAACTATTGACAATATCACGGTTGAAGTAGAGCCGGGAACAACCATTCTGCAGGCTGCAAGAAAAATTGGCGGCGATGTGGTGCCGCCTGCAATGTGCTATTACAGCAAACTAAAAGGCAGCGGTGGAAAATGCCGTACTTGTTTGGTTCGTGTGGCGCAGGGTTCCGCTGCCGACCCTCGTCCAATGCCGAAATTGGTAGCAAGCTGTCGTACGGCAGTAAT
>PSMD01000001.1:194084-203945 GCA_040289925.1 Chitinophagaceae bacterium | reverse complement strand
TTTAAAAACCGCGATGATGAACTATTTGATGAAGTTTTACACGATGTAACCAGCAGAATTGCTGCAATAACGGAAGCCCAAAGGCGGAAAGATGGTTTTAGCATTGTTGATTATATATTACGCCCAAATTAAGGATAAACAGGCACAGCTGATTTATTAATAGTTATTTTCGCCTTAATTTTCACACATTGAAAAATATTTTCACTCTTTTCAAGAAGGATGTTTTGCTTGAGCTGCGGCAGCAGTACAGTTTTTACGGCATCCTGCTATATATAGGCGCCACCATTTTTGTTTTGTACATGGCCATTCAAAACCCCGACAGCAATGTTTGGAACGGTTTGTTTTGGGTGATGCAATTATTCATTTCAATTAATGCGGTAGCAAAAAGCTTTTTGCAGGAAAGCCGCGGCCGTATGCTTTATTTTTACTCCATTGCCGGCCCGCGAGATTTTGTTTTGGCTAAACTGTTGTTTAATTCTTTGCTGATGCTGGTGATGAGTGTACTAAGCCTTGGGTTGTTTTATTTGTTTTTTGAAATAACTATTGAAAAAGCCTCCGCTTTTATTGGCCTCGTTTTATTAGGTGGCTGGAGCCTGAGCCTGGTGTTTACATTCCTCGCTGCCATTGCGGCTAAAGCTCAACAAAATGCAGCCATCATGGCCATCCTGGGCTTTCCCATTATCATTCCCCAGTTATTGTTGTTGATGAAGCTTTCCAATGCAGCGTTTGATAATTCTGCCGCTATTTCTATAACAACCGTGCTGCTGTTGGTTGTGCTTGATTTAATGGTGGTTTTGCTGGCTGTAATTTTGTTTCCGTTTTTATGGAAGGATTGAGCAAAAAATCAGCTGATGAATATCAATTGGCAAACTGTTGTTGGCCTGGTGCTTTAAACAATTTCCCCTTATTTTTGCTCCACTTTTAAAGCCTGCAAAGTCGGTTATTATAGTTCAGTAACTGTCCAATCAACGATTGTTATGCGAAAATCCTGGTGGAAAATAGTTTGCGTTCTTCTTCTTTTTTACACTTGCATCGGTGGTTTTTTGCTTGACGTTCCCCAGCTGCCTGCATTATCTGAAACCATTCGCAATCTCTACTTTCATGTGTGCATGTGGTTTTGCATGATGATCCTTTTTACTGCATCAGTGGTTTATGCCATTAAGTTTCTGCGCAGCTATAATATTAAAGATGATATCTACAGCCGCCAGTTTGCAGCCGTAGGAATTTTGTTTGGTGTGCTGGGCTATGCTACCGGTATTATCTGGATGAGCTTTACCTGGGCTGACCCCAACAACCCGGCAGCAGCCTCTTTCAGCGCCATTGCAAAAGAGCCAAAGCTGATTGGTGCGGCCATTGCACTTCTCATCTACTTTGCCTACATGGTGCTCAGAGATTCGATTCATGATATTGACAAACGGGCCAGAATCAGCGCCGTGTACAACATATTTGCTTATGCTCTTTTATTTCCTACAATCTGGATTTTACCAAGAATACTACCCAGCCTGCACCCGGGGCAAGAAGGAAACCCAGCTTTGAATTTTAAAGACATTGACAACAAGATGCGGATGGTTTTTTATCCCGCAGTCATTGGCTGGACGTTGCTTGGCGTCTGGATCACTTCAATTAAAATCAGGCTAAGCCTGGTAAAAGAAAAACAACTTTTATCATGAAGAAATTAATAAACCTGGCTACTGTTTTTGCGGCATGCTTTTTTTCATTAGCTGCGGTTGCTCAAAATGATAAAGTAGAGATGGCCAATGTTATGCGCAGCAACGGCAGAGTTTACGTGGTGGTAGCAGTTGTGGTATTGATATTAATAGGACTTCTTCTTTACCTGGTAAGATTGGAAAAAAAGATCAACCGCCTGGAAAAGGAAAACACTGGTTCATAATTTATCTAAAAATAAATTCACTCTCATGTCAAACACTCACTACAGTTTTTTTGAAAGCGTAACCAAAAGCTTTGATAAAGCAGCCGCTTTTACAAAATGGGATCCGGGAATCCTGGAACAAATAAAAGCCTGCAATGCCGTTTATGAAATGAAGTTTCCGGTAAGAATGGATGATGGAAGAATTGAAGTAATAGAAGCTTACCGTGTGCAACACTCACATCACAAAACTCCCTGTAAAGGAGGTATTCGCTTTGCTGCTGAAGTAAACCAGGATGAAGTAATGGCCCTTGCCGCTCTGATGACCTACAAATGCGCCATTGTAAACGTTCCTTTTGGTGGCGGTAAAGGTGGTATTAAAATAGATCCAAAAAAATACTCGCCATACGAGCTGGAAAAAATTACCCGCCGCTATACAGCCGAGCTGACCAAGAAAAATTTTATTGGCCCCGGCATTGATGTTCCTGCACCTGATTATGGAACGGGAGAAAGAGAGATGGCTTGGATACTGGACACTTACTCAAGCCTGCGTCCCGGCGAAATTGATGCTGCAGGTTGCGTAACCGGTAAGCCTGTAACACAAGGTGGTGTTCGCGGAAGAAGAGAAGCTACCGGGCTTGGTGTGTTTTTCGGAATTCGTGAAGTGTGCAATATGGCCGATATAATGGGTAAACTGGGTTTGAAAACGGGTATAGAAGGAAAACGGGTAGTTGTGCAGGGATTGGGCAACGTGGGCTATCACTCCGCAAAATTCTTCCAGGATGCTGGCGCCATCATCATTGGTCTTGCCGAATATGAAGGTGCTATTTATAATTTAAATGGATTGGACGTAGATGAGGTTTTCAAACATCGTAAAAGCACAGGCTCGATCTTAAATTTCCCCAGCGCAAAAAATTTTACAAAGAATACCGATGCACTGGAAATGGATTGCGATATTCTGATTCCTGCTGCTCTGGAAAATGTGATCAATGGAGAAAATGCACCCATGGTAAAAGCAAAGATTATTGCTGAAGCAGCAAATGGTCCTTTAACTCCCGATGCAGATGATGTATTTACACAAAAGGGAATACTGGTAGTGCCAGATATGTACCTGAATGCCGGCGGTGTAACCGTTTCTTATTTTGAATGGTTGAAAAACCTCAGCCACGTACGCTACGGCCGCATGGAAAAAAGATTTACAGAAAACATGAATGCTCACATCATTGGCCAGATGGAATCAATGACCGGCAAAAAAGTTGATGCAACAGAAAGAGAAGTTATTATGCATGGCGCTGATGAAGTGGATTTGGTGTACAGCGGTTTGGAAGAAACAATGATTACCGCAACAAGAGAGATCATGGATACATGGAGAGTTAATCCGCAAATTCCTAATATGCGGACAGCCGCATTTGTGGTGGCAATTAATAAAGTAGGCACC
Source organism: Chitinophagaceae bacterium (assembly GCA_040289925.1). Taxonomy (GTDB): domain Bacteria; phylum Bacteroidota; class Bacteroidia; order Chitinophagales; family Chitinophagaceae; genus VBAU01. Next base: position 200,640 of record PSMD01000001.1, on the reverse strand, counting down.
AGCTATGCAGAACTGGGCATCTTCCCATAACAGGCATAATTCGTTTACAGCCGTTCCGGTAAATCGGAACGGTTTTTTTATTTCCATTCGGGAAACAAGGTGAGTTCTACCAACTGCCCTTCTTTTTTTTGCCAGCAATAATTTTGGTGCCCGTTGGTGATAGCAATATACGATACCGGAACACTTACATTATACCGCAAAGCCTGTTGAAGCACCCCATCATTTAATGGCACTCCCTGGCCTTTGCATTCAATCATCATCCATGGCTCATGCTGACTATTGTACACCAGTAAATCAAAACGCTTTCTCAGCTCTCCCAATCTTATTTCTTTTTCTATAGCAATAAAAGCCGCCGGGTACTGCAATACTTTACTCAGGTACTGAACAAAATTTTGCCTCACCCATTCCTCATTGGTTAACACCAACCATTGCCGGCGTAAATCATCAAAAATCCATTCTGTGTTATTTTCCTTTTTTAAACGGAATACTGGTTCGGGAAACTGAACGTCAATCATCTTCCAAAAATAAATTTTTAAATTAGCAGAATTTTATCACCAAAAAATGTATGAAGACTAAAGAGGAAATTGTAAAGAACTGGCTGCCGAGATATACTGGAGAAAAGCTGGAAAATTTTGGGAAATATCTTTTGCTCACCAACTTCAGCAACTATGTGCAGTTGTTTTCAAAATGGAATAAAGCACCTATAGTAGGCACCCATAAACCAATGCAATGCTCAACCGCTGATGACATTACCATCATCAACTTTGGCATGGGCAGCCCCACTGCAGCAACGGTAATGGATCTTCTTGTAGCCATAGAACCAAAAGCTGTTTTGTTTTTGGGTAAATGCGGCGGATTGAAAAAAAGAAATAAGCTTGGCGATTTGATTTTACCTATTGCTGCTATTCGTGGTGAAGGTACATCCAATGATTACTTTCCTCCGGAGGTACCTGCATTGCCTGCTTTCGCTTTGCAAAAAGCAGTTTCTACAACTATACGTGAAGCTGGTGTTGATTACTGGACCGGCACTGTTTATACAACCAACCGCCGCGTTTGGGAACATGATGAAGAATTTAAAAACTACCTGCAAAAAATAAGAGCCTACGCTATTGATATGGAAACTGCCACCATTTTTACAGTAGGTTTCTATAACAAAATTCCTACGGGGGCATTGCTGCTTGTAAGCGATCAGCCGATGATACCGGAAGGTGTAAAAACAGAAGAAAGCGATAAACGGGTTACGGCTGAGTTTGTGGAAGCCCATTTGCGAATAGGCATTGATTCCTTAAAACAATTAATCAACGACGGCTTAACAGTAAGGCATTTGAAATTTTAAGCAGCATTGGCTGACTGGAAGATGTCTGACAATAAAAATGGTTCATGAAAGTCTCTCTCCTGCTTGTTATAATTGTAACCGCAGTTATTTCCTGTAAAAAAGTTAATGGTGACAATGCTGGTTGTTTTAAAGGAAGATTAGAGGATGTTACCAGTTGCTAAGGACAGGTAGTTCACATTATATCCAGAGATTTATCCAAGATTAATTATGAGCCTGTATGGACAAACCCAATGACCGGCCAGACTTACACCAATGTTTTTACAGTGCTTAACTACTGCGGGTTTTCACGGAAAAATTTTACTGCCGGTAATGAATTTTATTTTACCGTAAATAATTTGACAGACCAATTAACAACTGCATTACCTGCATGGCGGCATTTCCAAAGCCGGCAAAAGCTAACGTAATTAATGTGCAAATGTTTCCCTGTAATTAATTGTCCAGCCCCCAGTCTCTTCCTTTTTTAACAGCAGGTACACCATCGGTAATCCAACGAGGAGGAGCTTCGCCTTTTAGCAGCCAGTCAAAAAATTGCTGCTCTCTTACCTGTATGTCTTTCCTGTTTTTTCTTTCAACCAGGTTATGTGCTTCACCATTGTAGTTTAGCAGCCATACTTGTTTGCCCAATCTTCTCATGGCAGTAAACAATTCAATTCCCTGGTACCACGGCACAGCACCGTCAGCATCATTGGCCATAATCACCAATGGTGTTTTTACTTTGGGCAAATGAAACAGTGGAGAGTTTTCAATATACAACTGCGGCTTTTCCCAAAGCGTAGCACCAATGCGGCTCTGTTGTCTTTCATATTGAAACTGCCTGTTCAAACCACTCTCCCATCTTATGCCTCCGTATGCACTCGTCATGTTGGCCACCGGCGCACCGGCCCACGCAGCTTTAAACAAATGGGTAGCCGTTATTAAATAGGCCACCTGGTAACCGCCCCAGCTTTGTCCCTGTATGCCAATTTTTGTACTGTCAACAAAACCCTGCTTCACCAATGCCCTTACTCCACTGACTATATAATTATATGCATCTCTGCCCGGGTGACCAACCGTGTAATGAATATCCGGTGCAAATACAATATAACCTCTGCTAACAAAAAACGGGATATTTAACCTGCTCGGTGTTGGCGCAGGGGCCTGGTAATTAAACAAACCATCACTCAGCGTTTCATAGAAATAACAAATCATCGGGTACTTCTTCTTAGGGTCAAAATTCTCAGGCTTGTAAACAATGCCTTCGGTCATTTTGCCATCATAAGCTTTCCATTTAAATAATTCAGCGGTACCCCAGTTGTATTGCGATTGCTGGGGATTTATGAAAGACAGTTGATTTTTCGCCACGTTAAATGTTTTGCCGGGTTGTGCAGTTGTATTTTGCACCCGGGCAGAATAGAGATTCGGAGATGAAACATAACTCTCTTTTGTATAAATAAACACGGGCTGATCTTTTGCTTTCAAAATCTGGCCAACAAAAACATTTTCGTAGTCATTGATGGCCGTCCAGCCATCGTAATAATTTAAACTCTCATCATAGAAATTTTGCCAGAAACCTGATTGCTTGGTTTTTTCATCAAAAGAACGGAAAACAAGTTGTTGACCGGGCTTGATGTATCTCTCCTCCGGGTCTGTTTGTACATACCTGTACTGTATTTTATTTTTCCTGTTATCAATCAACAGCAAAGGTTGGTTAACGGAAGAAGGATCAATTTTCCAAACACCATAGCGGTCATATACGAACACCGCCCTTTCATTTTCTGTCCATTTCATTACACCATAAGGATTGGGATTATTGGGCACATCATTCTCTTCATTCCACAGCGGAACTTTTATTTTAGAACTGATATTGCGGGTAGAATCTCCATCATAGCTGAAATAGTTCCTGCTCTTATTATCCCACCACAAAATGTATTTGCCTGTAGGCGACAGCCATGGAGAAGCAATCACACCATCAAGATCTTTCTTCACCAATTTCTTTTTACCACTTGAAACATTGATGGAATAAATATCTTTTTTGGTTGAGCCCATCCACTGGCTTTCTATTCTTTTGCCGAAATCAGTAACTCCAACAAAGTTTTCTCCATCGCCTTCATTGGTTTGATAAATGGTTGGTATTGCTTCAGAAGCCAGTTGCTGAACAGTCCTTGTTGAAAAATCAAAGACTGTGAGATAAGTTCTTTTCAATTCTGCCTGCAGCCTGCTGAGTTGGGTTGTTTGCAGGTAATCATCATTGTAATGCCAAATGTCAACACTCACTTTGTCAATATCTGCAAGTGTCGTATCCTTCGGTGGTTGAATGGGAGCCACCCCAAAAAACAAACGGTTACCTGATTTACTGAAGCTCACTGTTCCATTATCACTCACGGTCATTCCAATCGTCATTCCCGGTGTGGTTTTATCACAAAGCAGCACGGCACTGTCCATGCCTTCTTTATAATACCACAGCTTGTAAAACTTTTGCAGTGCTTTGGTGTTGCTGTCCCTTTCGGCAAGATAGGCAACCTGTGAGCCATCATCTGTCATTGCAAAGCTTTTGAAGTCATTTCCGTTGCGACTGAGTGTATCTGCAATCTTCTTCTGCAAATCAAACAGCAAAACATTTTTACCCTGCTGTAATAATAATTTACGACCGGTTTTATTAAAACTGTAATAGCTCACATTCTTAAAACTTTTCTCTTCACCATTACCCAGCTTTTTTAAAATCAGCTCAGTGCCGGCATCACTGCCGGAAGAGGAGGGATCCTCATCAGCGAAATTGGTAGTTGTGAATCGTGAGTCATCAATTTCAATATCATCAACATCATCTTTGCTCTTCTTCTTCTTTTTTGTTTGCAACTGCGGGTTCAGCAACTGCAATGAGTCAATCACTTTCCTTAAACTATCAACCGTTTTGCTGTCAGGCTCTTGTTTTTTGCTTTTTGTTGTAGTATCCGGCAAAGGTTTCTCCATTTGGTAAGCCAGCCAGCCGAATGATTTATCTGGAGTACTGAAAGATTTTACTCTTGCTCTTTTCCAAATACTGTCTTTCCCCAATTCAACAATCGCAAGGGAATCTTTTGGAAAATCATCGGGTTTTTTCTTTTTAATTCTTGCTTCTCTTGTGTCTTTATAAAAAGGCTTTATTTTAAAAACAACAAAGCGGCTGTCTTCCGTAATTTTTGCATTATAGCCTCTTGCAATTGTTTTTTTATAAGCGGCATCAGATGATTGGATCACAAGTTCGTTATCACCTTCCTGCGGGTTAATGGTATAAACCACCCACTTGCCATCATTGCTGATCATTCTTTCACCAATGCTTTGCCAGCCATCGTACACAGAATGGTCCAAAGGTTTTTTTTGTGCTAAAAGGAAAAGAGGTAAAAAAATGAAAATGAGAAGGGCTTGTTTTTTCATAATTCCACAATACGCTTGGAAATTATGAAACAAATTCAGGATTTGGGCTGAGCCAGTGAAAATCTTGACTGCCGCCAAACCCTCAGCATTTGCAACACAACCGCCAGTAATATCAGTGCAAAGCCCAGGTAAAAGCTCCAACCGAGGTGCTTGTTCTCATGATAAATAGCAAAGGCCAGTAATATGCCATACACCGGCTCCAGGTTGTAAGAAAGATTTACCGTAAACGCTGATATTTTTTTTAAGGCATTCATGGAAAGATTAAAAGCCAGAACGGTGCATGCCCAGGCAAGAAATAACAGCCACAAAAAATCTGGTAGATCGGGAAAGAAATAATCAGTAGGGAACATCTTCAAGTAAAATGGAAGAAGAATCGTAAGTACGAGAAAGCCTCCGTTCATTTCGTACAGCGTCATGGTTTCTACAGAATGTTTTTCCAGCAACTTGCGGTTAAGGATAGGGAAAATGCTTGCAAGCATTGCGGAAATCAGGCCGATGATGATGCCTGTTTTATAGCGGGTATCAAATTCAAAAATGATATAAATGCCGGCCATAGCCAGCAGGCCAAGTAAAACATCAACCGGCTGGAATCTTCTTCCTGGCAACAGAGGTTCCAGCACGGCAGTAAAAAAAGCAATAGCCGAAAAACAAACCAGCGAAACAGAAACATTTGCGTATTTGACACTGCCGTAAAATGTTACCCAATGCAGGGCTACTATGGCACCCACGCCAAATATCTTCAACACATCCCTGAAAGCAATCTTTCTTAATTTTTTCTGGAAATAATAAAGAATCCAAAGAGAGATTGAAGTCAGCAACATTCTCCACCAAACCAATAAGCCTTCATTCAATGCAATTAAACGGCCCAGCACACCGGTGTAACCGGCCAGGAAAATCGCAATGTGCAATTGGATGAATGCTTTTTTCATGAAGCGGCAAAACTAAAAAACAAAAGCCGGGAAAAATGTCCCGGCCCAAACAGTTTTAGCTACAACCATCATTTACCTTCTGCAACCACCTTATTTTCTACTATAGTCAAATCTGTTTCTTCATTGTTCTTCACTCTCTTTTTATAATTGGTGAACAGGCTTACCCAGCGCAGCTTCAACACACCCAAAATGCCTTCCTTCACAATGCCCTTGTTCATTTTGGATGAACCTTCCGTTCTGTCCTGGAAAATGATGGGCACTTCTTTTATTTTAAAATGAAGTTTCCAGGCAGCAAATTTCATCTCAATCTGGAAAGCATAACCCACAAAATGTATTTCATCCAGGTTAATTGTTTCCAGCACTTCTTTTTTATAACAAACAAAACCGGCTGTTGGATCTTTAACCGGCATCCACGTTATCATTCTTGTATAAAGTGAAGCACCTTTTGAAAGCATTACGCGGTTGCGGGGCCAGTTAACCACTCCCCCGTTCTTTACATACCTTGAACCAATTGCCACATCGGCGCCGCCATTCTTACATGCATCATACAACCGCGGCAAATCGTTAGGGTTGTGAGAGAAGTCGGCATCCATTTCAAAAATAAAATTGTAGCCTTTTGCAATGGCCCATTTAAAACCATGTATGTAGGCAGTGCCAAGGCCCAGCTTGCCGGTTCTTTCTTCAATAAATAACTGCGAAAGAAATTTTGGCTGCAGCTCTTTTACAATTTGTGCAGTGCCATCAGGCGAGCCATCATCAATAACCAGCACATGAAAGTTTTGCTGCAATCCAAAAATAGCATGAAGGATGTTTGAGATATTCTCCTTCTCATTATACGTTGGTATGATGACAACCTTTTCCACTATTGGCAGGCAGCAATTTACAAAAATGAATTGGCAGC
>PSMD01000001.1:170962-194074 GCA_040289925.1 Chitinophagaceae bacterium | reverse complement strand
TTTTATACAGGCGACTGTTAAACTTTTTTCAGCATCGTCCGTGTATAAATTTCGGTAAGCTTTTGTTTAGTGTGCATCGGAAAATCGCCTTTCATCATCCAGTCGTAATACTGAGGTTCGGCACGCAACACCTCACAAACAGGGCGGCCTTTGTGTTTTCCAAAGTTGAAAATCTCTATGCCTTTATCAATGGTAAAGCGGCGGGCAAAATCTACAATCACTTCTTCTCCTACAATTTTTAAAACAGATTCAACAGTATTGCCCAATTGCGGATAGCGTTCCAACTGTGCATGAAATATTTCGAGTGTTACCAATGCATCTTTTTCTGCACTGTGTGCACCCTCATGACATTTATTGCAATAGAATTTATAAGCAGCACTCAGGGTTCTTTGCTCCATCAAATGAAATATCTTCTGCACATCAACCAGCTTGCGGTTGCGAATGTCAAACTCAACACCGGCACGTAAAAATTCCTCAACCAGCATGGGTATATCAAAGCGGTTGGAGTTGTAACCGGCAAGATCGCAGCCATCAAGCATCTGCTTTAAATCCTGCGCTACCTGCTTAAATGCAGGAGCATCTTTTATCATGTCATTGGTAATGCCGTGCAGTTCAGTCACCTCCTGCGGAATAGGCATTTGCGGGTTAATGAGCTTACGCTTTATTACCTGGTTACCATCTGGCAACAACTTTACAATAGCAATTTCAATGATACGATCAATAGCTAAATTGGTACCGGTAGTTTCCAGGTCAATTACGGCGAGGGGTTTATTCAATTGCAGGGGCATGGAAGAAAATTTCAGCCTGCAAATCTAAGTTTTTTCATTTTAGGTTTTGATAACCAACCACCAAATTATCAATCAAAAAATAAACAATGGGCTGATGACCTATTACAATGCCCTTTTCAACGAATAAATAGTTGGCTGTATTTTTTTAGGCAGAACTTTGCTGCGCAGTTTACAAATAGTGAAGATTGCTTAGTGAAAACGCTTAAAAGCTGGCAGGATTTGTTAAGGCCAGTATATTTGCAAAATAAACGTTACCAAAAACCGTTAACTAAAAAAATTCAAAATGAAAAACCGGTTTATTGCACTGGCCCTGATAGTTTTAACTGCAATTACTATCAGCTCTTGCTTTTCATCCCGCAAATCTGGCTGCCCCATGAATCCGCAAAACAACACAAGATTTAAAGGATAAAAATTTTTAAGATACTTTCATATGCATTGGATCCATTTAACCAGTGAAGACCAGCTACAAAATATTGTAGTGAGGTCTGAAGAAAAGCCTCAGGTGATTTTTAAATACAGCAGCCGTTGTTTTTTAAGCGACGTAATTTTTAAACGCCTTCAGCAAAAAAGCTGCCCCGAGCAAGTTGATTTTTACTTCTTAGATATTATTTCTTACTGCAAATTGTCTGATGCTGTTGCCGGCAAGTTTCATGTGCAGCATGAATCGCCACAGGTGCTGGTAATAAAAGATGGTGAATGCGTTTTTGATGAAAGCCATTCACAAATTAACATGGAAGAAATTCTTGAACAGGCTATCGAAACCATTCAATAAGTCATTACCATCGTCAGAAGGTTAATTTTTTTAATTGTCTGAACAAAATCAGCTTTTTTAAAAATTCATGTCTTAAGTTTGCAGCCACAAATGAGCAATCGTACACATATACATCATCATCATCTTGCCCGGGCGGGTAAGCTGTGGTGCATTGTGTAGTAGCAATAAAAACTATTCATCATCGGGCTTACCATAACGGGTAAGCCCTTTTTATTTTATGCATATGAACTTGAAAATTGCATTACAAAAATCCGGCAGACTGTACGAAGACTCGGTGAAGCTGCTGAAAGAATGTGGCATTGAGCTAAGCAACGGCGTGAATAAATTAAAAACCGAAGCCTTCAATTTTCCCCTGGAGATCTTATTTCTGCGGGATGACGATATTCCGCAATACGTTGCCGATGCTGTAGCCGATGCAGGAATTGTTGGAGAAAACGTTGCCAGGGAAAAAAATAAGCAGGTAAGACTGGTAGAAAAACTTGGCTTTGGAAAATGCAGGCTGTGTGTAGCTGTGCCCAAAACCATGAGTTATGAAAATTGCCAGAGCCTGCAAAATAAAAAAATAGCTACCAGTTACCCGCGACTGGTGAGCCAGTTTTTAAAAGAAAACAAGATTGAAGCAGAGATACACGAGATCAGCGGATCGGTAGAGATTGCGCCGGGCATAGGACTTGCAGATGCAGTATGCGACCTGGTGAGCTCCGGCAGTACACTTTTTTTGAATGGTTTGGTGGAAGCAGAAGTGATACTGCAATCAGAAGCAGTGCTGGTAGCCAACGAAAATCTTTCACCGGAAAAAACCAATCTCCTCAACAAACTGCTCTTTCGCATACAAGCAGTAAAGAGAGCGAAAAAGAACAAATACATTTTGCTGAATGCCCCCAATGAAAAGCTGGAAGAGATCTGCGCTTTGCTGCCGGGCATAAAAAGTCCTACCATAATGCCGCTGGCCGGTACAGGGTGGAGTTCTGTACATTCTGTAGTTAATGAAGATGATTTCTGGAACATTATTGAGCAGTTAAAAGAAAAAGGAGCACAGGGCATTTTGGTTTCACCCATAGAAAAACTGATTGTATGATGCGCATTGTAAAATACCCTCAGCCAAATGAATGGAAGCAATTGCTGGCAAGAGCAGCAACTGCTAATGATAACGTTCTTGAAAAAGTAAAAAGCATTTTAGAAGAAGTAAAAAAAAACGGTGATAAAGCATTGAAAAGATTTGCAAAGAAGTGGGACAATGCAGAACTAACAGAACTGCAGGTAACAAAAGAGGAAATGGAAGAAGCAGTCACCCTGGTTAGTGAAGAATTGAAAGAGGCCATACAGCAGGCCGCAAAAAACATTGAAAAGTTTCATAGCAGGCAAATGTTTAAAGAAGAACTTGTTGAAACCACGCCGGGGATTGTTTGCTGGCGCAAAGCTGTGCCAATTGAAAAAGTGGGTTTGTACATACCCGGGGGGAACGCCCCGTTATTTTCTTCTTTGTTGATGATGGGCATACCGGCCATCATTGCCGGTTGCAGAAGAATTGTGCTATGCACGCCACCCACCAAAGAAGGAAAAATTAACCCTGCTATTTTATACACAGCATCTTTAATCGGCATTGCTGAGATCTATAAAACCGGCGGAGCACAGGCCATAGCTGCAATGGCTTTTGGTACAGAAAGCATTCCGGCAGTGAATAAAATTTTTGGACCGGGAAATAATTTTGTTACGGCAGCCAAGCAGTTGGTGCAGCAATATGGCGTGGCCATTGATATGCCAGCCGGACCAAGTGAAGTGCTGGTGCTTGCAGATGAAACAGCCAATGCAGGTTTTGCTGCTGCTGATCTTTTATCACAGGCAGAGCATGGTGCAGACAGCCAGGCGATATTAGTTACAACTGAAGAAGAGCTGGCACTGCAGGTGCAAAATGAATTGCAACAGCAACTATCTAATCTTTCAAGAAAAGAATTGGCGACCCCATCGCTGAGCAATTCGCTCATCATTATTACAAAAAACTTTGCTGAAGCTATTGAACTGGTGAATGAATATGCCCCGGAACATTTGATCATTAACTGCCGCTTTGCAGATGTAATTGCAGAAAAGATCGTAAATGCAGGCTCAGTGTTTATTGGTGCTTATACACCTGAAGCTGCCGGTGATTATGCCAGCGGCACCAACCACGTGTTACCCACAAATGGCTTTGCGAAAGCTTACAGTGGACTGAGCATAGAAAGTTTTGTAAAGAAGATCAGCTTTCAAAAGATATCAGCAGAAGGATTAAAAATAATTTCATCAACCATTATTACCATGGCAGAAGCGGAAGGACTGGATGCTCATGCCAATGCAATAAAAATAAGAAGCAATGTTTAAGCTGCAAGAATTAGTAAGAAAAAATATTCAGAAGCTAAAGCCCTACTCTTCTGCAAGAGATGAGTTCAGCGGGCAGGCCAATGTGTACCTGGATGCCAATGAAAACAGCATTGGCTCGGTAGTGCTGCCAACTTTCAATCGCTACCCTGATCCGCATCAGCAAAAATTGAAGCAAGCGATTGCAGCCGAATGGAAAGTGGAAGCTGAAAAAATATTTTTAGGAAACGGAAGTGATGAATGTATAGACCTTTTGTATCGTTGCTTCTGTGAACCGGGAAAAGATAATGTGATCACCTGCCCTCCTACCTATGGCATGTATGAAGTGTCAGCAAACATTCATGATGTGGCGGTGAAAAAGGTTTTACTCACTGCAGATTTTCAACTGAACGTTAGAGAAATTAAACAGGCCATTGATGCGCAAACAAAACTGCTATGGCTCTGCTCGCCAAACAATCCTACCGGTAACTTGCTAAAGCAAGATGCTATTATAGAACTGCTGCAAACCTTTAACCGTCTTGTAATAGTTGATGAAGCTTATATTGATTTTGCAGATGCTGCATCCTTCACGCAACGTCTTGATGAATTTCCCAACCTGGTGGTGTTGCAAACATTCAGCAAGGCATGGGGCATGGCCGGTCTCAGGCTGGGGCTTTGCTTTGCTTCGGCAGGCATCATTCAACTGCTGAACAAGTTAAAGCCGCCATATAACATTAACCAATACACGCAGGACTATGCACTGAAAGCAATCGCCGCTTCTGCCAATAAAAAAGAAATGGTAAAGCAACTGCTGAGTTACCGCCAGCACCTGGAACAGCAGTTAAAAGAAGTTGATGGAGTAGAAAGGATCTACCCTTCTGATGCAAACTTTTTATTGGTAAAAATGAAAAATGCGAGGCAGAGATATGGAGAACTGGTTGAAAAAGGAATTGTGGTCAGAGATAGAAGCAATGTTCAACTCTGTGAAGATTGCCTGCGCATAACAGTGGGCACGCCGGTACAAAACGAATTGCTGATTGCCGCATTGAATGGACAAGATGGAAGAGCCGCAGTTCGCCAGAGAACAACGAACGAAACTGCAGTGAAGATTGAAATCAGTTTAGAGGGTGCCGGCCGCTGCTTTGTAAATACCGGGGTGAAATTCTTTGACCACATGCTGGAGCAAATTGCAAGGCATGGCCAGGTTGATCTTTTTATTACTGCCAACGGCGACCTGGAGGTAGATGAACATCATACCATTGAAGACACAGCAATTGCTCTTGGGGAAGCGGTGGCAAAAGCATTGGGTGATAAACGCGGCATTGAACGCTATGGTTTTGCCCTGCCAATGGATGAAGCCGAAGCAAAAGTGCTGATTGATTTTGGCGGCAGAAACTGGCTGATATGGAATGCAGATTTTAACAGGGAGAAAATTGGTGAAGTGCCGACGGAGATGTTTTATCATTTCTTCAAATCATTCAGCGATGCGGCTAAATGCAATTTGAATATTGAATGCCGTGGTGAAAATGAGCATCACAAAATAGAAGCGATTTTTAAAGCTTTTGCCAAAGCAATAAAAATGGCTGTGAGAAAAGACCCGCTCAGCGATTACTTACCCACTACAAAAGGAATATTGTAATGAAACTGGTGATCATAAAATACAATGCAGGCAATTCGCAATCAGTGTTATTTGCTTTGAAAAGATTGGGTGTGCAGGCAATAATCAGCAATAACGCAGAAGAAATTTTATCAGCGGATAAGTTGATCTTTCCCGGCGTTGGTGAAGCGGCAACAGCAATGAGATTTTTAAAAGAAAATAAGCTGGATAAAATTATTCTTGCGGCACAGCAACCATTCCTTGGCATTTGCCTGGGCATGCAACTCCTCTGCCGGCACAGCGAAGAAGGAGACACGGATGGGCTTGGAATTTTTGACTGCCATGTGAAGAAGTTTGCCGGTGATTTGAAAATTCCGCACATGGGCTGGAATGAAGTGGAAGAAACCAAAAACCCTTTGTTTAGGAATGTGATCAACCAGCCTTTTTATTTTGTTCACAGCTATTATGCTGAGCTATGCAACCAAACTGTTGGTGTAACGGATTATGGCATTCGCTTTAGCAGTGCTTTGCAAAAAGATAATTTTTATGGTGTGCAGTTTCACACCGAGAAATCGGGCACAGCCGGTGAAACCGTTTTAAAAAACTTTTTGAGCTTATAAAAAATGGAGATCATACCCGCAATTGATATTATTGATGGTAAATGCGTAAGACTTTCGCAGGGAGATTTTGAACAAAAGAAAATCTACAACAATAACCCTGTTGAGGTAGCCAAACAATTTGAAGATGCCGGTTTGAAAAGATTGCACCTGGTTGACCTGGATGGTGTAAAAACCGGCGCAGTTAAGAACTGGAAAATGCTGGAAGCGATTGCAAGAGAAACAAACCTGGTTATTGATTTTGGTGGAGGAATAAAAACAACGAAAGATGTTGAGATCATTTTTTCTGCCGGTGCTGCTTATGCAGCGATTGGTACAGTGGCAATAAAAAATAAAAATACTTTACAGGAATGGCTGCAGCAGTTTGGCGCAGAAAGATTTTTACTGGGTGCCGATGTAAAAAATGAAAAGATCGCCATTGCCGGCTGGAAGGAAGAAACCACTGTAACGGTTTATGATTTCATTGCCGGCTGGCAGCAACAGAGAGTTAAGCAATTTTTTTGCACAGACATAAGTAAAGACGGAATGATGCAGGGACCGGCAATTGATCTTTATAAAAAAATACTGCAAAGATTTCCTTCTGTTGAATTGATAGCCAGCGGTGGCGTAACCAACGAAAACGATTTGAAGGAACTGGAACAAGCAGGTTGCAGTGGAGCCATTATCGGGAAAACCATTTATGAAGGCAGCCTATCTCTTAACCAATTAAAAAAATATTTGTAGAAGATGGCACTGTCAAAAAGAATTATAGCCTGCCTTGATGTGAAAGATGGAAAAACGGTGAAGGGTACACGGTTTGAAAACCTGCGTGATATGGGCAGCCCTGTTGAGCTGGCGAGCTTTTATGCAACACAGGGTATTGATGAACTTGTTTTTTTGGACATCAGCGCAACCAATGAAAAAAGAAAAACGCTGGCATCACTGGTAGCAGAAGTTGCCCGTGTCATCAATATTCCTTTCACTGTAGGCGGCGGTATTAATTGCGTGGAGGATGTGAAAATTTTACTGGAAAATGGAGCTGATAAAGTTTCTGTGAATTCAGCGGCGGTTAAAAATCCGAAACTTGTTTATGACCTGGCAAAACAATTTGGCAGCCAGTGCGTGGTAGTTGCCATTGATACAAAGTTTGATAACGGCGACTGGCTGGTTTTCATTAATGGCGGCAAACAACCTACAAAACTGAAAACAAAAGACTGGGTAAAGCAGGTAGAGGAATTGGGCGCCGGTGAAATATTGTTGACATCAATTGATCATGATGGCACGAGGCAGGGATTTGCTTGCGAGCTGACAGCCTGTATTTCATCATTGATCGCATTACCGGTAATTGCAAGCGGCGGCGCAGGCAGAGCAGAAGACTTTGCAGACATTTTTGAAAAAGGAAAAGCAGATGCTGCGCTTGCTGCTGGCATTTTTCATGAACGCATTGTTGACATACCATCAGTAAAAAATTATCTGCAACAACAACAAATACCAGTTAGATTATGAAACCTGATTTTAATAAGTACAGCGACGGCCTTGTGCCTGCCATTATACAGGATGCTGTCAGCTCAAAAGTTTTAATGCTGGGTTATATGAATGACGAGGCTTTTGAAAAAACAAAGCAGGAAGGCAGAGTTGTTTTTTTCAGTCGCTCAAAAAACAGGTTGTGGATGAAGGGAGAAACTTCCGGCAATCATCTTACGGTAAAAACCATTTTGCCCGATTGCGATAACGATTGCATTTTGATAAAAGCAATTCCGAACGGGCCGGTTTGCCATACGGGTGCGGATACCTGCTTTAATGAAACCAACAGCAAGTTTAGCCTCGAAAAGCTTGAAACAATCATCAGTGAAAGAAAACAGAATCCAATGGCAGACTCATACACATCTTCTTTGTTTGCCAAAGGCATAAATAAGGTTGCGCAAAAATTGGGTGAAGAAGCCGTTGAGATGGTGATTGAGAGTAAAGATGATGATGATGAAAAGTTTTTAGGGGAGGCCGCTGATCTTGTTTTTCATTTTTTGGTTTTGCTACAGGCAAAAAACTTTCAATTGCAGGATGTGGTTGAGGTGCTGGCGGTGAGGCATAAGAAATAATCGAGGCTGTACTGTTATTACAAAATAAAAAAGGAGTGCTTGATGGCACTCCTTTCGTTTGTGGAGACGACGAGAATCGAACTCGTGTCCAAACATATTCTCCAAAAGCTTTCTACATGCTTATTTTGTTTTGATTTGTCGGGAACTAACTGGAAACAAACAACCGATCAGTTCCTTAGCTGGATCGACTTAAGCTACAGTCACAGCCTTCTGTAGCCGCAACCTGTTTTTGTTTTTGATTGGGCGGAGGAGCATGGCAACAGGCCAGCCCACTCACTCGGCCATAATGACTACTTAATCACTGATTAGGCAGCCATGGCAAATTGAGTATTGCCATTTGTGGTTTGAGTATTCAGATTATCCTGCTAATTACACAACGCAGGGCATGCTTACACTTTCAAAGACCTATGCTGTCAAAACCATTCGTCCCCGAATTAGTTTATGGTTTATTGTTTGATGTTGTTTAACCAGGTTCAAGCAAAAAAACAACTTGCAAAGTTAAGATGCAAAACTAAAAACGAGAAACGATAAACGTTAAACTATCGTCCCCAGCCAAACAAGTCGTTAGCATTGGCATAAACCATTAAAGCCAGCAGCAATATCATACCTGCCATCTGGGCATATTCCAAAAACTTTTCATTGGGCTTGCGGCGGGTAATCATTTCGTATAAAGTGAACATAACATGCCCGCCATCCAATGCAGGAATAGGAAGCAAATTCATGAAGGCTAAAATGATGGAAAGAAAAGCAGTGATATTCCAAAAAGCTTCCCAGCTCCATGTAGTAGGAAACACCGAGCCAATTGCTTTGAAGCCACCAACACCTTTGTATGCACCTGTTTTTGGATTTAAGATGAGCTTGAATTGATCAATATAAAATTTCAACTTCTCTCCTGCTTTTTTTACACCGGCAGGAAAAGCCTCAAAAAATCCATAGGTTCTTTTCTGAATTTGATAAACTCCCAGCTTTGCATATTGCTCATCTTCCAATACCGGAATACCGATCTTTCCATCGCTATTTACTTTAGCAACTACCTGCAACGGCTTCCCATTTCTTTCAACCGTTAATGTTACCTGGCCGTTTTTGTGCTGCTGCAACAGAGCTGGCATTTCATCAAAAAACTGAACGGGTGTAGAGTCGATGGCAATAATCCGGTCCAACTCCTGTAAACCTGCCTGCTTTCCGTAGCTGGTATCTTTCTTATCATACTTACCAACATAGCTGGGAATTCTTGGCGCAAGCAACAAAGCTTTCTTTCTTTTACTCTCAATCAGTTTTTCTACAAGATTTACCGGCAGCACTAATTCTTTTCGTTGCCCATTTCTTTCAATTACTATGTCTCTGCCCAGTATCACCTGTGCAGGAAGATTTTCATAATAATCAACTATCTCACCGTTAATAGAAATAATTTTATCGCCGTTTCTCAATCCTATTTCATTCATCAGGCTGTCCGTAGTCCAAATTCCATATTTCAATGAACTCATCGGGGTACGCTTCTCGCCCCACACCATCAAAACAAAAGCATAAATAACAAATGCCACCAGCACATTCATAATAATACCGCCGAGCATGATGATAAGCCGCTGCCAGGCCGGCTTACTTCTGAACTCCCATTCTTTCGGTGGTTGCTTCATGGCTTCTTTATCCATGCTTTCATCAATCATCCCGGAAATTTTTACATAGCCGCCCAATGGCAACCAGCCAATGCCGTAAACAGTATCACCAATTTTCTTTTTTACCAATGCAAACCACGGATCAAAAAAGAGAAAGAATTTTTCTACACGGCACTTAAACCAACGTGCAGTAATGTAATGACCAAATTCGTGCAGAATAATGAGTATAGAGAGGGCAAGCAACAACTGGCCTGCCTGCAAGCCAACCTTTGCCCAATTAATTGCGAGTAAAATCATTTTAAAAAATTGAGTGCAAATATAGCCTTGTTTGTGGTTTATGGTTAAAAGACGATACGATCAAATACCATCAAACCCTAAACAATAAACTATAAACAATAAACTATAAATTATAAACGCATAATATCTGCGGCATAACTCCTGGCTTCGCCATCACTTTCGAAATATTCTTCCAGGGTGGGCTTATGAATGAAAGGAACTTTTTCCATCGTTCTTTCTATTACGTCAGTAATATCTAAAAATCCGATGCGGTTCCTGAGAAATGCATAAACAGCCAGCTCATTGGCAGCATTCATTACACAAGGCACATTTCCGCCTTTTTGTAAAGCGGTAATTGCAAGGGAAAGATTGCGGAAAGTTTTGAGATCTGGTTCTTCAAATGTGAGCTGGTTGATCTTCTTAAAATCATACCTCGGAAAATTATTTGGAATGCGTTTGGGAAATGCCATCGCATACTGAATCGGCAATTTCATATCGGGCAATCCCATTTGAGCTTTGATGCTGCCATCTTCAAACTGCACCATGCTATGAATGATGCTTTGCGGATGAACCAGCACCTGGATTTGTTCAGGCCTTAAATTAAACAGCCACTTGGCTTCTATCATTTCAAGCCCTTTGTTCATCAGCGTAGCTGAATCAATGGTTACCTTGGCACCCATATTCCAGTTGGGATGCTGCAGGGCATGCTCTCTTTTTACATTCACCAAATAATTGGGTTTGCGACCAAGAAATGGACCACCCGATGCCGTTAGAATGACTTTTTCAGTACGATTTCTTGTTTCACCAACGAGGCATTGAAAAATAGCAGAGTGTTCAGAATCTACAGGAATGATGGGCACACGATGGTCAACCGCCTGCTGCATGACAATATCACCGGCAACAACCAGGGTTTCTTTATTGGCAAGAGCAATAGACTTTCCATTTGCAATTGCATTTAAGGTAGGTTTTAAACCCGCATAGCCAACAATTGCAGCCAGCATCATGTCGTAACAATCCATGGAGGCCACTTCTTCCAAAGCCTGTGTGCCTGCAAAAACTTTTATATCGGTGTTTGATAAAGCATTTCGCAGGGAGCCGAGCTTTGAATCATCTGCAATGACGACAATGTTGGGATTAAATTTTAATGCCTGCTCGGCCAGCAACTCGTAATTATTATGTGCTGTAAGAATTTCAACAGAAAATTTATCCGGGTTTGATTCAATTACTTCCAAAGCCTGCCGGCCAATTGAGCCGGTTGAGCCAAAAATGGCAATGCGTTTTACACCTTCTTGCCAGGGAGTTTTAAATACACTTTCGGTTTGCTGTTCAGGCTTCATGAATCTTTTTGTTAGTTGCTGCTTACTGAACTCTCCATTTTACCAGTTTATCTGCAATTTTTCTATCATTACTTAACCGCGGCACTTTGTTCTGTCCGCCTAATTTACCAATAGATTTCATGTAATCAATAAACCCATTCTTACGGATGGGAGTAATTATTAATGGCTGCAAAATATTGCCGGCAATCAAATCATCGTAATAAATATTTTTCTGCCTCATTCTTTCATCCAGCCTGCGGCTGAAATCTTCAAGACTGTCCGGATAATTTTCAAATTCTATAAACCACTCGTGATAGCTTTTTCCTTTGCCTTGCTCTATCATTGGAGCAACAGTAAATTCAGTGATGTGCACTTTTTCTTCTTCTGCCAGTTTCATTAAAGCCTGTTCAACTTCTTCACTAATTACATGTTCGCCAAAGGCAGAAATGAAATGCTTCACTCTACCTGTGACAACTAACCTGTAAGGATCTGTTGACAAAAACTTTACCGTATCTCCAATATTATAACCCCACAAGCCGGCATTGTTATTAATGATGAGAGCATAATTTTCACCCGCCTTTACATCTTTCAGCTGCAAGCGGGTTGGGTTTTCATTAAAAATTTCAGCGGCCGGAATGAACTCAAAAAATATCCCGCTATTCGTGTTTAATAATAAGCCCTGTTCTTTTTGTGAATCCTGGAAAGCAATAAATCCTTCAGAGGCCGGGAATGTTTCAATTGAATCAATTTTTTTGCCTATGGTATCAAACAACTTTGCCCGGTAAGGTTCAAAGTTGACACCTCCATACACCAGTACTGAAAAATTCGGAAAGATGTCGCATATCTTTTTTCCTTTTCGTTCCACCAGCCTGTCAAAATACATCTGCATCCATGGCGGTATGCCGCTAATGAGAGTCATATTCTGGTTGATGGTTTCATCAACAATTCTATCCAGCTTGGTTTCCCAATCTTCAATGCAGTTTGTGGTATAAGATGGCAATTGATTTTTGCGCAGGTAACTGGGCACATGGTGATTGACAATTCCGCTCAACCTGCCGGTTGGAATGCCGCCGATTCTTTCCAATTCAGGCGAACCGGAAAGGAAGATCATTTTTCCATCTGCAAAACGGCTGTTGCCGCTTTCAGCCATATAACAAAGCAGCGCATTGCGGGCAGTATTAATATGGTTGGGAATGGAATCTTTTGTAATCGGAATATATTTTACGCCGCTGGTAGTGCCGGACGTTTTGGCAAAATAAATGGGCACTCCTTTCCAAAGAACATTATGCCTGCCCTGCTTAATTTTTTCTATGTAAGATTTCAGTTGCTCATAATCTCTTATAGGAACAGCCTGTTTAAATTCATCATAACCGTTTACCTTAACAAGCTGGTGATCTTTACCAAAATCTGTAATACGACCAACTTTTATTAATTGGTTAAGAATACTTTCCTGGTCGGCAACCGCGGTGTGCATAGATTTGCGGATACCTTTATATATATAGGAAGCAAAAGGTTTTGCTAAGAAGGATTTGATTTTCATTTGATGCCGGCTAACCCCGCGTTTTAGGGTACTAATTACGGTTAGGCAAGCCTGGTCGCAAATATAAACGAATGGCTATTTGAACAGCAGTATTTGCAGCTTAAAACTTTGATATTCTGTTTGCCGGTTACATTTTTACCCTTACCTTTGCGCTCCTCTGAAGAACTGCCTTCAGAGACTAAATTTTGAGACTATGTTTGCAATAGTAAAAATAGCCGGTCAGCAATTTAAAGTGGAAAAAGACCAGACTTTGTACGTGCCTCATTTAGGCGGTAATCCTGGCGATAAAGTTGAGTTTGCAGAAGTATCATTAGTTGATGCGGATGGCAAACTTTCATTAGGCAGCGCTGTAAAAGCAAAAATTCAGGCTGAAATTGTTGACCATGTGAAAGGCGACACTGTGATCGCTTACAAGCAAAAAAGAAGAAAAGGCTTTCATAAAAAGAAAGGCCACAGAACACAGTACACAAAAATTAAAGTAACCGGAATTAAATAATTGGAAGACTAACGATTTGATACAAATCGAAAATCTAAAATCTAAAATCGTTTCTCATGGCACATAAAAAAGGTGAAGGCAGCGTAAAGAACGGTCGCGACTCTCAAAGCAAACGCCTTGGTGTAAAAATTTTTGGAGGCCAGCCAGCCATTGCTGGTAACATCATCGTTCGTCAACGTGGTACCGTTTATCATCCCGGAAAAAATGTTGGCGTAGGAAAAGACTTTACATTGTTTGCACTTGCTGATGGTATTGTTGAATTCAAAAAAGGAAAAAGCAACAAAACTTTCGTTTCAGTAAATGCCGTTGAAGCATCTGCACAAATCTTTTCCACATCCATGTTTGAGTAATATGTTGAAAAAATTTTTGACAGTTTAAAATATTTTCTATTTTTACTGTCGATAACAATTTTTTTACTAACCGTTAAATTCAAAAAACATGGCAACAAAGAAAAAAGCTGCAAAGAAAGCTGCTAAGAAAGCTGCTCCTAAGAAGAAAGCCGCTAAGAAAGGTGGAAAGAAAAAATAAGTTGAATTAAACTTATGACGTTATAGCGAAGTCCTCCGAAATTCGGGGGACTTTTGTTTTTCCCGGCTGCGCTGTTATCTCTAACTTTCCCTCATGGACAATTATGCAATCGCCGATAATTTCTCACTTCTGGCAAAGCTGATGGATATACATGGAGAAAATACTTTTAAGTCAAAAACCTACTCTGTTGCATCTTTTAATATAGAAAAGCTGCCTGTACAACTGGCAAATACTCCCCGTGAAAAACTGTTTAGCATAAAAGGCATTGGAGAAAGCCTTGGCAGAAAAATTATTGAAATGCTGGATACCGGAGAACTACAAGTGCTGAATGAGTACCTGGAAAAAACACCTGCAGGCGTGGTAGAAATGCTGAATATAAAAGGGCTGGGGCCAAAAAAGATAAATACTATTTGGAAAGAGTTGGAGGTGGAATCAATTGGTGAACTGCTGTATGCCTGTGAAGAAAACCGCCTGTTATTATACAAAGGTTTTGGAGAGAAAACACAGCACAACATTCGTGAAGCCATAGAATTTTATTTGCAGAACAAAGGCAGCTATTTGTATGCGCAAATTGAAAGCTATGCTTTGCAATTGCACCAGGCTTTGCAAAAACAGTTTAATGAATACAAGATTTCATTCACCGGCGCATTTAGAAGACAGCTTGAGGTAATTGAAGAACTTGAGTGGTGTACGACGATCAGTACCGAGCCATTGAAAAAATATTTTTTAGAAAACAATTTTGATGCAATACAGGAAGACAGTGAGCAAATTATTTTTAAAGGCCCTGAAAATGTAAAGCTGAAGTTTTACCTGGCAACCGAACAGGAGTATTGCAAAAAGCTTTTTCAAACAAGCTGCAGTACAGATTTTTTAGTGGGTTGGGAAAAACAATATTCTTTTCCGGAAGCAATTACACAGGAGGCAGAAATTTTTAGCAGCGCCGGTCTTGTTGAAATTCCCCCTGCTTTGCGGGAGAATGATGTTATACTTACAAAGCTGAAATCAGCTTCACTTCCTGAGCTGATTACAGAAAAAGACATCACAGCTATCATTCATAGCCACAGCAACTGGAGCGATGGTTCAAACACCATTGAAGAAATGGCGCAGGAATGTATCCGCACGGGTTACCAGTTCCTTGTTATATCTGATCACTCCAAATCTGCTTTTTATGCCAATGGGTTAAAAGAAGACCGCATTTTTGAACAGCACCGATACATTGATGAACTCAATCAAAAACTAAAGCCATTTAGAATTTTTAAAAGCATTGAATGTGATATTTTAAATGACGGAAGCCTTGACTACAGTAATGATGTTCTTTCTTCTTTTGATTTGGTCATCACTTCTGTTCACAGCAATCTCAAAATGAGTGAAGACAAGGCCATGCTGCGTTTGTTGAATGCAATTAAAAATCCTTACACAACCATACTTGGGCATATGACCGGTCGTTTATTACTCAGCCGCAATGGTTATCCTGTTGATCATAAAAAAATAATTGATGCCTGTGCCGAAAATCATGTGGCCATAGAATTAAATGCTCACCCTAGAAGATTGGATATGGACTGGCGATGGATTGATTATGCACTTGAAAAAGGGGTTTTTATTACCATTGACCCTGATGCTCATTCATTAGAAGGTTTCAACGATGTGAAGTATGGCGTTCTTTCTGCACAAAAAGGAGGATTAACAAAAGAAAATAACCTCAGCAGCTTTACCCTGCAACAATTTGAAGAGCACTTAGCCAGGGTAAAAAAATTAAAAGGAGTTGTTTAATGCCCGTGCATTGATAAAAATTATTTTGCCAAAGGCAATTCAATAAAGAAGGTTGTTCCCTCTCCCTGTTTTGTTTCAAACCAAATTTCTCCTTTGGTCTGTTCAACTATGCTTTTACACATGGCAAGCCCTAACCCTGTGCCGGAAGATTTAGTCGTGAAGTTGGGAACAAAGATTTTTGCCTGCATATAATCGGGAATGCCTTCGCCATTATCGCTTACGCTAATTGTTATTTTATCGCCAGAGGTTTTTTCAACAATTTGGATACGACAATTCGGTTTGCTGTGGCAGGCTTCTACTGCATTCTGCAGCAGGTTAGTAAACAAACGGTTCATCTGCGTTTTATCGGCCAGCAACATAGCCTTACCTTCTGCCCGCTGCCAGGTTATCTTCACTTCATCACCTCGCTGGTATAACTCTTTTAATGAAGCTAACACATCGTGCAGATCAAATAACTCAGTTTTTGTATTGCCAATATTGGCAAACTGAGAAAAATCAAATGCAATTTTCGAAAGATGATCAATTTGCTCAACCAGGGTGTTGGCTACTTTCTTGGTAAGCTCTTTTACATCAGCCGTATTATTCAGAATTGCTTTCTGCAAATACTGAATGCTGAGCTTCATGGGCGTTAATGAATTTTTTATTTCATGCGCCACCTGTCTTGCCATTTCTCTCCACGCACCTTCTCTTTCGCTCTTTGCCAGTATTGCTGCACTTTCTTCCAGCTTATTCACCATTTTATTATACTCCTTTACCAATTCCCCAATTTCATCATTACGGTTCCATTCAATCGTTTCATTCATCTTACCCAAATTAATTTCCTTCATTTTATTGCCGATAATGGAGAAAGAACGGGTAATGCTGTTGGTGATGAACAAGGCAATAACACCGGCAATTAAAAAGATGAAGGCATTCAGGTTAATGATAGTCACCAAAAAGTTTGATATCTCCTGGTTTAAATCCAACTGCGACTGGAAATATGGAATATTCAAATAAGCATACACTCTGCCATCATCGCCACGCACGGGTGCATAAATACTCAGGTAACTAAACTTGCTGATGTTCTCCTGCTGCACTCTTTCCACTTCTTTCAACCGGCTGAGGTGATAATAGGCTTCAGGATTAATTTTTTTACTCAGCACTCCTTTGGCATAAACAGTGGCCTGTGAAGTGACTTTCAGATCGCCATTCAAATCATACACGTTTACATCCACCTTATGTATGTCAGCGATATCTCTCACCAGCTTTTGCAGTTCAGTATGGGCAGTTACATCATAAAAATTGCTGTCGGGCTGAAACAGGTTGTACTCGCTGAGCTTTTTCTGCATTTCATTTACCATCACCTTCATGGTTCGGCTCAGCTTGTCTGTATTATTTCGCTTATAACGATCAATAAAGAAAGAAATGGTTGCTGCGCCTATGATTAGAAAAGAAAAAATGCTGATGAAAATAATAGTACTATGCACCTGTGTACGAATATTCACCTGGAACAGTTCTCTTACCTGTTTGTTCCCTGAACTAAGTTTAAGCAGCAGCACAATCACCTGCATAAAACTCACCAGAAAAAGAAAAGAACAGAAGATGTAGGAGAACAGTGTAATGGCTTCAATCAGTGATTCCCGTTTTCTTGCCAGTACTACCACTCTCTCACTATTTTCTCGGTACCACAATTCATCAAAATCTCCATTCTCTTTTTTTTCTACTTCCTGCCTCGGAATTTGATTTTTTGAAAGAGAAGTTGGAAAAGGATATTTGGCAGACGATTCGACCAGCTGGCCTTTTTGGTAAATAGCAAATGAGTAAATCGGGGATTCTGTCGGATCTCTCTGGTCTGTTTCTTTAAACAAAGTAGCTTCAAGAGCGTCTGTTGAGTATCTCTTTGGCTTGGATAAAATGAACACATGGCCAAGCAGTTTGCCATTCTCATTTCTTACTTCTCTCTTAGTAATATAAGTAATGTTGTTATAAGAGCCGGTGTAATAATACAGGCCTTTTACAGTTTTACTTTGCTTGCTTTGTACGTTGATGATGTTGTTTAACGATTCAAAGCTGATGTCATCCTGGTTGTAAATGCCATTATTGGTTGAATCGAAGACATAAAGAATAGTGCTGTAAATATTCTGATATCCTTTGTAATTGGAACTAATGATACTGTCCCGAAAAGCCTGCCCATCAAACTCATTATAAAAGCGGTGAAAATTTGATTTGAAAAAATTTGTATCCAGGTAAGTCATCGTCATGTTCAAAAGCGTTTCATTGTTTTCGTCGTTTTGAACAGCAATGATCTCGGCCATTGATTTTCGTTCATTCCATTCTTTCACTTTATTCTCCCTAATCATAACTGTCGAAATAGAAACAGAAAAAATAAAAATCCAAAACAGCATGCCGGCTATGTTGATGCGAAACCGGTTGATGACAAAGCCTTGCTGGCTCACCAGCCAGGTATAACCTACCAGCCAAAGCAGCACCGGCAAATAAAACTGAATGGCAGGATTAGCTGCTTTAAAGGTTAAATACACAAGGCCAATAAAAGCAATGCCGAAGTAAATGAGTGAACGATGACCTTCAAACACCGGCAGAATAAAGCGGAACATCAGTTGGGTAAAATGATAATAGCCCAGTGAAAGGCTGGCAAGAATGATAAACCCGATGACGGTGTATTTACTGAGCGTAAAGAAGTTGGTTACATCAAATGAAATCTTTGAATCAGTTACCAGGCTTTTGATGATATCAGCCAATACAAAGGTTGAAAGCACCAGGAACAACACTGAAATGCCGCCAATGATCCAGCGGATAACAGGCTCATACCGTTTCAGCAAATCCAGCTTATTACCGAGCCTTGACCATGCATATACACTGATCCACGAAAAAAGAAGGCTGTTGATTAGCAAATCTCCCAATGAAGAATGCATGTAGCCGGCAAAAATGGTTGGATCAAACAGTTCAAACTGCCTGAATTGAAAAATGTAAGGAAACAAATAAATAGCAAACCGAAAAGCAAGTAAAATACCAACAAGCGTTGCCACACCTGCCCATTCACTTCTGTGTTTTTTAATGACTGACTCAGCCATGAAATGAGCAAAAACAAAAAAGATGGCAAGTGCAATCAACCTTAAAATAATCGTGATGGTATCGTTGTAAGGAATGGCGCGGTTTACTTTTTTATCAATGTAAAAAAGTGCTTTGCCCGAAAGACCAGTTACAGGAAATCCTGTTTTGTTTGCTGTGATGGTAATTTTATTAATAGCCGAGTGGCTATAAACAAATCGTGGCCGCAGGTATTCATAATTGATGTAGTAATCGTATTTAACGGGTATTAAGGCAGCCGCCCAAAGCTTGTTACTCATGCCCCTAATGACAAAAGATTTTTTTACCAATACATAATAGCCATTGGAAAGCTTGTAAAAATATTCTCCGTCAGCAGAATTATAGCTGGCAGGTGGAGGAACAATATTTTGCGAGTTCCAGAAAATCATTTGCTGAGAGCTGATTGACTCAGCAAAAAGAAAAAACCCATAGGGCTTGCCTATAAGTTCTTTTACTTCTTCCAGCGATTCCTCTTCCTGGATGAGGCGGCGCAGCAAACCGGTATCCTGCACCAGCCGCAAAAAATCGTTTTCGTGTTTTTGTATGTAAGATGAAAGTTGTTTCCGCTCGTGGCCAACTGATGTATCCTTTGCAACCGGCGTATTAAACAAGTAAGAAAGCAAATAAACTACAACGGCCATTGCCAACAGGCCGTACCGCGACAAGAAAATATGGTGAAAGCGTTTTTTCAATGACCGGGTTGATGTTTGATGGCATTCCAGATGGCATCCATTTCTTCCAGCGTCATTTCATCAAGGCTCTTACTGTGTTTAAGGGCCTCTTCTTCCATCCGGGTAAAGCGACTGATGAATTTTTTATTGGTTCGCTCCAGTGCATTTTCGGCGTCAATGTGCAAAAACCGTGCATAATTGATGAGTGAAAAAACAAGATCACCAAACTCATTCTCTATTTTATCACTATTATTTTCCTCTACCGCTTCATGCAACTCTTTTATTTCTTCTTCCACTTTTTCCCAAACCTGTTGCTTATTTTCCCACTCAAAACCAACCTTTCTTGCTTTTTCCTGCAAACGCATAGCTTTTACTGTTGCAGGCAACGAAACAGGCACGCCACTCAACACCGATTTCTTTCCTTCTTTCAATTTCAAATGTTCCCAGTTCTTTTTTACCTCTTCTTCATCCTTCACCTTTACATCTCCATAAATATGCGGATGGCGGGAAATAAGTTTTTCTGAAATGCCGTTTATCACTTCTTCCAGCGTAAACTGTTTTTGCTCACGTCCAATTCTTGCATAAAAAAGAATGTGCAGCAATAAATCTCCTAACTCTTCTTTTATCCCCTTCCAGTCTTTTTCGGTAATGGCATCGGCCAGTTCATAGGTTTCTTCAATCGTCATGTGGCGCAAGGTCTGTATGGTTTGCTTTTGATCCCACGGGCATTCATCCATTATTGAAACAAGCCGCAAGAAAGATTCTGCCAGTGTATGCATAAAACAGTTTTAAGGAAACAACAGGGTAATAAAGAAAAACAGGATAAACAAAATTACAAGTGAAATAAAGCCAAGCATGTTAAGCAGTAAAAACTTTATGGTGGTTTTAAACCAGTTTTGGCGGTAAAATGTAAGCATGGCACTAAAAAGATGAACAGGCAAAACCAGCAGCATAGCCCAAAGAAGGTACTTCAAAAAGCTCCACCCGCTTACACCATACAGTCTGCCGAATAAAAAACAAACCAGCAGGATCATAAAGCTGACCACATAATGATGAATGGAGAAAATAGTGTGATCAAAATAAAAAAATTGCTTGCGTCTGATGTAAAGAAGTTTCAGGATTAATGCAGCTTGTGTAAAAAAAGATTCAGAAATTCATATGTAGCCTGGCGGGAAGCTTCCGGAAAATTTTGGTCAAGCTTAAAACGACGGACCAGCAAATTTTGGAGCCAGCCTGAATTTTGCTTGTCTTTAGTCGGCTTTGCATGTGCTGAATCGCTCATTAACTGGCGGCGGGTAAGGGGATGGGATGAATCTTTCAGCAAAGCAATTTTTTTTAACAGCCCCGCTGTATCTTCTCCCTGTTGATATTCTTTTTGAAATTCTTCAATCAAATCTTTTCTTTCCTGCGGTGTATAAGCCTGGTCAACCGATAAAGATGTATTGAAAGTTTCGGGAGTAACAATTAAAAAGAAAACAAGAAAAAATATGGTGGAAGTAAATACATACATCCGCACCGGGTTCAGGTATTTCATCCGCCGGCCTTCACAAAATTCTTTTGAAAGAAAGCCGGGCCTGAAAAGCAAATATCTTAATGTATAAAAAAACTTACCATCAAAATGGGTGATGTCATAAAAAAAATGAAGCACCAGTTTGGCAAAGCTTTCACGGCGTACAACGTTTTCCTGTCCGCAGTTTTGGCAATAACGCCCTGCTACAATGGTGCCACAGTTTAAGCATTTTTTCTCTGTACGTTCCGGTGAGTAGCTCACAATATGTTTTTGCTAAAATAAACACAAAAAAAATCAGGCAACTCTTTCCTTTTCTTAGCTCGTCAATTCAATCTATTTTTGAGAATTGAAACAATATCATCATGAAAATCTCCACCGCCATTTTTACATTGTTTTTTTATACACTGGCATTTGCCCAGAATTATTACAGGGATATTGTTGGCACTAATGAGTTGAATGAATTATACAGGCAATACAAAGCAAATAAGGTTAGAACGGTTACGGCCACCGGCTTTGATGCCGAAGGAAGGAAAACAAATGAATTTTCTGAGGTAAGAAGATTTTATCCTGAAAAAAATACATTGCTTATTTCAACGGTTAACGGTGATTCGAAAACAAACCAGTACTACCAATTTAACTCTGCTGATCTTATTACTTCTGTAACAGATACTACCAGCGGAGTGATTACCACAACCACCTATAGTTACACCGCAACCAGCCAACTTGCCGCCATAAAAACTATCGCAAAAGATGCAGATACGGTTTATGTAAATGAGCAGCATATCTGGACTTACAAAAACAATACCCCTGAAAAAATGCTGCGAATACTGAATGGTGTTGACACCACAGAGTTCAGGTTTACTATTGATGAAAATGGAAATGTGATTGAAGAACAACCTTTCCGACGTGGCAATGCGGGAGAGATGATTTACTATTATTATAATGACGAAAATCGCCTCACAGATATTGTACGCTTTAATCAAAAAGCCCACAGGCTGCTGCCTGACGTTATGTTTGAATACAATGACAAAGGTTTACTACGGCAAAAACTAACCACCATCACCACCATTGGCGTTGGTTATTTGCTGTGGACCTATGCGTACAATGAAAATGGCTTAAAAACCAAAGAAGCCAGCTTTAACCGCAATAAGGAAATGATGGGAAAGATTGAATACAGCTATGAATTTGGGCAGTGAGAAAAATTTTTACTTCAGCTCCTATCATTGATAAAAAATTATTTGGGCGTAAGAATCACACCCACTTTATGTCCCTGGTAATTACCCTGACAAAGTATCTGGCCTTTATAATTGACAGCTACTGCATTTGAGATCGTAAGCCCATCCTATAAACGCTGATTCATTACAGTATATAAGTCTATGATTCTATTAGAACGGACACCCTCTACCGATTTCAATTCCCATTTTACAGCTTTACCACCGCAGTTACCGACAATAATGAAATCGTAGGATAATCCTATACTACTACTACTAATAGCAGTACAGTCAAACGCTTCGCTCGCATCGCTGTTTTGAAATTGGTTCAACCTCCAATTAGCACTTGGTGCCTCATTAATCCCATACATCCAGGCATGGTTTGTTGAAACAGATAATGACCTATGCCGACATACTTATAATGACCCGGGGCTACATCTACTACTGCTCCACTAAAACCGAATGAATTATCAGTCAGCCATCATCGCATGCCTTCATAGCGGTTCATAACTTTTTTAGTACCTACAACAGCATTCGTCCCTACAATATTATAAACTCTTGTGGCTGAACCGCTGGCTTCAAACATTGTCCATCTTTCACTAATTGACCCCGAATTCTTATAGTGAAATGCGAGTGGCTAAACGTTGTCATCCTCTATCCAACCTGAAACATCGCCGGGTACATTAATATCCGTTACAATCACGTCTTTTCCATATTTATTCAGTACATAAGTCTGCTACTGCACATTGACCTGAGGTGGTAATTGTGTAAAAGCATAACTGCATAGAAAGAATAAAAAGAAAGCCAGGTAAAACTGTTTCATAAAAAAGTTTTGAGATAATAAAGAGGGCAAGTTTCGCGGGGGGGGATTGGAAGGTTATTTAAGATAATAAAATAACCGTATAAACCCAGAA
>PSMD01000001.1:150776-170866 GCA_040289925.1 Chitinophagaceae bacterium | reverse complement strand
CATCGTTCCCTATAAAAATGATTAAGCTTTGATGAATGCAATATGTAAACGTAGAAAGGCATAAAAAAAGCGACGTAAGTCGCTTTCATGAGTGCCCCAGGCGGGAGTTGAACCCGCACCCGCATTGCTGCAGACAGGATTTTAAGTCCTGCGTGTCTACCAGTTCCACCACCAGGGCTAAAAAAATTCGAGGTTTGATGTTCAATGTTCGATGTGATAAAACGTCAAACTTCAAACTTCAAACCTCAAACCTAATTAGAGCGGAAGACCGGGCTCGAACCGGCCACCCCAACCTTGGCAAGGTTGTGCTCTACCAAATGAGCTACTTCCGCAGTTATTTTTCTAAGAACTAAAGGGTTGCAAAAATAAGCAATGAAAATTTCTAAAAAAATTTTCTGTCTTATTTATACTTAGGGGTGTACAAAGTATTTTCAGGAACATTGACAGCCGGCTTGCCCCGATATCTTTTTTCATACAATTTGTAGCAACCACCTAAAATGAGAGCTATAATACAAGCCACCTGCAGGTAAAACAGGAAAGCAGAAGATGAAACCCAGTTATGTGTAAAATCGCGGTCCTGAACTTTCTGCAATTCCTCCTGGTATTCTTTATGGTATTCTTGATGAAGATCCATGTAATTAAAATTGTGGTGCAAAAATAAAGGTTCAGTTTAAATATGATTCGTCTTTTTTAACTATCTGGCTGAATTTTTTTTTCTTTCTCACAAAATACTCCCACACAATATTTCCATGATAAACACCTTGCAGCTTACCGGAACGCCTAGCCGGAAAATTGCTTTTCCGTTTTTGAAAAAAAAGCCAGCCTGCAAAAGCAATATGAGCTTTTAGTATTGATATGAAATAGCCTCCATCCCCTGTAAATAAACCTTTGAAGGCTGATACAACATCCAGCAATTGCCTGTAAGGTATCTTCCACCATTTTTGACTCCACGGTAAATTTTTCGCTAGCATAATCTGGTTGTTCCTGAAATTCAAAAATGTTTTTTTGGTATTGCCTCTTGGCAGTGTACCACCCCCAACATGATATACAATAGACGATGGGCAACTACATATACGATAACCGGCAAGCTGTATGCGCCAACAAAGATCAATTTCTTCCTGGTGGGCAAAAAAATATTCATCAAACCCTTTTATTTCATGAAACAAAGATGAACGAATGAATAAAGCCGCTCCACTGGCCCAAAAAATATCGGCTATATCATCATATTGTCCTTTATCCTCTTCACAAACTTCAAAAACTCTTCCGCGGGAGAAAGGATAACCGTATTTATCTATCCATCCACCGGCGGCTCCGGCATACTCAAATAAGTTTTTGTTTTGGTAAGAAAGAATTTTTGGCTGGCAGGCAGCTATGTTTTTGTCAGACTGCAGTAATTCAACCATTGGCTCTATCCAGTTTTGCTCCACTTCTACATCTGAATTCAGCAAAACATAATAATCTGCATTCACCTGCTTCAGGGCTTCGTTATAACCTTTTGCAAAACCAAAATTTTTTTCCAGCCTGATGATTTTTACACTGGGAAAATTCCGCTGTAGAAAATCCACCGAATCATCAGTTGAGCCATTATCGGCCACAATAATTTCATTATTGGGATATGTAGATTGAATGACCGAAGGAAGAAACTGTTGCAGAAATTTCTTTCCGTTCCAATTTAAAATAACGATTGTGCATTTAGGTGAGGAAGTCAATCAAGTTGATTTGAAAACGAAGATAACGGCAAGTCCTTAACAGGCAAACAACAACCGTGAGGAGGAGTAACCACAGAGGCTATAGATTTATTCACTGATAACACAGGTGGCCAATCGCTATTTATCAAACAACATTTCCTATTCTTATTGTATTTTTCAGCTCCATGCTGCGACAATTTTTAAACTGGCGAACCATTTTGGCCATTGTGGCAATTGCCATTGTAACGGGAACAATTTTCTATTCAAAATATCTGGCCAAAAAAATTGCCAAAGAAGAAAAGCAAAAAGTGGAAGAATGGGTAGAAGCTTATCAAAGCCTGCTAAATAACAGTGATACCACCAACACAAGCCTCGCCTTAAAAATAATTCGGGACAACGAGGATATTCCAATCATTTGGACAAATGAAAAGGACAGCATCATTGATCATGTAAACCTGGATTCAGTAAAAGTTGCCAACGACAAGAATTATGTGCGGGAAAGACTCGATCGTTTTCGAGGCATTAATGAACCATTTGTTTGGCCCGATCCTTTGCATCCTGAAAAGAAGAACAAATATTATTTCGGGCACACGAAATTGCTGACAGAAGTGACCTACTACCCGCTGATCCAGCTTTTGATTGTCGGTCTTTTTATTGTAATTACTATCTGGGCTTTGCGTGGCCGCTACAAATCGCTGCAAAACCAGGTATGGGCCGGCATGGCAAAAGAAACTGCTCACCAGCTTGGCACCCCGGTATCTTCATTAAAAGGTTGGGTGGAAATGTTGAAGCAGGAAAAAACCAATGAAAAAATTGTGCAGGAACTGGAAAAAGATGTTTCCCGCTTGCAGCTTGTATCAGACCGTTTTGGAAAAATAGGCAGCCGGCCTCAGCTGGAAGAAATGAATATTGTTTCTCAAGTGAGTCACATGATAGACTACATAAAGAAAAGAGCAGCGGGTAAAGTGAATTTTTCCATTAACAGTCATGGCCAGCATGATGTGATAGCCAAAATCTCTGCGCCTTTGTTTGACTGGGTAATTGAAAATTTATTGAAGAATGCCCTGGATGCAATGGAAGGCAAAGGAAGTATAACCGTTGACATTCGTGAACAGGAAAATAATGTTGTGATTGATGTGACTGATACCGGCAAAGGCATTAGTAAGCAAAATATTTCAAGAGTGTTTAACCCGGGCTTTACCACAAAAAAGCGTGGCTGGGGTTTGGGACTTAGCTTATCAAAACGAATTATTGAACAATATCACAAAGGAGAAATTTTTGTAAAGCATAGTGAGATTGGAAAGGGAACAACATTCAGGGTTTTATTGAAGAAGTAAAGCATCCCATGCGCATTTTATGCAAAGCGGCAAAGCAGTTTAGTCTTTTTATACAAAGGCTTGCAGCGCATGAAATAAAAAATCACAGATTTCCAAAACCAATTATTTTTGTAGCCCTTAATGCGGCGGTGGCGAAACTGGTAGACGCACTACTTTGAGGTGGTAGCGCCGAGAGGCGTGGGAGTTCGAATCTCCTCTGCCGCACAAGTCCCGGAGTTATTGCTCTGGGATTTTTTTAACTCCTACCCCTCTTTGCATGCAAAGTGGGTGCTGAGCGAAGCGAAGGGGGAGTCTCGCTGAACAATGATTAGAACGTACAAGTGAGTGACACAACAGGCGATGATAGTAGCCCAAAAGCCGGTAACATTATAACAATATCTATTCATTTTAGACTTCGCCACAGAGCTGAAATGGCTTACTTTTGCATCCCGAATAACCGGGATCAATTTTTTGCTAATGATCAGTGTAAAAAACGTAACGCTAAGCTTTGGAAAACGGGTCTTGTTTTATGAGGTTTCTCTCAACTTCACTAAGGGAAATTGTTATGGAGTTATTGGTGCCAACGGTGCCGGCAAATCAACTTTCCTCAAAATTTTGAGCGGTGAAATTGAACCAAACAAAGGGACCGTTGAAATTACTCCCGGTGAACGAATGGCTGTGCTGAAACAAAACCAGTTTGAGTTTGATGAGTTCACCGTACTGAATACAGTTTTGAAAGGTCATAACAAGTTATGGGAAGTGATGCATGAAAGAGAAAAGATTTATGCCAAAGAAGATTTTACTGAAGAAGATGGCATGAAGGCTGCCGAGCTGGAAGCTGAGTTTGGTGAAATGGGCGGATACGAAGCTGAGAGCAATGCGGGAAGTTTGCTGAACAGCCTTGGCGTACACGACCAGTTTCATCAAAGCCTGATGAAAGACATTCCTTCCAACTTAAAAGTTCGTGTGTTGCTGGCGCAGGCCTTGTTTGATAATCCGGATATTTTGTTGCTGGATGAGCCTACTAACGGTTTGGATTTTGAAACCATTAGCTGGCTGGAGAATTTTTTAGCGGATTATGAGAACATCGTTTTGGTGGTGAGCCACGACCGTCACTTTCTGGATGCAGTGTGTACACACGTAGCTGATGTTGACAGGCAAAAGATAAAAATATTTACCGGCAACTATACTTTCTGGTACGAATCTTCGCAGTTGATGGCAAGGCAACTCAGTGACAAGAATAAAAAAGTAGAAGAAAAAAGACAGGCTTTGTTAGACTTCATTGCACGTTTCAGTGCCAATGCATCTAAATCAAGACAGGCAACTGCAAGAAAGAAGGCCCTGGAAAAATTAACCATTGAGGAAATTGAACCGAGTAACAGAAAATATCCGGGAATCATTTTCACTCCGCTGCGTGAGCCGGGCAATCAAATTCTGTCTGTAGAGAAATTAAGCAAGTCGGTTGATGGCCGCTTGTTGTTTGATAACGTAAGCTTCACTGTGAACAAAGGCGATAAAATCGCTTTTTACAGCAGAGACCCTCTTGCTATCACAAGCTTCTTTGAAATTATTAACGGCGAAGCGACGGCAGATTCCGGAAAGTTTGAATGGGGCACTACAATTACAACCGCTTACTTGCCGGTGGAGAACAAAAAATATTTTACAGAGAACCTCACCCTGATGGCCTGGTTAAGGCAATGGGTGCCAGACTATGTTACCGATGTGGATGAACCTTTTCTCCGCGGGTTTTTAGGGAAGATGCTTTTTAGTGGCGATGATGTGTTGAAAAAAACAGGGGTGCTGAGCGGAGGTGAAAAAGTGAGATGCATGATCAGCCGGATGATGATTCAAAATCCGAATTGCATTATTCTTGATCAGCCGACGAACCACCTTGACCTGGAAAGTATTCAGAGCTTTAATGAAAGTGCTGTGAATTTTAAAGGTATTGTTCTTCTCTCGTCTCACGACCACACTTTTATGGAAACAGTTGCCAACCGTGTAATTGAATTAACACCTGCAGGTATTATTGACAGGCTGATGACCTTTGATGAATACCTGGAAGATGAAAGAGTGCACCAGTTGAGGGAGGAAATGTACCCGGATGAGATGATAGTAGAGAGATAACAGATTAGTGAATAGTTAAAACCAGAAACCAGCCTGCCGGCAGGCAGGAATAAGAGTTAAGCGTTCTATGAGGGACGCTTTTTTATTTGCAGCAAAGCTGAACAAGTAATAGAGATTTTTCCGGGCAGAATTTATTTCTAAAATATTATGTTTGGAACGACATGCTGACAATCCATCTGCTTACTTTTATAACATAATAATCTGTTTATGGCCAAACTTGCCGAAATCAAAACCAAACAAACCGAAGCCAGTGTTGATGACTTTATCAGCAGTATTGCTGATGAGCAGAAAAGAAAGGATAGTACTGTCATCCTGAAAATGATGTAAAAAGCTACCAAAGAAAAACCGAAGCTATGGGGCAGTTCGCTGATAGGCTTTGGCAATGACATTTGTAAAAGCCCGGCAACCGGCAGGCAGGTGGAATGGTTCAAAATCGGTTTTTCTCCCCGCAAATCCAACCTGTCGGTTTACCTGATGAACCTGAAACCACACATCAATTCTCTGAAAAAGCTGGGTAAAACATAAAACCGGCGCCGGTTCCCTTTACATCAATAAACTGGCTGATGTGGATGTTAAAGTGCTGGAAGAAATAATAAATATAAAGGTCGGAAAAAATAAGCCCTAGCGTCCCTTAGTTTCATTTAACCTGAGTATTATGAATAAAGATTTTCCCTACACCACCCTTCTCAATATCAAATACAGCCCCTCGAGAAAATTGATGTGAATGAAATTGTTGGAGAAGTGACAGACAAATGGTGGAATCAAACCCTGACAAAAGTAAATGATAGCGTTGTTTGCCTCGGTATTGTTGAAGGTGAATACCACTGGCACAAACATGATAACGATAATGAATTCTTTTTTTGTTTAAGCGGCCCGTTGCTGGTTGATCTTGAAGACAGAACGATCACCTTAAATCCCAACGAAGGAGTAACAGTTCCAAAGGGCATTGTTCATCGTACAAGGGCGCCGAAGAAAACAGTGATGCTAATGGTGGAAACCAGTGCAATTGTACCTACGGGAGATTAGCAAATGTTGAATTATGAATTTTGAATGGTCAGTTTAATTATACAACCATCAAACTGCAACCTCTTACATCGCTGTTATCAACTCTTCCCAAAATTTCAAAACTGCCATCGGGATAAAGCCAGCCTGCATCATCCGTTGCAATAAAACTGCAAGAGAAAATATTAGCGAGGTCAATAACATTGATCACCCCGATGAGTGGAGACGAGTTGCTGAATGTTGAATGAGAAATGTTGAACGGATCCTCTTCATCTCTTACCAGCACTTTCATCCAGGGCGGGCAGCTAAAGATTCCATCAGCTTTTGAGTAAGCCTGTGACAGCAATTCAGTCATCCCGTATTCTGAATGTATCTCTTTTACACCAAAAGCCTTTCTTAATTTTTCATGTAGTTCTTTTCGTATCAGTTCTTCTCTCCTGCCCTTCATTCCGCCCGTTTCCATCACAACTGTGTTTTTCAAATTCAGTTGATGTTGTTCAGCAAAATCAAGCAATGCAAAGCTTACACCAATCAGTAATGTTTGCTCATGGTTTTTTTCCAGTTGTTGTAAAGTAGTTGCCAGCTTATCCCATTCATTCAAATAAAAACCGTTAAGAGGATGCTGGCTTTGTTTCATCAGTTCATCTACCATAAAAACAAGAGAAGAGTTTTTTCTTTCAAGATAAGAAGGCAATAAACCGATGATGCACCAGTTATGAACAGGGCCGTAAAAAAACTCAAACCCATTTATAAAACTCCGGCGATAGATTTCAACATCCTTTACCCTGTGAAGACTGTTGACCGTTTGCGTAGTTCCGCTGCTTTCAAAAACTACCTGCGGGTCAAATTCTGTTGTTTGAATGGAATGGGATTTAAAAAACCGGATGGGCAAAAAAGGGATTTGGCGGAGTTGTGTAACGTTCCGGGGTTCCCGGTTTATTAATTCTGCAAATGAGCGGTAAATGCTGTTGTTTGCATATTGAAAGCTGAATAGCTCGAAGGCCAGCTCTTCAAAATTGCTTTCGCTTGCTGCTAAAATCTTATTAGCCCATTCATTCTCCATAAAAACATTTACAATTGAAATAGCTTAAATTTGGTGAAAAGAATCCTGATGAGAACGAAGTTCATTCAGTTAGTCATCATCTCCCTGGTTGTTGTTGCCTGCAGCAAAGATAAATTTACCACGAAACCGCAGGTAGAAGTCAGGTCTGTTTCGCCAAACCCTGTGCTGTCGGGTAACCTGATTACTATTAAAGCTCATTTTACAGATGATGAAGGCGACCTGGATTCAGTACTGGTTATTTACAAATGGTATAATGGTAATACAGTCACTAAAGCCGACACACTCGGCCGTTATGGTGAATCTATTTTGCAATTACCTAAAAAGATTCGTGAAGCAGATATCTTTTTAAGATATAGCTATAATAATTTCAACAGCAATACTATTGCTTTATCAGCTGTACCAAAAGATACAACTGCAACATTTGGTTTAATTCTTATTGATAAAAAGAAAAACAGAAGCGATTACAGCGAATCTGAAAAAATAAGCATTAAAAAGCCCTGATAGCTGCATTGAATCCCGCCACACGTTTCCTCAATTTTTTTGTGTACAGCAACCTGTTTATTGCAGCCTGCACTGTATTAATGGTCAATCAAACCAGTAAATACCTGCTGAAACAATTGCCGGATCGTTCGCTATTGCTCTTCGTTTTTTTCTCAACTATTTGCAGCTATAGTTTTCATTGGTTTCTCACCTCTGAATCAAAAGTTCAATTGCCCCGTATAACATGGGTTAAAAAAAACAAAGCTGTTCACCTTGTATTGTTTGTTATTGGGTTGGTTGGGGCTGCTTTTTATTTTTTTGAATTAATAGAATGGTGGCGTTGGCTGGTGCTGGCTGCCATCATCACTTTTTTGTATTCCGCACCAAAAATTCCTCATCGCTGGTTCAGGGCTTTGAGAAAAGTAGCTATTGGCAAAACCATTTCCCTTGCTTTGGTATGGACTTATGTTACAGCTATCTTACCTGTAATTGTAGAAGAAAGTAGATGGACAACAGATGTTATTTTGTATGCCATCAGCCGCTTCTTTTTTATTTACGCTATTTGCATTTTGTTTGATTTTCGTGACAGGGAAGATGACCAGGCGGCTGGCATACGAAGCATGGTAACCTGGTTTTCTGAAAAAAATGTGAACCGGCTTTTTTATGCCTCTGTTTTTATTTGCTACTGCACAGTTATTGCACTGCATTTCTATGGGTATAGCTGGCAGGGAATTATCCTGCTGCTGATACCGGCAGTCATTACTCAACTGATGTACCGGTATGCAAAAAATAATTTTTCAGACATGCTGTACTATTTCATTCTTGATGGACTCATGATGCTTTCAGCTTTGCTGATGCTCATTTTCGGATTTGGCTAAATTTGCATCGGCCAAAACATCCAGAAACAAAATCAACAATCATGGCAAAAACACTCAGAGAAAAAAGCAAGCCGGTAAGAATTGAAAAATCAAGACAAAGGATCTTAACACCGGAATCGCTGGAGTTCTTCAAAAATTATATCAACAATGCTTCTCCTGTTGGCTTTGAAACATGGGGACAAAAGCTATGGCTGGATTATGTGCGGCCTTATGCAGATGATTATTATGTTGACCCTTATGGCACAGCTGTGGGCATTGTAAATCCCGATGCAGCATTTAAGGTTGTAATAGAAGCCCATGCCGATGAGATAAGCTGGTTTGTGAATTATATTACAGAAACAGGCCTGATCTATTTAAAAAGAAATGGTGGAGTTGATCCGTTAATTGCACCGGGACAAAGGGTGTGGATACATGGAAAAAAAGGTGCAGTGAAAGCAGTGTTTGGCTGGCCGGCAATTCACACACGATATGGAAATGAACCAAAGGAACCGCAGGCAAAAACTGAAAATCTTTTTTTAGACTGCGGCGCCCGCAATAAAAAAGAAGTGGATGATCTCGGCATTCGTATTGGTTCAGTTGTTACTTACCAGGATGGTTTTGATGAAATTGCCAATGATAATTTTATTGGCAGGGCTATGGATAACCGAATTGGAGGGTTTATGATAGCGGAGGTAGCGAGGTTATTGAACAAAAACAAAAAGAAATTGCCTTACGGCTTATACGTGGTAAATGCTGTGCAGGAAGAAATTGGTTTGCGTGGTGCAGAAATGATTGCAAGAAGAATAAAACCAAACGTAGCTATTGTTACAGATGTAACACATGATACCACAACACCCATGATCAATAAAAATATTGAAGGTGATGTAAGTTGCGGCAAAGGCCCTGTTCTTTCATACGCACCGGCTGTACACAACAAGCTACTCAGCTTTGTAGAAGATGTAGCGAATAAAAAAAATATTCCATTGCAGTGGAGGGCATTAACCCGCAGCACTGGCACCGATACAGACTCGTTTGCTTACAGCAATGATGGTTGTCCTTCTGTACTCATCTCCATTCCGCTTCGCTACATGCATACACCGGTTGAAATGTTGCATCGTAATGACATAGAGAACACCATCCTGCTTATGTATGAAACTTTGCTAACTTTAACGCCGAAAACGAATTTGAGTTATGAGTTATGAGTAATTCTTATGAAGTATGAACAATGAGCCACGAACTATTATACATAGACCCTGGTAGCGGAAGTTATCTTGTACAGGTAATTATTGCCGCATTGCTGGGCATTGTTTTTTTCTTTAAAAACATTGGAAGATTTTTTAAAAATGCATGGTGGTATATCAAATCATTTTTTGTCAGGTCTCCCAAAAAATCAAACGATAACTGAACAGCGTTTCATGCAATCAGGCATTCAACCACTTTCCTCTTCATATCGTGATCCCAGCGGGTTCATGTTTGAGAAGGATGGCTCTCTCTACCGCCAGATAAATAAAATTTTTAAAGAAGATTACGATCATTTCATCAGTAGTGGTTGTTATGATCATTTTGTAAAAAATAGGATGTTGGTTTCTCACCAGGAGATCAATGAAAATTTTACTGGCAGTACCGATTGGTATAAAACAATAAAGCCAGAGAAAATTGATTTCATTTCTTACCCATGGGAATGGAGCTTTGAAATGATACAAGATGCGGCACTGCTTACTTTAAACCTTGCAAAACAGGCCATGCAGTTTGGGATGATGCTGAAAGATGCTACCCCATTCAATATTCAATGGAAAAATGGGCAGCCTGTTTTTATTGACACTTTGTCTTTTGAAAAATACGATCCCACAAAACCGTGGATTGCTTACAGACAGTTTTGCGAAAATTTTGTTTCGCCGCTGGTGTTGATGCATTACCGTAATCAGCCCCTGCAGACCATGCTGCTGGCTTACCCGGAAGGAATTCCGCTAACAATTACCCAGTCGTTATTACCCTGGACAAGCTTTTTCTTTTTTTATACTTACCTGCATGTACATCTTCATAGTAAATGGACAACAAAAAAAATTGCCAACACGCCAGTTACGCAAACGCAGTTTTCGGAAAAAAAAATGAACCAGCTGCTCGAAACGCTTACGGCATTGGTGCAGAAGAAAAGATGGAAAGATAAACCTACCACCTGGAACGAATATTATGAAGAGGCTGGCCAGCGAAAAAATTATCTGCAGTCAAAAAAAGAAATTATCAGGGGCTGGCTGAACGAAGTAAAGTTTTCATCGGCAATAGATGTGGGGGTAAATACCGGTGAATTTTCATTTTTACTTTCAGAAAAAAATGTCCCCCTGCTGGCGGTTGATTTTGATCATTCATCTATCAACCGGTTATATCAAAAAGTAAAAAACCAAAAGAAAAATATTTTACCCCTGGTTATTGATATTGCTAACCCATCACCGTCTATTGGTGTAAACAACCAGGAAAGACCGTCTTTTCTGCGCCGTAGTAAGGTGGATCTTGCATTAGCCCTGGCCGTGATACATCATGTTGCTATCGGGAAAAACATTCCGTTTAAAAACATCGCTGAGATGTTTGCAGGCATGTCAAAAACACTCATCATAGAATTTGTGCCGAAAGAAGATGAGAAAATACAGCAGATGTTAGCGCAGAAGAAGGATATTTACTGCCAGTACAATGCTGAAAATTTTGAAACATCATTTCAGCAGTATTTCCGCATATTAAAAAAAGAGGCTATTGAAGATTCAGGAAGAGAACTTTATTTAATGTTGAGAAATGAACAAGCCATATAGTTTAAAACAGTTTCCCTATTTTCTTCTGTTGCTTCCCATTTTTTTTGTTTTGCATGGAGTGGTGGAGAATTTCGGCTTAGTTCCTTATGCTGATGCAGTTAAGCTCTCTGTTATTTATCTGGGTTCTATTCTTGCTTTAGTAGCCATTGCATGGCTTTACTATAGAAAGCTCATGAATGCAGCGCTGGCTGTATTTGTTTTTGCAGTTATTTATTTTTTCTTTGGCAGCTTTCATGATAGCTTAAAAAGATTAACCGGCAATTCTTTTTTTAGCAGCTATAAAGTGGTATTAAGCATTTTGTTGCTGTTTGTAATACTGATCATCATTTTACTAAAAAGAAAAAACCCGTCCGCAAAAGTTTTTTTGTTTTTAAATATCCTGTTTATCATTTTAGTTGCTTATGATTTATTGGGAATAATCAGTAAAGGGAAATCTCTGTCAAACAACAATCGGTTTAATAAAAACTTTGTTCGTTGTGATAGTTGCGATCATCCGGATATTTATTTAATTATTGCAGATGGGTATGCAGGCCACCAGGAATTGAACGATCTTTTTAATTATGATAACAGCGAATTTGAAAATCAATTAAGACAAAGAGGATTTCATATTGTTCCTAATTCAAAATCTAATTACAACTTCACTCCATTTTCAATAGCATCCATGTTAAATATGGACTGGTTGCAGGGTCTTGAAGGTAGCAATACAAGTAAAAAAGATATTGCTCTTTGTTACGCAACAATCAAAAAAAGCAGAGCCAATGATTTTCTTCAAAGCCTGGGATACCAGTTTTATAATTTTTCAATTTTTGATTATCCAGGCCAGCCTTCCGTTATTCAACCCACTTTTTTACCTGGCAAAACACTCCCTATTACGTCTCAAACTCTTTTTAACAGGCTTCAGAGAGATTTATGGTATCATTTAGTAGTTGACCTAAACTTATCCTCGGCAAAGAATGCAGTTTTATATAGAGATCAGAAAAATAACAACAAGATTTTTTCACTAACGAAGCAGATAGCAGAGGCCAAAAACCCAAATCCAAAATTTATTTATACTCATTTGGTAATGCCACACTATCCTTACTATTTTAAGGAGGATGGTAAAGAGACACCACAGGATAGTCTCACAGAAACATACTGGCAAAACAAAACAGCTTTTTTGAGTTACCTGAAATACTCAAATAAAATTTTTTTACAGCTTATTGACCATATTATTTTAAAATCTGCAAAGCCACCGGTAATAGTTTTGATGGGGGATCATGGCTTCCGGGAATTTAAAGACAATGTTGAAAAAAAATATCATTTCATGAATTTAAACGCTGTTTATTTACCCGATCGCAACTATTCCAACTTTTACGCCGGGATGTCAAACATTAATCAATTTCGTGTTCTTTTTAATTCTCTTTTTGATCAAAAATTCCCAGTATTAAAGGACTCAACTAGTTTTTTACGGGAATAGAAAATTTGTTTTGCCGGCCTGAACAAATATTTTTGTTCTTTATGTTTAACCCCCAACGCATTTTGGTTTTGGCTCCGCATACCGATGACGGCGAACTGGGCTGCGGCGCCACTATTGCAAAATTTTGTGAGCAGGAATGTGAGGTTTTTTATGCTGCCTTTTGTTTATGTTCCAAATCACTGCCCACTTCGCTTGCTGCGGATACCCTGGCAAATGAATGCAGAAAAAGTACTGAAGTGTTAGGCATTTTTCCAGAAAGACTCATCTTATTTAATTATGAAGTAAGAGAACTGCCGGCACATCGCCAGAAAATTCTGGAAGAATTATTACAGTTGAATAAAAAAATAAATCCAGACCTGGTTTTATTACCAGCCGCCTCCGACATCCACCAGGATCACCAGGTGATACACAGTGAAGGAATGAGAGCTTTTAAGAATACCACTTTTGCCGGCTATGAACTTCCCTGGAACAATTATAGCATCCACACTAATTTCCTGGTTAAGATCTCCGAAGAACAATTGAACAAAAAAGTTGCCGCACTGGAGCAATATAAATCACAATCTCACCGCAATTACATGAACGAAGACTTCATCCGTTCTCTTGCAAAAGTGAGAGGAGTACAGGCAAATACAAAATATGCAGAAGCTTTTGAAGTGTACCGGTGGTTGGTTTGATTAACAGAGTAAATGAACAAGCCAATAAGCGGCGCTACCTCTTTTCACATTCAAACAAAATATTGCTGGCGCCATCTCTTAACAAAAGTGTTTTCCCCTCAACAGTATAAGCACTGACGGTTGATTGCAGCAATCTGAAAAAAGCATTTTCTTTATCCAGATTGGCGCAGGCCATTTTTGTTGAGACTATTATGTGAAATTTAATACTTGTTCCTTTTACTGTAAATCTTCCGCTCATTGAATTGCAGCCACCTTTTCCGCTAATAGAAGAATCGGTTTTGAATTGAATGTAAACGTTGCTCAGGTTTTCAAGCGAAGCTCTTTGCTGACGACGCATGGTTTTTACATCCCAGTTCCGATCAGCTTATCAAAATCGGAGTGCTGTCTTGCTTCGAATTCTATTTCGTATAACAGCAGGGAGTCGGTTAAAGTATCGCCTCCATAAATAATGTACTGGGGAGCGGCTGAATAATGTTTGCTGCCGGAACAGGCAACAAGACCGATAGTTAAAACAAGCAGGAAAGCAAATAGTCCCTTCATAGCTTTTCAGGTTTTCTTATATTGATCAGAAAAGTTTTCAGAAGTAGCAGACTAATTACCAACCTATCCTTTCTCCAAATTTTCCCAATCCAAAATACTGATTTAACGGCAAATTCAAGCCAAGCTGGTTGCAGGCTGTGCCTTTTTGGTAATAGGTACGTGCAAAACGAATCTGTATCTTTTTAAACAAAGCACCTACGCTTACAGAAAATCCATTCAGGCCATTACCATCTTTTCCAATATTGAGCTCCTTACGCCGCAAATAATTGTAGCCAAGAGAAACTTCAATTTTATCGCTCAAATAAATTTGAGAAGCAATTACAAAATGCCGGAAAATCTTATCAAACCCACTGCTGTTACTTTTAGCAGAACCAAACACATCATCATTGCTGAACGTTGTATCGTTATACCTGATATCAAACTGGTGAAGGTGATAGGCTGTTACTGAAAAACTGAACGGTGCATTTTTTAAACGAAAGCTGAGGCCTGCAATCAAATCAAAGGGCAGGTCTTCCGCTGTACTTCCATCATATTTTTTTAACTGGCTGCCCATATTTTTGGCAACAACAGAAGCAGAAAATAACCGGCTGCTGTCAAAGTACATCACCGCAACATCAGCAGCAATGCCATTGGAAACATACTGCCCGTAATTGGAATTAATGAATTTTAAAGTAGCCCCGTAGCTCCACTTGTCTAAATATTTTCTTGAAGCAGAAATTTGCATCACCCAATCGGTAGGATGCAAATTGCCATATACATTTCCACTGGCATCAGTTTGCTGAATGCTGCCATAACTCAGGTAATGCAATCCCCACAAAAAATTTGTATGTAATTTTTGATGATGATACCCCAGCGAAAGATGATAAGCCGAAATGCCAGCATAAAAATTATTGAACACCGCATTCATTTGTGTGTGCATGATTGGCCTCAGCAAAGCCGGGTTATAAAAAGCCATGCCTACATCGTTCGAGGTTTGCGAAACATTTACACCCCCCAGGCCGGTTAATTGAGGAGTATTTGAAAGCTTTAAAAAATTATACACAGAGGTGCCACCAATAGTTTGGCCAAATAACTTACAGCTACACATTAAACAATAAATGGCAACCAGTTTTCTCACAGTTACGAATATGAGAAATTTTTTTGAAAGAAAAGGACATACATCCCTTTCTTGTAAAAACAAGATTATCGCTTCTTAAATGTTTTTTTGTAAAAAGAATATCGTTCTCCCCACACG
Organism: Chitinophagaceae bacterium; assembly: GCA_040289925.1. Taxonomy (GTDB): domain Bacteria; phylum Bacteroidota; class Bacteroidia; order Chitinophagales; family Chitinophagaceae; genus VBAU01. Next base: position 155,631 of record PSMD01000001.1, on the reverse strand, counting down.
CCTCCAGTTCACCCTTTTGATTGATTAGATGTAAAAAAATCCAAGGCTCAATAAAAGCTTAACAGCTTTTTTGTGATTAAGATTGTTTTGCTCATCAAAAAGATATTACATAACAATAAACCCCGTCTTCATTTCTAAAAGCAAATTGCCTCCTCCATAAACCACATCAAATTCACTTCCTTCTACATCAATTTTAATCATACAAGGAGTAATGTTTTCCCTGCTACAAAAATCATCCAGTGTTACCGCAACTACCGTGGTTTCTCTCCAGCTGTTTTTTCTGAACCAGTTTTCTTTATCAAATTGACCGGCATATATTGAATTATATTCAGAATAAGCCGTTGAAAATTCATGCATAGTTACCGCACCGTTATTTACACTCACTGCCTGGTTAAAGATTTTAAGCTGGCTGATATCCCCTGCATTCTGTTTCAGAATTAAAAAGTTTTGAGGTGAACTTTCAAAGGAGCAAACGCTACCTCCAGGCCCTACAAGATCTGCTGCCAGTAAAGAGTAAAAGCCAAAATGGGCCCCAATGTCCAAAAAAATGTTGCCGGGCTTTATATGTTTATAAGAAATTTTGTAAGCCTTAATTCTGAATCATCTGTTTTGCCGCCGGCAATAAAAATATCTAATGCAGCCGGCGCATTTACCAAGAAAGGTTTTCCGTAAAATAATCTTGCCTGTAATAGAAAAGATTTGCCAGTTAATGGACAAAGTATTACCTGGTAAACTTTAGCAACAATGTATCTAAGCGGAATTCTGAAAAGTTTTTTAAGTGGAGATGACCGGGCAATTGTTTCAACTTTTGAGAATTGTGTAAGCAGCCAATTGCTATTTGCTTGCACGTATTAAAAGTAAACCAACTTCCCTAAAACTGAAACTCCCCCATTGACATGGAGGAGTTCCTTTAACCCTTAAAACAACCAACATGAAAATTCTTACATCATTCAAACTTCAAAAGCTTTCATTTGGTTGCCTGCAAAAGCAAATTATTTAATCACCCAATGTCAGTTCCAGCACATCCTTCATATTTTTCACATAATGAAATTTCAGGCCTTTTATAAACTCAGGATTTATTTCATTCACATCTTTTTCATTTTGCCAGCACAGAATTACTTCTTTTAAACCGGCACGTTTGGCCGCCAGTACTTTTTCTTTAATTCCACCCACCGGCAACACCAGGCCACGCAACGTTATCTCACCCGTCATTGCCAGGTAAGGCCTTACTTTTTTACCCGTAACTGCTGACGCAATTGACGTAAGCATAGTAACACCGGCACTCGGCCCGTCCTTTGGTGTGGCACCTTCAGGAACGTGCAGATGTATATTTTTCTTTTCAAAAAGTTTGGCATCAATGCCCAGTTTTTTGGCGTTTGACTGCAAATAGGTTAAAGCCGTACTGGCACTTTCCTTCATTACATTTCCTAAATTACCCGTCAGCTTTAATTCACCTTTACCATCACTCAGGCTGGTTTCTATAAATAAAATATCGCCGCCAACATAAGTGTAAGCCAAACCAACAGCCACACCAGGCATATTTACTGCTTTGTACAAATCTGTATTAAAGCGGGGCTTGCCCAATATTTTTTCAAGATCTTTTGCAGAAATATTGTTGATGAGCTTACCATTCATTGCATATTCCTTCGCCTGGTAACGCATCACGGCGGCCAGTGTACGATCCAACTCACGAACGCCACTTTCACGGGTATAATCCTGAATCATTTTTTCAACAGCCGCCTCCTGCACTTTAAACTCCACATTTTTTAATCCATGCAATTCTTTTTGCTTGGGAATAAGATGACGTTTTGCAATGGCAATTTTTTCTTCTACTGCATAGCCACTCAGTTCAATAATCTCCAGCCTGTCCCGCAAAGCGGGTTGTACGTTTTGCAAATTATTGGCTGTTGCAATAAACAGCACCTTACTCAAATTATATTCCAGTTCAAGATAATTGTCGTAGAAGCTATGGTTTTGCTCAGGGTCCAGCACTTCCAGTAATGCAGATGATGGATCGCCACGAAAATCACTTCCTACTTTATCAATTTCATCCAGTATCATTACCGGGTTTGAAGATTTTACTTTTCTGATGGATTGTAAAATTCTTCCCGGCATGGCGCCAATATAAGTTTTGCGGTGGCCACGTATTTCACTTTCATCATGCAAACCACCCAGGCTTAAGCGAACGTATTTTCTACCGATAGCATTTGCAATGCTGCGACCGAGGGATGTTTTACCAATACCCGGAGGGCCTACAAAACAAAGTATGGGGCTCTTCATGTCTCCTTTCAGTTTCAACACCGCCAGGTATTCTAAAATCCTTTCTTTAATTTTTTCCATGCCGTAATGGTCATGGTCTAAAATTTCTTTTGCTTTCTTTAAATCATAATGATCTTCGGTAACATCATCCCATGGCAGATCCAGCATCAGGTCAAGATGGTTATACACAACCGAGTAATCCGGGGTGCTGGGATGCATTCTTTCCAGCTTTTCAATATTTTTTTTGAAAAGTTCTTTTGCAGGTTCAGGCCATTTTTTGTTTTCGGCTTTTTTCTGCATTTCCTTCAGTTCCCGTTCATTGGTATCGCCGCCTAATTCTTCTTTAATGCTTTTTAATTGCTGCTGAAGAAAATATTCTCTTTGCTGCTTATCAATCTCCGTTTTTGTTTTGTTGGTTACCTGGTTCTTTAATTCAGCAAACTGCAATTCACGTTGCAATAATTGCATTAGCAGGTCCGCCCTTTCACGAATATTATTTAACTCAAGCAGCTTTTGCTTTTCTTTAATTTCAGTGCTAAGATTGCTGCTTACAAAATGAATAAGGAAAGAAGGGCTTTCGATATTGCGAAGAATAATTGTTGCTTCGGTAGGAATGTTAGGAGATAGCTGGATAATTTCTGTTGCAAGATCTTTGATATTTGACACATAAGCATTGAAGTCGGCATCCTTAGGTGCTTCTTCCTCCTGCAACACTGTAATTTTTGCTTTGAAATAAGGGTCTTCTGTTACAATGCCGTCAATTTGAAATCTTGCCTTTCCCTGTATAATTACCGTGGTGCCCCCATCGGGCATCTTTATCAACTTCACAATCCGGGCAATTGTACCCACTTTTTCCAGGTCTTTTTGTTGCGGATCTTCTATGTTGCTGTCTTTTTGTGCAACTACACCAATTAATTTATCGGCTTTATAAGCATCGTTTACAGCCTTAATGCTTTTATCCCGGCCAACAGTAATGGGTAATACTACTCCCGGGAATAAAACAGTATTTCTTAATGGTAATAGCGAAATTTCATCTGGAAAATCAATCCCTTCAGTGCTTTCGCTGTCATTTTCATTCAAGGGGATTATAGGAATAAAATCCATTTCATCTCCGCTCCGCTGAAAAAAATTATTAAAACTCATTCGATAGGTTTATTTGAAATAGACAATGTGGCACCAACAGATAGTTGTAAAAAATTTTATAAGGTACGAAGATAGGGAGGTCAACTTCTATGCCTATCATTCAAACCTGACGGATTTACGGATTTATACTGAACCGGCCGGCAAAAAGACGCTATCGTCCTAAAATAAAAAACCTCCCCGGCCGGGAGGTTTAAAAATGCGTGACAGAAGATTTACAGAGCTACACCTAATGAAAGTTGTACCACCTGGTTCTTCCATTTGTCTTTGTTATCAATATCGTTTATGTTATTCAGCCCAATCAGGTAACGACCGGTTATTCTAAAATTTGCCAGTTTTATTTGCGTACCGGCAGCCAATGAAAAATCTCCTTTCTTAAAGGCATCGGAACCATTCTGCAAAAAGTTTTTATCCTGGCTCATTAAAATTCCAAACTGAGGGCCTGCCTGTAAATGAATTGGACCAAGCAATTTGTAATCCAGCAAAAGAGGAATGCTGAGGTAATTCAACTTTACTTTGCTTTGATTTGAGTTGATGACATTTTGATAGATGGATTTGTAACTGCTGTCGAGAGTGGTGGAGTATTGATTAAACAACACTTCAGGTTGCAGGCTGAATTTGGAACCGAGGCCAATTTCAGCAAAGCCACCCAGGTTATAACCATACTTAAATTGCTCCTTAAAAGTTTTTCCTTCAACCTTGGTTATGTTGGCGCCACCTTTAATACCCAAATGAAACTGCGCCATAGCAACCTGCGAAAGAACCAAAGCAGAGACAAGGACCATCGAGAGTTTTGTTTTCATAAATGTGATGTTTGAATGTTAGTTGCCGGAATTTTGACAAGTATAATGCCAACGGAAATGATAGCCAGTTAAATTACATTAACTAACAATTGAATTCAAAAAGCTTTAACCGTTTTTACTGAAGCAGGAAGGGTGAAGACTAAAAAATGAAACCTGTATTAAAGGTCAGCAGGCTGCTGAATTTGTTTTTTTCTGCCGGAAAATAATAATCAAGCACCAGCTGCGGCTGAATGTAAAATTTGCCGATTGAATATTCAGTTCGTAAAAAGAATGTTAACGAAACCGGCTGGAAATATACCTTGTCATCCAGGTAAATATTTTCGGTGCTGTATAAAACCGTAGTGTTTGTGCGGGGCACAGTTGTATAAGTGTTGGACGACTGGTTGAAACCAAATTTCTGGGAACCACTGGTGTAACTCAATTGAGGCGTTAGCCGGATGTGATCCTTCCAGCTAAATACATTCAGCCAGTAAAAGTCGTGACGAACAGAGGTGATAACAGAAAAATCGGCAATAGATTCTTTGGTATTAATTCTTGTGTAACCGCGGCGGCGTAATTGCAAAGTGGTAATGTACTCTTCTCTTTCCTGGTATTCTGAATGGCTGCCCCAGCCGTAACTAACGGCCACCATTGGCTTAAACCACCAACGGCGG
>PSMD01000001.1:107729-150766 GCA_040289925.1 Chitinophagaceae bacterium | reverse complement strand
ATAAAATAGCCTGACACTTCATTTTGCAAAGGCGAGGTATAAAATGGCAAGGAGTCTTTGGTAAAATATCGTGTATAAGAAATCCCTGTTGCCAGGTCTTTATTTTTTAAATAATCATAAGAAGGTGTTGCAGCAAACTGGTAAAACGTAAAATTATTTTGGTCACTTAAAAATGAAGCAACGGCGGTAATACCCAAACCACCTTTGTGATAATACCCAAAGGCAGGGCTTATGATAATTTTTTTGGTTGCAGTAAGATCAAAGCTCTCTTTGGATTTATAATTAAAAAATGAAGGGGCAATGGTAAGAGCAGCCTGGGTATAGCTGTGCGGTGAAAGAATAGAATCGAGGAAGGATTCCATTTCATTAAACAACAAATCGTAGTTAATGGAAGTATCAACAGGCACGGGGGGTAAAGTGTCAGTTACTTTTTTTGCAACACTATCCTGCGGATCCTGAGCATAGGTCAGCATCCTGGTTAAAACGAGGAGTACTATCAGAAGACTTTGCTTAATCATTCTGGCGGTTGAACGTTGGTTTCACAGGTTTTTATGGAGATGGTTTTGACCAATATTCAGGATGCAAGTTTAATATCTGAACGGTAGAAAACCACATCAAAGAGCTTGAATTTCAGTTTTGTTGAATTATACGAGTTCAATCACAGTTATTTCAGGCAAAATACCTACACGGCCGGGATAACCAATAAATCCAAACCCCCTGTTCACATACAATTTTTGATGAGCTTCCTGGTACAGGCCGGCCCATTGCTTATAAATGTATTGAACAGGGCTCCATTTAAAACCGGGTAACTCAACACCAAATTGCAAACCATGAGTGTGGCCTGACAACATCAGGTCAATATCCGGATAATGTGGCCGCACTTGCGCATCCCAATGCGATGGATCGTGGCTCATTAAAATTTTGAAAGGATATTGCTCAGTTCCTTTATAGGCATGGGCCATGTTGCCATATTTTGGAAAACGGGCTTTAGCACTCCAGTTTTCAATGCCTATCAATGCAATTTTATCATTGGCTTTTTCTAACACAGCATGTTCATTCATCAGCAACTTCCAACCCATTTGCTGATGATAAATTTTCAACTGCTCAAGATTTGCTTTTTTCTCATCCGTTGTTTCCCAATGAACATAATCACCATAATCATGATTACCTAAAATAGAAAATACACCCATTGGCGCCTGCAACCGGCTAAAAACATCCAGGTAATCTTTTATTTCATCAGAAACATTGTTCACCAAATCGCCGGTAAATAAAATCAGGTCAGGCTTTTCAGCAAGAATTTTATCAACTCCCCTGCTCACAGCATGTTTATCGGTAAAGCTGCCAGAATGAATGTCGGATATTTGAACAATTTTAATTCCTTTAAAGCCGGCCGGAAGATTTTGAAAACTGAGTTTTAAGCGGTGTAAACGGTAGCGATATTTGTTCCCAAATCCATAAATCAATGAACCAAATAAACCACTGCCCGCTATGGTGCCTGCCCAGCTTAAAAAAGCTGAGCGGTTGATCTTTTCTCCTTCCTGCAGTGTTTCCCCTTCGGTATTTGAAAAAAATAATTTACCCGCCATCCACTGAATACCCCTGCGCAAATCATCTATTAAAAAAAACAAAGCAGCCACAACCTTGGCAAAAAACAAACCTACAATTACTGCAAACAACGTGTTTTTAACCAGCTTGTGCTGCTGATCAAAATGCAGGTAAGGAAGAATTAATAAAACAACAAGAGAAATAACTGAAACAGCCCAGTAACCACTAAAAACAATCAGCCTCGTTTTGTGCCCGGCTGAATTCATCATGGTACGCATTACCTGGAACACATACAAATCCAGTGCAATCATACATCCAATCAATACCCACCAAAAAGATGTGTTCCGCATGCTGTCGTTTTATATCTGCTGCAAATTACCGCCACCTTTCTTACAAAATAAACTAAAGGCTTGCGAAAACTTATGAGCTCCTAAACTTTATTTTTGCCTCTATGAAACTTACTTACTACGGGCATGCCTGTTTTTCGGTAACCATCAAAGGAAAAAAATTGGTTCTTGATCCCTTCATTACGCCAAATGAACTGGCAAAAAACATTCAGCTTGCTGACGTAGAGGCAGATTATATACTCGTCTCTCACGGTCATGTTGATCACATTGCTGATTGTGTGGCTCTAGCACAGGCAACCAATGCAAAAGTTATTTGCAGTTGGGAAATTCACGAATGGCTGAACAAAAAGGGTGTAAAAAACACTCACCCCATGAATACGGGAGGTAAATGGAATTTTGAAGAGTTTACTGTGAAGTGCACCACAGCCCAGCACAGCAGCGGCCTGCCTGATGGCAGCTATGGCGGCAACCCGATGGGCTTTATTATTTACAGCAGTGAAGGAAATTTTTACTATAGTGGCGATACAGCGTTAACGCTGGACATGCAACTGGTGCAGCAATGGGTAAAACTAAATTTTGCGGTATTGCCCATAGGCGACAATTTTACAATGGGCTATGAAGATGCTGTGGAAGCTGCTAAAATGATCAATTGCCAGAAAATTATTGGCGTTCATTACGACACTTTTGGTTTTATTAAAATAGATCACGAAAAAGCAAAAAAAGCCTTTGAACAGGCCGGTTTTCAACTGCATCTGCTTAATATTGGAGATTCCATCGAGCTATAAAATAATCTCATTTGTCTGATGAATTTATCTGAAAATAACGGCATCCAACATCCCACCGTAAAAAATACAAGAGTAATTGGCGTTGCCAATCAAAAAGGTGGTGTAGGTAAAACAACCACGGCTATTAACCTGGCAGCTAGTTTTGGTGTTTTAGAATTTAGAACCCTGCTGATTGATGCCGACCCCCAGGCCAATACCACTACCGGAGTTGGATTTGATCTGCATAACATCACGCAAAGTTTGTACGACTGCATGGTGAATGAAGCCCGGCCAAAAGATGTAATCTTAAAAACAGAAATTCCCAATCTCGATCTCATTCCTTCACATATAGATTTAGTGGGTGCGGAAATTGAAATGATCAATTATCCCAACCGGGAGATGGTTTTGAAGAATATTGTGGATGAAGTAAAAAAAGACTATGATTTTATTATTGTGGATTGTTCTCCATCTCTTGGATTAATAACAGTAAATGCACTCACCGCCTCCGATTCAGTCATTATTCCTGTTCAATGCGAATTTTTTGCTTTGGAAGGATTGGGAAAATTGCTGAACACGATAAAAATTGTGCAAAGCCGCCTCAATACCTCATTGGTCATTGAGGGTATATTGATGACCATGTACGATGGTCGCCTGCGTTTATGTAATCAGGTAGTAAGTGAAGTAAGAAGGCATTTTGAAGAAATTGTGTTTGATACCATCATCCATCGAAATGCAAAATTGAGTGAAGCTCCCAGCTTTGGAAAGCCTGTTATACTTTATGATGCCAAAAGCAAAGGCTCGATGAACTATTTAAATCTTGCAAAAGAAATTTTGCAAAAAAACAACCTGACAAAAATTAAGCAGGAAGAAAGAATTTTGGAATTGTAAGCTATCAGAAAAGTTTTCTGGAGATTGACGAAGCATAAAAAAACTTGATGCATTGAGAAAACTAAATAAATGACGTTCTTTGCCGCCATCAGTTAAACGTAGTAAGTGATTTCTCAACATGACCAACCCTAAACAAAATAAAGAAGCTCTTGGTAAAGGAATCCGTTCCTTATTGCAAAGCATTGATGCCGATTTAAAAACAGGTACCGGCCATTTAAAGCCAACCGTAGTTGAAACAGTAACCAGCGTTACAAGAATCCCTGTTGAAGAAATAGAAACCAATCCCAGGCAGCCTCGTCATGATTTTGACCAGCAGGCATTGAATGAACTGGCCGCTTCCATTAAACGGCATGATATTATTCAACCTATTACAGTTTCTAAACTGCCCTCAGGCAAATACAGGTTAATTTCAGGTGAAAGAAGATGGCGGGCGGCAAAGCTGGCAGGATTAAAAGATATTCCCGCATACATACGCCAGGCAAACGATCAGCAATTACTTGAGCTGGCATTACTTGAAAATTTGCAGCGGGAAGATTTGAATGCCATGGAAATTGCCCTCAGCTACAAACGCATGATGGATGAACTGGATTTTACGCAGGAGCAGGTTGCCGAAACTATGAGTAAAGACAGAAGCACAGTCACCAATTATATTCGCCTGCTGAAATTGCCACCCGATATTCAGATTGCAGTGCGCAGCGGAGAAATTTCAATGGGCCATGCAAGAGCATTAATAAATGTAGATACAGTTGACAAACAGCTTTTCATTTTTAAAGAAATAAAAGCCAAAGGGCTTTCTGTTCGTCAAACCGAAGCATTGGTGCGCAACTTCTATAAGCAAACGGGCGGCGTTAAGAAAACAACAAAATCATCCATGCCGCAAGGCTTTCAGAAAATTGAAGATAAATTAGCGTCGCATTTCAGCACCCGTGTAAAATTAAAACACAGCCGTAATGGCAGCGGACAAATCAATATTGAATATTACTCCCAGGAAGAACTTAACCAAATACTCAGGAAGATGGACATCTCCACTGATTGATCTTTACATGCCCGGAAAAATTTGTCTTGCTTTTTGTTTTATCCTGCTTTGTGCAACTGCGCTGGCACAAAACGATTCTTTAAAAATTGTTGGCGGGCCTGATTCATTAATGAATGTGAAGAAAACAGATTCCCCGCCTGCTGCTAAAGTAGATTCCATGGTAAAGGCAGAACATAGCCCACGCAAGGCAGCCATACGTTCAGCCATTTTGCCCGGCCTTGGGCAGATATACAACAAAAAATACTGGAAGCTGCCAATCATTTATGCAGCACTTGGTATTACCGGTTATGTTTTTGTTGACAACCTGAAAACCTATAAAGATTTAAAATTTGCTTACCGTGCAAAATACATTGCCCGTACAGAACGTGATTCTACCGATTATTTTAAAATAAAAGAACGGTACAAACCTATCTCCGAAGAATCCCTGCGTGCCGGCCGTGAACAGTTTCGACGTTACATTGATTACTCTGCATTGGTGTTTGTTGCATTTTGGGGGTTGAATGTTGTGGATGCAGTTGTAGATGCCCACTTAAAAGCTTTTGACATCAGTCCCGATCTTTCACTAAAAATAAAGCCCACTTACAACTTGCTTTCCAAAACCAAAGGCGTATCCTTTGTATTTAATTTCCGTTGATCTTTTTTGTCAGAAGAAAAAACGCATTCTTCAACCGCTTACCTTTATCTCAAAAAACAAAACAATGAAAATTGCTTTGATTGGTTACGGCAAAATGGGCAAAGCTATTGAGCACATTGCTTTGCAAAGAGGGCATGAAGTAGTTTTGAAAATTGATGAGCACAACCTGGATTCATTCACTGCAGAAAATTTGCAAAAAGCAGATGTAGTTATTGAATTTACGGGGCCGAACAGCGCTTATGAAAATGTGAAAAAAGCTTTGGAGTCAAATCTGCCATTGGTCTGTGGCTCTACCGGCTGGCTGGAAAAGCTGGATGAGGTAAACCAACTCTGCAAAAACAAAAATGGAAGCTTTATTTATGCTAGCAATTACAGTGTTGGCGTAAATATTTTTTTTGAAATCAATAAAAAACTGGCCCAGCTTATTGCATCACATAAGGATTATGAGCCACAGATTACAGAAATACATCACACGGCAAAAAAAGATGCACCAAGCGGCACAGCTATTACACTGGCTGAGCAAATTTTACAGCATATCACCCGTAAGAAACAATGGGTGAACCACATTACTGATAACCCTGAAGAGCTGGAAATTATCAGCGAACGCATTGACCCCGCACCTGGCACACATAAAATAAAATATTCTTCAGCCGTTGATGATATTGAGATCGTACACACGGCTCACAGCCGGGAAGGATTTGCCTTAGGCGCAGTGCTAGCGGCTGAGTACATCAAAGACAAAAAAGGTATCTTTAGTATGAAAGATGTACTGAACCTGTAACTGTCTTATGAAACGATTTTTCGCCGGCATTTTCTTTTTTCATTTTTTTATTGCTGCTTCTCCTCAAAACATTGACAGCCTAAAAACAGTCATTAACTCTTCGCAACCTTATTCAAAAAAAATTAAAGCCTATATCACGTACCTGGAAGCCATCCAACTTAAAAATTTTGACACACTCATTGAAAAAAGCAGCGAGGTTTTGCAATTAGCAAGGGAAATGGTGACTCGGTAAGTGTGTGGCTGAAATAAAAAAACATGTTGGCGTTGCAAATTACTTTATTGGCAGGTATGATGTGGCTGCAAAAAACTATTATGAAGCCGTTTCGATACTTGAAAAAACCAAAGAGCAAAAAAAACTGGCTTATGTGCACAATGAAATTGCAAAACTCTATCGCAAAACAAGAGAGCTGGACAGATCGCTTCAGAACTATAATAAAGCATTAGCCATTTTTACTACGCTAAAAGATTCAACGGGCATATCAATGATCATGAATGAATCGGGAGTGGTGTTTGAGTACCAGGAAGATTATGCCGAAGCATTGAGACGGTACACAGCCTCAAAAAATATTTGTGACAAGCGAAATGACTTTCTCGGTATGTCTTATGCACTCAGCAATATTGCCGGTGTGTATGTTATTCAAAAAAAATATAAAGAGGCTGAAGACAACTGCTGCAGGCACTTGACATTCGCCGAAAATTAAATGACAGCTTTGCCATTGCCCTCACCTATACTGATTTGGGAGTGACCTTAAATGCAAAAGGAGATTTTGGCAAGGCAGTTGACTATCTTGAAAAAAGCAATGAAATTGCCCGCAACCTGCATTACCCCGAATTACAGATGAATAATTACAACGAGCTTTCTTCCATTGCAAAAAAACAGGGCAATTATCAAAAAGCATTCGAATACCTCCAAAACAAAACTGCCATTAAAGACAGTGTGTTCAATATTGAAAAAACAAAGCAGATAGAAAAGCTGAATGCCAAATATGAATCAGTAAAGAAAGAGCAAATGATTCAGCAGCAACAGTTCCGCATTCATAGAAAAAATATTTACATAGCTGCTGCCATTGCTTTGTTAATCTTAGGGGCAATGCTTGGATATTCTCAGTACAAACGATATAAAATAAAACAGGAGGCAAAGTTAAAAACAGAGTTAATGAAACAGCAGGAACTGGCCACAAAAGCTGTGATTGAAGCAGAGGAAAATGAAAGGCAGCGCATCGCAAAAGATTTGCATGATGGCGTAGGACAAATGATGAGTGCTGTTAAAATGAATTTATCAGCATTTGAATCTGAAATCACCTATAGTAATCCTGATCAAAAAAAAACTCTTCATAATATTATTGGCCTGGTAGATGAAAGCTGTAAAGAGGTCAGATCAGTATCGCACAACATGATGCCGAATGCGTTGCTGAAGGGAAGCCTTTCCTCTGCCATTGCGGAGTTTATTGCTAAGCTTGATAAAAAAAAATCTGCACGTGCATTTGTACACAGAGGGGCTGGATGAAAGACTGTGCTCAAACACAGAAACGGTTTTGTACCGTATTATACAGGAGTGTGTAAACAATGTAATGAAACATGCCCGGGCCACCGAACTGGATATTTCCGTCATTAAAGACAAGGACGGAATTAGCGTAACTGTTGAAGACAATGGTATAGGTTTTCATACAACAGGTGCTTCAGTGGTTAATGGCATCGGCCTGAAAAACATTACCTCAAGAGTTGAGTACCTGAAAGGAACGATTGAATTTGATTCCACTCCCGGAAAAGGAACGCTGGTGGCCATATATGTACCATTGCTTTAATTATTTTTTTATACTACAGGCAACGGGCTTTTTTTCTTCACGTCAGTACAAACACAAGCAAGTTTTGCTCATCTAAAATGTGTATTTTCAAATTACGCAACCAAACAGTACCGGCATGAAGAATGCTAAGATTTCAGTAGCCATTGTTGATGATCACCAGATAGTGATTGACGGACTTCTCTCCTTTTTAAAAGACAACGATAAATTCAAATTTACTTTTGCTACCACTGACCCGTTTGAAGTGGAACCCAAATTGCAGCAAACACCGGTTGATATTTTACTGACAGATGTAATGATGCCGAAAATGACCGGCAATGTGTTGGCAAAGAACATTCGAAAAAAATTTCCGGAAGTAAAAATTCTTGCTTTATCAATAAGCGGCCAGGGTGATATTGTAAACGAAATGATTAATGAAGCAGATATTTCAGGTTACGTTTTAAAGAATATCGGCAAACAGGAACTGGTAAAAGCGATTGAAAAAATTGCACAGGGTGGCACTTATTTCAGTGATGAGGTGATAAACGAACTGCAGCAAAGCAGCCAGCGGAAAAAAGAAAATGAACAGGCTCATTTAACGGCAAGAGAAATCGAGATCATACAATTGATAGAAAAAGAATACAACAACAAGCAAATTGCTGAATCTTTATTCATTTCGGAAAGAACAGTTGAAACGCACCGGAAAAATATTTTCAGAAAGACAAATACGAATTCGGTGATCGGGTTAGTAAAATATGCTTATCAGCATAAGTTAATTTAAGCATGAAACAAAACAGCCGTTGGATTTATTCTCCTCTTTTTAGCTTATTGCTATTTGTCTCCAGCATTTTACTGGTTGCTTTTTACTGGGTAGCCACCCATGTGAATGTTTACAATTCGGCCGTGCTGGGGGCTTTGTTTGAACTCCTTTCTTTGCCGATGCTGGCATTGCTGGTGATTGTGCCGGCACTTTCCGGCTATCTCTGGATCAAAAATAAATCGGGGTTTATATCACTTGCACTCTATGCTTTTTTGATCAGTCTGATTGTATTTGTTGTGATCCGTCGGTCTTAAATAGAATGAAATATTTTATCTGCTGCCATTTGCTAAATTCTCCAGCATATCCTTCGTCATTGCTCTAAGGTCATATTCTTCTTTCCAACCCCAGTCTTTCCTGGCAACTGAATCGTCAATGCTCTGTGGCCAGCTTTCTGCAATGGCCTGGCGATAATCGGGTTTATATTCTATTTCAAAACCGGGAATATGCTTTTTGATTTCTGCTGCAATTTCTTCAGGAGAAAAGCTCATCGCAGAAAGATTGTAAGATGTTCTCACAGAAATTTTTTCAGCCGGTGCTTCCATTAGTTCAATGGTTGCCCGTATGGCGTCGGGCATGTACATCATGGGCAGATAAGTATCTTCTTTTAAAAAGCAGGTGTATTTTTTTTCTTCCAAAGCTTCATGAAAAATTTCAATGGCATAATCTGTAGTACCGGGTGGAGATTTATAAGAAATTAATCCGGGGTAACGAAGACTGCGAACATCCACCCCATACTTCATGTGGTAATAATTGCACCAAAACTCTCCGGCATATTTGCTGATGCCATAGACGGTTGTAGGTTCAATTATCGTTTGCTGCGGACAATTTTGTTTTGGAGAAGTTGGGCCAAACACAGCGATTGAGCTGGGCCAGTAAATTTTATGAAGCTTTTCTTCCTTGGCAATATCAAGCACATTCAGCAAACCCTGCATATTCAAATGCCAGGCAAGTGCCGGATTTTTTTCACCGGTTGCAGAAAGAATGGCAGCAAGCAAATAGATTTGAGTCACACCTTGCCTGATTACCTGCACATGCAGCATTTCCTTGTTCATCACATCAAGGCTTACGTATGGTCCGGTTCCTCTCAACAACTCATGTTCTTCACGCAGGTCAGATGCAATAACATTTTGCGCACCATACATTTTTCGTAATGCTAAAGTCAGCTCCACTCCTATTTGCCCAGATGCACCGATAACAAGAATTCTCTCTTTTACCATTCGTTTGGTTTACAATTCGCAAACGTAAGAAATAATCAAGAATGAGGAATGCCTGCCCGCTGGAGGTGGGAATATCCAGTAATCAGTAATGAGTGGGAATAAGTCAGCTCTTGCTTGAATCTATTAACCACGTAACCTCAAACATCAAACCTCAAACCTTAAACTTTCAACCATCAACCCTCAACCCTAACTCCTTAACCTTTTCATCGGTTATCTTTGCCGCATGGAGCAATTTGTAAAAAACTTATTCAAAGGCCAGCAGTACGATGAGCAAAGCTTTTTTTTGATTGCAGGCCCTTGCGTAGTGGAAAACGAAGAGGTGGTGATGACAGTAGCCGAAAAAGTTTCAGGCATTTGTAAAAAGCTTGGCATACCCTACATCTTCAAAGCCTCTTACAGAAAAGCGAACCGCACCAGCAGCACATCTTTTACCGGCATTGGCGATGAATCAGCATTAGCAATTGTGAAAAAAGCCGGAGAAAAATTTAATCTGCCCACTGTTTCTGATATACACAGCCACGAAGAAGCTGCTAAGGCAGCAAACTATGTTGATATGCTTCAGATACCTGCGTTTTTGTGCAGGCAAACTGATTTGCTGATTGCAGCTGCGCAAACCGGTAAAGTTGTG
The DNA here is from genome assembly GCA_040289925.1 of Chitinophagaceae bacterium. Lineage (GTDB taxonomy): Bacteria > Bacteroidota > Bacteroidia > Chitinophagales > Chitinophagaceae > VBAU01. The sequence continues at coordinate 140,325 of PSMD01000001.1, read as the reverse complement.
AACGTAAAAAAAGGACAGTTTGTGAGTGGCGAAGCGATGAAGTTTGCTGTTGAAAAAATCAGGAAAGCTGGCAACAATAAAATTTTGCTCACAGAAAGAGGAACAACTTTCGGCTACCAGGATTTGGTAGTTGACTATCGCAACATACCCATTATGCAGTCGCACGGGGTACCGGTGGTGATGGATTGCACGCATGCCCTGCAGCAACCAAATCAAACGAGCGGTGTGACCGGCGGTAACCCGCAAATGATCGGTACGATAGCCAAAGCAGCCATTGCTGCTGGTGCTGAAGGGTTGTTTATTGAGACCCATCCGCAACCATCAAAAGCTTTGAGTGATGGGGCTAACATGCTGCAGTTAGATTTATTGGAAACTTTGCTGGAGCAACTGGTGAAGATTCGCAAGGCTGTTTTATCTTAATAAAAAATTATGGCTGCCGAGTTTGAAAAATCTATCAAAGGCTGAAAGCCATTCTCGAAAAAAAATCCAAAGGCTTTTCTGTTACTGAAGCAAAAGATTCTTACAGTTTTTGCGGGGGTGTTGGGCCGGCAACTTTGAAAGTGTGGAAGGGTGAAATGCGGCAGCCAACCATGCCTGTTGCATATTTAAAAATCGGGAAAAGCTATGTGAGTTTTCATTTGATGGGTTTATACGCAGACTCTTCCTTTAGACAAAAAATGTTAAAGGAATTGCTGAACCGCAGCAGGGCAAAACCTGTTTTAATTTTAAGAAAGAAGATCAAACGCTTTTTGAAGAGCTGCAAAAATTTACTCCACTGGTTATAAAAAAAATCAGGAAGAAAGGATTTGTCGTTTAAAATTTATTTCTTTTTCAAATCCCATTTCTTTGCAAAAAAATTTTTTACCTGTGAAAATTATTTACCCACCTCTCTTTATACTGGTTATTCTTTCCTGCAACAATAACGACGGAGGAAATAGCAACAGAAATAATAACTACAGCAACCGTAATGACGACCGTCGTAAAAAATTCAAATGCTGACTTTTTAGAAAAACATTTTGAAGGATACTTTTCTAACGGCATGAAAGGAGACCAGGTCAGTTTTGATGTATCAGAAGATGGCCGCCGGCTGGAAAATCTAACGTTCATCGGTTATTGTCGATGTGATGGAAAACTGGAGTCAATGACTGCCGGACCAAAGAGAAGTTTTGAAATCCGCAATGGAAGAGTGAATGACCATATTAGTGAACCGCCAAATGGCGGATCAACAGCCTGGCGGTTTGAGCTGGATGCGACCATTGAAGCAAAAGGCATTTGGAACTTTTCGCATGAACATCAACAACCTTGGCTGCGATACTTACAAACTAAAATGGGAAGCTGAGGCCCACTGATTTTCGTAGTTATACGAATCAAAATTTACACAGGATTACGATTGCATTTTTTTGAAGTGATGGTTATTTTGAGGTTTGATCCACCTCTATGAAAAAACTATTATCCATATCCTGCCTGTATTTCTGCCTGCATAGCATTGGCCAACCGCCTGCAGAACTCACAAAAGCCACACTGAAAACTTCTGGAGAAAAGCAATTGATAAAAGCATTGCTTTCACTGGTAAACCGTGAGGGCAATAAGAAAATTGTGTTTAGAAGAATGGAGGTTTATTCTTCGGAAATGCCTTGGTTGTAAAAAAGTTTTTTACAAATAATAAATTACATAGGTCCACAAACCCCACCGTTTAAACGAGGGGCTTTGTTTCATTAAATTTTCAATCCCGATTAATTCAATGCATGCAGTTTTACTAATTGTTCAAATTCTGGATGCTGCTTTTGATTTCTGATATAGAATATCGCTTTTTTTTAATTGTAATTCACTTACGGAATAAGCAGCATAGCCAGCTTGCCAGGTAAGCTTTTGTAAAATAAAATCTGGCTATTGATGGTTTGGCTTGAAGTTCCTTTAATGTATTTGATTACTTCAGAAACTGCTTTTTGTTGATTCAATAAAAACAGGCAATGTACATGATCCGGCATTCCATTTATTATTGTTGAGGACAACCAACTTCTTTCAATTCCTCATGCAAAATGGAATAGACTTTTTGTTCAACAGAAGGGAAAATTAGCGGCATGCGTTTTTTTATTGACCAAATAGCATGTATCCAGATTTTTGAAAGAGATTGCGACCTATATATGATTTTAAAAATACAACCCAGCCTGCGTTTTAAACGGCCGGCTGGATTTGAAAAAATTTCTCAATAGAATTAATATAGCTGGTTACATCCAAATTACCGCAAATTATTATGAAGCCGTTGTGAATAAATGTTTGATAGCCAAACTACCTTTTACCTGCCTGTTCGTTATATTCGCCGCTAATAAAACCTGTACACTGTGCGATTAAAAAGCTTAGAAATTAAGGGCTTTAAAAGCTTTGCCGACAAAACTGTAGTGAATTTTGATGAAAATATTACCGGCATTGTTGGCCCCAATGGCTGCGGTAAATCAAATATCGTTGATAGTATTCGCTGGGTAATTGGCGAGCAAAAAATCAGTCACCTGCGCAGTGAAAACCTGGAAAGCCTTGTGTTCAATGGCTCAAAAACCCGCAGTGCAAGTGGCTTAGCAGAAGTTAGCCTCACTTTCGAGAATACAAAAAATCTTTTACCGGTTGAGTTCAATGAAGTAACCATCACCCGCAAATTTTATAAAAGCGGAGAAAGCGAATACCGCCTGAATGATGTGCAATGCCGCCTGAAAGACATTCAGAATCTTTTTATGGATACCGGTATCAGCACGGATAGTTATGCCATTATTGAATTGGAAATGGTGGATGAGTTGATTAAGGACAAGGACAACAGCCGCCGCCGTATGCTTGAACAAGCTGCCGGAATTTCTATTTACAAAACAAGAAAAAAAGAAGCGAAGCAAAAGCTGGATGCCACTGAGCAGGACCTGGCAAGAATTGAAGACTTGTTGTTTGAGATCAACAACCAATTGAAAGCATTGGAAAGCCAGGCTAAAAAAGCAGAGAAATATTACGAAATAAAAAAAGATTATCGTGAAATAAGTATTGAGCTTGCCAAAGCCGCACTGGAAGGTTTTAATCTTACTTATAAAGAACTGAACGAGCAACACGAAACTGAGACTGACAAAAAAGTGCAGATGGAAGCAGAGATAGCCGCCGCTGAAGCTGCATTGGAACAGGAGAAAGTTGGCTTTATTGAAAAAGAAAAAGAGTTGCAGGCTATGCAGCATTCTTTTAACGACCTGGTGCAAAGCGTAAGAACAAAAGAGAATGAAAAAAACCTGGCTGCACAGCGTTTGGAATATTTGAAAGAGAGAGAAACTAGCCTGAAAGATTTTCTGCAAAAAGCTTCCGGACAAATAACCGGCATTGAGGAAAGTATCGGCTTTACCAAACTGCAGTTGGAAGAGGAAGAAAAAAACCTGGGTGGGTTGGATGAGCAGTTGGTGCAATTACGTAATGATGTAGAAGCAAAAAGAAAAGTGCTGGATCAAAAAAGGGTAGCCTTAAACGAACTGCGCAGCAGCTGCCAACAAATTCAGCGCAGCCAGTTTGAAGCGGAGAAAAAAGTGGCCGTTTCAGATACGTCAATTCTAAACATTCAGCGGGCCATCCATCAAATAGAAGAAGAAAGAACTACCAGGGATCAGCAACGCAAACAACTGGCCGATGAACTGCATTTGAAAGAAAAAGAACTCAAGATTAAAGAAAAAGATCTTGAGCAATTGCAGCAGCACCATGAAAATACCAAGGAGCAAATTTTACAAACACAGCAGGTTGTTGAGAACCTGAGAGGAAAACTGGCTGAAGAGGAGCGCAAGCTGGATGCAAAAAAAAATGAACACGACTTGCTGAAGAGTTTGATTGACTCCATGGAAGGCTATCCTGAAAGTGTGAAGTTTTTGCATAACAACCCTAACTGGAACCACACCTCTCCTATACTTTCTGACATTATTTATGTAAAAGAAGAATACAGAACCGCATTAGAAAATGTGCTGGAACCCTACCTGGGTTATTATGTGGTAAACAACTTGCAGGAAGGTTTACAAGCTGTTCGGTTGCTGGATGAAAACAAAAAAGGAAAAGCAAATTTCTTTTTGCTTGATAAAATAAACAGCAGTATTGAAAATAACGGCGGTCACCAGCTTGGGGTCCCAGCCATGACTGTTGTTGAAGTTGATGAAAAATACCGTAAGCTGGCTGAGCATCTTTTAGCAAACGTATATATTTCTGATAATGAAGAAACGCTGGAAAACAGCAACGGTTTTGTGGTGATCGAAAAAACCGGTAAGTATGTAAAAGGAAAATATTCTCTCACCGGTGGAAGTGTTGGCTTATTTGAAGGGAAAAAAATCGGTCGCCAAAAGAATTTGGAAAAACTTGCTGAAGAAATTTTAGTGCAGAATGCAGTAGTTGAAAATTTGAGGGCAGAAATCCAGGAAAGGCACAATGAAGTAATTGCTTTTAATGAAGAACTGCGTGAAAACGCCATTGGCGAAGTAGAAAAAGAAATTCAGCAGCGTACTAACCAGGTTTTTGCATTGCATAACAAGCTGGAAAATTTGCATGCTTTGCAAAATCAAAGTCAAACCCGCATTTCTGAATTAAACCAGCAATTACAGCAAACTTTAAATTCTGCAGAAGCAGTAAAAACTGAATTACAGCATTTAAATGAAGAAGTGCAGATAAGCCTGCAAAAATTAAATGAGGCTGAAGAAAACTTTAAAGTTGATGAAAGCAGCTATAATGATATCAGCCGCCAGTTCAACGAGTTTAATTTACAGGTTACCAAACAGCAAAGTAAGATAGCTGCATTAAACCAGGAGCTTGATTTTAAAAACAAGCAACTTAAAGACCTGCAACAACAAATTGAAAGCAATACCACTACTCTTTCTGATACAACAGCCAACATTGAGCAATCAACTCAGCAATTGAAACAAGCAAACGAAGAGTTGATTGCATTGATGAAGCAAAAAGAGGAAGAAGAAAGAAAGCTGAATGAAGCCGACCAGGCATATTATAATTTGCGCAATCAACTGGCAGAAAAAGAAAGCGAATTGCGTCACAAAATAAAAGACAAGGAGCAGGTTGAGCACTTGCTGGCAGAAATAAAAGATAAGCTAACCGATTTGAAGCTTCAGCTTGCCGGTACTAAAGAAAGATTGAATGTTGAGTTTAGAATTCAACTGGAAGACATTTTGGACCAGCCACGCAAAACTCAAGCTCCTGTTGAAGAACTGCAGGAAAAAACCGACCGAATGAAAAAACGGTTGGAGAATTTGGGAGAAGTGAACCCAACAGCCATTGAAGCTTTTCAGGAGATGAAGAAACGGTATGAATTCATTTTGGAACAAAAGAATGACCTGGTTACTGCAAAAGACAGCCTGATGCAAACCATCAAGGAAGTTGAAGCAACAGCTAATCAAAAATTCCTGGAAACTTTTAACCAGGTAAGGGAAAATTTTCAAAAAGTATTTAAGAGCTTGTTTACGGAAGATGATACAGCAGATTTGATTTTGGAAAACCCTGAGAATTTGGCTGAAACAGGAATTGATGTTATTGCAAAGCCGAAAGGGAAACGCCCTACCTCATTAACACAATTAAGTGGCGGTGAAAGAACATTGACAGCAACTGCGCTACTGTTTGCCATCTATCTGATTAAGCCAGCACCATTCTGTATTTTGGATGAGGTGGATGCACCACTTGATGACGCCAACGTGGGCAAGTTTACAAACATGATTCGTCAGTTTAGTGAAAATTCCCAGTTCATTATTGTTACACACAACAAAATGACGATGAGTACGGTGGATGTTATTTATGGTGTAACCATGCAGGAACCCGGAGTAAGCAAACTGGTGAGTGTTGATTTCAGAAGCCTGGCAACAGCCCAATAATATAGGATTATGGAATAAATTGAAGTCCTGCAAAAGCGGGACTTTTTAATTTTTACGAAAGAAAGAGTTGATCATGCGAACAATTTTACTTCTTCTTGCCTCAAACATCTTCATGACTTTTGCCTGGTATTATCATCTTCAACAAAAAGGCTGGCCTTTGTGGAAAGCTATTTTACTTAGCTGGTTCATTGCCTTTTTTGAATATTGCCTGATGGTGCCGGCCAACCGTTTTGGTTTTGCCAATGGCTTCAGCGGTTTTCAGTTAAAAATGATCCAGGAAGTGATCACTCTTATAGTCTTTTCAGTTTTCGCCATCATTGTTTTAAAAGAACCATTTCAGCTTAAATACCTTGTAAGTTTTATTTTTCTGCTTGCGGCCGTTTATTTCATGTTTAAAAAATAATCAATCGAAAAATTACCTTCAGCCACTACCGTAAAATTCCCTGTTAAATCAGCGCAGTTATTCTCTTGCATAAACTAATGGGAGATTTTATTTTTATCGCATCCAAAAATCCTGATTAACTGAATCCTAATTCTATGAAGCCAGGTTCTTTTATCGCTATTGGTGGCTGCCATGTGCAGGGCTATGGTGCAAACGGCAAAAAATCGTTTGTACAAGTAGTTGAAGAAACTACTGATCAAACTGCTATCCACAAGGTTGGTGTATTTCCTCTCAAACAGAACGGTAAGATCATTGATTTTATTGGTGAATACGACCCGGATATGGTTTTGCTTCAGCTTGGAAACTATGAGTATCACGCTTCACTAAAACGGATTTTAAAAAAGAGAAAAAAAGGTTCCGGTTTGGGTAGCAGTTCTTCCGAAGCAAGTGCAACTCCGAACACCATTCCGTTGACCGCCCCCAGAAAATTGCATCCTCTTCATCGTTTCATCATTCTGCCGGTAATCTGGATAGTATTGAAAAGAAGAACGGTTCTGCACCTGAAACTGATCAAAGAATACATCAAGTTTTATCCTGACAAAAAATTTGTAGTGCTTTCGCCACTGGTTTGTTTAAAAGAAACAGATAACTACATCAGGCAAAAAGGAGGACAATTGATGTTTCGCTTATTTGGTGGCATGGCCAATGTTACTTTCATAAATACACACGAAATACTTCCTGCGGATAAAAGAATTTTTTCCGATCCTTTTCATCTCAATGCTGTCGGTCATAAATTACTGGGTGAAAAAGTAGCAAGAAGAATGCTTGAAAGTTTTCAAAGTAAAATCTACCTGGCTGCCTCTTAATCTCTTTCATCCGTCGCCTGGCGGGAGTTACCTGATTTAGATCTGCTGCGCCGCATCAGATCTGATTTTACTTTGTGTATATAAGCATTGCCTAAAATAGCGAGCCCCGAGTTAATTATTGCAACCGTTACCACTGCCCAAAGCATCCACTCTTCGCTGGCACGTTTATTAGCTGCATACATTATTAAAACAATTCCGGCGGTAGTTAACAAAAAACCTGCGGGCATTTGTAATAACCATTTCTGATAGTGCTTGTTTGGCATAAATTATAAGATGGTGTTTTTGGTGTATCAATACAAGTTGTTAATTAAACCTGCTGGCTGTTAATGGCTGCAAGCTTCTTTTTATTTTTGAAATGATAAATTTTTTTATGCGAATATTTTTTGTAATTGCTTTCATGTTAACGGGGTTCTTAGTTTTTGCACAGGAAAAACCGGAAGGCTTGTTCATTAATTCAAAAGCTCCTGAGTTTAAAGAAAAGGACCAAAATGGCAAAGAAATCAGCTTAAAAGAGCTTCGGAAAAAAAGGCCTGTTGTGCTTATATTTTACAGAGGTAACTGGTGCCCATATTGCAGCAAATATTTAAAAGCACTTGAAGATTCTCTTTTACAAATAAAAGATATGGGTGCAGAGTTAATTGCCATTACTCCCGAAGCTGCCGATGGTGTTTCAAAAACAATTGAAAAAACAAAAGCATCCTACTCTATTATTTCAGATAAAGATTTAAAAATAATGAAGGCCTACCAGGTGGCCTACCAGGTAGATGAGAGAACAATTGGCCGCTACAAAACTGCCGGTATTGACCTGGCACAGAACAACAATCAAAAGCCTGATAAAGTGTTTTTACCCGTACCGGCTATTTATATCATTAATAAAGATGGTGAAATTTCTTACCGTTTTTTTGACCCTGACTATAAAAAAAGGGCCAGCGTTAAAGAAATACTTTCAAACCTGGTGGGAATGAAATAACGGTTAATCAATTAATAACCGGCCTACCTTACCATTACTGCCGGCAAGAAAAACAGAAGGCCCAAACTTAGCAATGCGGCAAACGTGAAAACCTTCTTTACTTATCCAGGTCCAGGTTTTTCCACCATTGGCTGAATAATCAACTCCATTTAAACCGCAGGCAAGAACATCTTCTTTTGATAAATATTCTACACAGCTGCGGTAACCATGTGGAGGAATTTTTGGTGCCTGCCAGGTTTTTCCACGGTTGGTTGTATAAAAGCAATTGTTTTCAGTTAAACTGTCATTAGAGAAATCTCCCCCAACAACCATCATTCTTTTGCCTCCCTTTCTTTTGTTGTAATCATACACGGCAACTGAATTGGCGCCCGCCGTTTCCTTACCTTGTATAACAGGTAAGGGAATAACAGCATCTCTTATAAACATTCTCGATTTTAAGCCGCCGCTTACAAAAACAGCTTCGTCTCTATCCAGGGCTCTTACATTAGTACCACTGGCAGCAAAACAAGCCTCACCGCTATCAGCAACGGGACGGTTGTTTAGTGGCACCTCCATCCAGTTACTGCCGCCATCAAAAGTTCGGGCAACAAAAAATCTTCCTTCCACCGGATCGCCAATTACAATTCCGCTTTGCTCATTCCAAAACTCTATCGCATCTAAAAACATTCCTTTGGTTTTGTTTTCATAAACTACTTTCCAGCTTTCGCCGCCATCTACAGTTTTTAAAATATAGGCAGGCTGCCCTACTGCAATGATTACGGCAGTTGCTGCATCAAACCCTTCAATATCTCTGAAATCTGCCTTTTCAAAACCTTTTACTGTAAACCATTTCCAGTTTCTTCCGCCGTTTGTTGTTTTACCAACCGTGCCATTGCTGCCACATACCCACACCACATTATCATTTATAACACTAAGGCCCCTGAGGCTTGTTTTTGTGCCTGATGTTAGAATTTCAACCTGTGGCATTTTTCTTTGAGAAAACAAAACAACAGGGAACAAAAATGCCAGGGCTAAAAAAAAGAAGATGCGCATGAGGAGAGTTTATAGCGGAAGATACAAAGCAGAATTTTATTGCGTAGCTAAAAAACTATTTTGCTTTAATAGTAATGAAATCAATAAATCTGTTCGCTGGTAAACAATGCTATGCCCTGTATTTTCTAGTAACAAAAACTCAGGATCTTTTGCATTTACCAGCATTTTGCGGGCAAAATTTAAATTAGCAAGGTCGGCTATCCAATCTTTCTTTCCCATTATTACATAAGCTTTGCAGCGGATTTGATCCCAGTTTGATTTTATCTTTTTCAATTGCCGACGGTGTGCAAACTTTTCATCGGTAGCCACATTTAAATAATCAGGCAAAAACATTTTTACAGGCCCCAGCTTTCCAAAATAAGAAAACCAAAAAATCTTTTCGGTAGAAGGATCAATAACCGGTGAAATGAGATACAGCTCCTGTACAAGATCTGAATTTTGCATGGCAAACGAGGCTGCAATAGGAGCTCCGTAAGATGAGCCCAGGAGATAGATTTTTCCATTGTGGTTATACTCGGCCACTATTTTCTCCAAATATTTTACGTGGGTTTGAATAGATGGTTCCGATACTCCGTAATTGCTTTTTCCAAATCCAACCCTGTCCACCGAAACCATACGGAAATTCTCTTGCAGTTCAGGATTATCCAGCAGCTTCATTGAACTATACCAGGCGCCTGGCGCACCATGCACAATCAGCAATAATGGCTTTGTTGAATCGCCAACAATGGCGTGATGAATATGAAAGTTTTTGTAACGAATATATTTTAACTGCGGACGGGTGGGCTTATTGGCATAATGCTGTTTTATCTGCTCATCACTCAAAACCTTAACAGGGAAATGGCAGGAAGTAAACAACCCCACTATCGCAAATATTGAAACAAGGTAACGGAACATGGCTGATGATTATATATATATAACGAACTCTCCCGAAGGAGAGTTGTAAAAAATATACCAGAAATTTTTTATTACTGACCAATACAGCATTAATCGTCATCTTCTTCTTCAAAATAAGCATCCTCGCCACTGGGATAGTGGTTTTCCCATTCCTTCACTACTGAATCTTCCAGGCATTCGATGATGTCATGAATCGGGTCATTTTTTCTCTTCCATTCAGTGACCAGGGGATCATCGTACCGGATAACAAATACACAATGATCAGATTCAACTGAAACTTTGATCAGCTTAATTTCTGCGTCTTCTTTTTCTTGTACCAGGTAATAACAACCAGGCTCTAATAATCCGTACGAATACATACATCCTCCTTTTTGGGGTGGTTTATTTATTCCGGGTTGTAAGCAAGAAGGTAATGGGTTGTGTAGAACTTAACAGGTCTTTTGGCAGTGCTTGTAGACTCCGGATATCTGTACAGAAAATCTTATACCGAAGCCATTTCAAAATTAAGAGTTTTGGCCAAATGGCATTGAAAGCTGAGGGGTATTTTCAAAAATTTGGGCAGCCCTTTTGAAAATCAATTGTTAAGGCTAAAAATAATATGATAGGTAAACAGTTCCAACCCAATATCGGCTTTTTTAATGGCAGATTTATAAGCTTGTGTATTTCAATATTTTTATCGTGGGGTTTAGGAATTTACTCTTAAAAAAGAGGGTAAGTGGTGAATATGCACCTGTACATGCGATGCCCGAACTTTAAAAAGCTCCATTGTTGTTTTTACTCAGGCATTGGTGAAACTTATTAGAAATTTTTCATGGGTATCTTAAAGAATCTCCTCAAAATGAAGGGATGATTTTTTACGTAAACGGGCAGACATGCCTGCACTCTTTTTTCTTTTTTGTATCCTGTTTTTTTTCTGTTTTTGTCGAATCTTTTGAGCGGGTGCCCCTGATTGTTGCAAAAGCAATGGCTGCTACCAATAACAGCAAAACTGCCAACACGGTAAATCTTTTCATACCCTGAAGTTTTAGAATCAGAAGTTACGAAGATTAACTGCTGCTGTCCAAAACTTATTTACCAAAACCGGTTTTATGAGTTGAAAGGATTAAAAAGTAATACCGGCAAAAATTTGAAAGGCCTGGCTCTTCCATTTATCACGGTTGTCTATATCGTTTATATTAGTAAGCCCATGCTCATAGCGACCACCAAGTTGCACAAAGGGTAGCTGGATCATAAGCCCCCCGGCCAGTGAAAAATCTCCATTCTTAAAAATATCTCTATTGGTACTGTCTGCTTTTTCTTTCAGCTTCATACCCCACTGCGGGCCAAACTGCAATTTTATTTTTTGAGTTGGACCTACATTCAAATTGAGTAAAGGAGCAATTTTTAAATAACCAAGCTTTACTTTTACCTGGCTGCCGCCAAGAGAAACGTCATCATAAATATCACTATAGTCATCACTGGTTTCAGCAGTGGCCTGTACAAAGTTTACTTCAGGCTGCAGGCCCAATTTTCTTGAAAAATTAAATTGCAAAAAACCGCCGAGGCCATAATTGTAACTGTAGGCCTCTTTAAAAGAACGGCTATCAACTTTATTAATGTATAAAGAGGCTTTTAAGCCTGCACGAAAGAAGTTTTCTTTTTCGTAATCGTTTTTTGAACTGCGTTGCGCATACAGCTGAACACTAAATAGTGCTGCGAAAAAAATACAAATGATGCTTTTCATAGTTTTTATCGGTTAGAATTAAAAAACGAATAAGAGGATCTTTTCGTGTTGCCTGAAATCAATTTAACAGAAATCATTCCAACAACCACTATAGTTTTTTTAGCCTGATAGAAATTGTTGCAAAGCCGCCTAGCTCTAAATGCTCAACTCTGACATTGTGTTTACCTGCAGCAAGCTCAAGCTGAATTTTTTTATTAGGCGACTCATCAAACTTATACAACGAAGGATTCCATTCATTCAATACCAACTTGTCATCTATATAAATTCTCACCGCATCATCCCAGGTTGTGCTTAACTCATATTTACCGGCAAGCACATCCGCTATGCCTTCAGCCACGGTAATAAATTGCGGCAATTGTCCTTCGGTAGTTTTTAATCCTCCCCACCACGCATAGTCAACCCTGTTAACTGTATCGGTTTTCACCGGTCTTACCCTTACGTTAGGCGCAAACAATTCACCGGTTTTAATGGGATTGTAGCTGGCTGTATCCATCGCAAACCAATTCACTATCCAGTTAATGGGCTGAAAAAATTTTTCAAATGAAAAACGATATGATTTGCCTTTGGCAACTATCTGTCCGAAAGGAGTAATCACCTGCTCACCTACAAATTCCAGTTCAATGCGAATGTCTGTCCGATCACCGGTTATTTTTTTTGCTGTAATTGTTGCCGGAACTGTTCCTGCAGTGGAAGACAAACCTTCAACTCCTTTCACTGATTTCAGTTTCCATTTTCCTTTGGGGCCCTTTATATCAAACTGCATAATGGAAGACGTATCAGTTGGATTTGTGTTCCAGATGATCGGTGACTGAAAATCATACGGTCCCCATTCGGTTATTAAAATATTCTTCCGGCCGTTCAGTATCCCTCTGCCTTTAAAAGGATCAATGGGGTTTTGCACTGGCGGGTCAGTTAACATTGTATCGGTTAAGTACCGGTCATTCAATTCCTCATTTACGGTACTGTCAATATTTGTAACGGTTGAATCTACCTTAATAAAATTTTCTACCGCCGGATGAATGTTGCCGAAAACAACAAGGCTGTCTGTTCTGATTGCATCAATAGCTGTCTTGTTTTCATTAAAGCTGTTTGCCACGATGATGTACCCATGGCTTTTTGTATCGCGGTATTTTGCATAGCCCCAATCTGCAGGTTGTTCTTTTCTTGCCCATAGCTTAATGGCTGTTTTATCTCTTAAAAAAAGATTGTGATGAATCTCATTTTGTTGGCCATGTTCTATAGCTATTGCAATATTGTTATTGCGAAACTGATTGTTGGCAATTTCTGTTTGATAGCTGTAACCACCCCAAATGCCATGATCGCATTCAAACACACGGTTATTTAAAATTTTGTTGCGACTGAAAGTAACTTCAATGCCATTTGTTGGCGCATAAGAAAAATCATTTCCAAAAATAGTATTGTCGTTACAGCCACCCTGCCCATTATCCATTGTGGTTTGCCCTGCCCAAAGAAAAAATCCATCTCCGCTATGCGTTACCGAGTTCTTAAAAAAAAGATTGTTATTGCTCTGTTCGTAAATTAAAATGCCTGCACTGTCCTGCCCGCGGCTATAAACACCATGGCTGTATCCACGTACATTAAAGTCAAGCTTGTTGTACGCTATTTCATTATAACTGCAGCGATACATGCCCAATCCAATACCTGAGTTAAAAGAAAAATCATTGTTGTAAATAAAGCCATCATTGCAGTTTGTCATCATTAAAGCATTTTGCCCACCGGTTACTTTATTGTTTGAAATAATAGCCATGTTGCAGTCACGTAAATAAATGGCGGCGCCATAACGCAGCCATTCATCATTTTCGTTGTGGTGATAACTCATCCAGTCAGAAATATCTTCTTTTTCCTGTGTGCTGTTTAAGTGTTGGCGATAATTATAGCAGAGATCGCAATTATCTATAGTAAGGCTGGTAACATTTTTTGCAAGAATGGCCACTTTATATCCTTTTGCCTTTAGATTTTTTATGGTAATGCGATTACTGTTTTGAATGATAATGGCCACTCCAAAAAATTCATCGGGATTTTTTTTTGTGTTGCTGCCCGTAAGCACAGCATTGTTGAAATCAACGGTTATATTTTCACCTTCAATTAAAATAACCGGTTTTTCCCAGTTTGTAAACGCATCCAGCTTGTAAGTTGCCTTTTTAATTTTGGTAGAACGGGTGATCTTCATGCCCTTTGTTAGCGGCTTTTCCTGGGCATGTAATAAACCAAAGCAAAAAAGTAAGAGGCCAGAAATGAGAAGCTGTTTTTTCATTGGAGTAAATATTTATGCTGCAGGTGAAAAATTAAAAACAGACATTTTCACCATTCAACGATTTTGAATTTACTTGCAGCCGAATAAAATTACCATCCTTTGGCCAATCATCAGCCTGCAGTTGAAGAAGCTGTTGTTAAAAAACAAAGTCCTGCAAAAAAAATATTCAGCCTGGCACTGAAGATAGCTGTTACTGTTCTTTGCTTTTGGTATATCTCAAAAAAAATTGACTTTTTGCAGGCAAAGCAGGCTATTGCGAAAACAAACTGGCTCTGGCTAACAGCGGCAATTTTGTTACTGGCATTATCAAAGTTATTTTCCGCCTATCGTTTAAATATTTACTTCCGCAATATTGGCCTGCAACTTTCAGAAATAAAAAACATCAGACTTTACTGGCTGGGCATGTTTTATAATCTTTTTTTACCGGGAAGCATTAGTGGTGATGCATATAAGGTCATTCTTTTAAAAAGAAAATACAACAGCAACTATAAAAAAACATCAGCGGCAGTTTTGCTGGACAGGTTCAGCGGTTTGCTGGCTCTCGGTTTAATATTATCCGTGTATGGGATCATTGTTTTAAGAAATCCGCTTATTGATCTTATTCTTATTATAGGTTCCTTAGCCAGCATTGCAGTTCTGTATTTTGCCGTAAAAAAAAATTTTATAGAATTTTTTGCAGGCTTTTGGCCTACATTTTTTTTGGGGCTTGCTGTGCAATTAACGCAGGTAGTTTGTGTGTACTGCATTCTGCTTTCACTTCATCTGCCACTTAATCAGCCGGAGTGGTTATTTATTTTTTTGATTGCTGCAGTGGTAGCCATCTTTCCAGTTTCACTGGGTGGCGGTTTAGGTACAAGAGAATTTGTGTTTGTTGAAGGAGCTAAGTTCTTTCATCTTGATCCGCAACTGGGGCTTGTAGTTAGTTTGCTTTTTTACCTGTCAACGGTTATTTCTTCTTTGCCCGGATTGTATTTTGTTTTTCATGACCCCTTAAAAAACTAAAAGGTCGCCCCACGCAGACGACCTTTGGTTCTATACTCAAGGATGAACTAATTTTTAGTGATGCAAATGAACTGTATCAACTGTTGTCACGTTACCAACGGTTACGTTAACGCCGGTTCTTGTTTCTGAAACATAAGTGGTATCGCCAGGAATAAACCGCAATGTGTAAGTTCCTGCAGGCAATCCTCTAACCAAATAACCACCTGTAGCATCGGTATAGGTACTTACTGAATCTGTGCCTTTTATTGCATAAATCAGTGTTGAAAAACTATTTGGAGAAACAACACCTTTTATACTGCCACCTGCTGCATTAAATGTTGTACGGATAACAGGCTTCAGGATATAACGGTTGTTGCCGGTTTTTACAATTGAACGGGCAGCATCAAAATCAAGAGTGATGGTGTAAAGCACTCCTGCAGTTACGTCCTGGTGAATGTTTAATTTAAGACCTGATTGCTGAGCACTGGGTGTTTCCAACGGATAGGTAGTACCATCTACAACAATAAAATTGTTGGGACCAAGCACCAAACGCATTTGTTCTAATCTTCCACTTGGAATATCTGAATTCGCCAATAGGGTGTCATCATCATTTACCAGACTCAAAAGATCGTATCTGCCTGCTGCTACAGATGAAAGGCTCTGCCATCCATTGGTTGAATCGCCGGTTACGTTGATCTGTACATCTCTTACATCAATAACCACAGAGCCATAAGCAGCAGGATCATCAGTTAAAAATACTTTGAGCTGAGCTTTAGAAGCATCAGAACTTTTTTCTCTTGAACAAGAAACAAAGAATACGGAAAAGGCTAGCAAAACGGCCGTAAGTGATGTGATTTTCATTGGTTAAAAATTTTTAGTCATCCTGCATTTCCAAAATTGGTGCCAAGCATTAAAATTTATTGGGGATTATTTAGAAATATAGGAAAACTGCGTACAAAAAAAGGGGCTCTTTTGAGTCCCTCCTGTTCCTAACCCACATTTGTGACATTGTTGTTGTTGAATTCTTAGTAGGTAGTAGGGCAAGTGTTTTTCATACGTGTCGCGAACGACCCTGCCGGACTTTAAAAACGGGGCATGAGAACGACACAAAATTAAGCAAAGAAAATACCGTGAAATGCTTAACAGGCCTGATTTTTACGAAATTCAGCACAAGGTTTTGTTAAACAAAAAAATCCTGCATGCTGCAGGATTTTCATTTATAAAAAATTCATGATCTCTGTTTGTTACGCTGATACCTTCCCTTTCACTTTAGCTATTACTTCTTCTGCAATATTGTTAGGTGCAGGTGCGTAATGAGAAAACTCCATGGTTGACGAGGCACGGCCTGAGCTTAAGCTTCTTAACTGCGTTACGTAGCCGAACATTTCACTCAGCGGAACTTTTGCTTTAATTACCTGTGCACCTGCACGGCTATCCATTCCTTCAAGCATGCCGCGGCGGCGGTTAAGGTCTCCGGTTACATCACCCATGTATTGATCTGGAGTTACAACCTCCACTTTCATGATGGGCTCAAGTAATACTGGTTTTGCTTTTCTTGCTGCCTCACGAAATCCGCTCTTTGCACAAAGCTCAAAGCTCATAGAGTCAGAGTCAACAGCATGGAAACTACCATCAAATACACGAACCTTCATATTATCCACCGGGTAACTGGCCAGCACACCGGTACCCATTGCCTGCTCAAAACCTTTTTGAATTGCAGGAATAAATTCTCTGGGAATAGAGCCACCAAATATGTCATTTACAAACTGGAAGTTTTTATCGGGGTTGGCTTCTTTCCATTCTTTATCTACGGGGCCAAGTTCAAAAACGATATCGGCAAACTTACCACGACCACCAGATTGTTTTTTCAATACCTCACGATGCTCTACTGTAGTTTGGAATGCTTCTTTATAAGCTACCTGTGGCGCACCCTGGTTAACTTCTACCTTAAATTCACGGCGCATACGATCAACAATGATCTCTAAGTGAAGCTCACCCATGCCACTCAAAATGGTTTGACCGGTTTCTTCATCTGTTTTTACTCTCAAAGTAGGATCTTCTTCAACCAGCTTACTAATGGCCATACCCATTTTATCAACGTCTGCCTGTGTTTTTGGCTCAACAGCAACGGAAATAACCGGCTCAGGAATGAACAAGCTTTCTAAAACGATTGGATAATTTTCATCGCAAAGCGTATCACCGGTTTTGATCTCCTTAAAACCAACAGCAGCACCAATATCACCTGCTTCAATAAAATCTATAGGGTTTTGCTTGTTGGCAAACATTTTCATGATGCGGCTGATGCGTTCTTTTTTACCACTTCTTACATTCAGCACATAACTACCAGCATCCAAATGGCCAGAGTAACAGCGGAAGAAAGCCAGGCGACCAACAAACGGATCGGTCATAATTTTAAATGCAAGAGCGGCAAAAGGCTCCTTTGCTTCAGGCTTTCTTGTTAACTCAGCACCAGTATTGGGATCGGTTCCTTTTACAGCTTCAATATCAACAGGGCTGGGCAAGTAGCGGCAAACAGCATCCAATGCAGTTTGCACACCCTTATTTTTAAATGAAGAACCGCAAAGCATAGGAACAATGCTTAAATCAATTGTTGCTTTACGAATAGCTTCATGCACTTCATCTTCAGTAATTGTATTGGGATCCTCAAAAAACTTCTCCATCAGTTTATCGTCATATTCAGCAACCGCTTCAATCAACTGTGCTCTCCAATATTCCGCTTCTTCTTTCATATCATCCGGTACAGGAATTTCATCAAAGGTCATTCCTTCGGTTTCCATGTGCCAAATAATACCTTTCATCTTTATCAGGTCAACCACACCTTTAAAATTATCTTCTGCACCAATGGGCAATTGAAGAGGAACTGCTTTTGAACCAAGCATTTCTTTTACCTGCTTCACTACATTCAAAAAATCAGCACCGGCACGGTCCATTTTATTTACAAAACCAATGCGGGGAACGTTGTAACGGTTGGCTTGGCGCCAAACAGTTTCACTTTGAGGCTCTACACCATCCACGGCTGAGAATAATGCAATCAAACCATCCAACACCCTCATGGAGCGTTCAACTTCTACTGTAAAGTCAACGTGACCCGGAGTATCAATGATATTGAAATAATATTTTTTTGTTTCAGGAGTGGGTTTACCCAAAACAGTTGGAAAGTTCCACTGGCAGCTAACAGCAGCAGAAGTAATGGTAATACCTCTTTCTTTTTCCTGCTCCATCCAGTCGGTAGTAGCCCCTCCTTCGTGTACTTCACCAATTTTATGGATCATACCTGTGTAGCGAAGAATACGCTCAGTAGTTGTGGTTTTGCCGGCATCAATGTGGGCAGCAATACCAAAATTTCTTTGAAATCTAAGATCAGCCATGATTATTGTTGTTTTTAACCCGGTGAACAGCTACCTGTTTTAACCGTGTTTTTTTTATTGAGGCTCCCGTTCAAATTGGTTAAAATATTTGCCTCAAAAATACTTTTCTGAACGGGCGGGCAAAGGTATGGAAATCCATTGGAAAATATGGCTTAAGCCAGAAGGTTTTCCCCGTTGTGGAAATCTTAATTTCTGTTATTCAATCCATTGGCGAAACTGGGTGGATTGGAACTTCCAGTTAGGGATTTGGATGATTGAAGAATTAAACTGATAACATAAACTGATCTGGCCATTCCCCGGATTTTTTACTATGTGAATACTTTGCGCCGGCATAAATCCCTGTGCCAGTAAAAAAATTTTTTCTCCTGAACTGTTTTCGGCCATATCAACCACCATCATTGCATAGCCAGGTGCGCCGGGCTGCACCAACAGGTCTCCCGGCAAAACATCGGCAAGATCTACAGATGTTGTTTCGGAATAAACAGTGTAAGTACCGCAATATGTAAAAACGAATTCAAGATAAGATTCAAAAACCGGACGGGCGGGTAAGGCTGCAAAAGAAGAATTTATACGACTAAAATGTTTTCCATTCACAAGCTTATACCTGATGGCGCACAACCATTCATTGAAAGAAAAAACAGTTCCGTCAGTTGCTGTAAACCCCGAATAGCATTATACCACTGTTGTTGAAACAGGTATTCAGCCCGTAAACGCATAATTGCATCTGCGCATTGCTGCAGGTTTTTGTTACCAACCCGCACATCAAGCACAGCAAAATGAAGGCTTTGATTTGGCTTTACAGCACCATTGTGTAGCCTAACAATATTTTCTTTTTTTAAAGAAAGATGCCGAAGCCAGTTTGCGAAGTCTTTTGAAAATACCCTGCCGGAGATGGTATCTCACCCAAGCAACTAAAAAAGGTTTGGTTTGCTGAAACTCTTTTCTCACCGGTTTTTTGATGGTTGCAGGCAGTAAGTATTATCAATAACAAAGCAACAGTTAGATTGCGCAATTTGAAATTTTCAGTTGAAGATGCACAACCAAAAATTTTTCATGATTTTTATTCGGAAAATGTTGTTACAAAATTTTGTATTTCCCTATCATTGTTTGTAACTTGAACGTCCTTAAAAACTTCATTCAAAATTTAATTACCAAAACCATTTAATGTATGGCAGCAAAAAAGAAAGCTAAAAAGAAGGCTGCTCCCAAAAAGAAATCATCCAGACCTGCCCGTCGTGGTGGCAAAGCAGCACCTAAAAGAAAATCAGGCCCAAAGAAAAAATCTTCGAAGAAAGCTGCGCCAAAAAAGAAAGCGGCTCCAAAGAGAAAAGCTGCTAAAAAAGCTGCACCAAAAAAGAAAGCAGCAAAAAAATCAGCTCCTAAAAAAGCGGCTAAAAAAGCTGCACCAAAAAAGAAAGCAGCAAAAAAATCAGCTCCTAAAAAGAAAACGTCTTCTACCAGTTCTGCCGCTGAACCAAAAACTCAACCGGCTCCGGCCCCAGAACCGCAAATAGAAGAGACCTCCACAAACAATGCTGATACCTATTCTTCGGACATGGAATCAGAAACTCCATCTGCAGAAAAAAACGAAATGCCTTCTGATAACGAGAACATGGAGTAAAAAATTCATTTGTCATTTTGCCGTCCCAATGTGAGTGGGACGGCTTTTTTTTGATCACATAAGCTTTTCTGCACAATAGCATAATTATCCTTCCCCATTTCAATACATTTGAGGTTATGAAATTCTTTTCCACCCGTGCTGTGCTGCTGATGGCTGTTTTTTGTTTTTCTCTTTTTTCCAATGCTAATATTAGTCCGTCAGATGGATCCAGAATTAACTACACGCAAATTTTTTTTGAGTACGATGAAGTGCAGGGAGCCGATGAATATGTTATTTCAATTTTTTCAATGGATAACAGCTCAGAGCCTGTGATCATAAAAAATCGTTCGCTGGCCTGCATTGTTTCGGGCTTCAACTTTGGGAAAGGATACTTGTGGAGATACGAAGCCTTTAAAAATGGTCAATCAATTTATCACAGTCGTGATTTTAATTTTACAATCATTGACTACTACCTTGTTGACACCAATCTTTTTAAAATTAATGTTGAAATCAGCAAGCCTTCTTAGTTCAATAACGATATTATTTTTCTTGACTATCGCGGCATTGCCATTGACCGAACCGGCAAACCTGTTTGGTATTTTCCTTTTCGCAGCGCTGACGGGCAAATTGATCCCAAATTCAGAAACCTGCGTTTAACAAAGCAGGGCACTCTTATTATGCTGAACGATTCTCTTTGTTATGAAACAGACAGGCAGGGAAAAACACTTTGGGTTTCGCCAAATGTGGGAGCTGTTTCAGGTGATGAAAAAGAACACTACCATCATGATTTTATGAAGCTGGATGATGGAACTTATTTAACCTGCAGTTACCGCTATGAAACAGAACCTAATTTATACAACCCTGCCCTCCTGTGCAGGGTGCGGTACAATACATTGATTCAATACGATCCTACAGGAAAAATTATCTGGACCTGGAACGAGAAAGATCATGTAACCAGGGATTTCATTTTTGGAGTGTACCAGCCAACCGATACACTTGTTTACGGTACACACATGAATGCGATTGATTACGATGCAAAGAATGATGCATTTGTAATGAGTAACCGGCATAATTCAAGCCTGGTAAAAATTGATAGGAAAACCGGAAAAGTGATTTACCAGATTGGGGTGTATGACAACCAGAAAAAAGCCCGCGGTTTACAACCGCTGTTTCTGCACCAGCATGGCATGGTGCAACTACCCGATAACAAACTGTTGATTTATGATAACAACGTGATTGAAGACAGGAAAGCTGGGCCTATGTACCCGAGAGTGTTAATTATTAAAGATCCGTAGGGTAACATGCCTGCTTATATTGATTGGGTGTATGAATGCCGTTCTGATAAATACCCTAAAGGCATAACAGGTAAGGGCGGATATGCACAGCCATTGCCCAATGGAAATATTTTGGTTTGCACGGGCGGAGCCAATTATATTTTTGAAGTAACACCCGGTAAAGAAGTGGTTTGGCAATGCTCATTTCAAAAATGGGATAATGGTAACTGGACCGATTTTGATAACTACCGGGCTATTTCTTCCAGTTCGCTTTATCCGTTTGCTTTTAGCCTTCAGCATGCAGAAAGAACTGGCAAAAACCTCAGCTTAGTATTGAATAACGAGGGAACTGAGCCGGATTCTTATGTAATTAAAGTAAGTGATGGAAAGAAAACAACCTCAAAAAATATTTCAGTAAGTCAACGCAGTAGCCAGCCAGTAAGCATCAAGCTGAAAAAAATCTTTCAGGAAAAAATCTAACAGTTACTGTAAGCTCAGTTTCAAACAGGGCAGATAAAAAAACAATTCTCCCTTAATCAATAAACCGGTTTTAGCCCCTGTGCTTTCCAGTAATCAATAATGGGTTTATAAGGGCCAAACTTATGCTGTTCTGCAGAAAACTTATCTGCAAAAGGAGGCGTGGCGTAATCAATAGCTTTTTCTTCGGGATGAGGATAATCAAATGTTTTTGGATTAGGCCGTTTGTGAATTCTGTCATCGTTTACAAAAGCTGCTACATCCAATGCCTGCTGATCGGTAAGAACAGGCTTATCATACCGGGCACTGTCAAAAGGCATGTTTGCTTTTAACCATTGAGCCTTTTTAATAACGCGATGCATGCTTGACCCCGGCTGATAAGCACTATCACCCCATAGCAAAGGATATATAACTGGCTTGCCCCTGGCCAATTAATCCTTCACCGTTAGCACCATGGCAACGCTGGCAATGACTGGCATATACAATCGCACCACGATTGGGATCTGCAGCAATATCCGGAAAGTTAATCTCCAGGTTTTTTTCACCTTTTAATTTTTGTACGCTTTGCGGTAGTTGTGAGTTTATCCATTTCAAATAAGAAAGAAATGCCACCATTTCTTTGCTGTCAAGCGGTAACGGTTTACCGTTATGCGGCCGCATTACGCAAGTATTCACCCTTTCTGCAAGTGTTAAAACTTTTCCTTCTCTTGCACGGTATTGCGGATAACGGTCGTGAGACCTAATTAGGTTGAATGAATAAGGTTTTGTGCCGGCATCCTGGTGACAGTTAGTGCAATTCATTTTATTGCCGAGATATTGCCCCGCCACCCCGTTAGGGCCAATATAATATGCTGTATTCAGCATTAACTGGCGGCCATATCTCACCATTTCTCCAAACTGATCTTTTGGAATGAGGCTGGTGTCAGGAATAAAAAACTGCTCTTCAGCATTGGTGGCTGCAGGCACTTCTTTTGGCTGATCTTGCTGCCCGCACATGGAGGCAAAAATTACAACAGCAACAAGCAGGATGATAACAAGCAGCTTTCCCATAAAATAAATGGCGAATAAGTTACTGATTATCTTTTTTACAGCCATTACAAAGGCTCAGGTAAAAAAGAAGTTGATGAAAAACAAAAAGCCATCCCGAAAATCGCAATGGCTTTGAGGATAATGCTTCTTGTATTCTTTACACCTTAAAGTGGGCAAAAGCTTTATTTGCTTCGGCCATACGGTGTGTATCTTCTTTCTTTTTAAATGCAGCACCTTCACCTTTTGATGCAGCAACAATCTCGTTAGCTAATTTATCAGCCATGCTGCGTCCGTTTCTTTCGCGGCTGTAGCGAATGAGCCATTTCATGCTGAGGGAAATTTTCCTGTCAGCACGAACCTCGGAAGGAATTTGGAAAGTAGCACCACCAATACGGCGGCTGCGAACTTCAACAGCAGGAGTAACATTGGCCAGAGCTTTTTTCCAAACTTCATAGCCATCTTCACCGGTTTGCTTGCTTACTTTCTCCAAAGCATCATAAAAAATATTATAGGCAATACTTTTTTTACCCTCCCACATCAGGTTATTTATAAACCGTGTTACCAGCTTGTCATTAAATTTAGGATCGGGAGCAAGAGGGAGCTTTTTTGCTTGTGCTTTACGCATGTGTTTTAATTTTTAAGTCACCGCAGCGGCAGAATCTCTTCAAGTTTTAAAACTTTACTCTGTACTGCAGTCGTTATTATGAAAAATTATTTTTTACCTGATTTTTCTTTTTTGGTTCCGTATTTAGAACGGCTTTTCTTACGGTCTTTTACACCGGCAGTATCCAACGAACCACGAACTATGTGATAACGAACACCAGGAAGATCTTTTACACGGCCGCCACGAATGAGTACAATAGAGTGCTCCTGCAGGTTGTGGCCTTCACCAGGAATGTAAGCAATCACCTCCACCTTATTGGTTAAACGTACTTTGGCTACTTTACGCAAGGCCGAGTTGGGCTTTTTAGGAGTAGTAGTGTAAACACGGGTACAAACTCCACGGCGCTGAGGACAGCTATCTAAAGCCCTTGATTTGCTTTTCGCCCTGATAATATCTCTTCCTTTACGTACTAATTGTTGAATTGTAGGCATTCTGAACCTTTAATTTTAGTCCCGAAAATTCGGGAGGCAAAGGTAGGGGTTTAGATGATATTTTTAAAGTTGGTAGTTGATAATTTTTTAAAAAGTAGTCCTGCTAAAAAAGGAAGAACCGCATTTGCAGCGGTTCGTTCTCATGAATGTTTGCAAATATTATCTACACCTTCACCATCCAACCATATTTGTCCTCTCTCCTGCCTTCACGAATATCGGTAAGCCATTTTTTCAGTAACGGTGCAGTTCTCCATTTATCAGTGTCAAACTGCATTACATAATCTTTATATCTCAACTCTTTTATCATGGTAATTGTTGCGGCTGTTCCTGTACCAAACACCTCATAAAACAACCCGGCCTTATGCGCAGCAATAATTTCATCTATGTTGATAGGCCTTTCCTCAACCTTAAAGCCCATTTCTTTTAATAAAGTAATAGAGCTTTGGCGGGTCACTCCATTTAGTATAGTGCCTTGCTCCAGGCCCGGAGTAATGGCAGTATCACCAATTATAAAGAATACGTTCATGGTCCCTATCTCCTGCACATATTTGTGCTCAAAAGCATCTGTCCACAGCACCTGGTCGTAACCCAATTTTTTTGCGTTGGCAGTTGCCAGCATAGAGGCGCCGTAGTTACCGGCTGCTTTTGCATAGCCAACACCACCCGGGGCAGCCCTTGTATATTTTTCTTCTACATAAATGCGCATAGGTGCATTATAATAAGGGCCGGTTGGGCTTAATATGATCAAAAACTTGTAGGTTTCTGAAGGCCTTACGCCAATCACTTCATCAGAAGAAAACATAAATGGCCTTATATAGAGAGAATGATCTTCTTTTTG
The DNA here is from genome assembly GCA_040289925.1 of Chitinophagaceae bacterium. Classification (GTDB taxonomy): domain Bacteria; phylum Bacteroidota; class Bacteroidia; order Chitinophagales; family Chitinophagaceae; genus VBAU01. The sequence goes on along the minus strand of PSMD01000001.1, from coordinate 115,630 downwards.
GGGGATCCAGTTTCTGTCAAGCGAAACCAGTTGCTTCATGCCTTCCATAAAAATTTCTTCAGGTACCGAAGGCATCTGCATTCTTTCTGCAGAAATATTGAAGCGTTGATAATTTTCATAAGGCCTGAAAATATAGGAATTGCCTTCCCGGTCTTTATAAGCTTTTATACCTTCAAAAATGGCCTGACCATAGTGAAGAGCAGCTACAGAGGGGTTGAGCAATAAAGGTTGATAAGGCTTAATTTCAACATTTTTCCATTCACCGTTCTCATAATCGGCTTCCAGCATATGATCAGAGAAGTAGCGGCCAAACGGAAGATTTTCGAGGTTTAAATCCTGGAGTTTACTTCTTTCCGCCCTTCTGACTGAAATAGCCATAGTCTCAATCATAATTAATTTTATTTTGCGACAAAGAAACTAAAAAAAGCTAACATCCGTTAATCGGCTGTCTGCAACATATCGTTTGATTATTGTCACATTTTATGCCATTAAATGATATTCAATTAAACCCGCAGTTACTTGTTGATTTGTATAAAAATTCATTGGTTGAAATGGATGAAATTCATTCAAGCAAATCAAAACCTGCAAGCAGCAAAGCCACAGAAAAAGCTGAGCAACATCAGTCAGGTTTTAAATTTCTTGGCGATAACGAAAAAAATATTTTGCTGGTAGTGAATTACACACAGGCTGTTCATTTGCCCGATGAGCAACTGAATTTTATCACTTCAATTTTAACCGCCTGCAAACTTGGCCTGGCTGATGTTGCCATTCTGAACATAAGCAACAATAAAAATTGCAGCTATAAAAACTTTCAACAACAATTGGGGAGCAGGCAGGTATTTTTATTTGGTATTGAACCCAAACAAATTGAGCTCCCTGTTCAATTTCCAGAGTTCCAGATTCAGCCTTTCAATAATTGCACTTATTTAATAGCCCCATCGTTGCAGGAACTGGAAAATGATAAGCTGCTGAAAAGTAAATTGTGGGTATGTTTAAAGAAAATTTTTAACCTGTAATGAAACTGATATTCGCTACAAACAATGCACACAAGGTTGAAGAGATACGGGCCGCTGTGGGCAGCAGGTTTGAAATTTTAAGCCTGAAAGAAGCAGGCATTGATATTGACATACCGGAACCTTACGATACGCTGGAAGAAAATGCCACTGCAAAATCAAAAACAATTTACCAGCTTGCTTTAAAAAATTTAAATGCTTTGGGCTGCTTTAGTGAAGACACCGGTTTGGAAGTAGAAGCATTACATGGTGAGCCGGGAGTACGCAGTGCCAGATATGCCGGCGACTCCAAAAATTTTGATGACAACATTAATAAGCTTTTACAAAACCTGCAGCTGCATGCAAACCGCAAAGCAAAATTCAGAACAGTGATTTCATTGCAACTGGAAAACAAAGAGTATTTGTTTGAAGGAATTTGTGAAGGAATAATTTTGAATGTACGCCGGGGTGGCAAAGGTTTTGGCTACGACTCTATATTTTTACCAAACGGTGCTGGTAAAACTTTTGCAGAAATGAGCATTGAAGAAAAAAACAGTTACAGCCACCGGAAAAAAGCAGCCGACAAGCTTGTGGCTTTTTTAGCAGGCTGGGCTGATTTAAAAAACAATAAACAAACCTCTGAAATTTGAGCTCATTAAGCAACCAATCTATTTCTGAAAGCGACCTGATTAAAGGCTGCCTTGAAGGCGACAGGCGTATGCAGGAAGAATTGTACAAACGGTTTTCGCCCCGCATGTATGCTGTTTGCCTTCGGTATGCAGGCAATGCGGAAGAAGCGGAAGATATACTGCAGGAAGGATTTATCAAGATCTATAAAAAATTAGGAAGCTTTCGGGGTGAAGGATCTTTTGAGGGTTGGATTCGCAGGATCTTTGTCAATACGGCTATTGAGCACTTCAGACGAAAAGTATATCAGCAGCCTATTACTGAGCAGCACGAAAACACAGTAGAAGGAAAATATTTATCGGTACTGGATAACCTGGCTGTAAAAGATGTGATGAAGCTGATACAGGAATTATCACCCGGCTACCGCACAGTATTTAACCTTTACGTGGTTGAAGGTTATACTCATAAAGAAATTGGCGATATGCTTGGCATTAGTGAAGGAACCAGCAAATCGCAACTATCAAGAGCAAAAGTGATTCTTCAGGATATGGTAAAAAAACACCTGGAAGAAAAAAACCGAAGAAATGATTAGTGAAGAATTAAAACAGCAACTGCAACACATGCAAATTGAGCCTCCGGCAGCAGCATGGGATAAAATTTCCGCATTGCTGGATGAAGAAGTGTATGCGCAGTTTCCTCAGCAACTTTCTTCACTCAATATTCAACCTCCGGCTACCGCGTGGCAAAAAATTGAAGAGCAGCTTGAACCTTCATTGGAAAATTTAGCTGCTAAACTTTATGACCTTGAAATTCCTGCACCCCCGGCAGCCTGGCAATCTATTTCTACAGCATTGAATCAGCAGGAAAATGGAGCTGTAATAAAAACTTTACATCGGCCTAAACTCAACAGCTTTATCAAATATGCAGCTGCTGCCTGCCTGTTAGTAGCTGTTGCTTTTGGCATTTATAAAATTACGGGCAGTAAAACGGATGAGCCTACAGCCATATCAACCCCGCAACAACAGAGTAAAAATACCGGAAACGTAATTACTCCAAACAAAGAGCAACCTGTTAGTACCGAACAACCTTCCAACAATCTGCCTGCTGAAACAAAAATCTATGCATCTGTAAAAAGAAGAACAGAAAAAAATGATTTAGCCAGTAATACTTCCGCCGGATATATGACGCAAACGCCGGACAATTATTCTTCCGAAGAAAACCTGGCCAGCTTTCAGCAAGCCAGTTTGCATGGTAATGTGCCCGGCAGCCATTCTATTTTACAAAATCTTGATCGGTACATTATATTTACAAACCCCGATGGATACATTGTTCGCATTTCAAAAAAGCTGGCTGAGGCCCTGGGGTGTGTTTATAACAATGCCACCTCAGAACAAACAAGGCTTTGCCAGGACCAGATAAAAAAATGGAGCGAAAAACTTTCCCAGTTGCCGGTTAGTGCATCGCCTGATAATTTTTTAAATGTGGTTGATATGCTGAAATCTGCCCAGCAAAATGATCAGCTTTAATTTCTCTCAATTAATTTTAAAGCTGAATAATTTTTATGGCAAGAGTAAAACTGGAGCTGCCTGATCGTTTTCATTTTTCAACCATTATTCCCATTCGCATTACCGATTTGAATTATGGCAACCACGTTGGCAACGATGCTATCCTTTCTATTTTACATGAAGCAAGGGTGAGATTCTTAACGCACCACCATACAGGTGAGCTGAACTTTGGTGAAGGTGGTTTAATTATGAGTGATGTGGCCATTGAATTCAGAAATGAAGCTTTTTATGGAGATGAACTGCGGGTTTGGGTAGCTGCTGATCATTTTTCAAAAGCGGCCTTTGATATTTTTTATAAAGTGGAAAGAAATAATGAAGCAGGTGATGTAATTGCAATGGCTAAAACAGGAATGGTTTGCTTCAATTATGAAAAAAGAAAAATAATTACAGTGCCGGAAAATATCAGGCAAAAATTATTGAGTTAGCTGTTCCAGATTCTCCAGTTCTCTTCTGCCTGCAGCACCAGCATTTCATAGCCATTTTTTATTACTGCCCCTTTTTCTTTCCCTTTTTTTAAAAAAATGGTTTCGGCAGGATTGTACACCAAATCATACAAAATATGATGAGCCGTGATATGCTCATAGGCAATAGGAGGAAAACTATCAATATGCGGGTGCATGCCAAGAGGCGTTGTGTTAATGATGATGGAAGCAGATGCTATTTCCTCTTTTTGTAAATTATCATAAGTAAATGAAACATCATCCCCCAATTGCCTGTTTACGATTTTGAAAGAAATACCGAGGTTTTCCAATCCTTTTTTTACCGCCTGTGCTGCACCACCATTGCCTAGTATTAAGGCATTTTTGTGAGATGATCTCAGCAATGGCTGCAGGCTTTTTTCAAAACCAATTACGTCGGTATTATATCCTGTCAACTTTCCCTGCTGAATTTTTAAGCAATTGCAGGCATCCAATCCTTTTGGAAGAAAAGAAACATCATGTAAAAACGGTAATACGGCTTTTTTGTAAGGAATGGTTACAGCAAGCCCTTTTAATTCTTTATATAAAGAAAGAATCTGCGGCAGTTCATCAACCCTGGCAATGGGAAAATTTTCAAACCTGCAATCCCCCAGACCCTCTTGGCTGAATTTTTCATCAAAATATTTTTTTGAGAAAGAATGCTCAAGCGGATAACCGATTAAACCATATAACCGCATTAATGCTTATTGTTTTTTAAAAAAAGGCTGAAGGTATCGGCACGCAAGCCAATACGCATAGCTTCAAGCGGCAGCACTTCCGTAGGCGAAATATTTCCAAGATTTACATTACAGCCAATCAGCTCAATAAAATAAAGTTGCTGTGCTTTTTGCGGTGCTTCCCAAATAATTTTTTCCTGGGGAATTTGAGTCAGTATCTCCTGCACCAATCCTTCTCTCACTTCTCCGCTGCCGCGGTAAATGCCCACATTGCCGGCCTCTCTTGCTTCTGCAATTACATAAGTGGCACCTGCATTTAGTTCGGCACGCATTAACTCAATCCATTTATAAGGCGGAATGATGTGCGCCGCATCTTTACTGCCCACTTCGCTTAACACCGTTCCGTATTTAGTGAGCTTTTCTATATAGCCGCATTTTTCTGCATGAGGAATGGTGATGGAGCCATCACTCACTTCCATGTAACTGATCTCAAAATCCCGGCAAACACTAATGTAATCATCAAACTGGTTGCGGATTAAAAACGCCTCGAAGAGTGTACCACCAAAATAAACCGGTATATCATATGAGCGGTAAACCTCCAGCTTCTCTTTTAAATTAGGAGTAACGAAAGAAGTACCAAAGCCCAGCTTAATAATATCTACATGCGGACTTGACACACTTAAAAAATCCCTGGTTTCATTAACGCTTAAGCCTTTGTCCATTACCATTGTTAGTCCTGAGGTGCGGGGCTTTTGAAACCTTTCAGGAATTTGGCTAAGATTAAAATTCATCAGCAGTATTTTATGTTGGAAGCTTTTAACCGGCGCAAAAATAAGAAAGATGATGGTACAAGAAGCTTAAATAGATTTGTTCCTCTTGAATTTCGCAACTACATCAACCACCTGCTGGTTTTGTAAAATAGATGGATTTAGTGCAACAAATTTTTTGAGAAGTTTGGGAGCTTTTTCCATCGCTCTTTCCAGGTAAAGATTGGCTTCTTTTGATTTGCCGAGAGAAAATAAAATATTGCTGAGGTAAAACATAAACAAAGGCTTGCCTGTAGTAACCTGCAAAGCAGCCATTGCCTGCTCTTTTGCTTCTTGCAAATAATCTGCCTTGTACAAACAACGTATCAATGCTTCCCAGCCTGTAGAGTTACGTGGCCGCATACGCACTACTGTTGACAAATACTGAATTGCATCTTTATATGCACCGATTTGCATGTGGCATTCGCCCATCAGCAAATTATATTCTGCCTGGTTTTTATGAATTTTCAGTGCATTGTCCAATTGCTTTATAGCACTCTCCCACTGCCCTTCATTAAAATAAGTGCAGGCAATTTTATAGTATAGCTTGCTGTCTTCCGCACTCATGTGTGATGCCTTGCGATAGTAAAAACGAGCCTGCGCAAAATTGTGCATGCGATCATAGCAATGCCCGATTGCTTCATAAATTACCGGCTCAGGTTTTGAAAGCTCCAGCACTTTTTCAAGCACCTCAATAGCCTCTCTGAATTTTCTGATACGGATATAGGCATCGCCAAGGTTGCGGTAGGCATAATCAAATTTTTCATCAATAGTAATGGCGTACTGGTAAGCATCAATTGCCTTTTCGTAAAGCTTCAGGCTTTGGTAAGATGAAGCCAGGTTAAACCAGGCCAATTCGTTGTAAGGAAAATCATCAATGATTTTTTGGTGCAAACGGATACTTTCTTCATTACGACCGGTAAAATCTGTCCAGAAACAAATTTTATAAAGGGCTTCTTCGTTATTAGAATCTTCAGTCAATATCAATTTCAGGCAATCAAATACTTTATCAAACTCCTCGTAATCATCGTACACATCTGCCAGCTCAAACAAAAGTTCAAGCCTTTCTTCCCCTTCAAAAGAATGTAAGGCCTGTTCCAGCAATTCAACGGCTTTCTCCTGCTGATCAAGAGCCAGGTAAGCATCCGTTTTGAGAATGTAAAGGTTTATATCGCGACCGTCAAATAACTCGGCCTGTTCTAAAATCTGCAAAGCTTCATCATAGCGGCGCAGAGAAAGAAAAATGTCGGCTTTTTTAATGAGCAATGAAGAAGAAAAGGGATAATGCTCTGTAGCAATTTCTACAGCTTCCAAAGCTTTGTGCAGGTCTTCTTTTTCGTCAAAATATTCGATGATTTTGTCAAAGGCGTCCTCATCAATAAAACTGTGGCTGCGGCCCGATTTGAGGTTTTCGTACTGTTTCAGCAGTTCGTCAAGTTCTTCCCTATCTTCCCGGTATGGATTTTCTTTCATTTATGATCAAAGGTTTAGGGAAATTACCATTTAAAATAAAAAGTGGCAAGTTTTTGTAACAATTTCGCCGGTTTGCCGTTAAATAAATACTAAAAGATTTTACAAGTGGTTACAATTTTACCTTCTTTTATTACTATTTTTGTTACAGAATGCTTAAGAGATCTGCCATAATAAAGTTGAAAAGAACAGGCGTTGCAGTCTTGTTTATCTTCTGCGCAGCCGGTGCATTTGCAACACTGGGTGACGGTAAAGGCAAAAACCCAAAAGAAAGAACGCTGTTAATGCATTCTCAACCTATCACTAAAGGCAATTTCACCCTTAAGTCTGGCTACGATTTCCGCGGTAATAAGATCATCAATCCCGATAACAACCGCAACTACATTAACTTGAACACGTTTATTACCTACGAGAAAGGGAATACCACCTATATCATTCCTTTAAAAAAGAAGATCTATATTAACTCTACCGGTTCTGGTGTTGCAATTCATCATTAATTTTTAGCCTTGCTTTCTGCGTAAGTCATTACTCTAAAGCCTTTGGTAGGCAAATCAAATTTTGATGCAGGCACTGGGGCAAAGTCAACACTGACTGCGGTAAATATCACTTTTAAATCTCCTATGGTCGATTCGTACTGCAGTGCAAGGCCCGGCAGGTTGCGATTGCTGTATTGAAAGTCGGAGTTTTCCGGAATAAGCTCTGTAGTATAATAAACAATAAAGGTTTCTCCGTTCTTTAATTTGCCCACCGCTTTTTGGGCTTTGTAACCGGCAATAGTTTTAAAATCGTTTTCATAAGTAAACTGAACAGAGTCATAATTCATGTTAGATTCTTTCCAGTCCTGCTGTGTCATTTTAATCATGAATTTTTTAGGCCCATATTCTTTTAAAACTGTAACATTTCCTGTTTTTCCATCAATAATAGTTGACTGGGTGCCAAACACACTCGCCAAATCTGAACGGCTCATTCTTCCTTTTACATACACTGTATTTGTTGCACCATCAAAACCATCCGCTACTTTAGGATCAGGATTGGCCGACTGAACCATGACATTGTACACCACCGTGCCCTCAGATAGTTTTTTTTGAGAAAATGCGGAAGCAGCGAATGCAAAAACAAAAAGCAATATGGTAGTAATCTTCCTCATGTAATAGGTTTTTCGAGTGTAAAGACGTGTCAATTTACCAATTTAGTTGCTTTATTAAAAAGCCACCTTATCGGTGGCTTTGCTTTTATTTTTTTGATTTTTGCTGTGATTCTCTTAACCTTTTCTGCTGTTCCTGCATCTGGTCCATTCTCTCCTGCC
>PSMD01000001.1:92920-107708 GCA_040289925.1 Chitinophagaceae bacterium | reverse complement strand
GTTTTCGTTTTGGGCTTTTTGCGGTTGGCTTCCATTTTAGCCAGTATTTTATCATGATCAATAATATAAGTTTGAATGACAAACTGCAGAGCCAGTGTAATAATGTTTGATACCGTATAGTACCAGGTTAATGCCGATGGCAATGAATTAAAGATGAATAAAAGAAAGAATGGAAAGATGTACGGCAACCACTTCATCATAGGGTTGCTTTGATCTGGCGACATGCTCATACTGTACAGCGAAATAAGAAAGCTGGTAACAACAGCCGTAATGGTAAATAAGCTTAAATGATCGCCAAGTAAGGGAATATGTGTTCCGAATTTGATGACATCATCAGCAGCAGAAAGATCTTTTGCCCATAAAAACGACTGACCACGAAGACTGATATTTGAGTTAAAGAAACTATACAAGGCAAAGAAGATGGGGATTTGCAGCAATGCCGGAATACAACCACCCAAGGGATTTACACCCGCCTCACGAAACAACTTCATTTGCTCCATGCTCATTTGCTGCTGGTCGCTTCCATATTTTTCTCTCAGCTTGGCAATTTCCGGCCGCAGCACTTTCATTTTTGCACCACTTAAATAACTGGAATATGTAAGCGGAGAAATAAGCAAGCGAATGATGATAGTTAGTAAAGCAATAGCCAATCCCAGACTGCTGCCACTTACTTTTCTTACCATATCAAAAATGGGCATTACCACATACTTATTCAGCGGACGAACAAAAGCATAAGGCCCCTGACCGAGGTTAATGAGCTTGCCAAAGCCTAGGTCATACTGGGTAAGGATGTGATAATCTGCCGGCCCATAGTATATGCTGAGAGGTACAGTGTCTGTTTTAGCTACGGGCAGCTGCATACGCAGTATTGATACTGCCTGCATGACGGTTTTATTATCATTAGGCATTTCCCATTGTATCTGGCCACCGGAAAATTTATTTTTTGCTACCAGCATGGTTGTAAAAAACCGCTGTCTTACTCCCAGCCATTGCAAAGGTTTATTAAACTCTACACCCGTTCTGCGGCCAATAGTGTGGTAATCAAAAGAACCATCTTCTACATAACCAACCTGTGTGTTTTGCTTTTCAAAATTCAGGTCTGATTCCTGGCGAATGGCTTTGTACTGCCAGGTCATGTTCAGGTTGCCTTGTGTGAGTTGCTTATCGGCGCCGTTAAATGAAATGGTGAAATCAATCAGGTAATCATTCGGACGAATGACATACTGGTGACGAATAGCTGCGCCGCCACTATCAGGCACCAGGCTGTATGAAATAGTTTGAACATTGCCGGGAGCAGTGATAACCGTATCTAACTGAAAATTTAATTTGGAAACGGAATCACTGGAATTATCAGAAGTATTGATGGCATAATCTATCTTATCAAAATCAGTAGAGGCCAGCTTTACCAGTGAGCTATCCACTCCTTTAAAATTCTTCAGCTCTACTTTTTTGGGCTGGCCACCTTTTGTTGAAAAGGTGATGCGTAATACTCCATTGTCAATGATAGTATCTTTTACAGGCGATAATGAAGCCGATTGGTATTGCCCTGCTTTAGTTTTATTAATAACCGTGTCTGCTCTTACTGAATCAAGCTTTAACGGGTTGCTATTAATAACAGGCTTTGGTTTGTTAGCATTGGCAATAGAATCTTCTTTGGCTTTTTTGGCCCTGAAAGCAGCCTGCTCCTTGCTGGTGTAAATAAAATATCCAATTAATAACACTGCCAGCAATAAAAAACCTACAACGGTATTACGATCCAACTTCATTAGAAGGGTAAATTTATAGAGCGGCAAAGATAAGGCATTGGGGTTGGAGGTTTGAAGTTTGAAGTTTGAGGTTAGAAGTTAAAGAGCATTTATAGGCCCCGGGGCTGAAGCTATCCTGATCCCTTTTCAAATTTCTGTTTCTTACCTGTGCTTTTTATATCAGTTCGCTTTCCAATAAGGGATTGCGAATGGAGTTTTGCCTGTCATGAAACTCATGGGCTGCTTTTACAAAATGTACAAACAGCGGAGCCGGTTTCTCTACGGTACTTTTTAACTCAGGATGATATTGCACACCAATAAAGAATGGATGTAAAGGCAACTCAATAATTTCAACGAGGCCGGTTTGCGGATTCACTCCACTGGCTACCATGCCTGCTTTTTCAAATTGTTCCAGGTATTTATTGTTGAATTCGTAACGATGCCTGTGCCTTTCGCTCACTTGTGTTTCTCCATAAATGCGATGTGCCAGTGTTCCCTCCTTAATATTACAAGGATAAGCGCCGAGCCTCATGGTTCCTCCCTTCATTGTTATTTTCTTCTGCTCTTCCATCATATCTATCACAGCACTTTCCGATTCGGGATCCATTTCAGTTGAGTGAGCATTGGGTATTCCTAAAATATTTCTGGCAAATTCTATAACCGCCATTTGCATACCGAGGCAAATACCAAAGAATGGCAAACCGCTTTCTCTTGCAAATTTTACGGCTGTAATCTTTCCTTCAATGCCACGGTTACCAAATCCGGGGGCAACCAGCAATCCATCCAACGCACCGAGTTTCTCCGCCACGTTTTGCTCCGTTATGTACTCTGAATGGATGTATTGCACCTGCACTTTGCATTCATTAATGGCACCGGCATGTACAAAACTTTCCAGTATGGATTTATAAGCATCCTGCAGCTCTACATATTTTCCTATTAAGCCAATTGTAAGTTTGGCTTTGGGATATTTTAGTTTTTCAATGAACTCCTTCCACCGGGTAAGCTCGGGTTCATTGTAGCTGGCAATGTTGAGTTTTTTTAAAACGATAAGATCAAGCTGCTCATGCATCATAATGAGAGGTACTTCATAAATAGTGCTGGCATCAGCGGCTTCAATCACCGCTTCGGGTTTTACGTTGCAGAACAAGGCGATCTTTCTTTTTATGTCTGCTGTTAAAGGCTCTTCGGTACGGCAAACAATCACATCAGGAAACACACCGCTTTCACTCAGCATTTTTACCGAGTGCTGTGTGGGCTTTGTTTTTAATTCTTTGGCTGCTTTTAAATAAGGGATGAGAGTAAGATGCACCACCAGCAAATCTTCCTCCGGCATTTCCCATTGCAACTGGCGCACCGCTTCAATGTAGGGCAAACTTTCAATGTCGCCCACCGTACCGCCAAGCTCTGTAATTACAATATCATAATTGCCGGTATTGCCCAACTCTTTCATTCTTCTTTTTATTTCATCTGTAATATGCGGAATTACCTGCACGGTTTTACCCAGGTAGGCACCTTCTCTTTCTTTAGTAATTACTGTTTGGTAAATACGGCCGGTAGTAACGTTGTTAGCCTGTGAAGTATGGATGTTTAAGAACCTTTCGTAGTGGCCAAGATCAAGATCGGTTTCTGCCCCATCTTCCGTTACGTAACATTCACCATGTTCGTATGGGTTTAACGTTCCGGGGTCAACATTTATGTAGGGATCGAACTTCTGGATGGTCACCCTCAACCCTCTTGCCTGCAAAAGCTTTGCAAGAGAAGCGGCAATGATGCCCTTACCTAAAGAAGAAGAAACCCCACCGGTAACAAAAATATATTTGGCCATAACGAACGGTTTTCCTTTTTAAAAAACAGTGCACCCGGCAACGTTCAGTTGCCCGCAACTGTTAGCTCCGATCTTACGGAGTTATGCTGCAACAACTCTACTCAGCAATTAATTGATCTTGAAAATTGAAACTGCGACCGTGCAGAGATCTGGAATTTCTCCGGGAGGTCAGGCAAAAATAGACGAATTTCTGCGGATGAGAAAACGGTGAGTGCATTAATGTGGAAAAAAGAATGATAACGCGCAATAAAGCCTAAAATCTCTTAAGTAAATACCGAGCAATAAAGGTGATGGCATCCATGCGAAAGCCATCAATGCCTTTATCAAACCAAAACCGCATCATGTCATAAATATCCCGGCGCATGCGTGGGTTTTCCCAATTTAAATCAGGTTGCTTGCGGGAGAAAATATGCAGGTTGTAGGCATCCGTTTGTTTATCATACCGCCAGCCACTGCCTGTTTCATCAAAAAAGCTGGGACGAAAAGGGGGCTTGCCTTTTTCTGCTGGCCACCAGTGATAATAATTCCGATAAGGATTGTTGCGGCTGGATTTTGCTTTTTGAAACCATTCATGCTCATCGCTGGTGTGGTTTACTACCAAATCCATCACCAGGTTAATATTTTTTTTCATGCAGGCAGTTCAGCAGCTCATCAAAATCATCCATGGTGCCAAACTCCTTCATGATGGTTTTGTAGTTGCTGATGTCGTAACCATTATCATCATTTGGCGATTGATAAATGGGATTAAGCCAGACGACATCAACACCCAGGCCTGGCGATGTAATCAATTTTAGAAATAATGCCTGGCAAATCACCGATGCCATCTCCGTTACTGTCTTTAAAACTTCGGGGATAGATCTGATAAACCACCGCTTCTTTCCACCATGTTTTGTTGGGAATGTTTTCGTACCGCATAATAAATTACCGAGAGCGGCAACAAAAATCCTCCCCTTCATTTGAGGTTTGAGGTTGGTTCGATAATAAAAAGAAAACTATTAAATTTTAAACCTTTAATTCCTCAGTAATATTTATGTGGGAGAAGAAAATTTTGAACATAAGTTTCAACGCCTTCTTCAAGAGAAAAGAATTTTTCACTATATCCTGCCTTCAACAGCTTACTCATATCCGCCTCTGTAAAATACTGGTATTTGTCCCGAATGTCTTCGGGAGTGTCAATATATTCAATATTCTTTTCTGCACCAATGGCTGAGAAAATAGCGGATGCAAGATCATTAAAGGTCCGGGCTTTACCCGTGCCCACATTGTATATGCCCGACGTGAGAGAAGCCTCCTTTTTTTTGACGTTTGATGTTTGACTCATGCTTTCATTCATCATCCAGAACATAATATTCACCGCATCATTCACAAAAATAAAATCGCGAAGCTGCTCGCCGTTATTAAACTCTGGTTTATGCGAACGGAATAATTTTACTTTGCCGGTTTGCTTTATCTGATTGAATGCATGAAAAACCACACTGGCCATTCTTTGTTTGTGATATTCATTCGGGCCATACACGTTGAAGAATTTTAACCCGGCCCAAAATGGCGGGCAGTTTGTCTGTTTTACCGCCCATTTATCAAATTCATTTTTGGAAACGCCGTAAGGATTGAGTGGGTTAAGCTGTTCAAGAATAGTATGATCATCTTTATAACCCAACTCACCGGCGCCGTAAGTGGCAGCAGAAGACGCATAAATCAGGGGTATGCGATTCACTGCGCAGTAGTTCCATACCTTCTTTGAATACTCAACGTTTAATTTTTCATGAATGGAATAATCAAATTCCGTAGTATCAGTCCTGGCACCGAGGTGAAAAACAAAATCAATATTTACCGGTTTTTTTTCAAGCCAGTCAAATAATTCTTCCCGTTCAATCTGCTGGTAAATCTTTTTATCAATGTAGTTAGGTTTCTTTTCTTCATCTTCAAATTCATCGGCAATAATAATGTTGTTGAAACCTTTACGGTTCAAATAACCCACCATGCAACTGCCGATAAAGCCGGCTGCACCTGTAACGAGTATAAGAGAGTTTCGATCCATAGCCTCACCCCCCCCAGCCCCTCTCCGCAGGGAGAGAGGGAGAAAGAAATATTTTTAAATAGTGCTCAAAGCCGAGCCGGCTTCTTCTTTGGATAAATAATTTTCAATGGCGGTATCATATTGTTCCTGCCACCAGTCAATGCCTCCCCAGAATTCATCATCCACCATAATTTCCCCACCGGTTACTTCGCCGATTCTCTGGCAGGCAAAATCGCTAACCGCTTTTTCAAACTCATTTATTTTTTCAGCAGCTACAGAAACCAGTACCCTGCCCTGGCCTTCTCCAAAAAGAAAAGCATCTTTTCTATAATCTGGATTAGTTTTTACGGAAAAGCCCAGATTGCGGTGAAAGCTACTTTCACAAAGACTGACAAACAAACCACCTTCACTTACATCATGTGCTGATGAGATCAACTGAGCCGATATCAGTCCACGAATCTCCTGGTGCAACTGCAATTCTTCATCGAGGTCAAAATAGGGAGCCGGGGAAAATTCCACACCCACTATTTTATGCAGGTATTCCGAGCAATGAATATCATCATTCACTACGCCTAATAAATAAATAGCATCGCCTTCCTGTTTAAAATCGAGACTCATTTTTGTATTTACATCTTCCACCAGTCCCACCATTCCGATTGTAGGCGTTGGATACACCGGTCCATCGGGGTTTTGATTGTAGAAACTAACATTACCACCGGTAACCGGTGTATCAAATTTCCGGCAGGCCTCTCCCATTCCTTTTACCGCATGAACAAACTGGTAATACACTTCGGGGTCGTAGGGGTTGCCGAAATTCAAACAGTTGGTTACTCCCAAAGGCTGACCACCGCTGCAAACAATATTCCTGGCCGCTTCTGCCACAGCGATCATGGCGCCTTTATAAGGATCGGCAAAAACGTAACGGCTGTTACAATCTGTCGTAATGACCAGTCCTTTCTTTGTTCCTTTTATCACAACTACGGCAGCATCGGCCGGAGAATTTGTACTTGCATTGACAGTGCCCACCATGCTATCGTACTGTTGATATAGCCATTTTTTTGAAGCGATAGAAGGCAGGCGGATTATTTTTTCAGCAATTGATTTTATATCATCAGGAACAGGAATATTTGCTGTATTAAACTGTTTTATTTTTTCAAAATATGCCGGCTCAGAATATTCTCTTTCATACTGCGGTGCGCCGCCGCCCAAAACCAACTCGTTTGCCGGGAGCTCAGCCTCCAGATTTCCATGCATATAAAAACGAAGAATGCCATCACTAGTGACTTCTCCAATTACAGAGCAGGGCAGATCCCATTTTTCAAAAATCTTCATCACTTCCGCTTCCCTGCCTTTTTGCGCTACCAGTAACATTCTTTCCTGGCTTTCGCTCAATAAAAGTTCCCATGCTTTCATGTTGCTTTGACGGGTTGGCACCTTATCCAGGTCAATTCGCATTCCTGATTCTCCCTTGGCACACATCTCCGATGTTGAGCAGATAATTCCCGCGGCACCCATGTCCTGCATGCCAACTACGGCACCGGTTTTTATCACTTCGAGACAGGCCTCCAGCAATTTTTTTTCCTGGAAGGGATCGCCAACCTGCACAGCAGGCAATTCTTCTGCGCTGTCGGCAGTAATATCGGCCGATGCGAATGATGCCCCGCCAATTCCATCTTTCCCGGTTGCACTGCCAACAAACATCACCGGGTTGCCCACTCCTTTTGCAATTGCAGAAACCGTTTCGCCAATTTTTACAATGCCAACACTCATTGCATTCACCAATGGATTAGTGTGATAGCAATTTTCAAAATACACTTCACCGCCAACAGTGGGTACGCCGAAGCAATTACCATAATGGCCAATGCCGTGCACAACACCGGCAAGCAAATGCTGTGTTTTATCTTCTTCCAAATTTCCAAAGCGAAGTGAATTAAGTGCTGCAACAGGCCTTGCACCCATTGTAAAAATATCCCGGTGAATGCCACCAACACCTGTGGCAGCACCCTGAAAAGGTTCAATAGCTGAAGGATGATTGTGTGATTCTATTTTAAAAACTACCGCCAGCCCATCGCCAATGTCCATCAAACCTGCATTTTCTTCACCCGCTTTTACGAGCATGCGGCTGCCTTCGCGGGGCAGGGTTTTTAACCACTTAATAGAATTTTTGTAGCTGCAGTGCTCACTCCACATTCCTGAAAAAGCACAGAGCTCGTTGAAGTTGGGATTACGTCCCAGTTTTTGTTTAATCAATTCAAACTCTTCTTCTGTTAATCGTAACTGCTGCGCTGTTTTTGCGGTTATTTCCATGCGGCAAAAATAGAGAAGCCCACAGACATGAATTAAAAAAAAGAAACTCACACGGGCATCATTGTTCAGGAAACACTTAACCGGCCTGCTGGTGCAAATTCATCGCTCAAAATTTGTAAACGATCATCTTACCATTGCTCCACAGCTTTTTAATGGGGCCGGTCTTGCTGTTTCCTATCGGTTTTGATTTTATGGCAAAAAAAGTTCGCAGCTACTTTTTCTTAGCTTAGTATTTTCTCCCCCCGGAAAAAACTCCTGCCTTAAGTTTTTTTGCTCTATACCTTAACTAAAACCAAAAAAACGGGTAGTTGTTGTATTCGAAATTCCCTGAGCTATTGCCCGGCAGTACGAAAATGTTTGCGACCTGAGAGCTGCAGTGCCATTCAAAAGAGAATAAAAAAAAAGAGCCGGAAACTTTCCAGGCTCTTTTTTTGAACTCCAAAAACAAACTGTTATTGCTTAGTATCGTCCATGCTTTTTATCCAGGTGTCTTCCAATTACATAACCACCACCGGCACCAAGCACACCACCAATTACAGCACCTTTCACACGATGACCATCTTTACTTACCACTGCACCTACTACTGCACCTGTACCTGCACCAATTACTGCACCCTTAGCTGCACGGCTCCAGCCTTTTCTCTTAGCAGGCTGAGAAGATGTGCTGACATAACGGGTTTGTTTTACAACAACTGGTTTTTGAACTACAACGGTTTGAGTTCTTACAGGCATTGTATAAGTAAGTGAATCCGGTTTAGCAGAATTACCAATTGTGCGGCTCACCATATATTCATCTGATGTGGTGCTGCCATATTGATTTTGCATTTGCGCTGCTTTAAATTGCTCATCACGACATGAGACAAATGCAACTGTACTTACTGTGGCAAAAGCTATAATTATACGTTTCATATGGTATAGTTTTAAAGTTTTATGCCTTTAAAATTCCAATTACTATACCAACCGTTATGCCAACAGGCTATTTAACAGCAATTAAACTTTGTAAGAAGTAAATGTGTGGTATTAATTCCCCATCTCAATTTATTTACAAGCTTTGTTGTAAATACTTCATCTGCAGTAGTAATAACTAATAAATAAGCACCCGGAGAAGCGGCCCTGGTAAATTGCAAAGATTTTTGATGTTCGCCCCGGCTAAAATATTGCTGCTCTTCCACTACAACCTGTCCTTGCATGTTTACCACCTGGAAGCGGATGAGTTGCTCTTGCTGGTTAAAAAATGCAATCTTTATTTTATCACGAAGCGGATTGGGGCCGATTCTGAACTGATTCAATGCGGACAATTTAACAGAAGCCACAGGACTGTATTTGAATTGTCCATCCACATCAACCATTTTCAAAAGATAGACATTTACTGATGAGACAACGGATGAGTTAATGAAGGTCTTTACTACATCAGGATTTGCGGAAAAAATAATAACGGAGATATGAGCTGTTGAAATATCTGATTTAATACTCCTGCAAATGTCGGCTCCATCAGTACCAGACATGGCAAGATCGAAGTAAATAAAGATCAGGTAAATTATGGCTTAGAATTTTGTCGCCATTGCTTTCTGTATCAATTTCATATCCTAATGATTCCAGGAATATTTTCATGAAGGATAAAATATCCGGATCATCATCAGCTACAAGAAGTTTATTCTTTTTCATTAGGGAAATTCCTCAATAAAGCCAGTTGGTTTAGAGGAATGTTTTGTAGCAAAAATTACGCCGGGGAGGCTGAAATTCCGCAGCTTTTTGCAGATGCTGCTAACTGGTTAAACAAAGTCATTTTTATGAATTTGCCCACTCCTTTTGGTATCTCGTTTGAAATACATAACCTACCCGTACTAAAATGAGAACAGATCGTTATATGAACCATGTCGTTCTTACGGACGACGCGACCAGGACCACAGACATTTATTTCAAATGATTCTTCACGAAGTGGATCCTACCAAAACCCTCACGATTGTAAAAGATGGTGAGGAGTTAATTAATTTTCTTTCTCAAAGAGTACCTGATCTCCTGTTTCTTGACTTAAAAATGCCCGGTAAAGACGGCTCTTACAATGCCTGGATGAAATAAGAAAAACGCTTGGCCTTACACATTTGCTTATTGTGGTATATAGCCAGTCAACACATCTTGTAGATATTCGTAGAAGCTTTAACCACCAGGCAGATTTGTACATGGTTAAGCCTTTTAATGCCTTTCACCTGCGTAATGCACTGGAATCAGTTTTCAACATGGAATGGAGAAAAAAGTACACAGAAGTTCCCCATTACTATATGAACAATCGTTTTGTGCCCTTTACTGCCTAAAAAAACTTTTGTTAAATGGTTTTTGAAAAATCTTCCCGCTTAGGCTTCGGGAAAATCATTGCTGAGTTAGCTTACAACCCTGTCTTCCTGTAAAGGAAGTATGCGAATAATTTTTACAAGCCTGCTTTTATAATAGTTCGTAAGGCCGGATATATTTACACCATTTTTTTTGCCGGATGAAGAGTGAATGAATTGCAGCTCTCCATTTTCATTTCCTGTAACAATGCCCATATGGCCTACAATTCTTTTGCGCAAATCTGTTCCAGTGAATAAAATAATATCACCGGGTTTTGCTTCTTCAACAGTTACCGGAGTGCCAAGGTTAGTGAAGCTGACTGAAGTGCGGGGAACAGTAATATCATAATGCTTTGCTACTGCATTTACAAAACCAAAACAATCTAAACCTACAGAAGGGTTAACAGAGCCCCATACATAGCGAACGCCTATGAAGGTTTTTGCATATTCAACAAATTCGCTCGCCATATTTACAGCAGAAGAAGAATCAGCATGTGTAATTGAATCGCTTATGGCAACAGCCGCGGCTACAAAGTTCTTTTCTTTCTTAATTACATCATTGGTTTTAGACCAATTACATTTAAAATACCTTCAACCAGTTTTTCAGCATCCTGAAAAGTAACAAAGGCCGGCACTTCATCACTAATTTCTACAGAACCATCATTTGAATTTTTACTGGTAATATTTTGCGCCTGGCAAAAAATAGTTACCAAGATGAAAAGGACAAGAACGGTAGACTTCTTCATAAGTGGCGATTGCAATACGCTAAATTTAGCTGGCTTATTGTTGAGCTAACTAAAAATTTCGATGAACGGGGTTGATATTAAAGATCCCGAAAATGGGAGGATGAATTTTTTAAAAAAGAAGCAAGCTCTTACTTACCCTTCAGCATTTGTTTTAATGTAAGGGCATTAAATGCGGCATAGACTAACTGGTCATTATCAAAATAAACATATACGTCTTTTCCCTCTCTTTTCCATTGCAGGCATAGTGCAGCCCATTTTTTTTAAAGATGCATTTGTATAGCTGCCCTGGTATTTTTTGCCGGGGCCGTGCAGCCGCACATACACAAAATCTGCAGTTACCTGCATGGGAGAAAGATGATATTCCAATTCATAAATACAAAAAGCCACGTTGCATTTTTTCAGAATGGCATACACTTCTCCATCATACCAGCTTGTGTTTGTGAATTCAATTGTATAACGGTTTTTTTCGGCAGCATTCTCAAAAAACTTTCCAGTCGCTCCGTATTTTTTTCTCCATTTGGGAGAAAGCAGAAACAAAACAGGGCCTAATTTTTCTTTTAACTTGCCTGCACTGCGAAAAAAATTACTGATCACTTCTTTGTCCACTTTCTGCTTTTTAATATGGGTGATAAAACGGCTGACTTTTACGGCTAACAAAAAATCTCCCGGTGTTTTTTTCTCCAGGCAGCAAAGGTTTCCGGTAGTGGTAAATGATAAAAGGAAATTATTCAATTCAACCGTGTTGAATTGCGTGAGGTAATAGGCAAACTCATCTTTTGCTTTTAAGCCTTCCGGATAAAATCATCCCCTCCAATGCCGGTAGTTTTAGCCGAAAGTGCCAATGAAAATGATACCTGTCTTCGCCATAGCTTTACGGCTAACAAAAACATGCCAGCCAATTGGCATGTTGTTAGAAGGCTGAAGCATATGGCTCTGCGTATTGTACGAGATGAAAAAGAATTAAAAGCCGAAGCAAAAAAAGCAGAGGCAAAAAAAGATTTTGGCAAAGCTGCAGATTTGTACAAACAACTCATTCGCCAGGATCCGTTGGATGAATCTGCCTATAACCGCCTGATGATTGTATTACGCAAACAAAAAAATTACGAGGAAGAATTGAAAACAATCAACAAAGCCATTAAGCTATTTGAATTGTTACTTGACAAAAAAAGAAACCGCATAGCTGCCAAACACAAGCAGCTTGTGCAGTTGAGCAATGCATTAATAAAAAAAGCAGGCCTGAAAAAAACCAATGAAGAATATTTGCCTGAGCCTATTGCCAGCTGGTAAAAAAGAAAAAAACTGGTTGAAAAAAAACTGGAACAGAATGCCTGATCATTTAAACAGTTCCTGCTCGTCTGTATAATAGGTTTTACGTCCGCCTACCGTTTTTATTTTAATTGCCTTTCCCGCAGGGCTTTCTTTTTTCTTTGCATTGTGAATGAGAAGAAAATCACGAATCTCACCGCCAATAATTCCGGGGTGCTAATTAAGAAACCACTTTTTGTTTTAAGAAAGACATGTACCTGAAAGGTGATTGGCGGTTTTATGCCAACGGAAATTTCGGATCTGAAAATAGCTCTTACTTTCTCTTTTTCGGTTTTAAATGGCTGTGTCAGCTTATAAGCAAGTTCAGCAGGTGAAAAAGCGTTGATAAAAGCCACAGCTCTATCTACATTTTCATAAGCCTTGTCCTGTGCCATTGTCAGCAACCGCAACAGCAAAAGAATAGTTACAAGGTTACAAGGCTTAGTAACTTTTTCACTACAGCAATTTCTGAAAATTTAAACGATTTGTTGCAAAAAATTGTTATTGCTGGCAGCAAACCCAGGTATGCCGGAGGCAAAGTTTTTGTGTGTATAATCCTGTTGCTTAAACTTAAAACATTTACCTATGACAAAAACAAAATGGCTGATTGACGCGGCACACTCTGAAATACAGTTTAAAGTAAAACACCTGATGATAACTACTGTTACAGTTATTTTAAAAAATTTAACCTGGAGGTAGAAACTGAGGAAGATGATTTTACCAGGGCCTCTAAAATTGTATTTACAGCCGATATTGATTCAATAGAAACAAACAATGCACAAAGAGATATCCATTTAAAATCAGATGACTTTTTTGCTGCTCAAAATTTTTCGCAATTAAAGTTTGAAGGAAAAAAATTTGACAGAAAGGTGAAAGATAACCTGCTTACGGGCGAACTGACCATTCGGGATGTAACCAGGCCAGTAACTGTTGAAGTGGAATACAACGGAACTGTAATTGATTCTTACGGTTAAACAAAAGCCGGATTTACAGTTGATGGCTTAATTAAGCGGAAAGAGTTTAACCTGCTGTGGGATGCTGTAACAGAAGCCGGCCAGGCAGTTGTAAGCAATGAAATAAAAATTCATTGTGAAATTCAACTGATAAAACAAAGCGGCCAGCAGGAAGTGAGGGAAAACAAAGAAGAAACAGTGGAAGCATAATTGCTGAAGCCAGGAAATTGCTTTTAAAAATATCAGCCTGTGAAACTCATGGGCTGATATTAATTTTATAAGATCCGTTTAAAATTTTTTTAGTGTTGTACAATTATTTTTTGCAAACATTTTCTGTTGCCCTGCACAGCCTGTAACAAATACATACCGTTTGGCAATTTGCTCAAGTCAATCGTTTGATTAGTAAATGCAGGCAGCATGGAAAATTGTTTCCCGGTCACCATCGCACCGCGCAAATCATACACATAGATGGCAGCAACTCCTTCAACCGATGAATGAAAGCGAACTGTTACCAGGCCACTGGTAATAGTTGGATAAGCCACAAACTCATTTGATGCTTTTTCAAACTGCACTGCTGCAGATGTTACCGGGTGGCTTCCGCAAAGGCCACTGTTTACAATTGAATTCAGTTGAGGATCGTTGTCAATATAAAAATTCATACGATCAACCTGGCCGTTGGAAAAAAAGTACATGCAGGCATCATCAGTATAATCCATGTAGTTCATCCACATTTCAAGCGGGTTGCCGCTGCAGGTGCTTAAATGGCCTTCACCCGGGCAACCAAAATTTGCGGCATTATGCAATGGAGTATCTCCAACAAAATCATTTCCGCAGGTAGCATCACCCCAAATATGTCGCAGGCCAAGGCAATGGCCTATTTCATGAGTAGTAGTTCTTCCTTTATTATAGGCAGGAAACAAATTGTACTCTCCGGCGCCAAACGCTTTGTAATGGCAAACCACACTAAATGTATTTACCGCACCACCCGGAAATTGAGCATAGCCCAGTAAATTTTGGCCCAGATTGCAAACCCAAATATTCATTACATGCATAGGGTCAATGGCATCATCACCACCCTGTTTTGTTCTTTTTACCTGGTCGTTTGCACCAAATGATTTTTTAGAAGTTCGTACATGCCTCACTCCTACCAAACAAAATTGAATGTTGGCATCTCCTTTCGCTGTTGTATAGCCAGCATCGTAATTATTGTAGTCGCTATTGAGCGCAGAAAAATCTGCATTCAACACATCAATTTGAGATTGCACCTGCAGATCAGATATATTTTGCTCAGCAGAATTATATACTACATGCACAATAACAGGGATATTAATTCTGCCGGCTCTTCCTGTTTGTCGTTTGTATTGATCAAAGCTTTTTCTGCCTCTTTCATTTTTTTAGCAAACACCGGGTCGTTTGCCATTTGTTCGGCAAGATGTTCGGCAGAAGCGCAGCTTCGCTGGGCTGATAATTAGGAGAAAGAAAAAATAGAGGCAGCAGCAGCAAAAAGTAAATATTTTTTCATGAGCAGCAATTTTTGTCCCTTAAGTTACCGATATTCTTTTT
>PSMD01000001.1:90765-92910 GCA_040289925.1 Chitinophagaceae bacterium | reverse complement strand
AAAAATTTTTTTACAAAAACGCCGCACAAGGCGGGGAATATTCTTCATGCTTTAAAAATTTTAGCTCACTCCCTGCACAGTTACTGTTTTATCTATTTTCAAAATAAGTCCCTGTAAAACTTTTCCCGGCCCCGCTTCAGTAAACACAGTGGCGCCATCTGCAATCATTGCTTGTACGCTTTGTGTCCACCGCACTGCGCCGGTTAACTGATCAATTAAATTCTTTTTGATCTCCTCTCCATCCATCACTGCTTTTGCCGTTACATTTTGATAGAGGGGACAAACAGGAGTATGAAATCTTGTTGACTCAATGGCTGCCTGCAATTGTCGTCTTGCAGGTTCCATTAATGGAGAATGAAAAGCACCGCCCACAGGAAGTATCATAGCTCTTTTTGCACCGGCAGCTTTTAATCTTTCGCAGGCAATCTCCACCCCTTTTAATGATCCGCTAATTACCAATTGACCGGGGCAGTTATAATTGGCGGCAACAACTACTTCACCTGTTTCTTTTTGTACATCATTACAAATGCTTTCCACTTTTTCATCAGCCAGTGCAAGCACGGCGGCCATTGTTGATGGATTTAACTCACAGGCTTTTTGCATAGCCTGTGCACGAATAGAAACAAGATTCAATGCATCTTCAAAACTCAAAGTACCATTTGCAACCAGGGCAGAAAACTCGCCAAGCGAATGACCGGCTACCATATCAGGCTTCGCTCCTGAATTTGTAGAAGGGTCAATGGTTTTATAGGCGATTATAGAATGTAGAAAAACGGCTGGCTGTGTAACTTTTGTCTGCTTCAAATCTTCCTCAGTTCCCCGAAACATAATATCAGAAATGCGAAAGCCAAGTAGCTCATTGGCTTGTTCAAATAATTTTTTTGCAAAAGCACTATTCTCGTAACGTTCTAATCCCATGCCGGGGAATTGTGATCCCTGCCCGGGAAATACATAAGCATGCTTCATCTTAAAAAATTTTAGGGGGACAAAAATGTCACAAAGAGTTTATCTAAAAAAATTCTTGTGGCGGCTAAAGGTTAAATGGCTTAATAAATAACAGATTGGTTTGTCACTAAAGCTATCGTTATCAGAATGCCTGATTTTACCTGTGATGATCAGGGAATTTGCATGACCGGGTTTTGTTAGTTAAGGTTTTAAGATCCGCCATTCTTGATCAGCTTCAGAAACTCACTGCGGGTGGCATTTTTCATAAACTCTCCATCAAATGCAGAAGTGGTGGTAATTGAATTTTGCTTTTGCACTCCCCGCATCATCATACACAAATGCTGGGCTTCAATAACAACGGCAACTCCCAATGGGTTCAGCGTGTTTTTGATGGCACCAAGAATTTCAGTCGTCAGTCTTTCCTGCACCTGCAGGCGTCTTGCATATACATCCACTACTCTTGCCAGCTTACTCAGGCCGGTTATCCAGCCGTTAGGTATGTAGGCAATATGTGCCTTGCCAAAAAACGGAAGCATGTGATGTTCGCACATACTGTACACTTCAATATCTTTTACAATTACCATTTCGCTGATCTCTTCATGAAATTTTGCAGAATTCAAAATGGCATGTGCATCCAGGTTATAGCCTTGTGTTAAATACTGCATGGCTTTTGCCAGCCTTTCGGGAGTTTTTAGTAAACCCTCACGGTTAGCATCTTCACCAATTAGTGAAAGTACTTCCCTGTAATTTTTAATGAGGTCATGAGTTACCTGCTCGTCAAAATGTTCTGTTTTTTTATATGCCATGCTGTATTGGTTTCTTGTTACTGGTTAAACATTTTTAAACAGGGTATTCTACAAAGTTCCTTGGCGTTTCATAAAGCCGGAGCTGTAAATCAAATTTGGGGTCAATATGCGGCCGAAGCAAATTGTATATCACCATTACAATATTTTCAGCTGTTGGGTTCAGGTTTTTGAATTCGGCAGTATCCAGATTCAAGTTTTTGTGATCAAATCGCTGCAAAATATGTTCTTGAATCAAATCGCTCAATACTTTTAAGTCAATCACAAAACCGGTTCTTTCATCGGGCTCCCCCACCACCTTTACCTCCATTTCATAATTATGGCCATGATAATGAGGCAGGGCACATTTACCAAAAACTTTTTCATTGGTGGCATCATCCCACTCCGGCAAAAACAA
>PSMD01000001.1:65345-90755 GCA_040289925.1 Chitinophagaceae bacterium | reverse complement strand
GGGCAGCATTAAAATGTTCTTTCCGGTAAACCGCTACTTTTTTCATGATATTAAATTTAACGCTGACTGCAGATTATAAAAAAAATTGAAGCCGGATTTGTTGAATCACTCCCCAAAATACTCTACATAAATTCTTGGTGTTTCAAACAGCTTAATGCAATGCAATTGCACGCCGGCCGGCAAATGTGGTTGCAATTGCTGCCAGATTGCAATAGCCAGGTTTTCGCTGCTGCACAATTTCCCTTTCATAAAATCAACATCCACATTCAGGTTTTTGTGATCCAGCTTTTCTATTACAAATTCCTTAACCAGGGTACTTAATTTTTTTGCATCAAATAAAAAACCTGTTCCGTCATTTGGTTCACCTTTAATAGTTACATACAATTCATAATTGTGGCCGTGCCAGTTTTCATTGGCGCATTTGCCAAACACTTCCTCGTTTTTTTCACGGCTCCATGCAGGATTAAATAGCTTATGAGCAGCATTAAAATGTTCAATTCTTGTCAGGTAAACCATAGTCTCAATCCAATAATCGATTGAATATTATTTGAAAGGGCAAATGTAAACCAAACTTGTTTGCCGCTTCATACCTTTGACAGTACTAATATGAATACCCTGCTCATTTCATCCACTGCCAATGAAATCAAGCCTTTTCTTAACTACTACAGAAAAAGCAACGATTTTTTTCAAACCGATGTATTCATAACGGGAGTTGGATTGATGAACACGACCTATCATTTGCTGAAGCTGATACACTTAAAAAAACCAGGGTTGGTTGTGCAGGCTGGTGTTGCCGGATCGTTTGAAAAAACATTACCTCCGGCAACTGTAGTAATTGTAAAAAAAGATACAGTAGCTGATTTAGGTGCAGAAGAAAACAACAAGCTATTGTCTGTTTTTGATTTAAAGCTGGAGAAAAAAAACCGGTGGCCGTTTACAAATGGCTGGCTGGTGAACAAGAGTGATGAATTTAAAAAGCTGAAGCTGAAAAAAGTTACAGCCGTAACTGTAAACCAGGTGAGCACTTCAAAGAAAATGATTGATTACTGCCAAAAAAAATACAAACCGGTAATTGAAACCCTGGAAGGCGCCGCATTGCATTATGTTTGTTTAAACGAAAACATTCCTTTTATACAATTAAGAAGTGTTTCAAATTATATTGGTGAACGGAATAAGAAAAATTGGAAAATGAAAGAAGCTATCACAAACCTGAATGAAGAATTACTAACCCTTTTTAATCTTTTGAAGAAGTAAACCCGTTATTGTGAAATTGAAAATTGGTTTTTCTCCCTGTCCGAACGACACATTCATTTTTGATGCCCTGATGAACAAAAAAATAGACACCGCAGGTTTTGAATTTGATATTTTTTTAGAGGATGTAGAAACGTTAAACGAATGGGCTTTGCACGGTAAGCTTGACATTACCAAGCTAAGCTTCCCGGCTTTTTTTAAATCGCTTACCAATTATGTTTTGCTCGATTCAGGGTCTGCATTAGGCAGAGGCGTGGGGCCGTTGCTTATTTCAAAAGATGAAAAGAAAATTAGTGAAATAAAAGATTGTACCATTGCCATTCCTGGAGTTAATACCACAGCCAATTTATTGCTGGGCTTTGCTTTGCCGGAAGCCAGGAAAAAAAATCCCATGCTATTTTCTGAAATTGAGAATGCTGTTTTGAATAAAAAAGTTGATTTGGGGCTGATCATTCATGAAAGCCGTTTTACTTATCAGCAAAAAGGGCTGAAAAAAGTTTTGGACCTGGGAGAATATTGGGAAGAGAAAATGAACATCCCTATTCCATTGGGAGGTATTGCTATAAGGCGCCATATTCCTATCCCTGTTGCCTGGCAAGTTGATCAACTCATCAGGCAGAGCATTGAGTTTGCTTTCTCCAATTATCCTTTTATACCGGAGTATATTAAACAACATTCACAGGAAATGAGTGAAGAAGTGATGCGGCAACATATTGAGCTGTATGTAAACAATTATTCTTTAAACTTAGGTGAAGAAGGCCGCCAAGCTATTGCAACGCTGTTTACTGTTTACAGCCAAATGAACGGGCAGCACAGCATTGCGTCAAATAATCTTTTCCTCTTGTAAAAGGATAACAGGACTTTAAATATTTCGAACGTTCTTTGCAACTACCATAATTAAACTCATATGAGAAAACTCAGTTTCATTCTTGTCTTTTTGATTTTTAAAATTTCTGTATCGGCCCAGTCAAATTCCCAACCAGGCAAATTGAAAGTATATATTGATTGCACCAGCACCTGGTGTGATATGAATTTCATTAAAACAGAAATTACAGTAGTAGATTTTATGCTTGACCAACAGGCATCAGATGTACATGTACTTATTACTGACCAGAGAACGGGGGGGCGGCGGCAGGCAATACCAGCTGATTTTATTCGGGCAGAATAAATTTATATCACAACCAGACACCATTCGTTTTAATGTAGATGCCAATGCTACCGAGTTTGAAAGCAGGAATTTACTATTGAAAAATCTAAAGATGGGGTTATTGCCTTTTATTTTGAAAACCGATGCAGCCAAAGAAATTGAAATAAGCATGAAACAAAATAAAACGGGAGCTACAACCAATCTAAACGCTCAAACAAAAGATTCCTGGAATTACTGGGTGTTTCGTATAAGTTTAAATGGAAATTTAAACATGGGTGAAGTATATAAAGATCAAAACTATTATACAAATGTTTCAGGGGGCCGGGAAAAATAAATCCGTATACACATTTGATGATGGAAACGGAGGAGAAGAAAAGCTAACAATTAAAAACAATAGCTACAGCTTTGAACATTACCTCATCAAAAGTATAAGCCAGCATTGGTCGTGGGGTTATCAAACAGAATTATCGAGAAATACATTCTCCAATAACAAACTCAGGACGGAACTGACTACCGGCGTTGAATATAACATTTACCCTTACAAAGATGTAAACACAAAATATTTTACCATAGCCCATTTGCTTGATGTTCGTAAGAATAATTATTTTGATACTACCCTTTTTAATAAAACCAGGGAAACGCTTTTTGGTCACGGCTTACAGAGCAAAATTTCTTTTAACCAAAAATGGGGGAATGGTTCGGTTGGCATTAAATACCACAATTTCTTTTCGAACTGGAAATATTTTAATCTTGGCATGAATTGCGGATTGGATATTCGTATTACAGGTGGCCTTTCGTTTAACATTTTTACATATGCAGAACTAACACGAGATCAAATTTATTTGCCTAAAGGCGGAGCAACACCACAGGAAGTATTAACCAGAAGAAGGCAAATTGCCTCTGGATATAACATCTTTAGTTTTTTTGGATTGCAATACCGCTTTGGCTCAAAACTGAACAATTTTGTTAACCCACGATTTGATGATTAATACTGAATGGCTGATCGAATTTCTGCAATGACGCGGCTTCCGTAAGTTGTACTGTTAAAATGTTTGATGGCCTGAATACCACGAATGACATTGGTGAGAAAAATTTCATCGGCCGTAATAAGGTCATTCAGTGTGCATTCTTTTTCCTGAACAAAAAAGTTTATTTCTTTTATTTTTTGCAAAATAAATTTTCTCATCACCCCCGCAACGGGGCCTTCTGAAAGTGGAGGTGTAAAAACAACTTCATTCTTTACCCAAAAAATATTTGCGATGGTTGATTCACAAATCCTGTCGTGCTGGTTTAAAATAAGGCAATCATCCCAGTTATTTTCTTTAGCAAAATCCCCTGCCAGTATGTACAACAAACGACTACATGTTTTAAGATTAGAGAAATGATCAACTGTTTTTTTGCCTTTTTCAAAAACACCGATTGATAACCCACTGGCAGTGATTTCCTGCAGCGGAAAAGCCTGCACCAGGTAATGAAACTTTTTATTTTGTAAAGAGGCGGTTAATCTGATTCTTGCTTTGTCTTTGCAATCGTTTTCGGTTGTCAGTTTTATTACTTGTTCTTCAATATTTGCAGCAGTAAAATCTGGCGGGGGGGCTATATTTAAGATTTTTAACCCTTCGAGCAATCTCTCAAAATGCAATTCTTTTAAAAGAAGTTCTCCGGTCCGGTATTTCATCGTTTCAAATAACCCAAACCCGGATTGATAAGCTGAGTTTGACGACAACATTACTGCATCCTTCTCACCAAAAATTTTTCCGTTGCTTATTACAAAAGACATTGGCTAAAAATAAGCAGTGCGCAGCAATAAAAAAGCCGCCCTTTTCAGAGCGGCAGTTACAATATAGCTACCGAAAAAAGACTAATGGGTTTGTTCAACCAATCCGGCTTTAACTGCGTACATCACAAGCCCAGCCATAGATTTTGTACCGGTTTTGGTTTTTAATTTATCACGGATGGCTTCCACGGTACGGGGGCTGAGGTCAACGATATCTGCAATTTCCTTTGTGCTTTTTTCTTCGCACATCAGGCGCAGAATGGTTATTTCCTTTTCAGTCAGCTGCACTTCATGCGGCGTTGATGATTCAACCGTACGCTTGGTACGCAGGCCATTTAACAGGGCTTTATTTGTTAAATCATTAAAGAAAAACTCCTGCTGGTAACAGGTTTTAATAGCCTGGTAAATGGTTTCTGAGTCAGATTCTTTTGTCAGATAAGAATTCGCCCCAATTTCCATCATGCGGCTGATCATCGAGTGATCATTATGCATAGAGAGCATAATTACTTTTACGTTGGGGTATAATCTTTTTATCTCTGGTAAAGTTGCCAGTCCATCCATAATGGGCATGGTAATATCCAGCAGTACCACATCAGGCTGAATATGCTTTAGCAGGTTAAGCAGTTGCATGCCATTTTCTGCTTCGGCCACCATTTGAATATCTTTTCTTGTAGAAAGCGAAGTTTTTATGCCGGCACGGAATAAAGCATGGTCATCGGCAATAGCGACTTTGATTACGGTGTTGGAGTCGAGATTCTTCATGGATATTTTAATTACGATTAGTAGATTAAACGCTGAGCAATGATATTTATTGCTGCTTTTGCGAATGCAAATTGAAAAATTCCTGCTGAATATTCTATAGTATTACTACGTGATTTATTTACTGTGGAAAGTACCTGTTACAATTGGAAAAACGAAATGCTACGAATGAGCAATTAGAAATTTTACGAGTTATTCAGTAAAAACTGTATTATAAAAAACGGTTAATTGTACACTTGTGCTGGGCAACCACAACTCTTAGTTTTGTAATGAAAGTTGGTTGACAGGATAACTCGTCCCAGTTTTTAACGTCCAATGTCCTACCCGCTAAAGTCGGGAACCGTCCAGAAAGTTTTTTATTCCAATCCTTTGAAAAGCTGGCGAAATAAATCCGCACCAACTTTCTTTTCCCCTCTTCTCGTTTTTAAAATTTATATCGCTAAAGTTTCTCAACAACAAAATAAGCTCTTGGTTCTCCAATGGTAAATTTCTTTTTACCGGGTATGCTGTAAATTTCTTTTACTGATAAATTTTTCTGGCTTAAAAGGTTGATAAGCTCATTAATGCTGTACAGGTAATCAATCCCTTTTTTTATTTCTGTGCTGCCATCTGTATTAATAAAATGGCTGGTGAACTCAATACGTGCAGGATTCCAGTAAAACTTTGCTTCGTGTAAAAATTTTTTTTCTCCTACATAGTTCCAGGTTTTTTCCTGGAATTCTTTTATTGCAATTTCTGTTATTGACCATGTGCTGAAAATGAATTTTCCTGCGGGCTGCAATGCTTGTGAAATTTTTTCAAACAGCTTGCTTAATTCTGCCTGCATAAAAAAATTGAGATTATTTCCCAGGCAAATAACAAGATCATATGTCCGCTCAGGCTGATACTCTAATACGTCAGCCTGCATTGCCTCCAAGGATAATTTTTTTTCTGTAGCAACTTCCTTAATCTCGTTAATGTATGCGTCAAGATTATCTACTGCCGTTACATGAATGCCATATTCAGCCAATGCAATTGCATTACGGCCATAGCCACACATTAAATCTAAAACTGATTTTCCAGGAACAAGGGCCACTTCTTGTATCAAATATTCTGTTTCAGCTTTTGTTAGTGCTTCGGGAATAATGCTGCGCCAGATTTCTTTGTATTGCCCATCAAAATAAACGCTGTTGATGTTAGATGATGACATCAGGAAAGGCTGTTTTATTCAAGAATTTTATTTCGCATTGCATACATTACCAAGCCTGCAATTGTTTTCGCTCCTACTTTTTGTTTCATATTCTGCCGGATGGTTTCAATTGTTCTCGGACTTAAAAAAACTTCTTTGGAGATTTCTTCGGTTGTTTTATCGTCAGCAATGAGCTTTAAAATCTTTATTTCTTTTTCTGAAAATTTAATAGGGTTAGGATAAAATTGCCGGATGGTTTTTTTATGTTGCAGTTTTAATAGAACGGCTTTATTTACCAGGTCATTAAAATAAAAATCGTCCTTCATGCAGGTGATAATGGCCTGATAAATTTCTTCGGGATCAGTTGTTTTTGTCAAATAAGCATTAGCTCCCATTTCCATCATCTTCGTAATCATTTCCTGGTCGTCATACATAGTTAGTACAATGATCTTGATCTCCTCGTATTCTTTTCTAATTAGCCCGATGGCATTAATACCATCAACCTCAGGCATACGAATATCCATCAATAATACATCAGGCTGCTTCAATTGAAGTTTATGCATCAGGTCTTTCCCGTCTTCAGCTTCCCATAAAATTTTCAGGTATTCTTTGTCTTTAAGAGCCATTTTAATACCGTCACGAAAGATCTTGTGGTCGTCGGCAATGGCAACTCGAATTTGCTGGGCAGTCATAGTGGTTTTTCAGTTGCTTTTAATAGGTTGAGAATAAAGCGAAAATAGTTTTTTTATATATGGGGAATTCAAAAACTTATTTTCATTGTTAACAAGATGCCTAACGTGATAATGCGAATTCCCGAGCGTAATATTACTAAGAATATTCTTGAAAACATACTATTACGCCCGTAATAAGTGAAAAGGAAAATCAAGCATAGTTGCTATTGTATCTA
The DNA here is from genome assembly GCA_040289925.1 of Chitinophagaceae bacterium. Taxonomy (GTDB): domain Bacteria; phylum Bacteroidota; class Bacteroidia; order Chitinophagales; family Chitinophagaceae; genus VBAU01. The sequence continues at coordinate 83,746 of PSMD01000001.1, read as the reverse complement.
CCTGAATGCTAAATTACTTTTGTTATAAGTTGATTGGCCAGGGATCTCGTATCCAATGTCCTTACGTCCGCACCAATAGCGGATAAAACCGAAAACCGTCCATAAGAATATGTTTTGACATCCTTTGAAAACCAAAAAAGAAAATCCAATGTCAATCAACTTCTTTAAAAACCTATGCGTTAGGATAAAATAATTCAGTTTTATTCACATCTGTTGATAAACCCGGGAATCGTAAAATTTCCTGGGTTTTTTAATTATTTTTACGATAGTAAAATTACTAAAATTAACTCGTAAAATACCTAAATTTTAAGAGGATATTCACTTGGTAATATTCTATGGAACGCTTGTCTGTGTTGAGTTTTAGCCATTTTTAAGTGTGTAATAAATGGAATTGCCTATTGAAATCGGAGTGGTTGGTAGCAATTTTTATCCTGCGATATTGCTACCAAACTTTAAAATGAGAGAAACTAATTATGAAAAGAATTTACCGCAGATGTCCCCCTCCCGGTTCATGGGATTGGATTTGGACTGAAGAGTAAATTAAAACTTACAAGTATTAATTTACCAAAAAGGTTTTCTATATTTGGGAAAAATCCCAACTATCGAAAGCCTTTTTTTTAATATCCTCAATTATAGCTTCTTATTATTCCCGCTACTGTTTTTTTATCGTTTCAAAAAATTTACGAATGAACCGACATTCGTAATCATTTTCACTTATAGCATTTGCTTTTTTTTGATTTTGATACTGGACCCGATCTTACCCCAAGACAGTATGGGCCTGAAAATTTATTATTCAGCCTACACTTTCATTGAATACCTATTTTTCCTGTTGATCATCTGGCAGAATATTTCGAGCAAAAACTTTAAGGTGCTGATGCTCATTCTTTCGTTAGCCTTTTTTGGCTTCCAGATTTTTTATTTCTTAAGTTATAAAATTCGAAAACCAATTGATGCGATTCCAATTGCAATAGAATCAATCCTAATAATCATTTTTTGTTTTTATTTCTTCCACGAACAATTGAAGAATTTAACGACCCTGGCTATTTACAATAATTATTTTTTCTGGACCGCCATTGGTTTGGTCTTGTACCTGGCGGGATCCTTCTTTATTTATATACTGTCAAATAACCTCGGACAAGATTTTAGCAAGTATTGGTTTATAAGCTATATTTTCGATACGATTAAAAACATTTTTTTTGCAATTTCTGCTATCATTTTTTTACGGCAGAAGAATTCAACAAGCAGAACCCGTGTGATATCAAATCTAGATTACTAACCTTAAAATATGTTCTTTTTACAAGCCACACCCAATTCAAATGTCTCCATCGTTCTATTCTTAGGTACGCTGGGCATGCTGGTGCTTGTGATTGGCCTTATCCTGTTTATTATTTTTCACCAGCGGAAAGTAATTCGGTATCAGCAGCGACTGCAGCAAATGGAAATTGAACAGCAGAAAATGATGTTAAACGCCTCCATTCGCTTGCAGGAAGAAGAAAGACAAAGACTCGCCGCCGATTTGCACGATGATGCTGGTCCTCTGTTAGCGACTGCACGCCTTTATTTAAATGAAAACCTGGTTAATCAGGACAAAGCCACTCAACTTCAATCTATTTTTCAGGCGAGGCAGATAATTGATGATACCATCCAGCTAATTCGTAATATTAGCCATAGCCTGATGCCGCCAACCTTGAAAAATTTTGGACTGGAATCAGCAATTAATGATCTTTTTCAAAAAATAAGCGGCTCAGGAACTATTAATGCCAGCAGCCGTTTTCATGATTATAAAGAAAGGCTGAAGCCGGAAAAAGAACTGATTGTTTTTAGAATTGTGCAGGAGCTGGTGAATAACATTTTAAAGCACAGTAACTCAAGCTTTATTCATTTAACCCAAAACACTCATGGTGATAGATTTTATTTGCGCATTCATCATGACGGTCGTGGAATTGTACAGGCAGATTTTGAAAAGCTTAATAAAAGCAATATTGGCCTTGGCTTAAAAAATATTAGTAGCCGCTCCAGAGTCATCCAGGGTAACATCAATTTTGAAAAAGATATTTCTCAAACCTATTATAAAATTACTCTTGAATTACCGGTAGATGATCCCTATGAGGACAAGTAAAGTGCTAATTTTACAGGCATCTGATAACTATGGGAATCATTAAAGTTGCTATAGCCGATGATCATAAAATCTTTCGCAAGGGCGTTATTCTATCCCTGCGCCCATACACTAACATAAAATTCGTTTTAGAAGCAGATAATGGTGACCAGCTATTGGAAGAAATTCCAGACGCTCAGCCTGATGTTATCCTGATGGACTTAAGGATGCCGGGAAAAGATGGCATTGAAACAACAAAAACCGTTAGTAAGCTATACCCGCACATTTACGTCATCGTTTTAAGTATGTATGAAGATGAACGGTTCGTTTATCACCTGATGGAAAATGGTGCCAACGGATACCTGTTGAAAAATGCAGAGCCAATGGAAATCCGAAAGGCCATAATCGATGTACATGAAAAAGGATATTACCTCAACAATTTTGTGAACCGTATTTTACTGAAACGTTCTCACGCAAGGCAAAAAGTGGTCCCATCCTTAAACAGCGAAATAACGCTTACTGACAAAGAAAAAGATGTTCTGCGTTATATCTGTATGGAATTTACTGCACAGGAGATCGCAAAAAAAATGGAGATCAGCCCACGAACTGTAGAGGCTATTAAAGACAGGTTAATGGAAAGATTTGGAAGTAAAAATACAGCAGGCCTTGTTTTTTTTGCTGTAAAGAATAACCTGATCGAATGATATCAGAATTTCATTTCAGGAATTTCTCCACTAACAATCAGTTTCCCGGCAGTTTTTGATTTGATTTCATCAACCGAAACACCAGGTGCTCTTTCCAGCAACCGAAAACCTTTTTCAGTTACATCAAGTACAGCCAGGTCAGATACAATTTTTTTGACACATTGCTTACCGGTCAATGGCAATGTGCACTCAGGCAACAATTTAGACTCGCCTTTGGGATTGGTGTGCATCATGGCTACAATTATATTTTTTGCAGAGGCCACAAGGTCCATAGCCCCTCCCATTCCTTTCACCATCTTGCCCGGAATCTTCCAATTTGCTATATCTCCTTTTTCACTTACCTCCATCGCACCTAAAACCGTTAGGTCAACCTTACCGGCTCTGATCATTCCAAAACTCATCGCTGAATCAAAAAAGGCAGAGCCTGGCGTTGTGGTAATAGTCTGCTTACCTGCATTAATAAGATCCGGATCCTCTTCACCTTCATAAGGAAATGGCCCGATCCCAAGCAGCCCATTTTCGCTTTGTAATATAACGTTGATGCCTTCCGGAATATAATTAGCCACTAAAGTGGGAATACCAATGCCGAGGTTAACGTAATATCCATCTTTTAATTCTCTGGCTATTCTTTGTGCTATTTGTTCTTTAGTAAGAGCCATTGTTGTTTGCATTAACGGTTTAAACTTTTTTTCTAACAGTTCTTTGTTCGATCATCTTCTTATAATTCACTCCCTGAAATATTCGATGAACATAGATGCCCGGGGTATGTATAAAATTGGGATCCAGTTCTCCGGCGGGTACTAATTCTTCTACTTCCGCAATTGTAATTTTTCCTGCCATTGCCATTACCGGATTAAAATTCCTGGCGGTTTCCTTATAAATCAAATTACCCAGCACATCTCCTTTCCAGGCTTTTACAATGGCAAAATCAGCTTCAAATGCATACTCCATCAAATAATCTTTGCCATTGAAATTTCTTACCTCTTTACCAATTGCTACTTCTGTACCCGCACCGGCAGGAGTAAAAATTGCAGGCATGCCATAGCCGGCTGCCAGGCATCGTGTTGCCAGTGTACCTTGTGGTATTAGCTCTACTTCGATCTCTCCGGAAAGTAATTGTCTTTCAAATTCTGCATTTTCTCCCACGTAAGAGGAAATCATTTTTTTTACCTGCCTTTTCTGCAGCATTAATCCAATTCCGAAATCGTCAACGCCAGCGTTGTTTGAAATACAGGTTAAATCCTTTACCCCTTTTTTTACCAGGGCTGCAATGCAGTTTTCCGGTATCCCGCAGAGACCAAAACCTCCGAGCATTAACACAGCTCCATCCTGAATATCACGAATTGCTTCTTCAGCATTTTTTACAACCTTATTCATACTTGTATTTATGCAGTAAAATTATGGGAAGTTGTTTATTGTATAACAGTATCCACACTCTTGCGCATATTTGTTGAATCTCTTATCCAAAAACGAACAGGCTCTGTTGATTTTACAGCCAAAGAATCGAGGATAGGTTTAAATTCTTCGGGGTGAGATTGGTAATATATGATGCTTGATTTTACCTGTTCTTTGGTTATATGATGAATGCGGAAAACTTCATTATACAGCTCCTGGCTTTCGTGTTTTTTGTTTTTTAAACTGTCGTGCATAATAAAATCCGATACATAAAAATCAGCTCTCACTAAATCCCACAAAACATCTTTCATTTTTTGTGGAGGTAAAACCTGCTGATTTTTTTCTTTACCACAGGAAATAACCAATAAAAAAATTAAACTAACCACAGCCGATTTCATTTTAAATCCTTGTATGCATTGATGTTTGTCACGTCCAGTTTGACCAGCAGATCTTTAGCTCTCCGCTTAATATCTGCCGAAGCTTTGCTGAAGATGCGTACCAGCTCAGTGCTTTTGCCCTGGAAAAAAAATTGTAAAAGCATAGAGTTGGGGTTTTCGGTGTTCATCGTATTCAAATAATTCAGGCAATTCAATATTCCTGTTCTTGCTTCATCTTCATTATCATAAAACACATCCAGCCCTGTGCGATAATAAGCATGCACAGCATCGTGGAAAATAGTAAATCGGCTGTTATTGGCATTCTCTGCTAAAAAATAACGATTACGCAAACCATCAAACTGTTTCCAGCCTGATATATCTCGGCCCTCCGGTGCATTGTTGACAATGTTCCAGGCTTTTTGAAAATAATCATCACCCCCATGTAATGCATAGGAATCGTAATCCATTCCTAAAATAATATAGATATAATAAGCCAGCGTAGCAGTTAAATTGGCCGATAAAGCATCAGTACCCTGAATGCGGTTTTCATTAAATTCAATCGGTTGAAATTCGCGGTAGCGAAAAACAAAATCGCCGTCCTGAAAATTTACGAGTGGCGATTCATAAGTAGTGTTGTAAACCGGCCGGGCCGCTTGCACAGTTAACGTGGCTTTATAAACGTTATCGCCAAGGTCTTTATCAAGTGTAATTAAAAAACTGCAATTTATTTTTTCATTCGCCTGAAAGGCATCAGTAGTCCATTTACGGTTGTTGATGAAGTTAGACAACGCCGTTTGCATGGTTTGAAAAACTTTTTTATCAACTTGCGTACTGATTTTATTAGAAAGTACAGAGAGACGTGCCTGTATTTCCTGGCTGTTTGCCGTAGAAATAAAAGCTGATAAAACAGACAGGATGAATATTTTTTTAAGCATAATGTAAACGGATTATAGCATCCACAATGTCTTTGGCAACTTTTTCTTTGGATTTAGTTTGATAGTTTGTTTCACCACCGCCTTTTTCGAAAATAGTAATCTTATTGGTATCAGTATCAAAGCCGGCACCGGCATCATTCAGCGAATTTAGCACGATAAGATCGGCATTTTTATTCTTTAACTTTTTAATGGCCTGCTCCTTTTCATTCTCTGTTTCCAGGGCAAAACCAACCAGTACCTGGTTCTCTTTTTTTCTTTTTCCAAGTAAAGAAAGAATATCTTCTGTTTTTTTCAGTTCAATATTCAGGCCTGTTTCTGTTTTTTTTATTTTTTGTTTTGAGACGGTGGCAGGAGTAAAATCTGCTACAGCAGCTGCCATTACCGCAACATCTGTAGTTTCAAACACCCGGTTGCATGCAGCCAGCATTTCTTCCGCCGTATTTACTTTTATTACATGAATACCATTTTCTGAAACAGAAAGTTTTGAAGGGCCAAGAATCAAAGTAACATCGGCGCCGCGGCGGTGCAGTTCTTTTGCAATGGCTACACCCATCTTACCACTTGAACGGTTACCAATAAATCTTACCGGGTCAATGGGTTCATATGTTGGCCCTGCAGTAACAAATGCTTTTTTCCCCGCTAATTTTTTTTCTGAGAAAAAATTTTCTTCTAAAAATGAAACTATTGTTTCCGGCTCTGCCATTCTTCCTTCACCAACCAAGCCGCTGGCCAGCTCCCCTTTTTCAACAGGAATAATTGTATTGCCAAAGCTTTTTAATCGTTGAATATTCTTTTTTGTTGATGGATGATGCCACATGTCTTCATCCATAGCCGGGGCAACAGCAACCGGGCAGGTAGCAGAAAGATAAACTGCCAGCAAAAGATTATCACAAAGGCCATGAGCCATTTTTGCCAGCGTATTGCAACTAAGCGGAGCAATCACCATTACATCGGCCCAGCGACCCAGCATTACATGATTAGCCCAGGATTCCTCATCAAACAAATCAATCAGCACCGGGTTTTTGGAAAGAGTAGAAAGAGTAAGCCTGGAAACAAAATCGCCGGATGAAGGTGTCATTATCACTCTCACTTCGGCCCCAGCCTTCACCAGTAATCTTACAAGGTGAACAGATTTATAGGCCGCAATGCTGCCTGTAATACCCAATAATATTTTTTTGCCCTGAAACATGATGGCCACAAAATAAGAAATAGATAACGATAGAAGAAGGATGCCTACCGGTACAAGTGGGTTGCCTGAAAAATAAAAGCGATCGCCAAAGGGCAAATCGCTTACTTATTCTCTGAGAAATAATATTAGCTAAACAGGTTATCTTCCCCTTTTCTGAAATACACCTTATCTTCTAAAAACTCCTGTGTAGCCAGCAATGCCGGGTTGGGCATCCTTTCGTAAGCTTTTGAAATTTCAATTTGCTCTTTGTTTTCATGAATTTCTTCCAGGCTATCAGTATGGCTGGCAAATTCTTCTAACTTGTTATGCAACTCTTCTTTTAAAGAGATGTTGATTTGATTAGCTCTTTTAGCAATTATGACAATAGATTCGTACAAATTGCCTGTTTTTTCTTTTATATCATTCAGATTGCGGGTTTCAACTATGTTGGCTGTTCCCGATCCGAGTTGGCGTCTGAGTCTGCTCATTTTGATAAGAGTTTTATGTTTTCCTGTGATAAGTTATAATATTGTTCGGCGTCTTTTATCAGCTTGCTGTCCGGAAACCTGTCAGTAAAATCGTGGTATTCTTCAATTACTTTTTCAAACCTCTCTAACTTTTTTTCTTCTACACTCATTTCAGCAAACTTATAGTACGATTTTATGACCATCAGTTTGTATTCATCTGCCCTTGGAGATTCCAGGTAATTGTTCAGTACTTCAGCAAACGCTACGCCGGCTGCCCGGTATTCTTTTAAATCATAATAAAGCTGCGCAGCTTTATAATCTTTCATTTCCAGCTTCCCGCGGCAAATGTCAATAATTTCATTGGCTTCCTTAATTCTCGGCGATCCTGGATGTGTATTAATAAAAGCCTGCATCAAACCCATGGCTTTAATGGTGTTGGTTTGATCCAATTCATACTTTGGCGACTGCTTGAAATATGAATAAGCCCTCATGAAATCAATTTCCTCCGCTCTTGCACTGTTAGGAAATAGTTCAAGATATGTTTTGAAAAAATTCTCGGCAATCAAATAATCTTTCTGATAAAATGTACTGTAAGCCATTTTATAATAAATGTCTTCAAACTCTTTCCCTGTTTTAAAATATGGAACTACATCCTCATAAAGCTGGTAGGCATAATTCCATTTCTTTTTAGCATAATATTTCTCAGCCATGCGAAGTTTATATTCCGGGTCCTTGCTTTTAAGGATTTTATTGATGCCTCCGCAACCGGACAATAATGCTAGTAGCAATAACGTAAAGAAAATTCTCATAAAAGGCTAACCCCGTAGAACGTTTAAGATTTTAACCCTGCCATTTCAGCGTTCTTTACGGGCGGGCAAAGTTAACAGATTCCAGCAAATCTGTTATAAAAAATACAAGCATCCAAGCCGTAGCAGTTAAGGTTGTTCTAAAGATAGTTGTTACAGGTTAGATGTTGTTAGCATTAATAAACCAAAAACAAAGAAAAACCCTCCCAAATGGGAGGGTTGGATTTTTATCTATCAGCAAAAAGTATCCTTACTTAGATTTTCTGAGATTAGGATGTGGTGCAGGTACTGTATTAGGACCTTCTTCACCTTCTGCAGCGGCACGCAGATCAACTGTATTGCAATCTCCACCTTCCTGACCATACTGGAAGATAAAGCGGTCTGCACTAATACCTTCTTTTTCTACCAGGTAATTGATAACAGTATTTACTCTGTCCCAGCTACGCTGTTGTTGTCTTTTATTGCTTGAACAATAGCCAATAACTACCACTTTACACTCAGGATTATTGCGCATGCGGGCAGCAACACTAGCCAACAGGCTCTTCGCATCATTGCTTAATGCAACTGAATTTTCGCTAAAGGTTACGCTTGGCAATGCGCCGAGTTTGGCATCGCAAACTGAAGTAACAACTTTCGGGAAGCAGTTGGAATCTGGACATGGACACTTACCAACACCATCAGCATCAACAGGCTGGCAGTAAGTTGGAGTAATCAGTTCTTTATCCTTACAATCAGGTACACCGTCACCATCTGTATCACGGCTTACACCATGTGTATCAACCGGGCAGCCAGCAGGAGTTTGCTCAAGGTCAAACTGGTCTGTAACACCATCACCATCAGCATCAGGCAATATTGGTTTTGGAAGAATCATACGCTTAGGCTGACGAATTTCTGCGTAAGCATAATCCAAGGGGTTCAACCACCACAAAGGCTCAACAGCCTTTGAACCAAGGTTCACATTCAAACCTACACTAAAGAAATTATAAGAATCGTAATCGCGGGTTTGAGCAACAGCACCAGGTGTAGAGGGGTTGTTATTAAAATTTTCCTGCCACTGCTGACCATCTAACAAATCAGTCTTAACGGAAGTGAATTTGTCTTCAAGAGCCAGGTTAAACCTGTTCGATAATTTAAACTGAATACCAGCACCGATAACAAAAGCCGGTTTGAAGGGCTTACCAAACAGTTTTGGCTGCAAAGGATCTCTTTCGGCAGTTGTTTCATAGCTATCATCTAAAAGACCTTTCAAAGCTTTCAATGCATCTTTTCTATGCTCATAATCCGCAGACGAAATTGCTGAATAATTGTAAGGGCGATTATTTGCATCCAGTGCATTGTATTTCGTATTGTAGATCATACCAGCAATACCCCCAAAACCATAAAAGTTCAAGCCGGTTTTTGCCTTATGAAAACGAATGTTGTTGATAGTAAACACACCATGGAGGCCTAATTCCTGAATGGTTGTTTTATAATTATAGAAGATAACCGGAACATTATTAGCTGAAGCATAAATGGGTGCTAATACATAATTTCTTACATAGCCCTGGGAAGGTGAGAAGTTCAAACCTTTTGCTGTCAGATAATCATATTCCAATCTCAATGAAAACACATATCCTAACGCTTTGCGTACGTGGATACCGCCACCAAATGTCGGGATCCTTGCACGAACGTCGCCGGAAACAGAAGATGAACCACCTTTAATACCAATTTCCCATTGGTTGCGTGGCTTTGCAGGGTAGTTATAGGTGCCATTTAAAAATTCAGTGTGCTGTGGCATCCTTTTGCTTGGGATGACAGACGAATCTTCATAAGACCTGACTGTAACCTGTGAAAATGCGGAAGACATTAACAGGCACAATACACCTGCTAACAGTGAGTACTTTTTGCTTGGCATAACTAAGAATTAATAATTTTTGAAAAACAACAATGTCCTAATCTTTGGCAAAAATATAACTTGAAGAGTAAATACCAAATTTTATAATTGGTTATTTAAGAATGCCATTTGATGAATTTTGCCTGGCAAGAATTAACCACTGCAATAAAATTTTGATATGTAAATTGCCAGCTATTGTTTATGAAATTACCTGCAGACCTGATAGAAAATGAACTGAAGATCTTTGAGCAAAAATTTAAAGATGCCGTAAAAAGCCAGGCGCCTTTGCTGGACCGAATCATGCGGTATGTTGTAAAACGCAAAGGCAAACAGCTACGCCCCATGTTTGTTTTTCTGTCGGCCAGTGTTTGCGGAAAAATTAATGAATCAACCTACCGGGCAGCTTCTCTTGTTGAATTATTGCATACGGCTACCCTTTTGCATGATGATGTGGTAGATGACTCCATGGAGCGAAGAGGTTTTTTTTCTGTTTATGCATTATGGAAAGCCAAAGCTACTGTGTTAATTGGTGATTACCTGCTGGCAAAAGGCCTGTTGCTTTCGCTTGACCATGATGATTACCAGGTGCTTCACATTCTTTCCGATGCTGTAAGAAAAATGAGTGAAGGTGAATTGCTGCAATTGGAAAAAGCCCGCAACCTGAACCTGAAAGAGGATATTTATTACGAGATCATACGCAACAAAACAGCTTCCCTGGTTGCTTCAGCCTGTGCAGCGGGGGCATGGACAACAACAAATAACAAAAATGTAACCGAAAAAATGCGGTTATTTGGAGAACTGACCGGCATGGCTTTCCAGATTAAGGATGACTTGTTTGACTATAGCAGCGACAATGTTGGCAAACCCACCGGTAATGACATCAAAGAGAAAAAATTAACCCTGCCCCTCATTTATACGTTAAGCAATATTGATAAAGAAACCCGCCGGAAAATTATTTATATCGTCAAGAACGAGAACACGGCCAAAGACAAAGTAAGATTTGTGATAAATAAAGTGGTTGAGTGTGGCGGCATTCAATATGCAACAGAAAAAATGCATGAGTTTAAAAACAAAGCCATTGAAGTGCTGCGTGAAATGCCCGATAACCCTTACCGCAAAGGACTTGAAGACCTGGTGATTTTTGTAACTGACCGGAAATATTGATTGGTTGAATTGTTAGAAACCATGCTTTTATATTCACTTTCTACAATCAATTAACATTGTAGCAACCCTTAATATTTAAACGGCTTTAATCCGTCATTCATCTGTTATATTTACAGTTTGTTTCAATCAATAATTACGCTGACTACTTGGTACAAAAACGCTGGACAATATTGCAAGCTGATGAAGAAAAAGTAGCTGCTCTACAAAAGGAGTTGAAGATTCATTCCGCTATTTGTAAAATTCTTGTACAGCGAAATATTTTTTCTTTTGATGAAGCCAAAAACTTTTACCGCCCGCAATTAACAGATCTCCATTCTCCCTGGCTGATGAAAGACATGGAAAAAGCTGTGGACAGAATTTTGAAAGCCATTGAACAACAGGAAAAAATTTTGGTGTTTGGCGATTATGATGTGGATGGCACTACTTCAGTAGCCTGTATGTATCAGTTTTTAAAAAAGCTTACGGCCCATGTTGATTTTTATATCCCGCATCGTTACCGCGAAGGATATGGTGTAAGCAAGGCAGGAATTGATTTTGCAAAAGAAAATAAATTCACTCTTATTGTTTCACTTGATTGCGGCATAAAATCGGTCGAACTCATCAGCTATGCAAAAGAATCAGGGATTGATTTTATTGTTTGTGATCATCACCTGCCCGATGCACAATTGCCACCTGCAGTTGCCATCTTAAATCCTAAACAAAAAGATTGCAACTACCCTTACAAAGAATTGTGCGGTTGCGGTGTTGGCTTCAAACTTATTTCTGCGCTTACACAAAAGCTGAACCTGCCTGAGGAAATGACTTTTGAATATCTTGACTTAGTGGCTACCGCTATTGCAGCTGATATTGTACACATGACTGGTGAGAACAGGGTGCTTGCTTTTTATGGATTGAAAAAAGCAAATGAAAATCCCAATAACGGAATAAAAGCGCTGGCATTTTTAAGCGGATTGAAACAAACCCTGCACATCAATAACCTTGTGTTTATGATTGCACCAAGAGTAAATGCCGCAGGAAGAATGGATGATGCCCGAAAAGCCGTGCAGATGTTTGTTGCCTCTGCTTACGAGGAAGCTTTGCATTATGCTGAAATGCTTCATTCCGATAACAGTGAACGAAAAGAAGCAGATAGCTCCATTACTGATGAAGCACTTGCCTATATTAAAGGCAATGAAATTCTTACCAACCGAAAATCAACAGTTGTTTACCAGCCGCACTGGCATAAAGGTGTGGTAGGTATTGTTGCCTCACGATTAATTGAACACTATTACCGCCCAACTGTAGTGCTTACACAGTCTGGAGAATATGTTGCCGGCAGTGCAAGAAGTGTTTCCGGTTTTAATTTATACGAAGCCATACATGCCTGCAAGGAATACCTGATTGGCTACGGCGGTCATTTTGCGGCGGCAGGCATGACGATGAAAGCTGACCAGGTTGAAGCTTTCCGCAACAAATTTGAAGAAGTGGTTTCTACAACCATTAACCCTGAGCTGCTGATACCTGAAATTGTAATTGACGCGGAAATAAGATTGAAAGACATTACCTGGCCATTTTACAAAATTCTTTGCCAAATGGAACCATTTGGCCCTGAAAATCTGCGGCCGCATTTTATCATTCGCAATGTGATGAACAGTGGCTATTCAAAAATTTTGAAAAATGAGCATTTGAAAATTTCTGTGAGGCAGGAAAATACTATTTTATCAGGAATTGGATTTGGAATGGCTGATAAACTTCCGCTTTTGCAAATGAATAAGCCCGTAGATATTGTTTGCAAGATTGACGAGAACGAATGGAATGGTCAAAAATCATTACATTTGCGATTGCTTGATCTCAGGCTGAGCGAAATCAATTCTTCCACCCAAACCACAGCTAATATTACGCAATAACCGGCTGTGCCAGCCACAATTAATTTATCTTTGAATCAATGAAAAAAATTTATTGCGGTTTACTGGCTCTGATGATATTTTCATCAAAAAAATCTTTTTCCCAGGCAAGTGCAAATGCTCTTGATGTATTGAGCTGGAATATTGAATGGTTTGGTTCTGCAACAAACGGCCCGGCCGATTTGAATTTGCAAGAGGCCAACGTGAAAAAAATTCTCCGCTATATTGATGCTGACCTGATGGGTTTTTGTGAAGTAGTGGATACAATGCGGTTTCGCCGTGTTGTTGACTCACTTGGATCCAACTATGGTTTCAAAATTTCTGACTACTGCAGCAATAACACTACAGGCACAGGCAACTCCTGGTTAACCGGGCAAAAGCTGGCTTTCATTTATAAGAAAGACATGTTTTCTAATCTTGTTATTCGGGGGCTCGGCCGCAACAGCCCTGCCGGTTATACCAATTGGGCCAGTGGTCGGTTTCCTTATTTGCTTACAGCCGATGTGACTATTGCCGGAGTTACAAAGAATATGAGCTTTATCATGATCCACGGCAAATCAGGCAACACAGCAAGTGATTACCAGAAAAGATTTAATGCAGCCACTGAGCTCAAAGACACTCTTGATACTTATTTCTCAAACAAAATTGTATTGATCATCGGCGATTACAATGATGCATTGAATCATACAATTTCATCCGGCGCCGGACCTGAATCCTCTTACTATCCTATTGTGGTTGATTCAACAGATTCTGACCATTGGAAATCGATAACAATGCCGCTGGCCAATGCCGGGCAAACATCCATGATCAATTTTCCAAACGTCATAGACAATCACATTATCTCCAATGAATGTGAGCCTTTGTTTGTGCCCGTGTCGGCATGGATAAGAACGGATGTTACGAACGTGGTTCCAAATTATACAACGAATAACACCTCTGATCACTGGCCCGTCTTCTCCCAATATTTTTTAAATGGATTTGTTGCTTCTGTGCCTGATGTTACCGCATCTGCATTGGGAATAAAAGTTTTCCCAAATCCTTTCAGCAGCCAAATTTGTTTGCAGACAACAAAAAGTTTAACGGATGTGAAACTACAACTGGTTGATATGAATGGAAGGGTTGTTTATAAAAATTACTACCGCTATTTACAGGCAGGCAGCAGGATTGAGCCAGCAATAATTACTCTTAAACCCGGGGCCTATTTTATCCACTTACAAACAAAAAACAGCCAGGTGGTGATGAAGGTTATTAAGACACAGATTAATTAACTATATAAGAGAACATTTAGCCAAGCCAGGCCATTTACATTTAAGGAATAGATTTTTTAACTTGTGCAGTTATGAGTAAAGAAAGCATCATTGAAAAAACAGTTCAGGCCCTTTACGCCTTACCACTTGAAAAAGCTCAGGAGATTTCAGATTTTGCTGAATTTATTCTATCGAAGTACGAGGAGATCTGCCTGCACAAGGAATACAAAAATTGCAGACAGAAGGCCATTCACTTAGCTTTGTGAATGATGATCCTGAAATTTATTCTGTTGCTGATATTAAAGAAAAATATTGATGCAGAAAGGCGACATTTTCCTTGTTCCATTTCCATTTACTGATTTATCAGGCAAAAAATTACGACCGTCAACTATTCTCCGGTTTAAAATATTTAACTGTAAATGCCAAAATAAAAAAACCACTCCTTGGACTGTGCGAGTGGTTTTGATTTAAGCAATTAGCTCGTTCTACAAAACAAATATCTTTCTTCTTGACACAACTTTGTTGTAGCTCACCAGTTGTACCTGGTACATTCCTCTTTGCAATGTTGCGGGAATGGTGACCACCTGGTTGATAAAATTGCTCTGAATATTCAAATTGACCTGGTGAACCAGCCTGCCTTCGGCATTTATTATCTGAAGGCCATAATAACCCGGCTGTAAATTATTCATGGTTATTCTCACCTGCTGACCTCTTGCTGCAGGCACAGGGTAAATGGTAAATTCATTTTTAATGCTCAGCACTGTAAAGGAATCAATCGCTCCATAGCTGGTACCGCCAAGGTTGGTTGCATAAGCTTTGTAATAATACTTTGCACCCTGAACAAGATTATCGAGGTTAACGCTAAAGCTGCCTCCGCTCAAATTGCTGGAAGAAACTTTTGTTCCGGTTCCGTTTGCAAAATTTCTGACACCGCTTATTTCAAAACCATAATCAGAAATATTTGAGCAACCAGTTGCGCCAATGCTGCCAGCCAGCGTAACACTATGGTTGGTTAAATTAGATGAGTTGCCTGTAGTAACTGTTGCCGGTGTATTAATTCCACTGCCACTTGCAGCCACCGTAATTGCCGGTGCACCACCACCACTGATTGGAATATTTCCATTGTAAGACTGTACCAGCGTTGGCGTGAACCTGACATAAATGGTTTGGCTGTATGTGCCGCCCGGCTGTGTTAAACTGAGCGACGCAGAATAAGTACCGTTTGATGTAGTAGAAAATGTATACCCCGTTAGCGGTCCTACATTAATATTTGCCGTGGTTAAAAACTGACCATTTAAAACAAATGAATTTGGACCTGCTGTGTTGTTTACACAAACAGCACCAAAAGCAGTAAGTGGCGTTGCTGACAATGCAATGGGCAATGGCGCAGTGGTAAATGATTGCTGTGCACCGTAAGTTGTGCCACCGCTATTTGTTGCATAAGCACGGTAATAATAAACGGTGCTGGCTGCAAGACCAGTCAAATTAGATGTGAAATTTCCTCCGCTTAAATTAGTTG
The DNA here is from genome assembly GCA_040289925.1 of Chitinophagaceae bacterium. Classification (GTDB taxonomy): domain Bacteria; phylum Bacteroidota; class Bacteroidia; order Chitinophagales; family Chitinophagaceae; genus VBAU01. The sequence continues at coordinate 68,113 of PSMD01000001.1, read as the reverse complement.
AAGCCACTTGTGTTCCTGTACCTGTTGGAAAATTATTTGTCGTACTGTATTCAATGCCATAAGCTGTAACGGCAGAACAACCTGTTGCAGTAATAGAACCGGCAGCCGTTGCACTGTTATAGGTTATGGATGAAGCTGCATCCGTTGTTACAGCAGGGGCCGTATTAATCCCTGCTCCCGATGCAGCCACATTCACCGTTGAGGCAACCCCCCCACCACTTACCGGAATATTTCCATTGTAAGACTGAACGGCTGTTGGAGTGAACTTAACGTATATCACCTGGCTGTACGTTCCGCCCGGTTGTGTTAAGGTTAATGAGTTTGTATATGTGCCACCGGAAGTTGTTGAGAAAGTATAACCTGCCAATGGACCTACCGTGATATTTGCATTTGTAAGATCGCTGCCGTTAATGGTAAATGAATTGGGGCCGGCTGTTGTGTTGATGCATACATTTCCAAACGGAGCCAATGGTGTAGTAGTGATGGTGGGTATCGGGGCTGCCACACCTGTTCCACTCACTGCAACAGTTATAGATGAAGCACCGCCACCACTGATGGTTACGTTACCGGATTTAAAGCCGGCAGACTGCGGAGTAAATCTTACATATACGTTGGTATTGGATAAAGTTGCCGATGAATAAGCAATGGTGGTTGTAGGGCCCCATGTGCTGTTATTATTTGAAACCTGGAAATCTGTTGATGGTGCCGTTACGGTAATATTACCCGGTGCACCTGTAAGGTTTGCCCCCGATAAAACAAAAGATTGTGAAGTTGTGTTAGTGCCAACATTTACATTTCCAAAATCGGGAAGAGTAGTTGGTGTAGCAGTGAGGGTGGGTGTTGGCCCCGCAGCTACCGGAGTTAATGTAACCCCTCTGAAGGCCGTATTGGCGGGTGCTGTTGCTAATGTTGTTACCGTACCTGAAATAGTAGCATTGTATCCGCTGGCATCTACTAATTTTACAAGGCTGGTACCATTAGTACCATAAAGAGTTACTGTATTACCACTGACAGTTGCAGTTAACCCGCGAAGGCTATTTCCTGTAACAGCGATACTCCCATTAGAAACCCAGTTGCCCCCAACCAATGAATATTTTTGAAAACCTGTGCTGGTTCCATCATCTGCTACATAAACAACATCTACTCCTGCAACACCTGCATCAAGATCTGCAAAGAAAAAGCCGTATGGACTGCCTGTAGATGTTGGGAAACCTGGAAGGTTGGTGATTACCTGGCCGGATGTTGTAGGTGTGCCTGATCCCACAGTACCTAACCGAATAGTACCTGAAGAACTTGAAACATACAGCTGGGAATTAAAAATGTTTACCTGGCGGAGGTTTGTTACCGTTGTATTTAGTTGGGTAGAGGTTGTAGCTCCAAGGGTTGTATAACGAATACCACCGGTAGAACCGGTTATCCAAATATCGGTTCCATTAGTTGAAACCACACTTCTGGGATTGCCTCCGGAAGCGGCATCTGTTAGTGCTGTTGTTGCGTCAACTGTTCCGCTGATATTGATTTTACCAACTACACGATTAATTGTAGTGCTGGTGGATGAAGTAATGCTTGCAGAGCCAGGGTCAGCATCATAACCTGTAACAAAAATGAATTGCCCATCCGTTGATCGTGTTATTAATCCTTCTGAAGTTGCAGTACCGCTGGCTGTTATTCTTTTGTTAGAACCACTCACTGTTGTTGGTAAAGCAATAGATTGTACAAGAGTTCCCGTAGTAGTGTATTCATCCAAAAACACAGCAGTGGCATTTGAAGTTAATGCAGCTGTGCCATCACCCACTCTGTATATTACTAAATTGCCGGGGGTTAATTGAGAAAAACCTTGAAAGCCGATTAGCAAAAGAACAACAAAGTAAAATTTTTTCATAAACAGATATTCTAAGAGTTAATTGAAACGGCCCCGATCTGCCGGGACCGTTATTTATTTTTAATTCCATGTAAATCTTACATCATCAATTCCTGTTGAAGGACGGTTACCGCTACCTGTTGTAGGACTCAGCGTGACAATCCTTATCCAAATAGGTTGATTAATGTTATTTAAAGTCGATCCAAAATTTACGGTTACCACCGTGTTACTGAATGTTCCGCTGTTTGTTGTTAAAGTAGCAGGGCTGGTTGTAATCGTTGAAAATGCAGTTGGATTTCTACCGATGCCATAATCTACTTTCCAGGTTGTCGTTCTTCCCGGTGTGGCAGGCGCATCAAGCGATTGCAGGTTGAACTGCATCTGCAAATTTGTTTTGCCTGTTGTGTTGGCAATTAAAAATGCAAAGGCATAACCCGGATCACCACCGCTGGGGACAGTGCTTGTTTGTCTTACACCCAATGCACGGTTGGTTGATGCATTTTGTGTAGTGGAAGAAGCTGTTGAAGTTAAACCTGTGGCAGAAGCAAAATTTTTAAACCCAAGGCTGGTTTGATTCCAGGCTGTTGGCGAATTAAAATTGCCATTGTAAACTGTTGCTTCATTGCCAAGGTCAAGTGCAGTTGCCTGCTCCTTTACATATACACCCGCAGGCAATCCGCTTGTACCCAGGTTGTCAAAATTGAAAACTAATGGTGAGGTTGAAAGTGCAATTGAACCACCCCCTGCTGCTGTTGGGCAACGTGGTCCATAAAATCTTACATCAGTAGTATCACGAATGGTTAACTGTTTTGTTGAATTAAAAAGACTGTACACACCTAAAATATCTCCATTACCCTGTGAAACCGGAATCGTTGCAAAATTTGCGTAGTTACTGGTACGAAGTGTG
>PSMD01000001.1:61926-65335 GCA_040289925.1 Chitinophagaceae bacterium | reverse complement strand
ATGGTTGAAGTGCTTCCGCAGGTTTTCAATAGCCTGTTACCGGATTGGTTATTGTCAGCATAATTTTTACCCAACTCACCGCTTGCAAATTCCATATTTTCCAGCTTGATCAATGTATTTACATAAGGATCCTGGAGGTTTGTAGATAGTTGTGATATGGTTACCACTTTAGGAATCAATGGCTGGTTCAATGCACCTTTTATGATGTGCTGCTCCTGCAAATTCACAGCTAACAGGGTTACATTTTTAAATCCTCTGCTGCTGTCAACACCGCCGCCTAACTGAATCATCCTTCCATAATCACCCATGTAAAGTCCTTTACACTTCACAAAAATTTTGCGCCCAACAGGATAGTTGTTGTACAAATTATTTCCTGCAAGGCGAAGCAGGATTCCACCTGTTGCATCTTGTATGGCTATTTGCTGATAAAAATTTCCACTTCTGTCATCGCAACTCACAATACCTTCAATTACCACGTCATCAGTAATTGGCACAATGGTTCCTGTAGTTGTATATCTTGCTTTTAATGCCGCAATGGTGGTGTTGGCCACAATGTTTGGATCACCAATAGGTGGTGGATCGGAAAAAGTTTTTTTACAGGATAACCCTACCACCATAACAGCAGCAACAACTGCAGTTAACTTTAAAAATTTATTGTTGTAAATCGTTTTCATTTAAAAACTCTTTTCAATGAATTATTGAATATCGGCAGCAGTACGGATGCCGATTTGCGTTGTTGTATTATAAATAGAAACATAACCTGTAACTGAAGTGCCGGCTGTGTTTACTGTAATACCAGAGGCATTACGGACGAACATAGACAGCGTTCCTGTTGCATCGGTAATATTATAAGTAATACCGGTAGAATTTGAAGTTGCCTGGGTAATAGAGGTTACATTATTAATTTTTACCAGTGTAGATGACCATGCATCACGGTTGGCAATGATTTGTGCAACTGTAGCCACCCGTGGGGTAACGGTAATGGTTCCTCCCAGCGTTTTTACTTTATCCTGCGGAACGTTTTTCAATTGAATGTCGCCATTCCACAAGGTAAGCACACCGCCTGCGGCTGCATCAATTTCAAGTACACTGCCCATAGGATAAACCGGCGAGCCTACAACCGTGTACAAATACAAACCGGTGCCGGCTTCATCCTGCAAACGAAAATTTCCGGCTGCTTCGTTGCTGCTGTTAGAAATTACAACGCCTCTCACTTTTTTTGTTCCCGCAGGTACTGTAAAATCACCGCTGCCGGGATAAAGTGCTTTCAATTCACCAAAAGTTATATACTGCCCCGGTGCAGGAGGCCCAACAGGGTCCGGACCAGTAGGCCCAATCGGTTCTTTATCGCAGGAAAGCATGACAAGAGCCAACGCTGCAACTATGATGGAATAAGATTTAGTTTTCATTATCTGCATAATTTCTTTTTTAAAACCTTAATGTAACGCTTGAGAAAAAGTTGAGTCCATAAGCGTAAAATAACTTCGGAGGAAACTTATCAACTTTCAATTGGTCTGTAGTGGAGGTTTGCGCATCATAACGCAATTGCTCATACCCGCCGGTAACAATGTTTTTATTATTTAAAATGTTGTTTACACCTACATTAAAAACAAGAAAGGTTGCTTTTTTATTGATCTCAAAACTTTTTGGCAGCTTCCACGAATAACCTCCAAAGAAATCAAGTGTAAACTGTGAATCAAATTTTGTCTGGTCAAATATCTTATGATATGTGTCGCTTTTTGGATCTGCATATTGCAATGCATCCCAGGTTCTGCGAATGGGGTTGAAGCTTAAATAGGATTCGTCAAAATAATTTCCTGAAAGACTTACAAACCAATATTTCGGTGAACGATAGTTCAGACCGAGACTGTAGGCTTCCATTGGCGTTGACGGTAAACGGAAATTTTCTGCATAAATAATTTGCTGGCCAAGAATGGAAGCACTGTTATCAACAGTAATCACAGCGTTTTGCTTGCTATCATAATAATAGCGCCCAATGGCTGCAGCAGCATTCAGTGTTAGTGAAGAAGTCAGCTTTGCTTCTATGCCAAACTCTCCACCAAAATGCAATTTGTCAATTCCGCTAATTGCATAATTCACGAAATTTTGATACCCGTCGTGATAGAATGACATCACATCCATTCCATCCTGGAATCTTGTATAATAACCGCCGATGCGGATTTTTAATCGAGGCGCATTCATAATGTAACCAGCTTCTGCAGTTTGAATGGTTTCACACTTTACATCATTTTGCTCAATATTATTGGTACGCGGAGAAATGAAAACATTTTCAAAATAAGGAGCTCTTGTTTTATAGCCTGCATTGGCAAAAATGTAATTGCGTCCATTGATCTTGTAGGTTATGCCAGCCTTACTGCCATAATTGGTAAAGCTGTTATCCTTGCCTTTGCCTTTTGAATTATCTGGAAATAAGCCGTTGCGTACGTGACCTTCGCGATAAAAACTGGTGTAAGAAACTGTACCTGCTAAAAACAAATCCACTTTTGCCAGCTTCATTACTCCCTGTGCCCAACCAGCCACTTTGCTTACGTTAATGTTATAATTGTAACCAAATTTGTCGCCTTCATGTAAAATACGATTGGGATTGTCAAGGTCGTATTGATTGGCTGTATTATTTACAGGAAAATCTCTTTCAGCAAACTGGTTTACGTTTACATAAAACTCTCCGCCCAGCAAATCATCTACTTCTTTATAATAATGGTTGTTTTGCATTTGGTAAGATGCGCCGGCGGTAAAGTCAATATTCTCGCCAAACCTTGTATTTAAAACTGAGTTTGCATTAAAGCGTTTTGTGTTAATGATTCTTTCTTCAAGAATATAATGTGAACGATGGCCAACCACATCGGTTCCGCTGCCATTTGCATTCCGAATAGTATCCCATGCTGCCCGGTTAATGTTGTAAAGATTTTGCCAGTTGATCTGGCGGTAATTAATATCATTCTTCATCACCTGGTACAACATGGCGCCCTGTGCAGAATCAGGAACACTTGACCAGGTTGAAGTATAGCTGGGTAGGTAACGATAATAATCAGGCCTTGGGTCGGCTGCATTGTACCAATCCAATGCTGTTACACTTCTGTTACCTGTTGAAAATCCAATTGCAGTGGTAAGATTGGTTTTGTTATTAATCCGGAAATCATGGGTAAGAATGGCAACAGGCTGATTGGTTTTACCAACGCTTGCATTTCTTTTTTTACCATTTTGATAACCCCAGTTTGGATTGTAATAATTTGTGCCCGCCAGTTCATACATTTCCTGAACAGATGCACCTTGTCTCCCATTTTCAGTTGGTGCACCAAACACAGTTAAAGAAAACAGTTGGCGTTGGCTAAGCTGTTTATCTATACCAACAAAATAACCCCAGGCATTGTAGTAAGTACCGGGAACG
>PSMD01000001.1:52147-61771 GCA_040289925.1 Chitinophagaceae bacterium | reverse complement strand
GGCTCTTGCATCAATACTGGTATTGCCGCCAATTTCACCATAAGCGAAGGTGGTATTGCGTAAACCCCAATTGATGTCACGGTTTCTGAATACATCATTCAACCCACCCCACAAACCATAAGGTGTAAATCCATTATCAAGATTATCCATTGGGATGCCATTGATATAAGTGCTGAAAAGATCATTTTCATAGCCGCGAATGCGAAAGCGAACAGCACTGAAATTGAACGAAGCCGCCGAATAATAAGGATCCCTTCCGGCCGTTAACAGCGACGAAATACTTTGCGATGCGCCGGCATCACCCAGGTCGTTGTCATCAAGCGAAACAGTGGGGATATTTTCAAGAATACTCTCTTTTATATCCTCCGCACCAACTGAATCTTTTTTAGGGATTGTATCGGTAGGATTTTTTTGCTGTGACATAGCCACAGACGCGGTGAACATCATCACCAGCAGCAGTTTAACTTTCAGCATTAGTCAGTTTTTTTCAAAGCATCAAATGTAAGTACGTTAATCTTATTAAATGCTAACTTTTGCTCACAAAATTATTTATTAATTTCAATCAGCCATTTTGCCTCTTATTTCGTCATAGCTTTGTTTATGTTCGCACCTTTATTTTCATTTATGAAGAAAATTTTTGCCACCATTTTATTTGCTGCCATCTGCTTTGTATCGTATTCTCAAAAAAATTACAAGGTTGCTATTATAGGTTTTTATAATCTGGAGAATTTTTATGATACGGTGGATAACCCTACAGTAAATGATGATGAGTTTACACCAAATGGAAGAAAAAATTACAACAGCGAAATTTACTGGGACAAGGTTCAAAAGCTGGCCACTGTTATTTCCCAAATGGGTGTTGACATCAATCCTGATGGACCTGCTATTTTAGGCGTTGCAGAAATTGAAAACGACACCGTGCTGAATGACCTCGTCAATCATCCTCTTTTAAAAAAACGTGGATATAAAATCATTCATTACGATTCAAAAGATGCAAGGGGCGTAGATGTAGCGTTGCTGTACAATCCCAAATATTTTACGCCTGAGCAAAGTGATAAGTTGTTTGTGCAATTACCCGAAGGCTCAAAAGATTCTTATTTCACCCGTGATGTATTGTGGGTAAAAGGAAAGCTGGATGGAGAAACCATTCATGTTTATGTAAACCACTGGCCCAGCCGCCTTGGGGGTGAAGAAAGAAGTGCACCCGCCAGGAAAGCTGCAGCATTAGTTTGTAAAAATCATATTGATTCCATTGCTAAGATCACACCCGATCCAAAAGTAGTAATTATGGGAGACTTGAATGATGACCCGGTAAGCCCCAGCGTTGCTATTGTGCTAAATGCAAAAGGCAAAGAAAAAGATGTGAGGAAAGGTGGTTTGTTTAATCCCTGGATAGAATTATATAAAAAAGGAATTGGCACCGTGGCTTACCAGGATGCATGGGGATTGTTTGACCAGATCCTCATTTCATATCCCTGGCTGTCAAAAGACCAGAGCGGTTGGTTTTATTACCGCCAACATATTTTTAATAGAGAATATATGGTGGAGAATATTGGAAAATACAAAGGCTATCCCATGCGTACCTGGGATGGCAACCGCTACCGCGGAGGTTACAGCGATCATTTTCCTACCTATATTGTTCTTTTAAAAAAGCCTGACGAAACCAAGCCTGTTACCACCGGCACAAAAGCTTTTTAGCTGTTTGAAATAATATGCTAAACGGCTATAAAGAATCTACCGTAAAGCTTTCTCTTCTTACCTGCAATCCCCTATCTTTGCCGCCCGTTTTGAAGATTAAAACGGACCAGGCCTGCCCTGCTTTTGCAGAAATCGTCAGGCCCCCCGACCGGGTCGGGGTCCAATGGGCAAACCGATTTTTTCATTTAAAAACCATTAAAACAGAATGAACAATTATGAATTGATGGTGATTTTTACCCCTGTTCTCAGCGATGAAGAATTTAAAGCTGAGCAGAAAAAGTACACAAAGTTTCTTGCTGATAATGGAGGAACTGTTGTGGCTGAAAATCCCTGGGGCTTAAAATCACTGGCGTATTCCATCCAGAAAAAAACAACAGGCTTGTACTGGGTTCTGGAATTCACTGCGCCATCCGACTTCAATGAGAAGTTGAAAATTCAGCTTCTTCGTGACGAAAATGTACTTCGTCATTTAGTTACAAAGCTCGATAAATACGCCGTTGAGTATAACGCAAAAAAGAGAAGTGGCGTACCAACAGGAACTGAAAAACTGGAGGCTTAATTATGGCAAAAGCAAATGAAATAAAATACCTCACCGCTATTAAAAGCGATAAGAAGGTTAAAAAGTATTGCCGCTTCAAAAAATATGGCATCCGCTACGTTGACTATAAAGATGTAGAGTTCCTAAAAAAGTTTTTGAATGAGCAGGGCAAGCTATTGCCTCGCCGCATTACCGGTAACTCTTTAAAGTATCAGCGTAAAGTTTCGGATGCTGTAAAAAAAGCAAGGCAGATGGCATTGTTGCCTTTTGTAACTGATTTATTAAAATAATAAGGCCTTCCCCTAACCCCGGCAATAGCGTCGGGGGACAATGAAGCCTTCGATTCATTGGGGAAAAATGAAAGAACATGGAAGTAATATTAATTGAGGATGTAGATAATTTGGGCGGGGCGAACGAAGTGGTAAAAGTTCGCAATGGGTATGCCCGTAATTATTTATTACCGCGGAAACTTGCTGTTGAAGCAAGCCCTGGCAATATGAAACAACTCGAAGAAAAATTAAAGCAGGCAAAGAAAAAAGAAGAAGCTATGCTTGGTCAAATTAATAGTGTGATTGAAAAGCTGAATGAATCTCCGCTGAAGATTGGCGCAAAAACCGGAACCAGCGGAAAGATCTTTGGTAGCGTAACCAGCCTGCAGTTAAGCCGTGCCATTCGTGAGCAAAAAGGTTATGAAATTGACAGGAAGAAAATAACCCTGCCTGATGAAATTAAAGAGCTGGGCACATACAAAGCTCATATTGATTTTGGCAATGGTAAAACTGCCGATGTGGAGTTTGAAGTTGTAGGTGAATAAAGTATTTCAGTTTGTATAAAAACAGCCCCGATTTTTTCGGGGCTTTTTGTTTTATAAGACTCTTTGATGAAATATCTCTACACAATCATTCAAAAAAATAAGGTAAGGCCTGTTTTTTAACCCTCCTTAACAAGTTGGAATGTTTTTGGTAATACATAAAATCTCCAACCCTGTTGAAATCCTCTGTAATCCTCCCTTTTGAAAAAGTGGTTTTTTTTTTATTAAAATTAATAATTGCGTAGCTATGAAACACATCTACTCATGCGGAAAACCTATCCGTGCAATTTTCTTGTCAGCCCTCTTTATGATGACAGTTCAGGCTTATGGTCAAACACCGACAACCGTTATAAATGGAGTTTGTGGTGGTGTAATTGCCAGTTTCAATACTAATAATAATGGCTTTAATTCACCCAGCGTTTATGGAAGCATTTTCGATGGCTCATTTTACTATAATGCTTCAAGGGGTTATTTTGGTCAGACTATCTTTATCCTTATCGTGTAAACGCTCCGGGTGCGCCAAGAGTATTGTATATTATTTCACCTCCCTATTTCAACCCAAATCCCAATGGTACTTTCAACGTGGGTTTTTATTACATTGTTCCGAATCCTGCCGTTGACCGTTTCCAGGTTCGCATCATCAGCGTTACACAAACACCAACCGGAACAATAACGAATGTTGAGGCCAATTCGGGCTTACAATTTTTTTCTAACTGGAGCACACCTGACCCATACAATGACCTAACTGACGGCGTTGCGCCAACAACCCCATATATGGGTACATGGGAAGGTTTTGTGTGCATTCGCCTGATTGATCCTGACATTCAAAATGGGCCGAACACAACTTTTAGGGTTGAAGTAACCTATCTTGTTAACTCACCACAATTTGCGGTATTTGATAACCTGTCTATTGGACCGGAGCAGGCACCATTACCGGTTTATTTCATAGGCCTGGTTGCTAACCGCAATAATGATGGTGTGAATTTGAAATGGGACGTAACTGAAGAAGTGGACATAAGAGAATACCAGGTAGAAAGAAGCAGTAATGGAACTTCCTTCTCTCTTGTTGGTTCAGTACCAGCAAAAGGAAAATCTATTTACAACTTTAATGATATGACAGCTACAAAGAGCACAGTTTATTACAGAATTAAGAGTGTAGATAATAACGGTTCTTATAAATACAGTGGTATTGTCCGGTTGGCAGGTAATGGCAATTCAAGCTATGGCAACAGCTTGAACCTTTACCCGGTTCCTGTAAGAAACGAAGCTATGCTTGAGAACAAGCAGCTGCATCCAAATGCCAAAATAAACATTACAACGGCTGATGGTAAGTTGCTAAAAGTCATTACTCCAACACCAGGATCTTCTCACACACCTATCAATATGGCTAATGCAAGGCCCGGAGTTTATGTATTAAGGCTGGATGACGGACATGGAAAGGTGTAAACATATAAGTTTGTCAAGCAATAAAGGCTTTATTGGTAACTAAATGAAAAGGCTGGCAAAAAAGCAGCCTTTTCTATTTGTTTCGGCCAATTATTGTTATTTTCGTAAGGTTATTGGTGTTCTTTTCAGTTTTACATGTCCTTGAACGTTTTTGTAAATGTTCATTGTTACTGTTTCACTGGCGACACTTATTGTTTTTTCTAATTCTCATTTAAAATGAACATTTACGTAGGAAACCTGAGTTGGGGCCTGAAAGATCAGGATCTGGCCAACTTATTTTCACCTTTTGGCACCGTATCATCTGCCAAGATTGTTACTGACAAATTCACTCAACGCAGCAAAGGATTCGGTTTTGTTGAAATGCCGAACGATGAAGAAGCCCAGGCTGCTATTGCACAATTAAACGGTTCAGAAATTGAAGGCCGTAATCTGGTTGTGAATGAAAGCCGTCCTAAACAGGAAGGCGGCAGTGGCGGTAGATTTAAAAAACGCAACTTTGGTGGCGGTGGCGGTGGCTACAACAAAGGTGGCGGTGGTGGATATAATAGAGACTATTAATCTTACCAACATACATCTGCTTAAAAAAATCCTCTCGATGATGAGAGGATTTTTTCTTTTTAAAGATGAAGATACCCTGCTTTATTGCACCACCTTCACAACGCCTGCCCCATGATAAGAATGATATTCTCCATTATACATTGCATCTGCACTTACAGGGCCCATTTTGTAATTGCCGGGTGAAACTGCACGTACTGCATAATAATAAGTTTGCTTTCGTTCATTTAAATCCACAAAGAAATGAATGCGGTCGTCACGAACATCCAATGCAGTTGGCTCCCATCCGTCTTTTATCCAATCCATACCCGGGATTTCTTTTGTCCTTGGATTTTCAATTTCAAAACCGGCAGGCAACAAGTCGGTAATTACAACATTTTCTACACTGGTTGTATAAGCGTTTTCCAGAGTAATGCCAACTATGATAAGATCGTTTTGTTTAAATGCATTTCCTAAGATACGGGTTCCGTTTCTGTCGAAAAACTGCTTGCGTACTCTTATATAATTATCTTCTTCTTTATACTTACCACTTACACTAATGCCTTCAGTTTGCCAGCTATAATACAGGCGGCCATTGCCTGAAGTAACGATCTCAATATTGCTTCCTTTAATAACTGCTGCATCCCCCCTCCACTGACCATCTTTTATTTTCCCAATGGTTTTGCCATTCATTTTTATTTCGGCCTGTGCATCAGATTTGTTTGCCGAACGTGATAATTTTCCGAGTGCTAAAAAAGCAAAAGCTCTTTCCTGTGTACTTAACCAATAACGATTCTTCAGCTTGCCACTTACATGTTTTGCCATTACGGGAATTTGTGCATTTCCCGGATCTACGTCAATCAAAGCATTTAAAGCAATGGCTTCATCACGAAGGTCAGAATAATAACTACCTCCTGTTTGCGCAACTGATTCTTCACCCGAAAAAGAAGCAGGTAAGATAGATTGAAAAGATTTTCTATCCCCGCCTGTTGCATAGGCTGCTGCCAGCAAATAGCGGCTGTCCAATGCAAGCACAGAATGATTAGCCTTGTAATAGTTCATAACCGGGATATTTGAACGGCCAGCCAATGCAAGCACATACAAGCCGTAAGCAACTTCTTTCGGAGCAATTTTTCTATTCTGATTCCTGTTATAATAATAGGTAATGAGCTCTTTTGTTTTTAAACGGTTGGCAATGTAAGAAAGCAGGGTTTCCATCAAACTATTGTCAACATCAAACCCTGCTTTTCTTGCCTCCAGTAAAAAATGTGCTGCATAAATAGTAGCCCACCAATCCTCAGTGCCTTCATTATCCCAGAGGGTAACGGCACCATTGTAAAGCTGACGCATTTTTATTTTGCGGATAGCTTCGAGGATATTGGTATTTGCATTTTGTTTATTCTGTTGCTTGTTTAACTGCATCAGGTCGGCCATATCTCCATAATACAATTGTGGAAAAGCAGCTGATACGGTTTGCTCTGTACAACCGTAAGGATATTGCACCAGGTATTTTAAATGATCAGCCAGTTCAACTACCGGGGAGCGGCTTACTATTAATTGATAATTGATACTGCCCGTCATAAAATCACTGGTGTTGAGATTGATGGCCTGAGATGTGCCGCCAGTTATTGAACCGCTGCCACTGAATTTTTGCAAAGTAGAATGCGGTCTTACTGAAATTTCAGTGACGTCAGTAAATTTTTCATTTAAGCCATTTACTTCTACAGAAATTTTTCCAATACCAATAACAGAACTAGCAGCAACCTGGAAAGTTGCCCTGCCTTCACTGTTTGCATTTAATGAAACAGATTGTGAATTGCTGCCAATGATTTTGAACGGCCCATCAACTTTAATGGCGACGGAAGCATTTGTTGATTTGACAGTAGTATTTGAAATGGTAACAAGAACTGTAACTGTATCACCTGGACTTAAAAACCTTGGCAACGCCGTGCTGATTACAATGGGGTCTGCAACCGTCATTGTATTCTCGGCAGAACCAAAACTTTCATCCTTGTAGGCAACAGCCATCAACCTTACCTGCCCGCTGAATTGCGGAATATCAAATTCAAAACTGGCTTCACCACTGCTGTTTGCTTTTGCAATCCCACTCCAGTAACTCACCAGCTTAAACCGTTTTGCAGGCATAGGGTTAGCTCTCTTGCTCATTTCCACTTCCGCATCGCCACCAGTGCTGCTTAGTTTGGCTCTCACTTCAGGAAACAACAAGGGATAAATATCAAAAGATTGAACCTGCAATGCTTTCTTTTGATAAAAATAATTGTAGGGATTAGGAGTTTTAAAATCACTCACCTGCAAAACACCATTATCAACAGCTGCCAGTGTAATATAACTTCCTGCGGCAGCTTTTACTTTTACTTTTTGGTGTGTTTTGGAACGAACATTTTTTTGTGCAGTGATTTCAACAGGAATTTTTCTGGTTTTTTCTTCCACTTTCATATTTAAAAACCCGTGAGCAACAGTTAGCGGAATGTCACTGAGGTCATGTGGCTTAATCAACGTTGCTGTTACATAAATATTCGGAACCGCTTGCCCATCCAATTTCAGATCAATACTGGCAGTACGGTTGTCAACATTTACATATTGATAAGAGATCACTTTATCTCTTTCGGTTGTCACCAGCATTCTGCCACTAAACGGTGTTTTAAAAAGCAGCTTCGCAGTCTCCCCTAAAAAATAGGATTCCTTATCCATTTCAATTTCCACATGTCCTTCATTATTTACTTCAAACGAACTGTTGTCAATTCCCCAATTACCATAGCTGTAAAAACTGCGGCTAACATATGAGTTTGCACCAGGGCGGTAAATACGCAATTCATAATCACCGGGCGAACGGGGCACATAACTATAGTTTGTTGTTCCATTCACTGTAATTTCATTTTCTGTCATCAGCTTATCTTCTTTTTGCGATTCATACCGGAAATAGCTGCCGCTTTTTGCCAGCACGGTTCTGTATTCATGCTTTATCACCTGCAGTTTTGCAGTTGCGTTTACGGCATTGCCATCTTTGTTAACAGCAGCAATAGGAAATTTTACAGCCTGGTTTAAGGGATAGAAATAAAACCAATCGTACTTCACTCCAAAAAAAACATCCTGTGTGGGAATATCTATGGAAGTCAAACGACTCACCGGCCTGCCGGTTTCATCAAACACCGTTGTATAAAAATTTGTTTGCAGCATGCCCATATTTGCGTATGTGCCCGGTACCTTATACGCTTCGGTAGCCTCTCCATTTTCATTTGTTTTCCCCTGTTTCACTACTTTATCAAAAAAAGTATTTTGATTGGCCAGTGAAAAACTGTAGTCATCAAATTTTTCAGGTGAAAAGATTTTTTGTTTTACCTGGATCTCTGTTTCATAATTGCGGTTGGCGGCAGGTGGGCCAAAAAAGTTAACGGCAGAAATTTGAAGATCTGCTGATTCACCCGGTCGTAAAAATGTTTTCGTCAGCTTTGCATTTACTTTTATTCTGTCTGGGACAAATTCTTCAATCATGAAATTTTTTGTGCCCAGCAACACATCATTTGAACTATACACTTCCAGCGAATAGCTGCCTGTAATTGCAGAGGTTGAAATATCAATGCTGCCTTCTGCAGAACCTTGCTCATTTAAATTTTTCCTGAAAACTTTCAACTCTTTACCATTTGGCAAAAGAAATTTCATTTTCACGGGTATATCACCGGGTGCCTTCCAGTCACCATTGCGAAGGATGACTGAAAAATTTACTTTCTCCCCGGGGCGATAAATATCTCTTTCTGCATAAATAAAAGCATCCATGCCGGTAGCGTTGTTTCTTTTTCCACCCACATCAAAACGGGAAGTATTTACATTGGTATTGTTGAACGGAAGATAATTGAAATCATCAGCCGTTTTTGCAATGATCATGGCAGGTTTAAATCCTGAAAATTCTTTTTGAGCATAGGCAATTTCGGCAACTCCATCTGCATTGGTTGAGCCTGTGCCCAGCAACTGGTTATTGTTGGAATAAACAGAGATATTTATACCACTCAATGCATCAGCCGTTTTAATGGAATTAGCGAATACAAAAAACTTATCCTGCCCCTGCTTGGCAATAATGCCAATATCAGAAACAGAAATAAACCGGCTGTCTCTTACCCAATAATCTTCTGTAGAACGAATGACCACATGGTAAATGCCTTTGAAATCAGGCAACCTGTCTTCAAACTGTGAAAAATTTAAGATGCGGCCTGCGCCTGATTTTGGCAATGAACGGGTATCAATTTCTTTTTCATAAATCACATCACCTGTCGTTACATCGTAATTGTATTCAGAGTACTCATCATAATAATCGCCATCGTAGTTGGGGCCGCTTTTTGTTTCTTTAGGAGAATAACCATACCGCTGCGACATCAGTAAATTGTTTTCATAAATTTTTGAGATGATGAGCTTCACTTTTGGCGTATTGGTAATTTTCACTTCCATATTCTTTCCGCCACGTTTTGACAGGTAAACAGCCTTGCCATTTGTAAAGCTGATGGAGGATTCCAATTCTCCAAACGCAACGCTGCCGTTATATTCTTCCTTTAGCACACCACCAATTTTTCCACGCAGGCCCGCC
>PSMD01000001.1:34715-52137 GCA_040289925.1 Chitinophagaceae bacterium | reverse complement strand
AATAATGAGTGCATAGCTTTTCTCTACATCAAAAGACGGACTGCTGATGATAAAACCATTATCGGTTAGCTCCGTGGTAAATTTTATTGATGGATCCAGCTTTACCAATGAATTCAGATTTTCACCGGTTAATTGCTGGCTGGTAGTAACAGTTACAATTCCATCCTGCCCATCATGCTCAGGCTCTACACTTTGAATAGTGAGCACATAAGGGGATGGCATGGATAAAGTTGAAACCAGTTCTTCTTCAGTTGAATTTTTTCCATCCTGCGGCCGCAGGCCTTTTTCAATTGTGATCTTGGTATCATAATTTTTGTCTTCAGGCTTTGTTAAGCCGGTTATGCGTAGGGAAATTTTATTATCGGGCGAAGCTGTTATTATATTGAAATCGGTTTTCTTACTGTCAACCTCTATTTTCAATTTATCTTTTACATCGGCCGGATCAATGCGGTAATTGAAATAAAGATCAATTTGCGGAACAGGTATGCGGCTGGTTTCGTCCTGCAGCATCCAAATTACCTGGCTGTTTTCGAGTAAGAGTGGCGGTGTGTGAAAACTAATTTCGTCTGCGCTTATCACTTTATCATACTTACTATAACGCAAAACTTCATTTTTAATTTTTGCTTTGTAGGTTGTTGCAGGATTCAGTGGTTGTGAAGGAGAAAAAACCAACTGGTCGGGACTTTCCCAGCGAAAGCGACCAGGAATTTTTGGTTCAAAGAAAATATAATCGCTGCTGTCCCATGCATTCAGCATAGAATCTTGTACCAGTGAATTGCTGAAGCGAAAAACAAGATTACCCAGTTGAGGCACTTCGCCTTTGGCATTGGTGTAATCAAGCTTAACTGAATTACGGCTGCAGGAGATAAAAAATATCCCGATCAGTATCGGGACGAACAGGAAGCTAATACGCATAGTTATAGTTAGTGGTTATTCCAAAGCATGGCACTTATGTGCATGTTTGAAGAAATAAGTTAATTAAAATATTGCCCGGAAAAAATTTCGATGATGTTTTTTTTCACAAACAGAAAAACAGAAATTAGTGCAGAAAAGCTAAGGAGGAATATCCTTGTTGCATCGTCACGAGTCGGAAGTGTCCATGAAAAAAGGGGAAATTGTTTACGAAAGTTAATCAGTAAAAATGCGACTCCGCAAATTTTGATGAATAAATATTTTTTAAGGAAAGAAGTGAAGCCCTCAGTGAGCATCATGCATCGCGTGGCAAAATTTAGCCTGCGGTGGCTGAAACGGTCAGGCATTGCCCTGGCCGCATTGGTTGTGTTATTCTTCATCCTCAACTTTATTTTTCCCCTGCGTGTAAATGTGGAATACTCCACAATCATAACCGACAATAAAGGTGAATTGGTAAATGCCTTTTTAACCAAAGACCAAAAATGGCGAATGAAAACAGAGTTTAATGAAATTTCACCGCTGTTAAAAAAGGCAATTATTGCCAAAGAAGACAAATATTTTTATTCGCATCCCGGCGTAAACCCTGTTTCACTGATAAAAGCTGCTTTCAAAAATTTGTTTCGCATGAAAACAGTTACCGGAGCCAGCACTATAACTATGCAGGTGGCAAGAGCATTGGAACATCGCAAAAGAAATGTGTGGAGCAAACTGGTTGAAATGTTCCGGGCTTTTCAACTGGAACTGAAATACAGTAAGGCCGAAATTTTGCAGATGTACCTTAATCTTATTCCTTATGGCAGTAACATTGAAGGCGTAAAAGCGGCTGCTTATTTATACTTCAACAAAAACCCGGATCACCTTTCCCTGGCAGAAATTACTTCTCTTTCCATTATTCCCAACCGCCCTTCCTCACTTGTAATTGGTAAGAGCAATGACCTCATCATCCATGAAAGAAATCAATGGCTTAAAAAATTTGCGAGAGAAAAAGTTTTTACTGAAAAGGAAATTGAAGATGCATTGGCAGAACCTTTAACAGCGCAGAGAAGAACGGTTCCGCATTTTATCCCTCATCTTTCGTACAAATTAAAACAGCAAAGCAGTGCCACCACCATTTGTACAAATATTAACATGAACATGCAGCTAAAAACAGAAAAGCTGGTGGAAGATTATGTGCGGTCATTGAGGCTACGGAATATAAAGAATGCGGCAGTGGTTGTAATAGACAACAAAACACATAAGGTCATCACCTATATAGGCTCCGCCGGCTTTTATGATACAACAGATGGAGGCCAGGTGAATGGTGCAGATGCGATTCGTCAACCGGGCAGCATATTAAAGCCTTTGCTTTTTGGTTTGTGTATTGATGAAGGGATTGAAACACCCAAAATGGTTTTGGAAGATGTGGCAGTGAACTATGCAGGTTACTCACCCGAAAATTATGACAAGCGTTTTAACGGATATGTTTCAGTAGAATATGCGCTGGAACATTCTCTCAATATACCGGCTGTAAAAAGTTTAAAGTTGCTGGGGAAAGAAAAAATGATCAATAAACTCATCAGTTGCGATTTCAAACAACTCAAAAAAGACCAGGCAAAGCTTGGGCTTTCGATGATACTTGGCGGTTGCGGTACTACGCTGGAAGAGTTGACTGATTTGTTTTCTGCTTTTGCAAATGAAGGTTTATACATCTCTCCATCTTATACAACTGCTGATACAAATTTTAAAAAACACTGGGTGCTGAGTGCGGCGGCCAATTATATGATCACAGATATTCTTTCCCGCATTACCCGTCCTGATTTTCCCATTAACTGGCAAACCACTGAGCACATGCCAAAGATTGCCTGGAAAACCGGTACCAGTTATGGAAGAAGAGATGGATGGAGCATTGGCTACAACCGCAATTTCACAGTCGGCGTATGGACCGGAAATTTTGATGGCACAGGAGTAGCCGATTTAAGCGGAGCGAATATTGCGACGCCACTGCTTTTTAAAATTTTCAACACCATAGATTATGACAGTGATGAAGGCTGGTTTACTCCACCTGCCGATTGTGAGCAAAGGCAGGTTTGTAGTGAAACAGGCATGATACCAGGCGAGCATTGTACCAACATTGTGATGGATTATTTTATTCCGTTGATTTCATCAACAAAAGTTTGCAACAACTGGCAGGAAGTAACGCTTAGTGCCAATGAAAAAATTTCATACTGTAAAAACTGTCTGCCTGAAAATGGTTATAAAAAGAAATGGTTTAAAATTCTTGACCCTGAAATGCAGGCCTGGTTTGAAGAAAATAAAATGGCTTACGAAAAAATACCGCCACACAACCCTGCTTGCGAAACTATTTTTAAGGAGGGCATCCCACAAATCACATCACCGACTGCGGGGTTGGAATATTACATCAACAAAAAACACCCAGAGCCTTTGCAACTGGTTTGTAAAACTTCCATTGATGTCAGCAAAGTTTATTGGTATATCAATGATAAATTTTATAAAGCAAGCAATGCAGGAGAAAAACAATTTTTTATCCCGGAGGAAGGGATAAACAAGATTTCGTGTACAGATGATAAAGGAAGGAACAAGAATATTAGGATATCAGTGAGGTATGTAAACTTATAGAACCAGGATTAACTCAGGTTATTGGGATTTATGAGAAAATAATTTTGTTCTTATTCCCCTTATTGATCTCAAATCATCGCATTTTTTCTTCTACGGATAAATAGCCTCTATCACCTGTTCACCCATAAAATTTCCGCCGGGATAATCGGATGTATAATCAAGATTCAGCCAAATCCTTCCTTTATCGTCTTTATGATAGTGGATGCTTTGGCCATAGCTTTCAGAAGGAAATAGTTTTTTACGAATCAGGTCACTCACTCTTTCCAAATCTTTTTTATAGCCAATAAAAATTTCGGGATAGATATGGCCCTTGGTGTAAACCAGTCGCGGAGTACCGCCAACTGCTTTTATAGCAGCCGCCATTAAAATAGAATGATCATCACAATCACCTGCAAGCAGCTTTACTGATTCACTGGCTTTGGCAATGTATTCTTTATCTTTCGGATCGCTTACATAATTCCAGTTGTTATTTATTTTTTTGAACACTGCAAAGCACTGAATAAGCGTACGGTAATTTTTTGAACGCTGTTCTTTTCTAAAATTTTCATTGGCTGCTGTAATCGCAAAATTTCTCACAACCGGGTTTTTATAATCAACGCCCTTCACAATATCTATGTCATATGGCAAAGAGCGATTTCCTAAAAAACTGATTTCTTCTGCCTCGCTTTGCATGTTATATAAAACGTCTTTACCATCTTCATATAATTCTTTAAAACCGTATTGATGTGTTACGGTGCCATATCCTAAAAACACAAGTGCAGTTAATAAAAAAATCAGCAGCAGCAACCTGAACGAACGAATAATAAAAACGAGCAGTAGAGCGATGATAAAAAAGAACAGGAGTTTATCCGTTCCATAAGGCCATTGCCAGTTGGGTAAAAGCCGGTAGCACAAAACAAATAATGGAAAAGCCAGTAAAAAGCTTAGAAAGCCAATAAAGACATTTGAAAGAGAAGACTGTCATATGGCGGCACTCATCACTTTGTGTTTTGAGGTTAACGCTAATTTCCCCAAAATTCATTTATGCAAAAAGCTAAATTCCTTTAACCAAAATTTTGGCAGCTTCTTCTCCCGTATTAATGGCGCCTTCCATAAATCCCTGCCAGTCGGCAAGATGTTCACCGGCAAAATGGGTATGCAAATATGGTTTACTTAAAATTTTCCTAACAGGAAACCACTGGTTCACTCCATACAAAGCATAAGCGCCGTAACTGTATTCATCATTTCCCCAATAGTAATTCACCTGCTTTTCCAACAGTTTTTTTACATCTCCAAAAAAAGGAGATAAAGTTTGTTGAATATTATTGGCCCGCCAATCATCATTTTGGTTGGCTATTACCACAGCTTTGTCCCCAATGGTGTAAGAAATAAGCACTCCTTTTTGTGAAGGCTGATTTTTTGTAGCATGATAAAAATAGTGGGGTGTTTGATCGGTTGCCATATCAAAACTTTCATCTTTCCAAAACCGTTCAGTGAAAAGCAAAGGATTTTTATTGATCCGGGCATATTGCAGCTCATTTACGGCACGCAAATGTTCGGGTGGCAATTGTGGCTGCCATTTTATTTTTTTTAGTGAGAAGCCAGGCACTGTGCAGATGATTTTATCGCCGGTAAACTGTTCACCATCTTCACAGGTAATTTTAACACCGGTTTTATCCTGGTAAATGATTGATACTTTTTTGCCAAGACGGATTTTATCCTCGCCAATCTTTTCTGCAATCTTTTTTGCCAGCATAGAATTGCCGCCGCGGATTTTAAAATCCATTTCGTTTTTGGGGCTGCTTTCGGCGTATTCGGTAAAAGCGGCGCAGGCTGACACATGCCTGATGCTTTCGCCGAAATCAGTACTGTCTAATAACTCACGAATGTCAAGGTCTCTGCCCGTACAACCATTTTGTACCAACCAATGCCACCAATCAGTTTTATCCAATTTTTTTTGAAGTGATTTTCTTTCGGGTTCCGGCATTTTCAGGTATCGGTCAATAATGCCCGCAAACTTTGCTTTCCATTCTTCTGAATAACTCCATTGCTGGTTATTGAAATACTCGCCTTTGTAAATAAGATGTGTGTCAAATTGATTGTTGAACAATTCCAGTTTAAATTCATCGCAGAGCTGAATCAACCTTTCATGCGAGGCACCTACCCATTCGGCGCCAAGCTCAATAACCAGGTTTTCTTTTTCATCCATGGGATAAGAAAATACACGACCACCAATCCGGTTTCTGGCTTCAAGAATAATAAAGTCAATTTTGTTTTTGTAGAGATGATAAGCAGCTGCCAGGCCGGCAAAGCCTGCACCAATGATGATCACTTTTGGTTTCTTACCAATAAAAAAATTGCCAAGTGCAGAATTGGCAAGAAGAATACCACCTACGGCATGGGTGGTTTGTTTAATAAACTGGCGGCGGGTTGTCATGCAGTTGGTTTTGTTATCATTCAATTTCTGAAAAGTTTTTTCTAAAAAGAAAAAAAGCCCACTAAATAGTGAGCTTTTCGTTTTCAGAATTAATAAGGTTAGTTTATTTTTTTCACAGAACCTGCACCGGTAATACTTTGATTAACGGTTGCATTGTCTTTGTACTTCACATCGCCTGCACCTGAAACTTTTACATTCAGGTTTACGCTGGCAAAAACCTCAGCATCACCTGCACCCGAAATTCGGATATCAGTATTTTCAGCCATTAGCTCAAAGCAACGAATATCAGTGCTGCCAGACCCGGAGATTTTCAGGTCTTTGGTATTCCCCTTCAACTTTATGTTGCAGGCGCCGCTAAGATCAGCATTCACCTTTGGGGCATTCAATTCCATAGAAACATCTGAGCTGCCACTCAGGTCAAATTTCATTTCATCATTTGACACAACAACATTTTGTCCATAAATATCACATGCGCCTGAGGCTTCAAATTTTTTAAAAGATGGTGCAGAAACATAGACCTTAATTTGCTTGCTAGGCCTTAAGTTCACCCCTTTTTGCTCATGTATGCGCAATGTGCCGCCGTTATTATCAATTTCAATGTATTGCTGAAGGTTTTCATCAGCTTCTACTTTTATTCCTGTTATAGAATCGGTACTGGCATATACATCAATATTGCCACTAACATCTACGGAATGAAACTGCCCAACCTGCCCGGACTAGCTAATAATATTTCGATTGCTTTTGATTCTTTTAGCAAAAATTTCACGGCATGAAACAAATGCAAGGGTGGAAAGTATCAGCAGGATCAATAGCTTTTTCATGATGAATTTATGTTTGGTGTGTTTGTTTGACGTGCAGCATAAAATACAGGTTACACTCAGGGATTAAAAAGTTTCAGCACCAAAATGCCAATACCATAAATAAGAGTGGTAACAAAGATGCCTTTAGCAGTATGGTCGCGGTGCGTATTGATATATAAGGTAAACAAAACAGCATTGGCTAAAAGGCAAAGTGCCCCAATGGAAGTAATCATCTTATTATCGTGAATAAAAACTTCCAGGAAATCAAAAAAGCCTGAGGAGGGAGCTTTTATAAAATAAACGATGACCAGGCCCAGTACAGGCCCAAGCAAGCCAAGTACTATGCCCACCTTAAGATTGTCTTTTTTCAGAATCATGTTGCCAGGAATTTTTCCAGTTTAGATTTTAAAATGTAATTGGTTAAATCAAATTGCACAGGCACAACGCTTACGTAGCCGTTGTTCAAAGCCCATACATCTGTATCTTTTCCTTTGTCGAAATTAACAAACTCGCCTGTGAGCCAATAATATCTTCTTCCATTCGGGTCATTTCTCTCAATGAAATCCTCTTCATATTTAGCATAAGCCTGCCTGCAAACTTTTACGCCTTTAATCAATTCCGCCGGTATGGAAGGGATGTTTACATTCAACACCATGTGCTTGTCCAACTTCTTCTTCAAAAGTTTTTCTACAATAACACGTACATATTTCCTGGATCCTTCGAAATCGGCTTCAATGTTATAGTCGAGCAAAGAAAATCCTACGGAAGGAATACTTTCAATAGCCGCCTCTACCGCGGCAGACATGGTACCCGAATAAATTACATTGATGCTATGATTGGCTCCGTGATTAATGCCACTTAAGCAAAGATCTGGTTTACGATGCAGCACCTTATCAACAGCCAGCTTTACACAATCAACCGGAGTACCTGTACATTGCCATGCTTCTATTCCTTCAAACAAATCAACTTTATGCAACCGAAGCGGGATACCAATGGTAATTGCATGCCCCATTCCTGATTGTGGTTTATCTGGTGCTACCACTACTACTTTACCTAAATCTTTCACAGCTTCCACCAGGTTACGAATTCCCGGGGCAGTAATGCCATCATCATTGGTAATAAGTATAACTGGTTTGTTTTTTATTGAATGCCTTGTTGCTTTAACCGTGGATTTTTTTGCTTTTATTTTTCTTGCCTTTGCCATAATGAGATGACACAAAAATGCCGATTATATGCTTTGCCCCCAAACGAAGGAGTGTGAGAATAATTTTTGCTTTTAGCAAATTTTAGTATTTTGCGGCTAAACAAATTAGCCCATATGTCAATTGCCAATAAAAATTTGAAATACCTGCGTAAGCTGCGTGGATGGACACAGGAAGAGTTTGCCCAAAAGCTGCGTATTAAAAGAAGTTTGCTGGGTGCTTATGAAGAAGAAAGAGCTGAACCAAGAATTGATGTACTGGAAACTGTTTGCGATATTTTTAAGCTTACGCTTGATGAAATTTTGCGGAAAGATTTAAGCGACAACAAGCAAAACTATATTGCTAAAAGAAGGGCGATGAAACTGGCTGGAGGAAGACCTGATATTCCGTTTGTGCCTTATAAAGCGGCAGCAGGTTATTTAGCAGGGTATGCCGATCCCGAATTTATTGATGAATTGAACACCTTTACATTGCCAATGTTATCCGGCGGCAATTACAGGGCTTTTGAAATTGTGGGAGACTCTATGATGCCTACACCAAGCGGCTCGGTGATTGTTTGCGAAAAAATAGATAGAGTAGAGGACGTAAAAAGCAATCTTACCTATATTGTTGTTTCCCGTAATGAAGGCATTGTTTACAAACGAATTTTGAAAAGCAACCGGGCTAAAAACAAACTCACTTTAGTAAGCGATAACCCGGCTTATCAGCCCTATTCAGTAAACACAGATGATATTTTGGAAGTATGGCAGGCCCAATACATTATTGCAAAAGCAACACAAGAACAAAGGTGGGATGTTGATCATTTGGCTAACGTAGTAAGTTCACTACAGCAGCAGGTAACTTTACTGAAAAAAAGGATGAATTAATAGGAGCAATAGCCCTTTTAAGGTATCGGAAAACAGCCTTTTCAACGCAATTCTCCATCATATTTACCCTATATTTGTTTGCAATCTGTTCGTTAAATGCTGCTTAGAAGATTATTGGTCATACCTTTGTTACTGGTTTGTGCTTCGGGTTTCTGTCAAAGCAAATCGTTGCCAGCCGTAAAAACATCACAGGCGCCTAAAATTGATGGTGAGCCAGATGATGCCGTTTGGAATTTAGCCCCCGTAGCAACTGATTTTATTCAAAACTTTCCCACTTTCGGTGCACAGGCTTCAGTAAAAACTGAAGTACGGCTTTTATATGATAACAATGCGCTTTACATTCTTGCACATTTATATGATACTCCCTCACTAATAAGAAAACAGATTACCGCCAGGGATGGTGAGCAGCAATCAGACGTAGATTATTTTTCTGTTTTTGTAGATACTTACAATGACAATCAAAACGGGTTTCAGTTTCTTGTTACCAGTATGAATGTACAAACCGATGTAAGGCTTGCTCCGAACCTTGGAGGTGGCTTTGGCAGCTTTGGCGATAAAACCTGGGATGCAATCTGGGACAGCAAAGTAAAAATGGTTAATGATGGCTGGATCGTTGAAATGAAAATTCCCTACATCTCCCTTCGCTTTTCAAAAAAACCAGTGCAGGATTGGGGCATACAGTTTTTAAGATTTACCCGCCGCAATAATGAAAGCAGTTATTGGAACCCCGTTGATCCAAATGTAAATGGCTTTGTAAACCAGTTCGGCGAGTTAAAAGGCTTGCAGGATATTCAACCTCCATTGCGATTGAGCTTTTCACCATACATATCTACAGGCTTTAGAAGTACGCCGCAAAAAAATGGATACTTAAAGGAATGGCTGCGCAGCGGAGGTATGGATGTTAAATATGGCATTAACGAAAGCTTTACGCTTGATGCGACATTAATTCCGGATTTTGGACAGGTAGTGTCAGATAATGTGATCAATAATCTTACTCCATTTGAAATTCGCTTCCAGGAAAACCGCCCTTTTTTTACAGAAGGGATCGAATTGTTTAATAAAGCAGGTTTATTTTATTCCAGGAGAATTGGAGCTACGCCACGCGGCTATTACGCAGTACGCTCTATGGCAGATGCTGACCCGAATATACAAATCATAAAAAACCCAACCTTAACACAGCTTTATAATGCCATTAAATTTTCAGGACGTACAAAAAGGAAGCTGGGCATTGGCTTTTTTAATGCGGTAACAGCCCCTATGAAAGCCGTGCTGAAGGATAAAACAAGCGGTGAAAAAACAACTATAGAAACGGAACCTTTAACGAACTACAATATTGTAGTACTTGATCAATCATTAAAGGGACAATCTTACTTAACCTTTACCAATACCAGCGTAATTAGAAATGGCAGCAGTCGTGATGCGAATGTTACCGCTGTTGATGTTGCTCTTTATGGTAAAAACAACCGGTATGCTATAACAGGTACTGCCCGTTACAGCAAAATCTGGAACACAAATTCCTATGATGGCTACAGCAGCCAGCTTCAATTCAGTAAGGTTGGTGGCAAGCTATTGTTCTTTGTAAAAAGTTTAGTTGAATCCAAAAGATATGACCCAAATGATTTGGGATTATTGCATGCACCAAACGAAGTAACATACCGTGCAAATATTAGCTATCGGAAAAATAAACCCACAAAAAATTTCATCAACTATAGCTATTCGCTGGATAACCGGCTGCAATATCTGTACAAGCCATATGCTTATCACAGGTATGATATAACTGGTACTGCATTTTGGGTGTTCAAAAACTTTTGGGATGTTACTTTAGTAAGCCAGCTAACACCTTTTGATGTTCACGACTACTTTTTTTACACCCGCTACCCAACTGGTAAATATCTTACACTGCCATTGAACTTTGTGTTTGATGCAAGCGGAAGTACTGACAGCCGTAAAAAATTATTTGGTGAATACGGAGGAACATTTGCACGGTCACCCAGGTTTAACAATGATTACTATGGCGGCCTTTTAGGTGTCCGGTACCGCTTCAGCAATAAACTGAGCCTGCAAATTTCTTATGTAGCCCATAAGGAGCTAAACAACTTGGGCTACGCTTTTGAACTTGAATCCAATGGTGATCCGATTGTTGGTTTCAGAGATTTAAAAGAAAATATTACAACCGTTTCGGGCATTTACAATTTTACTTCAAGAATGAATTTGAATTTACGCATTCGCCATTATTGGAGTGAAGTTCAGTATTCAGGTTTTTACAACGTATCCGGCAAAGGCGACATAGTTTCCCGTTCATTCATTGATAATAAAGATGAAAACATAAACATCTTTAACATTGATGCTTTTTATACCTGGGATTTTAAACCGGGCTCAAAATTGATAATAGGTTATAAAAACTGGTTAGACGACCAGGAATTTGTTCCTTTCCAATTTCCTAAAAACAATTATTTAAAAAATTTGGGAGAAGTATTGAACCTGCGGCATGGCAATGAGTTAACGTTGAGATTTATTTACTTTTTAGATTATAACCAGCTTCGTAAAAAATAATTATTTCAATTTTAGAAGATCATTCTCTACAATAGCAAACACATCTTCATCTCCCTCCGGTTTTATTAATGACAATCCTGTAAACTTGCTAAAAGCAGGCAATACACAATAATTCTTTGTAAAATAAAAACAGGGAAAGCTGAGGGACTGCCTTGCCATTCCTTTGATTTTTACTCCGGGGTGTAAGTGACCGCTGAAAACATAATTTCCTTTTTTTTCTTCAGCATCGCAGGTTTCGTGGCAAAAGGTAAATTCACCAATACTGAATTTTTCCTCATGCACCGTTATTTTACATTTTTTATACCACGCAGCATCCAGTATATCATGATTGCCGGTTATCAAATGAATTTTCAATAAGGGAAAATCATGTCTCCATCTTTCAAACAGGTCAAGTTCTTTGTTTGATTTGCTATGGGAAAGGTCACCAACCATGATCAACTGATCAACCTTAAAAAATAAAATAGCCGCCAGCAGTCTTCGCAAATCTTCTGTATAAATTTTTTGAGAAACAGGAATACCTGAACGGCGAAAGTGACCGGCTTTTCCAATATGCAAATCGGAAACAATCAGAGCATTTTGTTCTTCCCAGCAAATACAACGTTGTGAGCTCAGCCAAAAAGTATTTTGCCTGATAATATATGGAAGAGGATATTGCATAGGGGCTGTCAAAACTAAGCCAAATCACTTTAACATCTCCAGTTGCTGCTGCATGCGTTTTACACGGTCTTCCAGTTTTTCTGAAGTAAGGTCTTCCCGCATGCTATCCACTTTAATCGGGAAGCAAAACGGTGTAAGCTGGTCAGGAAATTGGATAATGATTTTTGAGTGTTGAATTCTCTGCAGCATATTTCGCAGCCTTGCTTCCTCCATCTGCTGGGCAAACACTTCATTGTAGGCTTGGCGCAGCAAAACATTTTCTGGCTCATAATCTGCAAAAACTTTAAACAATAATGATGCGGAAGACTGCAGATGCCGGGCCTTTTTTTGCTCGCCGGGATAGCCCTGGAAAATCAGTCCACCGATAACCGCAATATCCCTGAACTTTCTTTTGGCCATTTCAGTAGAGTTAACGCTGCGTTGTATATCATTCAATAAATTTTCAAGAGAGAATAACTCATACACATTTGAATCATCAACCGGAATAGGTTTATCACTCAGCAGTTCAAAGCCATAATCATTCATGGCAAATGAAAAAGTAATAGGAGTAATGCGGCTAATGCGGTAAGCCAGCACAGCCGCCATTGCTTCATGCACAAGGCGGCCTTCAAAAGGGTAAACAAACAAATGAAATCCATCCCCGGTTTCAATTTGCTCAACCAGCAACTCATTCGACCGGGGCACATGCGAAAGTTTTGTTTGCAAATCAAACAGGGGCTGTAAAACTTTTAGTTCATCATAAATGCTTTCCTCTTTTGATGAATTTAAGAGAGATGCCTTGTTCAAACTTTCTCTTAATTTTTTCCCCAGCCTGGCAGAAAGAGGCACACGTCCACCCTCCCAGCTTGGTATTAGCGATTTTTTTGTATTGGATTTTCTTACCAAGGCAGTCATGTCTATAATCATCACCAGCTCTAATTGGCGGCCGGCAAGGGTAAACACATCACCGGGTTCAAGGCGGGAGATAAAATATTCTTCAATAATGCCTACATAACCTCCGCCGATAAATTTCACTTTCATCATCGGATCGCTAACAATAGTGCCTATGTGCAGGCGGTGGCGCATAGCTACTCTTCTGCTCTTGATTTTATAAACTCCATCCTCTGTTTCAACTTTTTTAAATTCTTCATATTGCTGTAATGCTTTTCCTCCCTGTGTTATGTGTGTAAGAATATCATTCCATTCATCTTCTGTAATTTTTGCATAGCAATGCGTAGTTCTTATCTCTTTCAAAATTTCCTCCGGCCTGAAACCATCTGAAATAGCAAGTGTGCACAGGTATTGAATCAACACATCAAAACAAAGCACCATCGGCTCACGGCTTTCAATAAAGTTTTCTTCAATGGCCGATTTTAATGCGGCTGCTTCAACCAGCTCAAGAGAATGTGTTGGCAAAAAATAAATTTTACTGATGGCATCAGGGGTGTGGCCGCTTCTTCCGGCTCTTTGTAAAAACCTTGCAACACCTTTAGGTGACCCTACCTGTATCACCGTTTCTACAGGGCGAAAGTCAACACCCAAATCCAGGCTGGAAGTACACACGACAGCTTTTAATTTTCCACTGTGTAAATTTTCTTCTACCCAAATTCTTAATTCCTGCTCAATACTTCCGTGGTGCAAGGCAATGGTGCCGGCCAGTTCGGGAGCAACATTCAATAATGTTTGATACCAAATCTCACTCATCCCTCTTGTATTAATAAAAATCAGCGTTGTGCAACTTTCATTGATAATTGGAATTACTTTAGCTGCCAGCTTTATTCCTAAATGCCCTGCCCAGGGAAATCTTTCTATTTCATCCGGAAAAATGGATTGCACTTCCACTTTTTTATCCATCTGTGCACGAACGATGACACCCTTAGTGGCCAGCGAAGCCATCAATACTTTTTTTGCTTCATCAAGATTTCCAATTGTAGCTGATATGCCCCAGACAGAAGGCTTTGATTGCATAAGAGAGAATTGACAATGCACAATGCGGTTAATAGCCAGCTCAACCTGCACACCTCTTTTACTGCCTATCAATTCATGCCACTCATCAACTGCAATAATTCTTACTGTTTTAAAAATTTCTGCATAGCCTTTTTGTGCAAGAAGCAAATGCAGGCTTTCCGGAGTGATCACTAAAGCTTCAGGCATTTGTCTTTTTTGCCGTTGCCTTTCTGAAACTTCGGTATCACCATTTCTAACTCCAACTTTCCATTGCATGCCCAAATCTGCAATTACTTCTTCCATTGCACGGGCAATATCTTTTGCCAAAGCCCTTAAAGGAGAAATCCAAAGCAACTGCAAACCGCTTTTTGATTTGGTTTTATAATCATGAGGATATTGATTAATAAAACTGATGAGTGCCCCAAGAAAAACAGAGAATGTTTTTCCGCAACCTGTGGGAGCATTTACTAAGCCGCTTTCATTATTTAAAATCTGTTGCCAGGTTTCTTCCTGAAATTGAAAGGGGAAACGCTGATGTCTTGTTAACCAGTTGCTGATTACTTTGTATCCATAGGTGCTGTGCAAATCCATTGCTGCAAACTTCTGATTTTTTTGGGGCTCAGCAGTTAAAACTCATGTTACAAAAATGAGCAAAATGGCTAGTTTGCACGGTGTTTGTATTTTTTCTTCCGTGTTGTTGACCTTATGAAAGCGAAATCTGATAAAAAGGAACTGGTTGTTAAATTGGTTAATTATATCAATGAATATCTTGTTTACCGCAAATATGGCGGCAAGGAAGATGATTATATGCATACTGAACTAAAACTCAAGAAAATATTTGACAGGATGCTCCCTGTGCAAACCAAAAAAAATTCTGATCCTTTCTCTGCTGAATAATTCATCACGCCTTTAAGAATTTTTTAGGCAAACAACCTGTATGTAACAATCTGTACCCAAAGTGATGAAATATAAGAACTGTATTCTTACTTATTATATTTTTTTAAAGTGCTGTCATCCTGGTAATAAGTTGCAGTAAAAGTCAGCTAAACGTTCTGAACCGTAATGAAAAAAGTTTGTTGGATGTAAAAGGTTTGCCGCAAGCGCCTATCCCTCAGGATACGCTGCAACTCGACAGTCTTCACCGGGCGCCTACTTTGTAATCAGTAAAAGAGTTGATGACCGGCAGGCAATTTCTGACAGTAATTATTATTTTCTTTTGCAGCAAAAAGTTTGTTTTATGGCTACTAAAAAGAAAAGCTGGCAGGAAAAACTGCAGGACAACAGAGACCTGCCGAAAGTGGTAAAGCTAACTGCAAGACAAGCAAAAAAATGGGGCAAAGGCACAATGGCTATTCCATCTCCGCTTGAAGTAAATGCAATTATGAAACGAGTGCCGCAGGAAAAATCAATTACCATTAATAAGATCAGGGAAAAAGTAGCGAAGAAACATCATGCAGATGTTGGCTGCCCATCACTACAAGCATTTTTTCATGGATTGCTGCACATGCTGCTGATGAAGCGATGCAAGAAGGGAAAAAAACAACAACACCTTATTGGCGTACGTTAAAAGAAGGTCGAGTGATTAATGAAAAATATCCGGTTAGCATTGAGAAACAGGCACAGCTGCTGGAAAGCGAAGGACACCATGTATTTCGAAAAGATAAAAAATGGCTGGTGGAAGATTTTGAAAAAAATTGATGAAGTAAGAATCGCTCTACAACGTTTTCAAATACTCAATCACTGCTTTTCTTTCTTTCTCGGTTAGATGGTCGCCAAATGTGTGACCATAATTTCCATACCCGGGTAAAGTTGTGTTGTAAATGGTTTTATCACCGGCTGTTTTAACTGCAGTAAATTTCAAGCCCAACTTTTCATAATCGTATTCCGTTTTTGAAAAATTACGTGTCCAGTAAGTGGGCCTCAGTTCACTGTTCAGCACAGCTTCAACAGTAGGAACAGCACCGTTATGAAAATAAGGAGCGGTTATCCATACACCATCAAGGGGCGGAGCAATATAGCCATTGAAAGGTTCCAGCCTGGCAGGATGATCTCCTTTTGCAAACCAACTTTGATTATACCAGTTAATCATATCGGTGTATTGATAA
The DNA here is from genome assembly GCA_040289925.1 of Chitinophagaceae bacterium. GTDB lineage: Bacteria > Bacteroidota > Bacteroidia > Chitinophagales > Chitinophagaceae > VBAU01. The sequence goes on along the minus strand of PSMD01000001.1, from coordinate 36,084 downwards.
TTACTTTTGTTGAGCAAGGAATCTGTGCCAATAATTGATTGTGGAATTAAAAGATTGGGATAGTTGCCATTTGGCCCATAAGTTCCGTGACAACCGCTGCAATTTTTTTCAAAGATGATTTTTCCTTCGCTTGCTAAACTTTCATTTACCGGCAATGGATATTTTGGGGCAGCAAGGCTGTACAGGTACGCAAGTACATCAGGCATATGACTATCTATATCTTTTGCATGCACAGTGTCACGAATCGTTAATAATGCAGAGCCCATCAAAAATTTTCCAAAATCGCCGCGGCCAAATCCGTTATAGAACATCGCATTTTTCTTTTTCAACAACCACCACGCCGGTACATCAGATGCAATCACTTCATCCGGAATATTCATCTCCACTTTGTCTTTCCAGGCAAGTGTTTCAGCATCACGATGAGAAACAAGTAATGCAGCTAACCTGTCGGCCGGGTTTGCACCGGGCACTGCTGTTACCAGATTACCTCTCAACGCTTCACCAACTGCAATGAAGTCTTTGGCAGCCTCATTTTTCTTGGGAGATAATTTGAGATAGGCTTTTGCTAGGGCGATTTCTGATTTTGATCCTCCCCGATCTTCAGTAAAATCAGCCAGCGTATTGCCGAGGCCAATAATGAGTTCGCCGTGAAAAACCTGTGCGTGGCATTGTAAGCAGTTTGGTACAACAATCTCTTCACCGTTATACGCTTTAACTACGTTCAAATCGTACGGTAATTTCCCATTAGCCCCACCACGATTTAAAACATCAGTTTTTTCTTTTCCCTTGACTAAAAAATAAAGGCTAAGCGGAACGCCACTTTTAATGTAATCACCTGAAATAATATAATGATAGCCTGAATCTGCATTTCCAACTCTTTGTTTTGAAGGTGGAATCGGAACCGGCTCATCATTTTTTACCCACCTGCTGAATGAAAAACACATTGCAGCTAATACTATCAAAATACTAATCTTTTTCATTCACTCAATTATTTTAATCGCTTATGGCTTCTAAAACTGAAAATTTATTTTCCATAAAGTTCAAGCATCTTTTTCAAATCTTCCAGCGTATTAATTTCATCAGGCTTTTTATCTTTTCTCCAGCGATTGATTCTTGTAAAACGCAAAGCTACGCCTGATTTATGACGTTTAGAAGCAGCTATGCCTTCAAACGCAATTTCAAAAACAAGCTCCGGCGGCTTCACAGTTCTTACCGGGCCAAATTTTTCCAGTGAGTTTCTTTTTACAAAATAATCTACCTGTGCAATTTCCTTATCAGTAAGCCCTGAATATGCTTTGGCAAAGCTCACCAATGCATTTCCATTTTTTACAGCAAACGTATAATCTGTATATAAATTGCTACGGCGGCC
>PSMD01000001.1:31861-34701 GCA_040289925.1 Chitinophagaceae bacterium | reverse complement strand
ATGGCGCAATAACCATTGCTCCCTGGTATTCATTCTTCGTCGTATTGTAACCAACTCGTTTTACATCGGGCAATGCAATGCCGCTATTTACAATTGCCTGGCGTGCATTCCAAATTGCGCCGTGCACATAAATAGGCAACTCTGCCTACGGCAAACATTGCAGCAGACGTTGAGCTTTGCCTAAACTGTATGCAATAAACACAGAAGTTTTTCCTGCTTCTTTGTTTTTACAAACCCAATCAAGCATATTCTGAAAAATTTCCTGCTGCGGTTTCCAGCGGTAAATGGGCAAGGCAAAAGTAGATTCAGTAATAAAAGTGTGACATTTGACGGGTTCAAATTTTCCACTAATACCGTCATCTTCCAGTTTATAATCCCCGGTAAAAACCCAAACTTCTCCTTTGCATTCCACTCTCACTTGTGATGAACCAATCATATGCCCGGCAGGATGAAGAGATACTGTAACTCCGTTGATGTTAACCGGTTCTTCCCATTCCACCGTTTGATAATTATTTTCTCCCAGCCTCAATTGCAAAAGTGGTTTACATTGTGTATGGCATAAATAACTTTTCATACCCGAACGGGCATGGTCGCTATGTGCATGAGTGATGACAGCCCTGTCAACCGGCTTCCACGGATCAATAAAAAAATCTCCAGACCGGCAATGAAGTCCTTTGTCTGTAAATTCAATCACTGGCATAGCTGTGTTGGATGTCAAAGCTCAGAAATAAGAAATAGGTTGGAATTTAATTCCTGCCTGCATTCATTAATTCACTCCCTTAATCATGCCATCTCTCCATTTTATAAAAAACAATTTTTTGTTTTCAAAATAATCGAGAGTGTTGGATTGCTTGTTTACCACAGGCTGAATATCAAATTCACGAAAAATGTCGAATTCTTTTTTAGAGAGATTGGAAGAGATGTCTTTTTTATACTGCAGTAACAGCTTTGAAAATTTCCAGGTGGCTTCATAGCCCCGCAACAACATATCTGTTGGCCTTGCATACATGGCTATGTTGAATTGCTCAACGATGCTTTTGCTAACCTTATCCGTACGTGGGTTGTAAAATGGTGTGGTGATGATAATATCCATGCCTTTGAACTCTGGCTTTGTAAATTCCCTGGTTAGGTTATCAAACGTAGGCATACCCACTAATGTTAAAGGATAGTGTTTATTTACTATAGCCAGTTGCTGTGCCAGTCGTTTACCAAAATTTTCATCCAAGCTTCCTGCAATGGCAACAGTGTGATGATTGCTGTCGAGTTGAGCGATCAGTTGCTGAATGGTAAAGCTGTCGGTAAGATCTACATATTTAATGATGAGTGGTGCAGGACTTAGCTTTCCATTTTCATTGAAGTAAGATTTGATCATGTCCTCCATCTGTCCTTTTTTTCTAAAGACCACCACCTCATCAACCGGAAAACTTTTCTGAATGTATTTGTAGATCTTTTCAATATGCGTACGCAGAGTTGAATTCAGCATTACGAGGTAAGGATTGTTTGTTACACCCGCATCGTTTGGTAGGTTCACATTAATATAAGGCACCTGCATGGTACGTGCAGTGTTGGCAATGCTCCAGTTTTCCTGCGGCGATGTGTACCCAAGAATTAACTCAACGGAATCCTGGGCAATCTTTTCAAGCTGTTTGCTTAGCGGTTTCGTGACCGAGCGGGTATCGTACACAAACACTTCCAGCTCTGCCCCCTCCTTTGATAAACTGTCAAGAGCTATTTGTGCACCTTCATAAAACTCAAGGCCGGGGTTAATAAACCTGGGAAAAGTTTTTCCGTAACGGTAATTATTTGCATGGTCAAAAGCAGAATCTAAATACAGCGGAGCAAACACTGCAATTCTAGGTTTACCCTTTTGTGCAAGGGTGTATTGCACAGTTCCAAAAAACAAAATCAAAAAAAGAAAAAATATCTTTTTGTCCGCATAATGTATTGATCCTTTAAATCATTTTCGGCCTCACTCCCATTCAATGGTTGCCGGTGGTTTGCTGCTAATATCGTAAACCACCCTGTTAATTCCTCTCACCTGGTTGATAATATCGTTTGAAACAGCTGCTAAAAAATCATAAGGCAAATGTGCCCAATCTGCCGTCATGCCATCTACACTTGTTACTGCCCTTAATGCCACTGTATATTCATATGTTCTTTCATCACCCATCACTCCAACACTCTTCACCGGCAGCAAGATTGCCCCCGCCTGCCAAACCGTTGCATACAAATGATGGTCTTTTAAAGCTTTCACATAAAGATAATCGGCCTGCTGTAACAGGTGAACTTTTTCTTCAGTCACTTCACCTAAAATTCTAATGGCTAAACCGGGCCCGGGGAAAGGATGACGATTGATCATCTCTGCAGGAATGCCGAGCTCTCTTCCTACTTTTCTCACTTCATCTTTAAATAAAAAACGCAGCGGCTCCACCAAATCCAAATGCATTTTTTCAGGAAGGCCGCCCACATTATGATGAGATTTTATTGTAACCGATGGGCCGTGTACAGACACACTCTCAATCACATCAGGATAAATAGTTCCCTGGCCTAACAAACTAATGCCTTCAATTTTTTGGGCTTCTTCCTGGAAAATATCAATGAACAGGCTGCCAATTATTTTTCTTTTTGCTTCAGGATCGGTTTTGCCGGCAAGTGCCTGATAAAATCGCTCCCTGGCATCAATACCTTTTACATTTAAGCCAAGTTGTGCATAGGTAGAAAGAACTGTTTCAAATTCATCTTTGCGCAACACACCGTTGTCAACAAAAATTCCGTAAAGATGATCGCCAATGGCTTTATGTATAAGTGTAGCTGCTACTGTTGAATCAACACCGCCACTC
>PSMD01000001.1:26350-31783 GCA_040289925.1 Chitinophagaceae bacterium | reverse complement strand
AATCCTGGCTGCATCCGCAAATATTCACCAGGAAGTTGTGGAGTATTTTTTTCCCTTCGATAGAATGATAAACTTCCGGATGAAACTGCAAACCGTACAACGGAAATTCAGGAAAACGTAAATCAGGAACTTTGCCTTTCTTCGCCATTTTAAATGCAGCCACCGGGATGCTTTCCGTTGTTGCCAGCACTTCAAAACCATCCGGCAATTCAAGTATTGAATCACCATGACTCATCCACACCTGGCTTTTTTCCATTACATCCTGCAAAAGTAAATCGTTTTTTTGCTTGTGCAGCAAGGCACGGCCATATTCTCTTTTGTTGCTTTTTTCAACACGGCCGCCAAAGCGTTTTGCTGTTAACTGCGCACCATAGCAAATGCCCAGCACAGGCACATGTTTAATAAAAGATTGAATGCTTACATCGGGGGCTTTTTCATCGTTCACTGAAAACGGAGAGCCGGAAAGAATAATGCCTCTTAAAGAAGGTTCAAACGCAAATGTTTTTGAAAACGGAATGATTTCGCAATAAACATTGGCTTCTCTTATGGCACGGGCAATTAACTGGGTGTACTGGGATCCAAAATCAAGAATCAGGATTTTTTCCGTCATGCAGACGAAGGTAAGAAATGGCTGATAGACGACAGGCCAAGTCAATAGAAGAATGGTCAATAGCCCACAGACAATAGTCCAGGGTAATTATACTTTTATAAACTGTGGACCATGCACCATGAACTAACTATCCAGTTTCCTGTATTTTGCAGGCGCAATGAAATACTATATCATCGCCGGGGAGGCTTCCGGCGATTTGCATGGAAGTAATTTGATAAAAGAGTTAAGAAAGCTTGACCACCAGGCAAACATTCGGTGCTGGGGCGGCGACCTGATGCAGCAAGCCGGCGCTGAACTGGTGAAACATTACCGTGATCTGGCTTTTATGGGTTTTGCGGAAGTGATTAAAAATCTCCGAACCATTTTGCGCAACCTGAAATTTTGTAAACAGGATATTGAGCAATACAAACCCGATGCACTCATTCTTATTGATTACCCCGGTTTTAATTTACGCATTGCCAAATGGGCAAAGCAGAAAAGATTAAAAGTGATTTTCTATATTTCTCCGCAGATATGGGCATGGAAAGAGAACCGTGCAAAAGCCATGAAGGAAAACATTGATAAAATGATCGTCATCCTTCCTTTTGAAAAAAAATATTTTAAAGATCGCTGGAACTGGGATGTTGAATACGTTGGCCATCCTTTGATTGAAGTGATAGAAAAACAAAAATTAAAAGAGGATCGCCAAAAGTTTTCTGATAAGCCTGTTGTGGCATTGTTACCCGGAAGCCGCAAACAGGAGATTGCAAAAAAACTCCCGGTGATGCTTGAAGTAAGTAAATTCTTTCCCAACTATCAATTTATTGTTGCTGAAGCGGCTTCCATTGAGGATGAGTTTTATAAAGAGTTTTCAAAAAATTATTCAAACGTAAGTGCGGTAAAAAATAAAACCTATGATTTGCTGATGCAGGCAAAAGCAGCATTGGTAACCAGCGGTACGGCTACACTGGAAACCGCATTGTTTGGTGTGCCCGAAGTGGTTTGCTACAAAGGCTCCGGCGTTTCTTACCAAATTGCCAAAAGAGTAATTAAAGTAAAATTCATTTCGCTGGTAAATTTGATCATGAAAAAAATGGTGGTGAAAGAGCTTATTCAGCATGAATTGACTGTTGAAAATTTGCGGGCAGAATTAAATGAGCTACTCACAAATGAAAACCGGATACAACAGCTAAAAAAAGATTATGCTGAGCTGAGAGAGTTGCTGAGCCAGAATGGAAATGCGTCTGAAAAAGCGGCCAGGTGTATTGTTCAGTTTTTATCACAGTAATTTAATGGCAAGAATGATCATGCAAAGGATAAAAAGAAAAATGCAGATGCGGTTGATCCAATGCATATAGCCCACCCATTTTGTTTCAGGCTTTTCTGCTTTCCTGATAAATAAATATTGGCTGATTTGTTTCCAGACTCCCATAAAAATGCAAAAGCAAAGTTATCGCATCGTTGGTTGGTGAAAAAATCTGAATCTCCTATTTTTGCTGCCCATTCGGGGAATTAGCTCAGCTGGCTAGAGCGTTTGCATGGCATGCAAAAGGTCACCGGTTCGACTCCGGTATTCTCCACAAGCCCTTACCCATAGCGGATTTTACAATAACCTGGTCAAATGCCTGGACAGCATGAAAGCTACTTAGACCGAACCGTAAATTTTTACTCCCGGTCTCAACCCAACCCGAGCCGGCCCCACCGGCGATATCAATAGTATTACCGATACTGCAGAGCGATTGATCGCTGCAAAAATTTTACAAAAATGATCTCATTGCGCTTAAACAAGAATGGAGATTTTTTCTGCAGCATAAAAAAGAACTGAACACTAAAGATGAGTTGCTTGTAAATCAGCAAAAAATAATAGACAAGTTTGATGATTATTTCAGTGATGAACGGGTAACTATAAAATGATAAATATGGAAAAAATTGTTGGCATCTATCAGCAACTTGACCATGATGAAATACTCGAAGTGAATAATCCCGCTGTGTCGTTTGTTCATTTTGAAAAGGGCAGTGTTTTCAAATCGGATGACACGTGCCTGGGAAAAATTTATTTAACCAGCAAGAAAATTTTAATTCTAAAGCTGATTGTTCTTAAAGCAAAAAACATGACAATAAAATCAGAGGAGCAGGTAGGCTCATTTATGGGCCAGTGGTTTGAAATTCCTTTGGAATATGTAACCAGGGAGAGCTTTGTTATTGCATTTACAATTGAAAATAAAAATCTTTGGAGCATGAAAAATTAAAACAAGCGTTGCAAAGCTAAGATCGGCAATACGCTGACATAATCAAAGTTGGCAACTCATCTGGACAAAATAACACCGACCGGGCTTATGAGTAAAAAAACAGTATTGAAAATCAACTGCAAATTTTTTAAGAAGTGCCACTGAGGAAAATTTGAGTTTCCGAGTATTCTCCACAATCAATAAGCTGCTTCGGCAGCTTTTTTTGTTCTATCGTCGGAACATTTTTTTGAAAGAAATCGAAGAACCGAAATTCCCGGACTCAACCCTGCCGCTGCACATAAAAAAAATCTTTATATGGCAGAGCCGCAAAACCCGGACTTAGAGGCTACAGAAAAAATCCGTAATGGTAAATTCGTTTTCTTCTTTTGCTTTTTTTATTTGTTACATGTAGATTTTTTTGCCCAATTGTTGATAAAAAAATATGCTTTTAAAACAATAACTGCCGTGGCACAGGTTTTGGATAATTTCTACCGGACATTGTTTTTCACCAAAACAGAGACGGTATGAATACCCGGAAAACAAATTTGTACGATAAAATAAAAAATCTTGGCAGTGCTATCTTTTTTAATTTAAGCGATGCCGTATTAAAGCTGCAAACCAGCATTGTCAAAATCATTCATGTGGATGAGTTTGGCTACCTCTGGTTCTTTGTTCAAAAACCACCACAGCACATAAATGAATTTGAAAAAGAATTCCCGGTAAGGCTTGATTTCTTTCGCAAAGGAATGGACTACTCCTTACAAGTTTTAGGTAAGGGAAGCATTGTAAACGATCCGGAAGAAATTCTGCTGGTTACTTCGCAAATTGAAGAGACGAGAACCTACGATCCCGATAGAATGATTTTAATAAAAGTAAAAATCAACCGTGTAGATTGCTTTGAGAATATCACATCACAAAAGTCATCCTGGTTCCAAAATGCAATCAGTACCTTACAATCATGGTTATTTCCTCATACACCTTCTTACGGTCCGGTCACTTATTACCCGGGCATATCGGAAGCCAGTTAAAACTGTGAGTTATGGCAGCAAGAGCACTTTGGTCAGGGTCCATCAGCTTTGGACTGGTTAACATTCCCGTAAAACTATACAGCGGCACTTCCGCAGAAAGGTCAATTGACCTAGATATGCTTTCCAAAAAAGATTTGGCGCCTATTCGCTATGCCCGCATATCAACAGCCACCAATAAAGAAGTAGAATGGAAAGATGTTGTGAAAGGATATGAAGTGGAGAAAGGAAAATATGTAGTGATAACCGATGAAGATTTTAAAAAAGCCAGCCCTGAAAAAACGAATACCATTGACATTATTCAATTTGTAAACGAAAAAGAAATTCATTCCATCTTTTTCGAAAAACCTTATTATATCGTTCCGGATAAAGGGGCTGCAAAAGCTTATACCCTTTTATTAAAAGCGTTGGAAAAAGCAGGCAAAGTGGCTGTTGCCAATTGTGTAATCCGTAACCGTGAACATATCTTCACAATAAAGCCAATGAAAGGTGACATTTTAGTGCTTGAACAACTGAGATATGCTGACCAGATAAATGAAATGCCCGACGTAAAAAGCAGCCACGCAAACGTTACAGCGCAGGAAGTAAACCTTGCGGTAAAACTCATTGACCAGTTAACTGAAAAATTTAACCCGGAAAAGTTTAAGGATACTTATACTGAAACGATGAAGAAGCTGATTGAGGCCAAAGCAAAAGGAAAGAAGATTTCTGCACCGAAAGAAGAAAAGAAAACAGCTACAGTAAAAGACCTGATGAGTGTATTAAAAAAAAGCCTCGAATCAACTGGTGGTCATCACCGAAAGAAAGTGGCTTAACTAGCGTCAAAAGATGGCGCAGCAGCTCAATGATCGCTGTCATTTCAGGTACTGAGCTGCTGCGCTAATTTCATAATAATATTTTATGGGCTTAACAAAGTACAAGGAAAAAAGGCATTTTGATGAAACGCCTGAACCCTCAGGAAAAAAGAAGTCAACCAAACGCGGCGCATTAAAGTTCGTTATACAAAAACATGCAGCTTCTCATTTGCATTATGATTTCCGGCTGGAGATGGATGGAGTTTTAAAAAGTTGGGCTATTCCCAAAGGTCCGTCGCTAAATCCTGAAGACAAACGCCTGGCGATGGCTGTTGAAGATCATCCTTACGACTATAAAGATTTTGAAGGCATTATTCCCGAAGGGAATTATGGTGCAGGGACAGTGATAGTTTGGGATGAAGGGACGTACGAACCCCTGGATCATGAAGACAAACCGATTAAGGAACAGGAAAAAATCCTTCTCTCTGAATTTTACAAAGGCGATTTGAAAATTGTTTTGCATGGCAAGAAACTCAAAGGAGCCTTTGCCCTGGTGCAAATGAAGAGTCGCGGTGAAAATGCCTGGCTGCTGATAAAGAAGAAAGATGAATTTGTAGAAAAGAAAGATATTACTGAAGATGATAAATCCGTCAAATCCGGCCGGCGGCTTGAAGAAATTGCTTCAGATAAAAAATCAAAAACCTGGAAGAGCAATCGAAAATCATCTACATCATCTGCGGCTAAAAGCAAAACCGTGAAAAAAAAGTCCAGCCGGTTAAAGACATCCTCAAGGGTTA
>PSMD01000001.1:24161-26327 GCA_040289925.1 Chitinophagaceae bacterium | reverse complement strand
CCCCGCCACATAAAACCCATGCTGTCAACTTTGGCAGATGATCCGTTTGATGATGAGAACTGGATTTTTGAAATTAAATGGGATGGCTACCGGGCTATTGCCACTGTAAAAAATGGAGAAGTTGATCTTCGTTCAAGAAACGATCTTTCTTTTGCCAATCGCTATGCAGTGGCTACTGAAGCCTTAAAAGATTTACCGTTTGATGCGGTGCTGGATGGCGAAATTGTTGCGCTGGATGAAAAAGGCTATTCCAGTTTTCAATTTTTACAAAACTGGCAAAGAGATGAGCAGGGCCAGTTGGTGTATTACGTGTTTGATATTTTATGGCTGGATGGTTACGACCTGACAGCTTTGCCTTTAATAGAACGAAAAAGAATTCTGAAAGAAATTTTGCCGGGATCAGATATTATTCGATACAGTGATCATATAGAAGCAAAGGGAACCGATTTTTTTGAAGCAGCAAAGCAACAGGGCCTTGAAGGAATTGTGGCTAAGAAATCAAACAGCCCTTATTCCTTAAATGCAAGAACAAAAGACTGGTTAAAAATAAAAACAACTGCACGGCAGGAAGCACTGATAGTTGGCTTTACGAAGCCGCGGGCCATCCGCCAATATTTCGGAGCTTTGGTGCTTGGCATTTATGAAGATGGAAAACTGAAATATGCCGGCCATACCGGCAGCGGTTTTAATATAAAAACGCTTAAAGAAACCTGGGCTAAGCTGCAGCCATTGATCACCAATAAAAATCCGTTTGATGTAAAGCCAAAAACCAATATGCCGGTTACCTGGGTAAAGCCAAAGCTGATTTGCGAAATCAAATTCCAGGAATGGACAAAGGATAACATTATGCGCCAGCCCATTTTTATGGGTTTAAGAACCGATAAAAAACCTGAAGAAGTGAAAAAAGAAAAAGCCGTTCATACCACCGGGGTTAAAAACGAAAACAAAAAAACCAGCAGTAAAAAAACAGGTGCAAAAAAATTAACTGCAAAAAAAAGTCTTGAGAAAAACCATTCAGGCCAGCCTGCCAATTGGTTAACGGCTGACCAAAAAGAGGCAGAGGTTATTTTAAACAAGCACAAGCTAAAGCTTACCAATTTAGATAAGCTGTACTGGAAAAAAGAAAAATACAGTAAGAGAGATTTGCTGAACTATTATTATAACATTGCCCCTTACATGCTGCCCTATATGAAGAACAGGCCCGTTTCGTTAAATCGTCATCCCAATGGAATTGACAGCAAGAATTTTTTTCAGAAGAATGTGGAGGGCAAGGTATCGGATTGGGTAGAAACTTTTGCTGAATACAGCGAATCAACGCATGAAACGGTACATTATTTTGTTTGCACCAACGAAGCCAGCCTGATTTACATGGCTAACCTTGGTTGCATTGAAATGAATCCCTGGCATTCCACCATTCACAAACCAGATAATCCTGATTATTGCTTAATTGACCTTGACCCGCATGAAATTGGTTTTGATAAAGTAGTTGAAACAGCAAAAGCCGTAAAAAAAGTTCTTGATGAATTGAAGATACCGGGGTATTGTAAAACTTCGGGTTCAAGTGGCATTCATATTTGCATACCGCTGGGAGCAAAATATGACTATGACCAATCGAAAAATCTTGCAGAACTCATTGCGAATTTGGTTCACCAGGAAAATTCTGACATTACCAGTGTGGAAAGAAACCCCGCAAAAAGGAAAAAGAAAGTGTACCTGGACTTTTTACAGAACCGCAAAACACAAACCGTTGCCTGTGTTTATTCAGCCAGGCCAAAACCGGGAGCCACTGTTTCTACTCCGTTATACTGGGAAGAATTGAATGAAGATCTTTCACCTGCTAACTTTACTATCAAAAATATTTTTGAACGGTTAAAAACCGAAGGAGATCTTTTTAAGCCGGTTTATGAAAAAGGAATTGATTTAAAGAAAACGCTGGCAGCTATTGAAGCAGCGTTACGTTAGTAAGGTTTTTCCTCGTTTTCGGTTTCTTCTTTGGCTTTATGCTTACCGTTTTTATTACCAACCCAGGAAAATAGTTTTTGAAACCATTTTTCCTTGTTCTCATTCACCACGTGAGACGCATAATTTTTCACCAGCAGGGGAACCATCAGCTTTGTTAACCAACCTGTTTTTTTCAGCAAAAAGTTTTTTACTACCAGGTTAATA
>PSMD01000001.1:5334-24125 GCA_040289925.1 Chitinophagaceae bacterium | reverse complement strand
TACTACCAGGTTAATCACCGCATCGCTGCCCATAGTGAGCAACAGGTTTGTTCTATCCCTCGTTGTAAATTTTTTCAACGTATCAATAGCTGCCTTTACCGGATGAAGCTGGGCTTTAATAGCTTCTACATCAGCCCGCAATAATTGCTTTTGAGCTTTCAGCAATTCTTCCAGCCTCTTTTTTTCTTCTACCAATTCATTATATGTGGTAATGTTAGCCATAAAATTTTTTGGTAACAATGTTTCTCAACAAAGGAAGTATGGTTTTCTTTCTCATGAAAGATATCACTGCAATCATCAGCAGCAGAAACCCGGCTACTATAAAAAATCCGGCTGCACGATTGTACAACAAATCACCCAGCCAAATGGCAAGGCCGGTAGCCAAAAACAAAAAAGCAACCAGCCCCAGCACAAGAAAGATTACGGCATTAATCACTCCTGAAATCACATTCACTGCTTTTTCAGTTACAGTAACTGTTTTCAGCTTTATGAATGTATCCAGGTAATCTGTTGCATGATCGAAGAGATCTGTAGTCTCTTTTTTTATTTCTTCTGTGGCAGATTTTACGTCTTCTTTAATCTGCGTGGCGGTTGACTTTATATCTTCCATGTTATAAAGTTAAAGAAAGAAGCAGGCCATTGCGGCCTGCTTAAAGTTGTTATCCAAGGCTCTCTTTAACACGGGAAACATTGCTTTCAGCAGCAGCCTTCATATTTCTGGCTTTCTCTCTTAATTCATCTGCTTCCTGGCTTCCTTTCTGAAATAAATGAGTAAGTTGATCCGTCCAGTCTCCGGCTGTTTTGGCAATGCGTTTACGCATATCGCTGCCTTTTTCAGGGGCTATCAGCAAGCCAATCACAACGCCTGCAGCAACTGCTCCAATAATACCGAGGGCAACTTTAGTTCCTGTTGTCATACTGTATGTATTTAATGGTGATTAAATAGATTACCGTTAATCCACAGAAAGAATCATACCAATCTCTGCCTGAAGCTGAAATTAAAACGCTCAGTAGTTTATATTCATTTCTAACCGGCATTCTGGCTGTGTTTGCTGAGAAAAAACTTCCACAACGATGAGGCAGAGGGAAGTGAGAAGTAAAAAGGGTGATACCCGATAAAAACAACGGATAGCCTTACATCCTGATTCGTTAATTCTGCTTATTAATCTATAATTCCTAACTACTGCTCTATTCTCCCCAAATTTCATCTTCACCTTTCAGCCATTTCTTCACCAGTTCTGTGGTTACAGATTTTGGTCTTTCAATAGGGAAGTTTAATGCTCTTGACCAACAAAGGCTGGCCAGCACACCCAATGCACGGCTTACAGAGAACAACACGGTGTAAAATTCGTATTCTTTCATTCCAAAATGCACTAACAAGGCACCGCTGTGTGCATCAACATTGGGCCACGGGTTTTTTATTTTTCCGAGAGATTGAAGAATTGGTGGCACTGCTTCATAGATATTCCAAACGGTTTGCACCAATGGATCATCAGGCATATGCTTCTTACCAAATTCCATTTGGGCAGTAAAGCGTGGATCAGTTTTTCTCAACACCGCATGCCCATAGCCGGGTACAACTTTTCCTTCACTTAGTGTTTTTTTCACGTAGTCTGCTATTTGTTCTTTGGTTGGCAGATCAGTCTTTAATTCTTCTCTCATCTCAAAAATCCATTTGATCACTTCCTGGTTGGCCAAACCGTGCAAAGGACCAGCAAGGCCGTTCATACCGGCGGCATAACTCAGGTAAGGATCGCTAAGAGCAGAGCCAACAAGGTGGGTAGTGTGGGCACTTACATTACCGCCTTCATGATCGGCGTGAATGGTCATGTATAAACGCATCAGTTCCTTAAAACTTTCATCTTCGTAACCCAGCATGTGGGCAAAATTGCCTGCCCAGTCCAACAAGCCGTTGGGTTGTATATGGTCGCCACCTTTGTATTTGCGGCGGTAGATATAAGCAGCTACTCTTGGCAGTCTTGCAATCAAATCCATCGAGTCATCAAACACAGCTTCCCAATAATCTTTTTTACTCATACCTGCTGCATAGCGTTTGGCAAACTGACTTTGAGTTTGCAAAGCCATTACCGCAACAACAAACTGAGTCATGGGATGGGTGGAAACGGGCAACGCCTCAATGGTATCAAAAACATGGTTGGGCACATGACTTCTTCTTTGCCATACAGAAGTTAGGTGATAAACATCATCATCAGTTGGCAATTCACCTACAAGCATTAAATAAAACAAACCTTCTGGCAGAGGTTCAGAACCATTGGGGGCTTTGGGAAGTTTTTGTTGCAGTTCGGGAATAGAATAACCCCGAAAACGAATGCCTTCCTGCGCATCGAGTAAGGAAGTTTCGGTTACAAGCCCTGTCATACCCCTCATTCCCTGGTAAATTTGAGAGAGCTGAACTTCTCCTATCACTTTTGTTCCGTGTTCTTTTAAAAGATCTTTGATTTCTGCGGCCATTACATCAGCCTTTGCCTTAAACCTTTCTTTGATAATTCCCATGATGATTCGATTTATGTATGAAACTGACTTGAGGCAATAAAGGTACGAAGGCAATTAGTTTGAAAAAAAATTGACGAATGATGTTCGTCATTTTGGTGTAACACGGTAGAGCCAGTAAGCAATTGCGCTGAAAAGTATGTTGGGAAGCCAGGCAGCCAGCATGGGATGCAGGTTGCCTTTAATTGAAAACACAGTTGAAAACCTGTCGAGCAATATAAAACCAACCGCAATTAAAATTCCGATAGCCAGGTGAAGGCCGCTGCCGCCTCTTACCTTTCGGCTTGAAACCGATACGCCGATTACCGTTAGTATTAATACAGCAAACGGTGTGGCCGTTCGGCGGTACAATTCTACTTTCAATGTATTCAGTCCTTCAGAGCCACGCAGTTCTTCCATACGTATAAAACGCCTTAGCTCCGGTGTGGTTAGCTTGTCTTTTATGTATTCATCATTCTTTAAATCCCGCGGAGAAATGTTGAGGTTTAAATGCATTTCCGTTTTTTGGGTAACCACTTCTTTCAATCCATGAATTTCTCTTTCGGTAACATTCATCAGCTTCCACATTTTTTTGGCGGTGTCCCAGGTCATGTTTTCAGCACGCAGGTTATAAATCATTTGATTGCCTTTAATGCGGTCAAGAAAAAAGCCGCCGGCAGTTTTTGAAGCTGTGTCGTAATAACGCAGACCCACATAAGTGTTGGTGTCTGATCTTTTATAAATGGGCTTGCTAAAATCGAAGGATCTTTTGTTGGCATATTTATCAAGATAAGCTGCCTGGAAATTTGTCCTTAGCTCCTGTGCTTTGGGAATTACATACCGGCTGCTGATCCATAAAATAGAAGCAAGGAAAATGCCGCCGACAAAATAAGGCCGCAAAAAACGATTGTAGCTGGTGCCGCTGGCAAGTATGGCTATTACTTCAGACCTTGTAGCCATGCGGCTGGTAAAAAAAATAACTGAAATAAAAACAAACAACGGAAACAGCAAGCCCCAGATGTAAGGAATAAAACCAAAATAGTATTGGGTGATGATTTGGCTGGTGCTGAGGCCGGATTTTACAAAGTCATCTGTTTTTTCACTGCTGTCAATTGCAACAGCCACTACCAAAAACAGGAACATGCAGAAAAAAAATGTAACCAGGAATTTCTTCAGTATGTACCAGTCAATTTTTTGCACGGCCAAAAGTAGCGGAAAATTTGTTGAAGAGTTGTGAAGAAGGCAATACTCATTTAGCTGTTCACTTCTTACAATTGTTATTTTCTTTTACACGTAATAGCTCTGATTTTGTCCAGAGATTAAACAAGGGCAAATCCAACATGAGCCCTGCATACAAACGTGTAGCACCTTTTTGCCTGTCATCATTTTTAAAGCTGCGCAGCTCAGGCGTATGCTGCACACCTGTTGAAATAACCAGCGGTGTGCCTTGAATGCCCAAGTTTACATGCAAGCCGGGACAAATTACCTGCGACCATTTTATCTGTTGGTTTTCGGCGCAGATTATAACCTTGTCTTTAAAACCTGAGTCACTTCATTTTTCCAGCTTACAAATTCGCCGGAAATAATTTTTTGCCTGGCCTGCTTTACCAGCCACAGGTAAAAAGCAAGATTGTGAATGCTGGCAATGGTGAGGCCCAGTATTTCTTTTGACTTAATAAGATGGCGCAGATAAGCTTTGCTGTAGTACTGGCTGACGTTTGAATCAATACCCTCATCAATAGGTGAAAATTCTTTTTCCCATTTTTTGTTATCAATATTGATAACACCTTTTGAAGTAAACAGCATTGCATTTCTGCCATTGCGGGTGGGCATTACGCAATCAAACATATCCACGCCTAAAGAAATGCATTCTAAAATATTCCAGGGTGTGCCAACACCCATCAGGTAACGGGGTTTGGCAGTTGGTAAGTTATCACAACATAGTTCAGTGAATTCGTACATCATTTCTTCAGGCTCGCCAACACTTAGGCCGCCAATGGCATTGCCCGCCGCATTTTTTGAAGAAATGTATTCGCAGGATTGTTTGCGCAGGTCAGCAAAAGTTCCGCCCTGCACAATGGGAAATAAATTTTGATGATGGCCGTATTTCGGCTCTGTATCGTTCATGCGTAGCAAACACCTATCCAACCAGCGGTGTGTAAGCTCCATGCTTTTTCTTGCATAGCGATGATCGCTGGGATAAGGTGGACATTCATCAAATGCCATGATGATATCGGCGCCAATGCTGCGTTGGATATCTATCACTGTTTCGGGAGTAAACAAATGCCGGCTACCATCAATATGGCTTTGAAAATGGCAACCTTGTTCTTTTATTTTTCTGCTTGCCGCCAATGAAAAAACCTGGTAGCCGCCGCTATCCGTTAAAATGGGTCTTGGCCAATTCATAAACCTGTGCAGCCCGCCGGCTTCTTCTAATTCACCTGTGCCGGGTCTTAAATATAAATGGTAAGTGTTGCCCAAAATAATTTCGGCTTTCACATCAGTCAGCAGTTGCTGTTGCGATACTGCTTTTACGCTGCCCACAGTGCCAACAGGCATAAAAATGGGAGTTTCAATTCTGCCATGATCGGTAGTAATAATTCCGGCTCTTGCTTTGGATTGTTTGTCGCCAGCTATAAGTTCAAATGTTAATGCGGGCATGGCTGCAAGATAAGTGTTTCGCTTCTCAGGCTTATTCACTCTTTGTGAATTGATTTTGCTTTCTCAAACATCTTTCTGATTTATTTTCGCAGCCGGCACGCCATTTACAAACTGCTTAACTTATGGATTTGAAGTTACTGGAAGCCCATGTGTGGGAATTTGTATTTTACTTTTTCTGTTTGGTTGGTTTTATCCAAATTTTCTATTACCTGTTTTTTTTTAGCCGGCTGGCCTTTTATAAAGAACAGCCACGTCAGCAATCGCAGCAGCATCCTGTGTCAGTAATTATTTGTGCAAGAGATGAGGACGAAAACATTGCCCGGAACCTGCCCGGTGTGCTGGTTCAAAAATATCCAACCACTCACGAGGTAATTGTAGTAAATGATAATTCGGTTGATGATTCAAAATATATTTTGGAAGAGCTGAAAAAAACTTTTCGCTTTTTAAATATTGTTGACCTGAAACAGGAGGCCAAGCTCATTACCGGAAAAAAATACCCGCTTTCTGTAGGCATCAAAGAATCAAAACATGAAATTGTTTTGCTTACAGATGCTGATTGTGTACCTGCCAGTGAATTTTGGATGGCAAAAATGCAGTCTGCTTATGTAAACGGTACAGAAGTAGTGATTGGTTATGGTGCCTATAAAAAAAGGCCTGGCCTCCTGAACAAACTCATCCGGTTTGAAACATTTCATTCTGCACTGCAATATTTATCGTTTGCTTTGTCAGGGTTACCTTACATGGGGGTGGGCCGCAATCTTTCTTATAAAAAAGATCTGTTTTTCCGCAACAAAGGTTTTTCATCCATCAATCACATACCCGGCGGCGATGATGACCTGTTTATCAGCAAAGTGGCAACACGGCACAACACGGCTGTTGTAATTGATAAAGATACCATCACTCTCAGCCAACCGAAACGCAGCTTTTCAGCCTGGCTGAGGCAAAAAACAAGGCACTACTCTACTGCCCGCTACTATAAAAAAGAAATTAAATTTTTGCTGGCTCTTTATTCGTTCAGTCATTTTCTGTTTTACCCATTGCTGATTGTAACCGCTGTTTTTTTCAACTGGCAATATGCCCTAGCCATTTTTGGGTTTAGATTTTTACTGCAGGCCATTATTTATTTCAAAGGCATGAAGCGCCTGGATGAAAAAGATTTATGGCCCTGGTTTTTGTTTCTTGATTTGTGGATGTTTTTTTACTACATCATTTTCTCTCCTGCATTATGGAAGAAACCGAGGAATAACTGGGATTGATTTGTAACATTTCATGCTGCTCCCCGGCTTATCTTTACCGGCATTGTTTTTTTAATTATGGAGATCATTCTGAAATATTTTTCTGACTTTACTCCACAACAGCTTGAACAATTTAAAAAGCTTAGCCCATTATATAAAGAATGGAATGAAAAGATCAATGTGATTTCCCGGAAAGACATTGACAGTCTTTATGAAAAACATGTTTTGCACTCTTTAAGCATTGCTGCTGCTTTTGAATTTGCTGATGGCACTGAAATTATTGATATAGGAACCGGCGGAGGTTTCCCCGGCATTCCGCTGGCAGTTTATTTTCCCAATGTAAAATTTCATTTGGTTGACAGTATTGGAAAAAAAATAAAAGTGGTTGAAGCCATTGCAACTGGGTTGGGTTTAACTAATATTAGCTTTCAGCACACAAGGGCGGAAGAAATAAAAAACAGGAAATTCGATTTTGTTGTTTCAAGAGCAGTTGCACCCTTAAAAGATTTGCTGAAATGGGCAAAGCCGCTTTTAAAAAAAGAATTATCACAATCCCTCCACCCCGGATTGATTTGCTTAAAAGGCGGCGACCTGGCAAAGGAAATCCAGGAAAGTAATACACGACCACATGTTGTGGAAATTTCCGGGCTTTTTGCAGAAGAATTTTTCAAAGAAAAATATATCTTGTATTCACCCCTGAAATAATACCGAAAAGTGGTATTGACGGTATGGTTTACAAGGGACAATTTTGTTGTATGAATAACATTCGGGTAAGTATAGTGGATGATAATGCAGAACTGCGTTCAGCACTGGAAGAAATCATTTCTATGTCTGACGGGTATGAATGTGTAGGCTCAGCCAGCACGGCACAAGAAGCGATGCGTAACCTGCCCGACATGAAACCCGATGTAGTTTTAATGGATATTAATTTGGGCGGTGAAGAAAACGGCATTGATTGCGTAAGAGATTTAAAACCCAAAATGCCTACTACCAACTTTATGATGTGTACGGTATATGAAGAAGATGAAAAAATTTTTGAAGCATTGAGTGCAGGCGCCAGCGGTTATATTTTAAAGAAAACAGCACCAGCTAAATTGCTTGAATCCATTACTGAACTTTACCATGGTGGCTCTCCTATGAGCAGCCAGATTGCAAGAAAAGTTGTTGCCGCATTTCAAAGCAAACCACAGGATACGAGTATTCAAATTCTTTCTAACCGTGAAAAAGAAATCCTCGAACTTTTGTCAAAAGGATTGATGTATAAAGAAATTGCTGCACAGATATTCATTAGTGCAGAAACGGTTCGCAAACATGTGTATCATATTTATGAAAAATTACATGTCAGCAACCGTGTTGAGGCCGTAAACAAATATTATGGCCGTTAAGTAGTACTAAATATCACTAAATTGTATAACACTCCGAATGTCCAGTCTACAATTTTACCGCAGCTTATTTTCTAAGCATAACCATTAACATTAAGCCTTTGATCAGCTGGTGCAGATCAATTCTGGGCCCTGATCAAAAACCAGAGTCCCGATAATATCGGGACTCAAATTTCTTTACCACTTCAGCTCAATCTTATTATTTCGTCGTTCCAAATCGGCCATTCGTTGCGAAGGATCTATTTCGGCAGATACAACATCGGTTAACCGCCGGTTTGTTTCTACAATATAACTTTCATTCGTCCACGGCCAGCGGTCATATACTTTGCGGGCAATTGAATCGGTTTCATTAGGCTTGGCGCCATACATCAGGTCAAGCGGAATATAGTGCAACTCTTTACTTCCATCCTTAAAATTAATCTGAAGATCAATCGGCATTGGCACCAAACCAATTCTTCTTAAACGAATTTTTGTTTTACCGCCTTCTTCCCACAAACTATCAATACCATAATCAATTGTTTTGATAGAATTGATCCAGTAATTCTTGTACCAATCCAGCTTCATATTGCTCACCTTTTCTGCCACCTGTAAAAAATCATCTGCATTCGGGTGTTTGAATCTCCATAACCGGTAATACTCCAGTAAAATTTTATCACGTACAGGTGCGCCAACTATGTAACCCAGTTGCTCAAGAAAAACCGTCCCTTTTGAATAAGAAGCAATGCTATAAGCAAAATTTGTGTTGTAGTGATCGGCATGGGTGCTCATTGGTTCTTCCTTACCGCTTCTTACAAGGTTAAAATAACCATTGTATTCATCTTCATAAGCAAAGCCTTTGTAATTGGAGAGATAAGCAGAAACCCGTTCCTCTGCATATTGAGTAAATCCTTCATCCATCCACGGGTACAAAGATTCATTTGTTGCAAGCATTCCGTAGTACCAACTATGCATCCATTCATGTAATGCAGCACCGGGACCAATAATTAATGTGGCCATTGGATATTCCATGCCACCATCACCACCATGTATAAATGAAAACTGTTTGTAGGGGTATGCACCAAATGTCTTTTCTATGTATGGTAATGCCTGTTCAGCCATGTCCAATAAACCTTCCCATTGATCTGCCGGTGCATTGGTTGGCTTGTACAAAACGTGAATGACCAAACTATCTTTTGCAGATATTGATTTCAATTTTCTTGTTACATGTTTGTAATTCGGATCAGCGGCCCAAACAAAATCATGAACATTGGGTGCTACAAAATGCCAGGTAAGTTTATTACCTGCGGGGCGGTTCACTTTTGCACCCGCCGTTTCATAACCAAACCCAATTTCATTTGGGTTTTGTAAATAACCGCTTGCACCAAGAATGTAATTTTTATCAATAGAAATGGTGACATCAAAATCTCCCCACACCCCATAAAATTCACGGCCAACATACGGTGTAGGATGCCAGCCTTCATAATCATACTCGCAAATTTTCGGGTACCACTGGCTCATGGAATAGCGAACTTTAGATGTCGGATTATCTCTTCCGCTCCTGCGTATTTGCAATGGAACCTGGCTTTCAAATTCCATATCAAACACCACTTTTGATTTGGGAAGAATGGGTTTATCAAGCGTAACTTCTAAAACGGTTTCAAGCATTTTGAACTTTTGTGCCCTGCCATCCATTTTTAAAGAAAGAATTTTCTGATACCCATATTCTTCAGGCTTTAAATTCTGAATGCGGTCTTTCACCCGTTGATCCCAGTCCACAACGGGATTTCCATTTCTGTCTGTTCTTAATACAATGCCTCCCTGGCGGCGGCTTCTCACGTCCATCATGCTGCCTGGTTGAAAAGCATTCCAATATAAATGATAGAATACACGGGTTAACGTGTCGGGAGAGTTGTTCCAATACTCTAATTTTTGTTTTCCTGTAAACCGGTTGGTTTGCACATTCATGTCAACATTCATCACATATTTTACTCGCTGTTGCCATCTGTTCGGTTGTGAAAAGCTGAGAAAAGAAATGAAAACTACACAAAGGGTGATCAGAGATTTTTTCATTGCGGATTTTTTGAGTCTGCCGAAATTACAAAGAAAAAATGCGGCGAGAACTGCAACTGATGTTAAAGAAATGGGTTAAACAGATCGTTCATCTTTGCTGAATTCTTTGCGTATGCCTGCCAGGATATCTTCTTTGCGTAAAAAACCATCCTGTTTTGAGTAAGATTTTAACGTGGCATAATGCACCACATTCAAAATTCCGGAACCTGTCAATTCAAATTTTGAAGAGATGTCGAACCAGTCAATTGACGGGTCGGGTTGTAATGATGCAGGCAAAGATTTTTTCCAAAGCTTCAATCGTTCCATCTCATCGGGCATGAGGAAATGAGCGACTGTATGAAAATGCCGTGTGAAAGCATCATCTATATTATTTTTAAAATTAGAAGCCAGGACCAACAAGCCGGGAAAATCCTCAACCCGTTGAAGCAAATAAGCAACTTTTTGGTTTGCGTATTTATCGTGTGCCGATTGTACACTGGTTCGTTTTCCAAACAAAACATCGGCTTCATCAAAAAATAAAATCCAATCTTTATTCTCCGCCCTGTTAAAAATCTTTTCCAGGTTCTTTTCCGTTTCACCAATGTATTTTGATACCACTTGTGACAGATCAATCTTGTAAACTTCTTTTTTAAATTCTTTACCGAGTAAAGTTGCAGTTCGTGTTTTACCTGTGTCTGATGGCCCGTAGAACAATACCCTGTAACCCGGTTTGATTTTACGTGAAAGATTTTTATCCTGCTGTATGTGCTGCTGATATTTTAACCAGGTACGCATGTCGTTGATGCGGTCCATGGTTTGCGGATGAAGCACAAGGTCATCCCAGTTCATTTGCGTTTCAATTTTTCTTGCAGGGAAATCAATACTGAATTTTGGATGAGATTCTTTACCAAATAAAATCTTATCCAGCTATTCCTGGCTTAAAATAAGCCGTCCGCTCATGACCGGTTCACCTTCTTTTACCGATTCAAGTGAAAGGATATTTTCTCTGGCAAGTTTGCCATTGATGATCAGATCCTGGACTTCCAACCGTTTCTCAATATCATCTTCGGCCAAAATAAATTGGACCGTTTCACCAGTAGGCAATAATCCCCTGTGGTTCGTTCCCCTAACTCCGCCAAACTCAGGAAAATCACCACCTTCTGGTAGAAATTGTTTGATGATATTATGGTAGAAAGAGGGATGTAACAAAGAAGCGATTGATATGAGAACGATCATACGCCTCGTATTGATTGAACTGCTTAAAAAAGATAGAAGAACTAAACGAATTGGCAGAATCAATAAATGACTTTATTCGAAGCGGTTCCTGTTCAGTCAAACCAAAGTATTCCTGCAAATGCCTGGTTGTAGTTTGTTTTAAGCTCTCCAGCAGCTCAACGGTTTCTTTTAATTCCAAATGCATGCTGATTATTTAAAAACGTAGAAATATTTTTTTCTTCAGCAACGAACTTCTGAAAATCATCTTCCACGAAACTTTCAAAAACAGAAATAATTCTTGCTGCACTTGTCCTGAATCGTATGAACTTTGATGTGTACCCACAACAAAATCTGTTTCTGGCTGTAACAAATCTTCTTCGTCGCAAAGTACACCTCCCTCATCTGCTGCCCATCTTCTTACCGTTTGTCCCTCCTTCCAAAAAGAAAAATCATAAGTGCCGGAAGTTCCGTCTGCCAGGAAAACAACTAATTCAAAAACAATCGAGAACTGAATTAACTTTTTATCGAAAGTTGAAAAATGCCCGGTACGAGAAGAACAATCATACGGCAGAAACTCATTGAAAAGGACCCGTTCAATCATGAATGATACCGGCTGCAGATGCAGGGCCTTTCACACTCATCGCCTCCCGGAAACTTACCTTGCTTCCTGAAAAGCCCTGCCCCGTTCTGAATAATGAAACAAATTCAGCTAAATTTTCTGAATACTTTTTGTGACTAATTATACGGTTATTCAGCAGGCCAATGGTTATTAATATAGGCAGAATGCTTACAACACTGTACTTACCGCTGCTGAAGTAATCGTGCAACAGTTCTATCGTAAATAATATTTTATACCTGGTTTTGATCATAAGCTTTTCTCCATAATTCCAATCTCTTTAATAAATGCACCGCTGCCTTCTTCCATTTCTTCTTCAATGCCAACCACCCGCAGTTTGTACAATGCAGAAGGCAGGTATTTACCGCCCAGCGCTCCCCACAAATGGTTGAATTGTTCCCTGTTAATGGAATAGAGATCGAGAATGAGTTTGTCAATACGACTATCTAATGAAGGATTGCTGCCGGCAGTAAACACATTTTGATGCTGGAAATATTGGATGATACACGACAGCCATTTTAATGCGTCATTGTAATCAGTACGATTGATTGAGAACAGAACAAAGAAGTTGAGATAAACTTTCGGATTTTTATAGACCACACGATCATCAAGCCGTGAAAAATTTTCCTGGCTTTTTGAGATGCGATCTTTTTCAATATTTACCAATGAAAGGATGGCTTTGTTGGTAAGATTATTGGAAGATGTGCCGCCATCGGTATCATATACCCTGGCCACATTACCAACAATCAAACGCGGATCAGTTGTTGCGCCAAGCTTTACAGACAAAATATTTATTCACCTCTTCCGCCAGGAAAGAGAATGCCTCTTTGATCATTGCAGTTAGTTTTTACTGATCAACTGCTAATAATCACAGGTGCCCAAAAACAAGGGGAGATTAAGTGATAAGATTTACTAAGATTGCATGAAGGTGAATGATGCAACATTACAAGTCAATAAAACTTTGAGGTAGTTATTGAAAATAATTTTTGAAAAAAAATTGCGTGAATGATTTACATTGATTGCTTCGTTGAATTACCTGCCACCACAATCACAATTTCACCTTTGGGCGGTTTTGATTTAAAATGAGTGAGAACATCCTGCAAACTTCCTCTTACATTTTCTTCAAACATCTTTGTCAGTTCCCGGCTTACACAACACAATCTCTCAGCGCCGAAGTATTGCAAAAAATCCTGCAAGGTTTTTTCAAGTCGTACCGGAGATTCATAAAAGATCATCGTTCGTTCCTCTTCTGCCAATTTCCTTAAAATGGTTTGCCTTCCTTTTTTTAAGGGCAAGAAACCTTCAAACACAAAACGATTTGCAGGAATACCACTATTGATGAGTGCAGGAACAAACGCAGTTGCACCAGGCAGGCATTCGACCCTGATGTTGTTTTTCAAACATTCTCTTACCAGCAAAAAAGCAGGATCAGAAATACCGGGAGTGCCTGCATCGGTAATAACAGCCATTTTTTTTCCGCCCAGCAATTGATCAACCAGGTGCTGAAGAATTTTATGCTCGTTGTGCTGATGGTAGGAAGATACCGCCTTTTGAATATTATAATGATTCAGCAATTTGGAGCTTGTACGTGTGTCTTCAGCAAGTATTACATCCACTTCATTCAACACATCAATTGCCCGCAACGTAATATCTTTCAGATTACCTATGGGTGTGGGAACTATATAGAGCATGAAGAAATTTCAGATTTCGGATTTCGGATTTTAGATTTTGTGCAGATATTAATCCAAAACCTAAAATCAAAAATCAGTTAACGTAGACTTCGAAATATTCCATCACAGGATTGGCCAGTAACTTCTTGCTGGCTTCTTCTGCAATTTTTTTTGCTCGTTCTTCACTTTCTGCTTCTATCTGCAAAGAGATATTCTTTCCAATTCTTACATCGGCTATATTTTGTAATCCCATGTTTTGCAAACCACTCATTACTGCTTTTCCCTGCGGATCTAATAATTCTTTCAGGGGCATCACTTTTACCTGCACTGTGTACATCATGCAATTTTATTTTTAAGGGCTAAAGATAAAAGAACGTATAAAATGAAGACCAAAGGTACAGCGAGCCATCCAATGGTAACAGCACCGGCAATGCCGGCAATTAACAAAATATACCTTGGCCAGTTTGATGCGAAACTGTAGTCTTTTATTTTCAGGCTCATTAAAACAAGATTACTAACCATTAAATAGCTCAGCAAAAAAATAATAGCATACAGCAGCCATTTATTAATAAAGAGTTGTTGCAGCCCCAGCGACTGATACCATATTAATAATGGTAACGAAGCCACAACCAGACCTACTGCCGGTGTAGGGACACCTTTAAAAGACAATTGCTGGCCGTTATCCAGATTAAATTTTGCCAAACGCCAGGCAGCAGCACAAGGAATTAAAAATGCCGGCAATAGCCAGGTGAAAGAAACATCCAGCCCGTTTTCCTGCTGCGCATAACTAATGCGGAGTAACTGGTACAGGATTAATCCCGGTGCTACACCAAAGCTCACTACATCAGCCAATGAATCGAGTTGCTTGCCCATTTCAGAAGTGGCTTTGAAGAGTCTGGCTACGAAGCCATCTAAAAAGTCAATGAGTGCTGCGGCAAAAATGAAATAGCTGCCCCAGGTGATTTTTTCGGGAAGTGTTACCTGTGCTGCTTCCCCATTGGACATTACAATAATGGTTTCCCCGGTTTGTAAAATGAAAACAATAGCCAGGCAACCAAAAACAAGGTTAAGGAGAGTAAATAAGTTTGGAATTTGCTTCATAGAAGTCCATAGTTCATGGTCCACAGCCCATGGTTATTCTGAAGTTAATGTATTAATAAGCTCTGGATCATTCTTCCCCAAGTTTCCAGTTTAGTATATAAATCAGAAAACTTTATCGAATCTATATATCCAGGCCTTTTTGCCAAAAATAAACAACTGACGACCTCTAATGCTGAACGATTAGCTATTTGAAGAAACCTTTTAAACTCTGCATTTGATAAACCTGTTGACCCTTCAACAATATTTAAACAAATTGAATTTGCGGCTCTCCTGATTTGACTTGCTAAAGAATACAACTCATGGGGTAAAAAGTTGCAAGCAACCAAATCGATTTCATCTGCCATATCAACAGCTAATTGCCAAACTTTTAAGCTTCCAAATTTAAAGACCATATCTATTGACTGTAGTCTATGGTCTGTGGACTACCTTTCCATCAATGCTTCTATCTCTTCAATTGTTATCGGAATGTTTTTCATTAAATCCTTATTTCCATTCTTTGTAATCCACACGTTGTTTTCAATTCTCACTCCCATCTTTTCTTCTTCAATATAAATTCCCGGCTCAACAGTAAATACCATTCCCGCTTTTATGGGTTCTGTTCTTGCACCCAGGTCGTGCACATCAATACCGAGATGGTGAGAAATGCCGTGATACAAATATTTTCTGTAAGCCCTGTTTTCCGGATCTTCATTTTTTACATCCGATTTTTTCAGCAAACCGATTTTCAAAAATACATTGGTAGCTTCTTCACCCACTTTCTCTGTATAATCAACAATAGAAATTCCGGGCTTCAGCAAACTCTTTGCATAATTGTGCAAATGCAAACAGGCATTGTAAACTGTTTTTTGTCGCCTTGTAAATTTTCCATTTACCGGGACGGTACGGGTTAAATCGGCACAATAGCCGCCAAACTCAGCACCAAAATCCATCAGCACAAGATCGCCATCTTTACATTCCTGGTTATTATTTACGTAATGCAGAATCCTTGCATTATCTCCGCTGGCAATAATAATTCCGTAAGCCGGGCCGGTTGATTGCTGGCTGATAAATGAATGCCAGATCTCAGCTTCAATTTCGTTTTCCATCACACCAGGCCTGATAAACTTCAACAAGCGGCGAAATGTTACATCAGTAATATCAATAGCTTTTTGCAGCAGCTCAATTTCCATAGCTGTTTTAATGCCGCGGAGTTCTTTCATAATTTTTGCGGTGCGTTCATAATTATGAAGTGGGTACCGGCTTTTCATTTCATCTACAAAACGGTAATCCCTGGTTCTTACTAAGCTGGCCTTGCGGTCGTTTTCATTTGTGTCCAAATAAATATTGTCGGCAAGATGTATCCACTGCTGCAATAAGGCATCAATGCTATCTAGCCACACAATGGTTTTCATACCACTAATGGCTCTTGCCTCTTCTATTTTCAATCTTTTGCCATCCCATTTTTCTTTTAATTCATTGGGGCGTACCAGCACCAGTACTTCACGATATTTCGGATCAGGATTGTCAGGGAATAATATCACCATGCTATCTTCCTGGGTAATGCCGCTCAACCAATACAAATCGCTGTTTTGCTTAAACGGATAAAGAGCATCGCCATTTACAGGCACTTCATCATTGCTTACAAAAATGGCAATGGAGTTTGGCTTCATTTCATTAATAAACCGTTCACGGTTTTTTGTAAACAATTCTGGTTTTACTGCCTGGTATTTCATTCAAAAAAATTTACGTGCTAAAATTAAGCTGGTTCAATCATCACCCTGTTTCACTCATCACATTTCAATTACCATTTTCCTCCGGCGCCACCGCCACCAAATCCGCCACCACCAAATCCGCCAAAGCCTCCGCCGCTACCGCCAGACCAACCACCACCTCCGCCACTTCTGCCGAGATTGCTAAGCATACTTCCGGTTATCCAACCGGTACCAAAATCACCATACCCTCTTCGGCTCATCATGCCGCCCCCGCGATTTCTGCCGTCGCCACTAAACAAAATAAGCATCAGGATAATTAGAAAAATGATGGTGCCGAAGCTAACTCCCCTGCTTTTCTTTTTCTTCGGCTCTGCTTTGTATTCACCAGCCGCGGCTTTAATAATATCATCGGTTGCTGTATCAAAACCCCGATAAAAATTTCCCTCCTTAAAATTTGGAATGAGATCATTGTCAACAATCGCTTTTGCTGTTACATCCGGAATTGCCCCTTCCATTCCGTAACCTGTAGCAATATACGCCTCGCGGTTTCCCTCTTCTGTAGAAACAAGAATAACAATTCCGTTACTGAATTGCTTACCGCCAACTCCCCAACTGCGGCCAAGTTGTGTAGCATAATCATTTGCTGTGTAACCCTGAAGGCTGGGTACTGTTACAATCACAATTTGGGTAGATGTGCTGTCATCATAAGCCACCAGCTTTTGCTCCAGTGCCTCCTCCTGCTCCGGAGTTAGCAGGTTAGCAAAATCATTTACCAGCCGCGGCGGGTTAGGCTTTGGTGGAAGCACTTTTTGAATCTGCGCTGAAGCAGCAAATGATAAAAAAAGAAAAACGGAAAATAATAATCGCTTCATTCTTGTTTACCTGCCAAAAACTATATCATCAGGCAGCTCATTTTTATCGGTGGATTTATTATAAGGAAAATGATGTTGTAAAGCCTTGCCTATATCTTCAACACATTGAACTATGCCTGCCGCACAATCATCTTTTGAAAATGCGCTGATCATTTTTTTCACTTCAAAATCCCAATAGGCCAATCCAACTTTTTGATGAATGCCTTCATCGCCATAAACAGCCAGTTGCCTGTCTTTTGTTGCCACATATATCAACACGGCATTTCTCTCAGCGGTTTGGTCCATCTTTAGTTCTTTAAACAGCTCTATTGCCCGGTCAATTGCATCAACATATTTGCAGCGGCTTTCTACAAAAACTCTCACTTCGCCACTGGTTCTTTGCTCTGCCTGCTGAATTGCATTGATAATCCCAGTTAGTTCTTCTTCAGTGAAGAATTTTTTTTGTTTTTTAAACCAACCAAACATTCGGGTTATTTAATGTTGAAATTGATGTCAGGATTTTTCTCTGAACCTGGATCGGCTTTGTAATAAGCTTTCTCATGAAAGCCAAACATACCCGCCAGTATATTACGTGGAAATCTTTTCACTTTTACATTGAAGCTCTCCACCGCTGCGTTATAATCCTGCCGGGCAACATTAATGCGGTTTTCAGTGCCTTCAATCTGCGTTTGAAAGTCCTGGAAGGCTTTGGTTGTTTTTATATCCGGGTAATTTTCGGCCACAGCCAACAGCCGGCTAAATGAACTTTGCAATTGACCCTGCACTTGCTGAAACCTGTCGAGGCTGGCCTGGTCGTTAATATCAACTTTAATTTGAGTAGCCTGGGCCCTTGCAGCAACCACATCTTTTAATAAAGATTTTTCGAAGTTGGCCGAGGCCTCAACCGTTTTTATTACGCTGCTGTATAGGTCGGTTCTTCTTTGGTAATTAGTTTCAACATTTCCCCAAACTTTTTTTACGTTTTGGTCAGACGTTACAAGACCATTGTAGGTATTGCATCCCCAAAAAAAGAGCAATACGAAAATGACTGCAATAATTATCCAGGTTGTGTTTCTTCCTGTCATGGTAGAAAATTTTATTAAGATATAAAATTAAATCTTTTGCATTATCGAAAGGTTGATTTTTTGAAACCCTTGCTGCGGCATAGTTTTCGCAAGATTTCTCTTCCCTAATCCCTGTATGTATGTCATTGTTTAAAAAACACTGCTGGGTACTGCTTATCCCTCTTCTCGCTATCCTCTATTGGAAAAGAGGAAAAGAAGCTGCTTTATCTCACAAAACCACCCCGGTGTATGTTGATTCATTTTCCAGTCAAATACCTGTTGACTTCAAAACCATTGTTATAAAATAACCACAAAGTGTGGAGCATGAGCCACAGTGATACCGGTAACTGGCTTGTGCAGTTATCGAAAATTTTCTTTTAGCTGCAAAAATCTTAACTCAAAAAACCGGTAAACAAACCACGAAAAAAGAAAAAGCAGTGGCAGGTACACAAACAACATCAGCCAGTGATAATTCCATTTACCGGCCATGGGTAGCAGCAACAGCACCAATTGCCTTATTGCAATATGAATCACATACATGCCGTATGAAATTTTTCCCAGTTCAACCAGGGGGGCCGACTAAATAACCTGCACCAGCCAGCGGACCATTGTTTGCCGGTGAGCAATAAAATAATAGAAGCGAAGAAAAGATTTAAAATAAGATAGATCCAAACCGGTGTATAAAAACCACTGTAATTATTTGCAATGCCCAGGCTGCGCAGGTATTCGGTTACTGAAAAACGGTTGTGCTGATGCAGGTAAACCCACAGTCCGCTAACCAGCACTG
>PSMD01000001.1:0-5295 GCA_040289925.1 Chitinophagaceae bacterium | reverse complement strand
CTCCAGTTTGAAAAACCAAACACAGCGATGCTGCCGCCAATTAAAAATGCATCAAAATGGCTAAGAGAAAAATCATAGATCACCCCGATCACTTTTTCTGCAGAAAAACTGGTGTACACCGGTAAATAAATAAGCAACAATAACCGGCAAATAATAGCCAACAAAATAATGAGCACAAACAGCCAGCGTAATGTTGTTTTACCGCAAAAAAAAATTACAAATGGGTAAAGAAGATAAAATTGCTCCTCTATGCTTAACGACCATAAATGAGAAATGGGATAGCTGGAATGTGCATGTTGTCCCAAACCTAAAAAAAGATTGTAGGTATAGGTAAACAGGTAAGGAAGTTTGTCAACAAAATCATCAGTTCGCCAAAAAAAAGCCAGGTAACAATGAGCATAAAGAGATAAAGAAAATAAAGTGGAAAGATGCGCAACACCCGCCGCCCCCAAAAGTTGATGAACTTTTTAGAAGTGGAAATTGATTTTTGTTTTTCACGCAGCAAAATGGAGGTGATGAGATAGCCGGACAGTACAAAAAAAAGCTGTGCAACCTGTCCATCCAAAGCGAAGAACATCTATGTGAAGCAATACAACCAGCGCAATAGCCAGTCCCCTAAGGCCGTCAAGTGGTTTGTTGTAATAAAGAGTGTGGTTCGTCATTTTGCCCGGGTAATGGCAGCAATACCCGGCAATACTTTTCCTTCAAAATATTCCAGCATAGCACCGCCACCGGTAGAAACATAGCTAACCTTATCGGCAAAGCCAAACTGGTTAACTGCTGCAACACTGTCTCCACCTCCTACCAACGAAAAAGCACCCTGCTGCGTTGCTTGTGCAACAGCGGTGGCAATTGCTTTTGTACCATGCTGAAATTTTTCCATTTCAAAAACTCCCATGGGGCCATTCCACAAAATAGTTTTGGAGCGTTTGATGACGTTTGCAAATTGCTGGCAGGCATTCTGGCCAATATCAAGGCCCATCCATTCAGCCGGAATATTATTACTGGGTGATGCAGACGTTTCTGCATCTGCGGCAAATTTGTTTGCAATAATAGAATCAGAAGGCAGGTGAATGCAAACGCCTTTTGCTTCTGCTTTTTTCAGCAGTTCTTTAGCAACCTCCAAACGGTCTTCTTCGCAAATTGATTTTCCAATGTTGCCACCCTGAGCTTTTTCAAATGTATAAGCCATGCCGCCGCCAATAATGATGTCAGTGGCTTTCTCAAGCAAATTTTCAATAATGAGAATTTTATCAGAAACCTTGGCGCCACCGATGATAGCGGTAAAAGGTTTCTCAGAGCTGTGCAACACTTTTTCTGCACTGGCTACTTCAGCTTCCATCAGCAGGCCAAACATTTTTTTATCTGCCGGAAAAAAATCTGCCATCACAGCAGTGGATGCATGGGCCCGGTGAGCCGTTCCAAAAGCATCGTTCACATAAACATCACCCAGGCTGGCCAATTTTTTAGCAAACTCTTTATCTCCTTTTTCTTCCTGTTTGTAAAAACGAAGGTTTTCCAGCAGCAATACTTCTCCCGGCTTTAATGTTTTAGATTTCTCTATGGCTTCTTCTCCAATGCAATCGTTTGCAAACTGCACATCTGTTTTTAACAGCTCACTCAAATGCTTTACCAAATGTTTCAGAGAAAATTTTTCTGTCGGGCCATCTTTGGGTCTTCCCAAATGGCTCATCAAGATCACAGCACCTCCATCACTCAAAATTTTTTTTATGGTTGGAATGGCTGAACGAATCCTGGTATCATCGGTGATCTCGTATTTTTCATTCAGCGGTACGTTAAAATCCACTCTTACCAATGCTGTTAGTCCTGAAAAATTGTAGTTGGAAAATTTGCTCATATAGTTATAAATTTCTCACAAAGGCAGCAAAAATATAAATACAAAAGACGCTAAGCTTTGCAAAACTCAGCGTCTTTACTTATAACTGAGTTAAAAGTTTATTTGCTTATGAGCCTGGCAAAATAATGAACCGTTCTTACCAGCTGGCTTACATAGCTCATCTCATTATCGTACCAGCTAACTGTTTTTACAAGCTGGGTATCGCCAACAGTCAGCACTTTGGTTTGTGTTGCATCAAATAAAGAACCGTAAGTCATGCCAATAATGTCGCTGCTCACAATTTCATCTTCAGTATAACCATAACTTTCGTTGCTGGCGGCTTTCATGGCAGCATTCACTTCTTCTGCCGTTACTTTTTTACACAGCACAGTTGTTAGCTCCGTTAATGAGCCGGTAAGTGTAGGAACTCTTTGCGCAGTTCCATCCAGCTTTCCTTTTAACTTGGGAAGAACCAGGCCTATTGCTTTGGCAGCACCTGTACTGTTGGGCACAATATTTTGGGCAGCCGCTCTTGCTCTTCTTAAATCTCCTTTCGGGTGCGGCGCATCCTGTGTATTCTGATCATTTGTGTAAGCATGTACCGTTGTCATTAAACCGGCAATAATTCCCCATTTTTCATCCAGCACTTGTGCCATTGGCGCCAGGCAGTTAGTTGTGCATGATGCGCAGCTAATGATTTCTTCACTGCCATCTAAAATATTGTGGTTAACGTTAAATACAATTGTTTTCAGATCACCGGTTGCAGGGGCAGAGATCACCACTCTTTTTGCTCCGGCTTTCAGGTGGGCCGAAGCCTTGTCTTTATCTGTAAAGAAACCGGTACACTCCAGCACCACATCCACATCATGATCTTTCCAGGGAATCTGTGCCGGATCTTTCTGAGCATAAATCTTCACTTCGTCGCCATTTACAACAATAGAGTTTTCACCCGCTTTTACTTCAGCATCAAAGCGGCCCTGGGCACTGTCATATTTCAATAGGTGTGCTAACACTTTCGGACTGGTAAGGTCGTTGATGGCCACCACATCAATTCCTTCCATTTTATAAATCTGGCGGTAAACCAGTCTTCCAATTCTTCCAAACCCGTTGATGGCAACTTTAACTGTACTCATTTTTCTATTTCATTTATTGGTTAAAAATGCGGGGCGAAGTTAGGAAAACTCAAAATGTTTTAACTGGATCAGATTTTGAATTCTTCGGTGTATTAGCCGCAAAAACTTTCCGGCATCGCCAATCAAACCCATCAATCTGTCAATATCCGCCGCTTGTAACAAATCCATCTTTTTCAACAAACATTGCTTTTATTTTTTCAACAAAAAAATACCATGATGAAGCTTAGATTCATAATCCCCCATTTTTCAATTGCCAGTGCTTTGGGGAAGAGGATGTTGTTTTCAAGATGGATGTGCTGATGCAAATCTTCAACAAGCATTTTTAATTTGTGGTAAAGAAACTGGTAACTGTTGCAGGCGT
Organism: Chitinophagaceae bacterium; assembly: GCA_040289925.1. GTDB lineage: Bacteria > Bacteroidota > Bacteroidia > Chitinophagales > Chitinophagaceae > VBAU01. The sequence continues at coordinate 1,964 of PSMD01000001.1, read as the reverse complement.
TTGCCGGTGCAGTGTAGTTATCAATGTTTCACTCAGCGCATCTAAAAGCTCACCGGCTGCTTCGTGGTCAGACTCCATCATTTGTATAGGTTGCTCCAGTGAAAACTGGTTTTTCAATTGTTCAACATTACCCGTTTTTTTGGCCTACACCCGGGCTTTAATAAAGAGGAAAAGCACTTTTTCTTCTTTGGCAAAATGAGCGTTCAGCTCATTGGCCAGCGTGGCATAAAGTTGCTGTCGTAGCAGCTCAGGATGAGTGCCGCCATGACGGTTTACCACTTTTGTAACCAGCTCTGCAATTACAGGAGCTTCCTCATAATAAAATTTGTGGTGTTTGTTGTAAATGTAATCGGAAAGAAAATTTGCATCCCAACTGTCGTAGTTTTCTGATGCAGGCGCCGTTTGTTGTACTTACTATAAGGCGGCTTCCAACTTAGCGGCATCAATGCCTTTTTCACGGCAAACCTGTTCAACAGATTTTTTTCCGCCGCAGCAAAAATCAATACCATATTTTTTAAACACCTCGGTCTTGCGAATGTCTTTGGCTGCAATTTGCCCAATGGTTTCGCCGCTAACGGCGTCATGTTTTGTGATTTGCACCCGCCACCATTCTGGGCCTTTTTGTAAGTATTGCCAGCCAAATAGGTTGCCTCTTTCAGCAATCATTTGATAGTATAATGGTTTGGGATCATGATCATTTAAAATGCGAAATGAGTGACCAGGCATTAGCTCATCAAATTTTTTAAAAATAGTTGGGTGCTTCATCCACGGCACAAGCAATGTTACATTCAATTCAAAAGTCTCTTCGTTGCTATTGCGTACAGATTCCTGAATAGGAGAAACAGGATTTACTTCTCCTGTTTTAGTAATTTCAACTTTCCACAATTCAGGGCCGTTTTCAATTTTCTTCCAGTCAAAAACATTTCCTCTTTCCGCTTTCATTTCATAAAAAAGGGGAACCGGATCATGGTCATGAATCAGCAAAAAAGATTCTCCGGGGTGAAGAGAATCAAATTTTTTAAATACGGTTGAATGTTTCAGTCGCGGCTGCAGGCCGGGCACAAATAAGCTTTCCATGTTTATGTGGCTTGAGTGAATAAAAATATTCGCATACTTTTATTGAGAACCTGATCTTGGCCAGTTTTCAAACCCCTTTAAGGCAGATATTAATAGCTGAGTTGTGGGTTAGCTTCCATAGCCAGGCGGTAAAAAGCATTGGCAATTGTTAACTGGCTGCATCGGGTAGTGCTGGCTTCCTTTAATGTTCTGAGCTTTTTAAGAAAAACAAAAAGCTGGTCAATTGTATCTTCGCAAGCTATGTCGCAAACGTTAAGTCACCAGCAATTAACCGCCATTGCCAATGAATTTGGAACACCTGTTTATGTGTACCATGCTGAAAAAATTAAAGAGCAGTATGAAAAATTGAGTAAGGCATTCTCAAAAACCAGTACGCGGTTTTTTTATGCCTGCAAGGCTCTTAGCAATATCAACGTTCTAAAATACATTCAGCAGCTTGGTGCCGGCGCCGATTGCGTAAGCATATATGAAGTGAGGTTGGCACTTAAAGCAGGGTTTGCTCCCGATCATATTCTTTACACTCCCAACAGTGTTGATTTTACTGAAGTGGTAGCTGCAAAAGAACTGGGTGTACATATAAACATTGACAACATTTCTATTCTTGAACAATTTGGAAATAAGTTTGGCAGCAGCTACCCTATTTGCATTCGTTTGAACCCACATATTATGGCGGGGGGAAACTTTAAAATTTCAACCGGCCATGTTGATAGCAAGTTTGGTATTTCCATTCATCAGGTAAGGCATATTGAGCGAATTGTAAAATCTACCAAACTAAAAGTAACGGGCATTCACATGCACACGGGCAGCGAGATAAAAGATATTGGTGTTTTTTTGGAAGGCCTTGAGGTAATGTTTGAAATGGCTAATCATTTCCCGAAGTTAAAATT
>PSMD01000009.1:0-66937 GCA_040289925.1 Chitinophagaceae bacterium | reverse complement strand
ATGTCATGGTAAAAGAAGTGGTGTCATCTGCTGCAGGTTCCTTCGGAAAGTTGTCGGGATTTTCACCCATCACTTTATACTTACCGTTGTCACTGGTAATTTCAATACCGAAGTTTTTGTCTATGTTAAACGTCAGCGGTTGGTCGGGAATGTTTTTGAGGGAATCAAGCAAAATTTTCGCCGGGATACATACCTTTCCGCTGTCTTTGGCTTCAATTTCAAGCTGGATACGCATTACTGTTTCAAGGTCGGTAGCCACAACGGTCAGCTTGTTTTTTTCTACTTCGAACAAAAAATCTTCTAAAATTGGCAGTACCGTATTAGCATTGATAACTCCGGAAATTTGTTGCAGTTGTTTCAATAATGCTGAAGACGAAACAATAAACTTCATAATGCGGCTAAGTTAAATTTTCCAAATGCAGTCAACGTGGGCGAAACTAACGATTTTTAATTTACAGCCAAGTATTTCAAAACGCCTGTTCATTAATTTAAAAACAGGTATGAACAGCCTTTACCGGCCTAGCCCTTCTTTGCCTGGGGGTTAATAAAAAACAAAGATCAGGTCAATCGCTTTTGTCAATCTACCCGTTTTATTCTTTTCACTAACTTGCCGGATAGCCTAAAAGAAGTAAGAAAAATTACAATGCTGGATAGACTTTTTAGCCGGGGAAAGAAAAAAATGAAATAGAAACAGAACCTGCCATCAGCTTTGGACGTTACTCTGACAATAATAAGCCTGTTGCCAAAGTAAACCGCTGGACAGACGCTGAAAATCTTTTTAAAGAAAAAAAATACACCGAAAGCCTCGATGCCTTTTTTGATTATCTGCGGGATGATGCAGCAGATAATGTAGTGCATGAAAGAAACGGCGTCATGGGCCGCTTTCATTTTTACCAGGGTTCAAAAATTGTTCGGGGGCATTATGATGCTGAGCACCTGGAGGCAGAAATTACGCTTGCCAAAATGCCTACGCCCAACGTACCCGTAATGCGCCGCCTGCTGGAGATGAACTTCAATTTGTATTACAGTTGCTATGCATTAGACAATGGCAGGCTTTGCATGCGGTTTGACAGCGACATTGAAACCGCTAACCCCAGCAAACTATATTATGGTTTAAAAGAATTGGCAACAAAAGGCGACAAACAGGATGAGTATTGATAATGGATTTTGCTGCGCTACAAAAATTAGATACAGACCACATTATTTCGATACCAGACGCCGAAAAAGAAATCAAGTACCAGTGGATGCAAAGATGGATCAACGAAACCGTGGCTTTTGTAAAAAGGCTGGATGCAGATAAGTTTTCAGGAGGCATTGCTTATTTATTGCTGGCCCTGGCCTACCGGATAGATTATTTAATTGCACCCGAAGGAAAAATTTTGAACGACCTGGAAAACATCGTCGAGATCTATTTTAAAAAAGATGAAAGGCAAACCACAGAGAAGAACCGCGATATGGTTGAAGCCTTCGAAAAACTTTTGCAGCGCAGCAGGGAAGATGTGTTTGAAAGCCTGTACCGTTCAAAGCATACGTTTGCTATTGTAACACCACAAACCTACAAAACTGTGGCAGACGCTATTTACAATGCCAATCAAAATGTACCATGGTATAAAGAGAACAATTATCATTTCATTGGCGAGCAGATTAGTGAATACGGCATGGCCTATTGCCAGTTTTCCTTCAGCCTGCCCAGGCCGGTTACTGAACTTTTCCATCTGTTTATGATGGTGAATTACGATGAATATTTCAGGGCACTTGGTTTTACTGCCGGCTATTTCAACCCGGTAACCAAACAATTTGATACGGAAAAGATCACGGAACACATCAGGCAGATTATTGAGGCATGGAAACCAAAATATCCCAACCTGAATATTAAAACGCAGAATTTAAAATACACCAGCCTGCTCGATTTCAATGTTTCGTTTACAACAGAAATTGAATTTTTAAATTTAGATACTACGCCTAAGCAATAGCCGATGGATGCAAAAGCAATTATAGAACAATACCAGAATGCCGTGATACAAATTGCTACACAAACAGCAACGGGTACTGGCTTTTACATAAAAGAGTTTGATCTGATTGTTACCAACGATCATGTTGTTGGTGAAAATGCAGAAGTAACCATTGCCGGCAAATTGTTTCAAAAATCCTTATCAAGAGTTTGGTATACTGACCGCAAACATGATCTGGCTTTTTTAGAAGCCCCCAAAGAAATTGTTTTGCCCGAAGTAAAGCTGGGCACTTATGAAGCTTTAAAAGACGGTGACAATGTAATTGCTATCGGCCATCCTTACGGGCTTAACTATACGGCTACACAAGGTGTAATTTCAAAAGTTGATCGTATAAAAGATGGATTGAAGTTTATACAGATTGATGCAGCCATTAATCCCGGAAACAGCGGCGGCCCACTGGTTAACCGCACCGGTGAAGTAATTGGGGTTAACTCTTTTATTATTCGTGGTGGAGATAATCTTGGTTTTGCCTTACCGGTAAATTATTTGCGTGAGGCTCTGCAGCTTTATTTGCCTAACAAAGGACAACCCTCTACACGCTGTTACAGTTGTGGCTATTTGGTAACGCCGGCTAATATTGACTCAAAAAAATATTGCCCCAGTTGTGGAACCGAGTTAAAGTTGCCTGAAATGCCGGAGAAAGAAGCCGAACCGGTTGGTGTTGCAAAAACCATTGAAGAAATTTTAAAAGAACTGGGTAAGGATATTAAACTGGCCCGTGAAGGACAAAATACCTGGAGCGTTAAAGAAGGCTCTGCCAAGATCAAGATTAATTACAACCCGGAGAATTATTTTATTGCAGGCGATGCTTACTTATGCCAATTACCTGCTGATGCCACCAAAATAAAACCGCTTACCAGTTTTTGCTGCAAAAAAATTATCAAATGCGGGGCATGGTGCTCAGTTGTGTAAAACAAAACATCGTTCTTTCCAGTGTGATTTATGATTTGGACATGACCAAAGAAAGCGGCGTAGAAACATTTCAAACCTTATTTAAAAAAGCAGATGAATACGATCACATTCTGAAAAAAGAATTTGGCTGCCTGGAAAGACTGGAAGAATAGCTTTCTCACTTTACCGTTTTCAAACTTCACGATAGGTTTCAATCGTAACAATAGTTACTCTGCCCCAGTTTTTCTATTTTAGTAATATGCGGTGGCTGTTTGTGACCATACTATCTGCTATTTGCTGCCCGGCTCTTTTCTCTCAAACAATTATTTACACGGTCAAAGATGTCCTGCCTTCCAATTCTGTGTACCGAACCATTTTAGATAACCGTGGTTTTTTGTGGATAGCCACCGAAAACGGAGTTGCCCGGTTTGATGGAAAAAAATTTGAGAACTATACCATTTCATCCGGCTTGACGGATAATGAAGTGATTGATTTGTTTATTGACAGCAACAAAACAATCTGGACAATTCCTTTCCGCCGCTCACCTTGTTATTTTGTTTCAAAAAAAAATCGCTTTGTCAATGAAGAAACAGATGCCGAGCTGGCAAAAGTGCAATTGGGAAATACACACATGGCCAACGTGCTGAGCTTTGGCGGAATCATTTTTTGTAACAATGAAAGAAATCTTTTTGTTTTTAAAGATGGAAGAACAAGCATTGCAAAAAATTTCATTAGCGGTCGCTACAGCATTCCACAAAAAATTGTGGAGTACCAGCCCGGCAAGCTCATCATGTTTAGTGAAGACAGCTTTCGCTATGTAAACAATGGCCGGCTGATTGGTTCAGTGGCAAACGGAAGAAAAGCTGTATCGGCAGAATATGTAAATGGGAAAATTTTTCTTGCCGGTATAAAATCAATCAGGGTTTTGCGGGTAGAGCCCACAGGCAGCTTAACCATGAGTTGTTGTGACGGCGAACCTGTTCAAAAGGATTCATTGAGAAAATTGGAAGAAATAAATTATACACGCCGGTTTATCTGGGCTATTCAAAGTTTAGATTTCCAACGCCGGCCGCTGAATGACGGAAATGTGAACGGAGATGCGAGCAGTGAACCGGTAATGTTTTATATAAGCCCCACCCCGCAATCTACTCTCCGGGCGGATAGAGGTCAGTAGCGGTTATCATAAATCCGATCCGGGTATATCGGGACTAAACCGGAAATCCGAAATTTGTTTGTGCTTTACAAAAAATCTCTCACTAAAGAACAAGCCCTGCAAAAGCTAAAACATTATTGTGCTTACCAGGAGCGGTGCCACAGCGAAGTGAAGTCAAAACTTTTTGAGTTGGGTGTAAGAAAAACAGATCATGATGAGCTGATTGCAAATTTGATTGAAGAAGATTATCTGAATGAAGAACGGTTTGCCATGGCTTTTGCAAGAGGAAAATTTCGTTTGAAGCAATGGGGACGAATTAAAATTAAATATGAGCTGAAGCAAAAGCAGGTGAGTGATTACTGCATTAAAAAGGCGTTGAAGCAAATTGAGGAAGAAGAATACCTGGAAATTTTAAAAAAGCTGGCTGAAGAAAAATACGCTGCATTAAAAGGCGAGCAATATTTGGTACGAAAGAAAAAGACAATGGATTATTTGTCGCAAAAGGGTTTTGAAGCGCAGTTGGTGAATGAAGCGATTGCTTCTCTATAATTTTACATCATGTCAACCCTCACCATCACTGGCATTCAAGCCAATCTTCATTGGGAGAATAAGCAAGCCAATCTGCGGATGTTTGAAGAGAAGATCAACGCCATTTCTCAGCCAACCGAAATTGTTGTGCTTCCGGAAATGTTCAGCACAGGGTTTAGCATGAGGCCGCAACAGCTTGCCGAAGCAATGAATGGCGAAACGATAAGCTGGATGAAAAAAATCTCTGCTGAGAAAAAAATTATTCTTACCGGCAGTGTGATCATAAAAGAAAATACCGGGGAGGGTGAGCTATATTTCAATCGCCTCATCTGGATGTTGCCAAATGGCCAATACGGTTATTATAACAAACGGCATTTGTTTGCCTATGCAGATGAACACAATCATTATACTGCCGGAAACAAACGATTGATTGCTTCGGTGAAAGGCTGGAAAATAAATTTATTGGTTTGCTATGATCTTCGTTTTCCTGTATGGAGCAGGCAATCCTCTCCTTTACCCGGTTCCAATGGAAACGAACCGGAATATGACCTGTTGATCTATGTGGCCAACTGGCCTGAAAGAAGAAGCAATGCCTGGAAAACTTTATTGCAGGCAAGAGCCATCGAAAACCAGTGCTATGTTGCTGGTGTAAATCGGGTGGGAGAAGATGGCAATAAAATAAATCATGCCGGCGACAGCATGGTGGTTGATCCGCTGGGTGAAATTCTCTATCACAAAAAAGAGGCAGAGGATATTTTTACTGTTACACTCAAAAAGCAGCAGTTGAATGCTGTACGGGAAAAATTTCCTTTCTGGAAAGATGCCGACCGGTTTAAAATTCTTGATTAATACAAAAAATCACTGCTTGCTTTTATCGGCTTCAATTAACTGTAAAACGGTTTTCATTTTGTAATCTTCATTTCTGCGGATGGCTTCAACGTTTGGGCCTGAAAAAACTTCGGGCTGTATGCCCCTGCCGTTCTTTGGAACAGTTTTATCAATCACCAACCTGAACAGCGGCAGGCGAAATTCAACTTTTGTTTCAGGCAACCGCACATCAGGTATTAACCAGGCTGTATTGCCGTAAGCACCACCTCCCGTTTCTTCCCCAACCAAAATCACATCATCCTGCTTGGCTACTGCTTCAGCAAACAAAGTGGTGGCAGAAAAAGAATTGCCTCCAATCAGCACATAGGTTTTGCCATTGAAATGATTTTTTCTTTTTGGCTTAAAAAAATGTGTTTCATAATACCCGAAATGATAATGACCATCCTTTTTCTTTCTTGTAAAGAATACCAGGAAAAGCTTGTTAAGAAAATAATTTTTGATGTAGTGGTGATAAGGGGTGCTGCGGCTAATGGCATACAGCGAGTCTGCTACTTTAAAAGGCTTGTCAGAAATATATTTGGTAAGAAGCGTTGAGTTGGTCACACTTCCGCCACCGTTACTTCTTAAATCAATAACCAGGTATTGTACCTGGTGCTGCCGCAGGTAACGAAAGCTTTGCCTGAAAAAACGTTTCAAGCGTACCCCTCTTCCAAAAGTGCTTACATCCAGGTAAGCCGTGTTGTTAGCAGTATCAATTTTTAATTGACGTGCAGCCTGCAATCGCTGAAACTTTTTTTCTTTTTTTGTTTGACTTCTCAGTCGTGTAACGGCGGAGATCATGCTGGTGTCTCTTGCCGGTATGTAAATAGGCACTGTAACTGTACGTTTTCGGCCAAGCGTATCGGTAATAGCAACCTGGTACCTGGGTGAATAACCAAAAACGTTTGTATAAAGATTGCCGAAGTTGCCGCGGTTGCTCAGCATTTGGTATTTGTGAGTTAGGTTATAGCCGTCAGAAGAAATGAATTTGAAAAGCGTATCAACAATTTTCTGCATTGGCATATTGTTAATAGAATGCACTAAGGATCCTCTTGCCAGTACTGTATCTTTTCGGTGCAAATTGCCGGTTACAACTACAGTTTTGTCCCAAAACTTAAAGCTCAGGGGAAACAGTTTTTCATCACGGGTGGTATCAAGATAGCGGCTAAAATTTTTTGAAGGCCTTGCTGTGGTATGGCCGCAATTAATTTTTGCCAGCACATAAGCAATTATATTTCTGAATTGGGTTTCGGTTAAAGAATCTTTTATCTGCTCTCTTCCCCAGTTAAAATAATAATCCATGCTGTCCCTGGATGTGTACCAGTAAAGACCAGGATGATTCTTTTCCAGCAGCGTTTGAAAAACGGTGTAATCTTTTTCCAGTTGCTGAGGAGAAAATTTTTTATTGGGGTTGAAAGATGAGCGGACACTGCCACACCCGGCAAACACTGCACCAGCCACCAGTAAAAAAAATATCCGCATCATAATGGAGGAAATTTTCATTTGGGAGGATTGAACGCATTCCAACCCTGTGCTGTGATCACATGCCTGTTCCCACCCTTGGTCTCAATGTAATTTCCTTCCGCAGCATCAGTCATGTAACCAATCACACTAATCTCCGCATTTTCTTTCACCTTGTCATAATCGTTTTGATTAATGGTGAAAACAAGTTCATAATCTTCACCACCACTTAGTGCACAGGCCGTAGAATCAAGTGAAAATTTAAAAGCCGCATTCCTGGTTTGCTCAGCTATTGGCAACTTTTCTTCATAAATCAAACAACCCAGATTGCTTTGCCTTGCCAGGTGTAAAAGCTCTGAACTTAGGCCATCACTAATATCCATCATGGCCGTAGGCAGAATTTCTTTTTCTGCAAAAAATTCAACAATGTCCTTCCGGGCTTCCGGTTTCAGCAATCGGCCAATTACATAAGCCTCGCCTTCCAGGTCCGGCTGCACTTGCGGGCTTTCTAAAAAAATCTTTTTTTCTCTTTCTAAAAATAATAAGCCAAGATAGGCGGCGCCCAAATCGCCACTCACGCAAACCAAATCTCCTTTTTTAGCGGTGCTTCTTTTTACAAATTTTTCCGGGGCCACCTCGCCAATTGCTGTAACAGAAATAATGAAACCTTTGTTAGATGAAGAAGTATCACCGCCAACCAAATCAACACTATAAAATTTGCAGGCGGCATAAATCCCTTCATAAAATTCTTCCAACGCTTCTACGCTAAAGCGATTGCTTACGCCCAGGCTCACAATTATCTGCGTTGGTATAGCATTCATGGCATACACATCGCTCAGGTTTACAATTACCGATTTATAACCCAAATGCTTTAGCGGCGTGTACATTAAATCAAAGTGAATGCCTTCAATCAGCAGGTCGGTAGTAATTACCATTTGCTTGCCGAAGTGATCAATCACTGCTGCATCATCTCCTACACCAACAATAGAAGAAGCATTTTGCAGCTCAATGTTTTTGGTCAAATGTTCTATCAATCCAAATTCTCCCAGTGTTGAAATTTCTGTTCGCTGATCTGCCATGCTGTTTAATAATTTTAAAAAAATGGGGTGTTTACAATTGCTTCTGGTTGTTAATTACCGCCACACCATATCATCATGAATAATTCCGTTGGTGGCCAGCACATGTGGCTGGTACGGCGAAAATTTATTTCCCTTGAAATCCGTCACCTTGCCTCCGGCTTCTTCAACAATCAAAAATCCGGCGGCACTATCCCAGGCTTCTAATTTATGCTCATAAAAACCATCAAACCTTCCGGCGGCCACCCAGCACAAATCAATAGCTGCAGAGCCAAGCCTTCTTACCGGGATGTCTTTGCGAATGAATCGCTCAAAAATTTGCAGTGGCCCATTGGGTGTATCCAGGTAAGTGTAGGGAAAGCCTGTAACCAGGCATGCGTTGAGCACATTATTTTTCTTACTGACGGAAATGGGCTTTTCATTCAGCGTTGCGCCTCTGCCTTTTTCTGCAAAAAACAATTCGTTCATGTTGGGGTTATACACTGAAGCCAACACCATTTCACCCTCGTGTTCAACAGCAATGGATACACAGCAAAGCGGAATGCTGTGTGCAAAATTTACCGTGCCGTCAATGGGGTCAATGATCCATTTATATTGGGAGTCCTGTACCAAATCGCCTGATTCTTCAGTAAGAATATGATGATCCGGGAAATTTTTTTTGATGACATCAATAATGGCTTTTTCAGAAGCATGGTCGGCTTCTGTTACCAGGTTATTAATGCCCACCTTATTTGAAACATAAAACGACTGATTGAAAAAACGGCTTAACTCTGCCGCCCCGGCCTGCACAGCTTCTAACAGAGTGTTTTTAAGCATGCGCAAAGATAACGAACCCCTCCACCCCCTGAAGCGGAATAATAAATTGAATGCTATCCTATAAAAACTATTTTTGAAAAAAACAATCTTCCACAAGGCGGGCATGGAGCTTTCAGTTATCATAGTAAACTACAACGTCAAGCATTTTTTAGAGCAATGTCTTTGCTCAGTGCAAAAAGCCATTCACCATGCCGGTGCGCAGGCTGAGGTAATTGTAGTTGACAACTGCTCTGCAGATAACAGCCTGGAGTTTTTACAGCCTCGGTTTAGTTGTGTAAAATTTATTGCCAATAAAGAAAATCTTGGTTTTGCAAAAGCTTGTAACCAGGGTTATGCTCTTTCTTCAGGTAAATATGTTTTGTTTTTAAATCCCGACACCATACTTGCAGAAGATTGCCTGGGGGTTTGCATTGATTTTTTTGAGCAGCATACGAATGCGGGAGCTATTGGTGTAAAGATGCTTGACGGGCATGGCCGTTTTTTAAAAGAATCTCGCCGGTCTTTTCCTTCACCTGCAACTTCTTTGTATAAATTATTTGGCTTGTCGCGGCTGTTTCCAAAATCAAGAATTTTTTCCCGCTATCATTTGGGCCATTTGGATGCAACCGCAAACCATGAAGTAGATGTGCTTGCCGGTGCTTTTATGATGGTTCGCCGAAAGGTGTTGAAAGAAGTAGGTTGTTTCGATGAACGATTTTTTATGTATGGTGAGGATGTGGACCTGAGCTACCGCATTCAAAAAGCAGGGTACAAAAATTTTTATGTAGCTCAAACCTCCATTGTGCATTTTAAAGGTGAGAGCACAAAAAAGGGCAGCCTCAACTATATCCGCATGTTTTATAATGCCATGAGCTTGTTTGTTACCAAACATTATGGCAGAGCCGGCTTGTTTAATTTTCTAATTCATGTTGCCATTTGGTTCAGGGCGGCTATGTCGGCACTCAAGCGGTTTATTCAATGGATAGGACTGCCGCTGATTGATGCTGCTCTCATCTTGCTTTCATTCTGGATTGCAAAAAATATCTGGATAAACATTCGCACCGATATTCAGTATCCTGAAAAATTATTGTGGGTTGCTTTTCCTGCTTTTACGTTTGTTTACCTGGTGGTAGCCTATTATGCAGGACTGTATGATAAATGGTATCGCCGTTCTAACCTGGTTCGTTCTACTTTAATTGCAACGCTTGTTTTGTTGGCAGCTTATGCATTGCTGCCGGAGAAGTTTCGTTTTTCAAGAGCTATTGTAAGCATTGGTGCCTTGCTGGCCTTTATACTCATTAGTATAGAAAGATGGCTACTGATAAAATGGAATGTGATTTATGAAGGCGGCAATGAAGATGAGAAACCGGGTACTGTCATTGCAGGCTCACCATTGGAGTTTGAGTCGGTAAAAAGTTTATTGCAGCAGGCAAGGCTTACAGAAAAAGTTTTAGGCAGGGTGGCCGTAAACGGTCAAAATAATGATGATGCTCTCGGCTCTTTCAATTCTTTGGTAAACCTGCAGGCTGTTATTCCTTTTAAAGAAATAATTTTTTGTGAAGGTGAACTAAGCTTTCAGCAAATCATTTCTCAATTAAAAAATATCCCGCCCGGTTGCCGCATCAGGCTGCATGCTTCAAATAGTTTAAGCATTGTGGGCAGCGACTCAAAAGATACTGCCGGTGAAGCGGTTTCAAAAGAAAATGGATTTAACCTGGCCAACCCATATAACCGGCGCGTTAAGCGTTTGATTGACGTCCTGTTTTCTATTTTCTTCCTGCTTAGCTTTCCTGTACATTTTGTTTTTGTAAAAAAGCCTTTTGCATTTTTTGCCAACTGCTTTCACATTTTAATCGGCAACAAAACCTGGGTGGGTTATGCAGTAAATGGAAAGCCATTGCCTCCTTTGCGTTCTGCAGTAATTGGCAGTAATGGTAGTCCTGTAAAAGGCGCAAAGGCTTTACCGCAGGAAAGTTTGAAAATGGTTGATTACTGGTATGCCCATGATTACGTTCCGGCTGATGATTTAAGGCTCATCTTAAAAAACTACCGGCGGCTTGGCGGTTAATTTTCTAACTTGTTAAAGAATTTCTTTTACTCAGATGCTGCAAACCGTGGGGGGTATTTATTCGTTTGTTTAAGCAAGATCATCTTTATGAAATCATTTGCCTCTATCCTTATTTTTACATTGGTGTTTTCTGCCTGTGCACAAACCCAGAGCGGGGCGTATAAAATTTTTGCCGGTAGCAATACAAAAACTTCAAACGAAGCGGTGGCCACTTTTGGTGAAGGCTGTTTCTGGCATACAGAAATTGTATTTCAAAGTTTGGAAGGTGTACGAGATGCTGTGTCTGGTTATGCAGGCGGGGCAGTTGCTGATCCGGACTATGAAGAAGTTTGCACCGGCCGCACGGGTCATGCTGAGGTGGTGCAGGTATATTATGACCCATCCAAAATTAATTTTGAAACGCTGGTAAAAGCATTTTTCGCCAGCCATGACCCTACTCAACTGAACAGGCAGGGAAATGATGTTGGTACTCAATACCGCTCTATTGCCTTTTACAGGAACGAAAAAGAAAAACAGATAATAGAAAATGAAATAAAAAAGCTGGCATCAGAAAAAAAGTACACAGGAAAAATTGTTACAGAAGTAAAACCTTTTAAAAGTTTTTATGCGGCTGAAGAATATCACCAGGAATACATATTGCATCATCCCGATAACTCTTACGTAAAACACGTTTCCATTCCTGATTATCAAAAATTCAGAAAAGAATTTACCGGGCCTTTTAAAAATTAAGCGGCAGGCTCATTGGCTTTTTCTACTTTTTAGTTTATTAGGAAAGATTTCTATGGCAGCATAATTGATAAACTATGCTTGTTAATCTTTATTCGATCCCTAAAAGCAACGTTTATGAAAAAGCTGGGAATTATTTATTTATTGGCCATGTTTATGGTAGCCTGTAACAACAGCGGGAGCGAAAGCACAACAACAGACAGCAGCATCAATACAAACGCAAACTCAACAATTACCGACACCGGCCTGGCAGCAGTATAACTGATACAACAACTAATTTAAGAATGGATACTTCCGTACACAGTCATACAAACAAAAACCAGAGGTAATGCTGAGGTGGTTAAGCATATTCTGTTTTATATTTTCTGCCTGTACCAATAGTGGTAAACAAAACAGCAGTAAACAGGAGGAAACAATTGTTGAAACAAAAGATGAGAGCGGGCAGAAAAGTGATATAGTGAGTTATGAAAGAATGAATGACGGATTACCGATTCATCAAAATAAGCAATATGAAAAAACCGAAAGACAGGCATTTGGATACATTTGCAAAAGCCAATCGCGATAAGCATGTGAATTTTACAGCCCGGGAAAGAGGTGAAACAGATCCGTCAGTAGATAGCGAAAGAAATGAACGAAATAAAAAGAAGGATGGCTGGCCTCAGCAGGAGAGGCCTAAAAAATAAAACCGGAATTTTCCGGCTTTATTTTTCTTAATTATTCTGGCCGTTTCCCAACAAATCGTCATTATTCACACCCTTCTTTTTTGAATCATTTTCTTTCAGCTTTCCAAAATTTCAGCTTATAGCCAGGGCTACTCCACGAAAGGGGAAAGTGGTTGAAGTTATTGTTTCAAAATTGGGGTCTCTGATTGTCATCTTATAGTCGTTATCCTTTTTTAAGCAGTTGGATGCCATCTGGCTTAGGGTTAGTTTCTCATTAAATAATTTATAACCGGCTCCAATGCCATACTAGTAATTTAAAGGGTAAGTGGTTTGATTGTTTTTTAATGGATGCACATAATCGGTTTGTATAGTGTATTGTTTGTTTCCGGCAATGCTGCAATTATCAATAAAGCGGTCTGTGCCGGGGTTTAGTTGTGAAGTAGGGAGTAAAGTATTTGCATCAGCAAATTCTCCATTAAGCCGGATACTGAATTCACGTTCTTTATTGTTTGAAAATTTGCGAATAAAATCAAGGCCGGTGCTGATGTTTGGATAGTTGTTTTTGCTTTTCAGGTTATAAAAGCTGGTACTGGATGGCTGCGAAGGATAATCGGTGATGATGGTTTGCTCAAGCTTTGTACAATTGCTGCCGCCACCAATGTTTCCATAAGTACTGATTGTATTCAAAGAATCCAATTCATAATTCAATTCAGCGTTGCCAAAATTCCAGAAGTTGGGCATTGTTCTTTGGCCACGCAACTCTCTTTTTGTATAAGAAGTTTGAGCATGGGGTGTGGTAACAGATGAGCTGGAGCCTTTCAGGTTGAAATTGCCACCGGCACCATAATTAACCGTAATACCCAGTTTGCCAAATTTTGCGCTGAAGTTTGTGTTCACATTTCTGTACTTATTTGTGCTGGCATGTGATGAGATGGAGCCATTATATCCTTTTACTTTTTCCTGATAATAATATTGATAATGCCACCTACGCCTTTCGCATCGTATTTAGCAGAAGGACTGGTGATCACTTCTATTTTTACAATGAATGCCCCGGCAAAACTTTTCAGTGCTTCTTTTACGTTTTGTGCAAATATGGCGGTTTCTCTTCCATTCAATAGCACTTTAAAATTTGATTGGCCATTTACCTGGATGTTGTTGTCTCCATCAACACTTACAAAGGGTGTTTTTCTCAAAATATCAATTGCTGTTTCTGTTTTTGTGGTCGGGTCATTCTCCACGTTATAAATAATCTTATCGTCTGCTTGTTCAATCAGCGGTTTTTTTGCAACGACCGTAACTCCTTTCAACTGGCCTGCGCTGCTTTGTAAGCTAATTGCATTTAGCTGCACATCCTGGCCGTCTATAATTTAGCTGTTCTTTGTAATCGCTATAGCTGGTGTGGCTTACCACTAACCGATAACTCCCGCTATCAACTCCAGCTAATTTAAAGCCGCCTTTATCATTGGTATAAGTTATTTTAAGCGGCTCAGTTTGTGCGGTCTTTTAAAGGCTACCTGTAGCATACATTAATGTCGATTGGGAACTATCTGTTACAGTTCCTGAAATGGTTGCTTTTTTGTTTTGCGCTGCCGTCGATATGGAAAAGATAATGACGGCAAAGACTAAAATTTGTTTCATGATAAATTGATTTTGGCTATACCTGTAATACGAAAACCATCGTAAACTTCAACAGAAAATTTTTTTGGCAAATTTGATTTGGATAAATGGGCAACCCAATTGATTAGTGGGCGGAGCTTGTTAATTTTTCAACAAGCTGCAGAGATCTTTACTTGTAGGAGGTTTTAGCTTTCATAAAAGACTTGCAGTAACAATCTGCAGGTTTCCACCGTTAAATTTCACCAGCATATTTCCATTTCTGCCCCGTATGCATTTGCCTTTTTTTTCGTATTGCCGAACGCGGTTTTCCTTTCAAAGCAGCGTCAGTATAGCGATCACCCAAATAGATATATTCTTCCATTTGTTTAACCCATCAATTTATATTCAAAATCAAGACAGAGAAACTAACTTGCACCCATCGTATGCAGGATTATTTAAAAGGATTGAATGAGCGGCAGCGTGAAGCTGTATTACATATTGATGGCCCGCTGATGATTGTTGCCGGCGCTGGTAGTGGGAAAACAAAAGTGCTAACTACCCGCATTGCCCACCTGATGGCAAATGGCGTGGATGCTTTCAACATTCTTGCCCTGACATTCACTAACAAAGCAGCCCGTGAAATGAAAGAACGGGTGGAGGTGATATTGGGTAATAGGGAAGCAAGAAATCTTTACATCGGCACTTTTCATTCAGTATTTGCCAGGATTTTAAGAGCCGAAGCTGGTAAAATTGGCTATCCAAATAACTTTACAATTTACGATACGGACGATGCAAAAGCTGTAGTGAAAACCGTTATTCATGAATTAAATCTTGATGACAAACATTACAAGCCATCAACAGTATATAACCGTATCTCTTCAGCAAAAAATGCATTGGTAGGCCCTGCAGAATATGCCAGTGATTATTATTTACAGCAGGAAGACATGCGGGCAAATCGCCCTGCCATTGCACAAATTTATTTAGCTTATGTAAAGCGTTGCTTTAAAAACGGGGCGATGGATTTTGATGACCTGCTCCTGAAATTTTACGAGCTTTTAAAAAATGTACCGGAAGCCCTCAGCAAATACCAACGCAAATTCAAATACATTTTAATTGATGAGTACCAGGATACCAATCCTGCGCAATATGCAATCATTAAACTGTTGGGTGCACAGCATGAAAACGTTTGTGTGGTGGGCGATGATGCACAAAGTATTTACAGTTTTCGGGGAGCTACTATTCAAAACATTTTGCAGTTTCAAAAAGATTATGAAGATGTAAAAGTGGTGAAGCTGGAACAAAACTACCGCAGCACACAAAGCATTTTAAATATTGCCAATGAAGTAATCAATAACAACAAGGGGCAAATACCTAAGGTGCTGTGGACGCAAAACGCAGCCGGCGAAAAAATTAAGCTGGTGCGAACGATGACTGACAACGAAGAAGGAAGATTTGTAGCAGACACCATTCAGGAACAAAAACTGCGCAATCATTATCAGAATAAAGATTTCGCCATTCTTTACCGCACCAATGCGCAAAGCCGTGCATTTGAAGAAAGCTTGCGGCGCATGGGCATTAATTACACCTTGTATGGCGGCATTTCGTTCTACCACAGAAAAGAAATAAAAGATTTGCTTGCTTATTTAAGGGTGATAGTGAATCCTAAAGATGAAGAAAGCCTGAAACGAATTATTAATTATCCTGTTCGTGGCATTGGTAAAACAACTATTGACAAAGCCATTCTTTCGGCGAACGAAAACAATATTTCCATGTGGGAAGTATTGTTGAATGCAAAACAGTTTGGTTTTAAAACAAACACACTGGAAGCTATTGATAGCTTTACAACCATGATCCGCATGTTTCAAACTGAGCTCCCAAAGAAAAACGCTTACGAAATTGCTTTTTGGGTTGGCAAACAATCGGGCCTGGTAAAAGAATTATTTGAAAGAAGACAGGAAGGAGAAGATGCGGTGCAGCGATATGAAAATATCCAGGAATTACTTAACAGTATAAAAGAATTCACCGAAAGCCCGTCAAACGAAGAAGGGGAAGTGGGCGACAAAGGTTTGGGAGCTTATCTGCAACAAATAACATTATTGACCAATGATGATGAAAAAGATGAAAATGCTGACACGGTGAAATTGATGACCATTCATTCCGCCAAGGGCCTTGAATTTAGTTGTGTATTTGCCTGCGGGTTGGAAGAAGGCCTTTTTCCCAATGCCATGAGCTTAAACACAAGAGAAGAACTGGAAGAAGAACGAAGATTATTTTATGTAGTTATAACAAGAGCAAAAGAAAAACTTTGGATCACTTATGCCAACACAAGGTATAAGTTTGGACAGCTTGTGCAAAACGAGCCCAGCCGTTTTATAGATGAAATTCCTGCTGAATATTTAGACAGGAGTTTTGCTGGCGGAGGTGCAAAAAATCAGGGCGGTTTTTTTGGTAGTTATGAAAACCAGTCTGCCTTTCAACGAATGAACCGCGGTTTTGATGCCTATGAGAATAAAAAATCATCCAACCGAAGCTCTTCTCCCGGCTACCTGGGTTCAACTCCTAAAACATACGATCATAAACCTTCTGCTGATTTTGCACCGAGCGACACCAGCAAATTGCAGGTAGGCCAAAAAGTAGAGCACCAAAAATTTGGCTTTGGGGAAGTTTTGAAGATGGAGGGAGCTGCTCACAACCCTATTGCCACTGTAAAATTTGAGCATGCAGGAGAAAAAAAGATTATGCTGAACTATGCCCGCCTGCGCATAGTGGAGTAAATCCGTTAAAATCTGTTTGCAATTTCTTTACTGGCATGGCTGTTTGCAAAACGGCACATTTAATGCAGTACAGGGGTAAAGTCGGCTACCCATGAAAAAAGTTTTTCAATTAGGTCTCTTATCCCTGTTATGGTGTTCTACCCATATAAAGGCACAAACGTTTGCATACCAACTTTCTTTTAAATCATCAGATGAAATAGTTTATGAAGATGAGAATGAAATAAAAGCAGCCCAGCAACTGGTAAATACCGAGCAAAAAAATTTCAGGGATTTTTTAAATAAAGCTTCAATTGATAAAAACATCCGCAAAGAGATTTTAAAATTTATTAGCACTGATATTGATAAAATTCAAAACAACCTGGCGCATTTGGTTACTGCCCCTGTTGCCAAAAGAGCAAAAGGTATTCACAGTATTTCTTTTTTTCTGAAAGAGCTAAGAACAAGGCTTGAGGGTAAAGAGTTTAATGAATTTAAAGTTCCTGAGATCATTAAAAAATACAGGCAAACCCTAACAGCGATTATGAATAATGAATCGCTGGAAAAACAATTTAAAGGCATTGGATGGCGCAGTAGTCAAATGCTTGCAAATGCTTTTTAGCAGTTTGATGAGAAAAAAATCATGGCCGACATCAGCACTTATAAGCGGGTAGTAAAAACTCCTGAATACATTTTTTCTTTTCTTGAAAACAAAAAAGATTTTTATTATACCCACTCCTTGCTGGCCTTTATGGCAAAAAATTATCCGGATAAATTAGTCAGCCTATTTTCAGCAACACAATAATCTGGTAACCGAAAGCATCCGTAATAGCAATAATAAACTGGTGAAACAACTAGTGGCTATATCGGCTAACCCGCTGGCAACCGAACTGGCCCCCTTTGCAGAGCAAATTGCTGATAACATTGTAGCGGTAGATGAAATTTTAGACAAGCGGAAAAAAGTTACTGAATATTACCAATTGCTGGTTGACCAGTTAATGGCTAACGAAGTAAAGAAAGAAAATGGTGAAGATCCGCAATTGCAAAAAGCTTTAAGAAATGCCGTTTCAGAAAAAGCACTTTCGTTTTATGTAAGAAAGATCAATGATCTGCATAATTCACCGGATGCTACACGGTTTGCTTCGGTAAATGGCCTGCGGCCACAGGATATTTATTACATCATTGTTATTGCTGATGAAGAAATGTACACCTCATCCTACCTGGGTTTATACAAACGGCTTTTAGCCTCTTTCGGTAAGCGATCAGCAGACTCGTTATTTAGCCTTGTGCACTACGATAAGTTCAGAAAATTTATGAGGGTGGCCGCTACTTATAATACTCTGCCTGATTTTTTAAATCACATACCTGCAGAAAAAAGCCGGCAACTGGTCCATATGTTTATTACCGATATTGAAGATGATGATGAAGACGAAGCGGTAGCTGATGCTACAGACATTGCTGATGCATTCATTTCTCTTTCAAAAGATGAAACGCTAAATGGGTATTTACAGGAAGAATTGGCAACAGGATTGAAAAAAGCCCGGCGCAATAATCTTTATCAGGCCGGCCGCCTTTATTCCATTCTTCAGCAAGTATATGATTTGGTGAATAACCGCCAGCAGGGTAGCGACGTATCGGCAAGTTATAAAGCCATGCCGGTTTCTGCATTAAAAGATAATAATGGTGCGGTTACAGAGTTGGTTTTATTTTATGGAGATGATGATGGCAAAAATTCTTACCGCAGCTTTATGAACTTGTTTAAAGATGAGAAAAAGTGGAAAGTGGAAACCAACGATCAGTGGATAAGCATCAGCGCACTGCAGGGGCAGCCGCTGAAAATATTTGCCAACCTGCCGCTGAATAATGAAGATGAAAAAGATATTGCTGCGCAAAAAGCGTTGATGGCCTACCTTGAGCAAAACAATATCAAGCCTTCTGTTTTAATTCATCGTGGCCATAGCTATCATTTGCCAAACACCTTAAAATACCTGCAGCCATATAATAAAATAGCCGTCCTTGGCTCCTGTTGTGGTTATAAGAACATGAAAAAGATTATGGACATCAATCCTGACATTCATATCGTAGCCTCAAAACAAGTGGGCTCAATGGCCGTTAATGATCCTTTGCTCAACCATTTAAACAACTACATTCTGGCCGATAAAAATATTGACTGGGTAAGTTTTTGGAGAGAAATGGATGACAGCTTTAAGGCAGAGTTCAACGCTGCCAAATTATTTGAAGAATATGTTCCGCCTTATAAACTTATAAAAATGTAAGTGGCTTTGTGGTTAAGTTGTATAGCTCAGATGAAGACCGCGACATCGGCGATTTTTAATCCTTTATGGAACAGATTTTGCTGTATGCAGGGCAACAGAACACCCGACCCTGTGAAATTCACAAATAAACCTGTGCGTTATGCAACATGACGAAAACACTATCACACAACAGCAGGCCTGCTATTACCTGACTTTTAATGTTGTTGACTGGATTGATATTTTTATTCGGCCGGTATTTAAGCAAATCATAGTTGAGTCGCTAAATTATTTCATAGAAAAAAAAGGATTGAAAGTATATGCATGGTGCCTCATGAGCAACCATCTTCATTTAATGGCCCAGGCAAAGCAGGGCTACGGACTTTCATTAATTGCGCATGATTTTAAAAAATTCACAGGCAGAATTATTTTAGAAGATATAGATGCAGAAACCGAGGTAAGGCGTAAATGGATACTGGAAAGATTTGAAAAAGCCAGCCGTTCATTAAAGCTGCTGAATAAATACCAGGTTTGGCAAACCAGCATTAACCCGGTTTATATTGATCTTGACAATACTGATTTGGTAAATGAGCAGCTTGATCATATTCATACTAATCCGGTTCGTGACCGGATTGTTTCTCTGCCTAAAGATTATTTATATAGTTCAGCAAGAGATTATGCCGGTATAAAAGGGTTGGTTAATGTACAGACAGTAGAACAGCCGGCTGACAGTGATTTTATTTTACGTAACATTTCTTCATATCGCCATTACCATTAATACAAAAAATTTCCGACTGGCGTTTAAACTTCGTTAACAGTTTTTTGGTCTTTAATACACTGCAAGCCACTCCACCATGTGCAGTAACGAACCACAAAAAAATTAATCAACCAAAATTTTTAAAATGTTTGGCACGATGTTTTCAAAACCGTGAGCAACCAAACCATTCTTAACCAAAAAAACAAGGATATATGAAGACAATCCGTAAATTAATGCTTTTGATGGTAGCAATTTCAGCTGCTGCAATTTCATTCGGCCAAATTAATTTAGGTGTTCAGTCAACAACACAGGCCGTAGTAAATAGTACCGTAAATGCTACTACAGCTACAAAAGCTGTAACAGCAACCAGCAATGCAGCAAAAACAACAGTAAATGCATCAGCTAACAAAGCAACAAACGTTGCTTCAAAAACAAGTGCAACTGTAAAAGGTTCCGCTCAAAAAACAGTTAACACTGCAACAGAAATAAAAAATGATGCAAAGAACAGTGCAAATGTAAATGCAGGTGTTGGTGTATCTGGTTCGGCTGAAACAAATGGCAGTGCAGACAATGGCAATTCAAATGCTGCTGTAAATGGCAGCAGCTCCGCAAATGCCAATGCGGATGTAAATGTAAATGGCGGTGCAGTAATTGATAAAGCTGAAAAAACTACAACTGATGCAACAGTAACTGCGGAAAAGAAAGCTTCTGCCACTGTTGAATCTGCAAAAAAAGTAGAAGCAAAAGCTGAAGGTGAAGTAAAGACCGGTGTTAAAAGCACCGTTGACAAAGCAAAAGAAACAAAAGCAAGTAGCTCTGTAAAAGGAGAAGTAAAAAGCGAAACTTCAGTGAAAGCGTCTAAGCAATAATCCGTAACCTTCGACATATACCATCCCGGCAATTGTCGGGATGGTTTTTTTAAACCAACCATATATGAAACCCCGAATCCCTTCCATTCTGTTTGCTTCAGTTTTATTTTTTTATGAGGCAAAATCACAAATCGATTCTTCTGAAACAAAAAAAGACCTGGTTCAATTTAAGATCGGCACTTTTTATAATTCTCATTTGAACTATTATGGCCGTACCGATAGCCTGCGCAGCAGTGGCGTTTTTCCCGTAGCAGAATTATGGATCAACGAAACATTTTACCTGAGTGCCTCACCCGTGTTCGTAAACAATGCATCTGTTTCATTTGATTATGCAGGCACGGTAGCCACGGCGGGATTTCAGTTTATGAGTGATGATAAAAAATGGCTGACAAATATCTATGGACTGAAGCCATTTTATGAGAAGGGAACACAACTGGTGCAATCAGCCTTAAAAGGGCAGTTGGCGTTTTCGTTAAGCCGTTTCAATAAAATAATTAATATAACCGGCGGTGCTGATGTAAAACTCAGCGATAAAGTTGACTATGGCCTGACGGCAGGCCTTGATCATATTTATCGTAAGCAATTTGCTGATAAATCTGTGCTGGTAGTTGATCCTTCAGCCTATGTTTTTGCGGGCACGCAACAATTCACCAATACTTATTACAAGCAAAGTAATTTCCTGCTGTTTCCCGGCGTGCAACAACAGGTTTCTGAATCGGTAAAAAATTTTAACATTTTGTCTTATGAATTTTCAGTGCCGGTGGTTTACGCCAAAGGAAAATTGCAGGTGCTGTTAACACCTGCATATGTTATTCCACAAAATCTTGTTCAGGTTGAAGGCCGGCCAGACCTCTCCGAGCGGGCAAAGAATATGTTTTATGCTACCCTTGGCGCTAAGCTAACTTTTTAAAAGAGTTATTGCTTTTTCTAAACCGGCATGTAATTGTCCAGGTAATTTTTTACAGCTTTATTCCAGGCGTCGTACATCTGGTCTCTTTGTTTGTTGAGGTTGTTGTTTAATTTATTAAAGTCTTTAACGGCCGCATTAAACTCATTTACGCCATTATTATACTGGTCAATATACTGTTGTTGTTTTTTTGATTTGCTTTCAAAATTTTTTTCAGCTTATTGAAATTTTCTTCTTTTATGTAAAAATCTGTGTAAGCCTGTATTTGCCGGGCTTCATCTTTAAAAAAGTTCAAAGCATCGCGGCAGGCATTAATGAGCGAAGGGTCGTTTTGATATCCTTTTAATTGCCTAAGCTTTTCCAGTCCCTCTTCAACAAATTTTTTAATGGAACTTTTGCTTTGCTCAATGGCAATAATATTTTTTGAATTTACGGCTTCCATCAGGTAGCCTTCCTGCTTGTGCGGCTTGAAGAAGATAAGGTAAACCTCATTATAATGCTTCATCAGTGCCTGTGCCTGTTTGCTTTTTACGGAAAGCGCATCTTCAACATCCACAATATTTACATTGTATTTTGCACCAAATTCTTTTTGTATCAGCCTTTGCTTTTCTCCTGCTTCCTGCAGTTTTTCCCGTGCTTTTTGCTGTGCAAGTATCTAAGCTTCCATAGCATCATAACTCTGTTCTGCAATTTCTTCCAGGTTTAAAATTTTTCCATAGTCTTCATTAAAAACATGGTAAACAAGTTTCAGGTAAGCTACTGATGAATTGCGGTAAGAACGGTCGCCTTTCCACGGCGGCATGCCCTCAATGTTAACACGGGTATGAAAAATGGCATTGATCGTTTCCTGTCTGCGCTTCTACACTTTTCTTGCACTTTTATTATGTGCCATTGCGCTGAGATAACTGAAATAAATGGCAGTATTTTTTTCATCGGCCAAACTGCTGTAGTTCATGTAATCTTCTGCATTTTGAAAATCCTGTGCCTTTACTCCCGAAAAGAACAGCGAGAATGCAACAGTCAGCAGAGAAGTTCTAGTGAGATGCTTCATAAAGCTTTGTTTAATGGTTTTTTGATTTTTGTAGTTGAACCAGGTCAAGCAGAACACGGAATGCTTCTTCAATATAAATGTCCTGCTGTATCGTTTGCAAAGTGTATTCGTTCATAGTTTTTGAGGCAATATTGAGAGCCAGTCTTTGCTTTTCGGCCTGGTGATTTTCTGCTTTGAATAATTTTGAGTCTTCAGAAATCTCATCTTCATCCAATTCATCAAAATTATTTTCGCTGGCCCATTTTTCAAATGCATCGAGTTGCAATGGAATAGTGGTTGATGCGGCCTTCAGCAATTTAGAAC
Source organism: Chitinophagaceae bacterium (assembly GCA_040289925.1). Classification (GTDB taxonomy): domain Bacteria; phylum Bacteroidota; class Bacteroidia; order Chitinophagales; family Chitinophagaceae; genus VBAU01. Next base: position 44,213 of record PSMD01000009.1, on the reverse strand, counting down.
GGTTGTGGATAATGTTTTTGATTGCCTTAAATTTTTTGCTTTGCAGAATGCGGTTGTAACGGGCAGTGGATAGCTGGGTAACAGGCAGCGGAGAAAGCGGTTTGTAGTACTGTTTTTTTTCGTGGTATCGGATGGTAGGCGTTCGGAGAAAAATTTTCTCAGTATTCCAGCCCATCAAAAACATCAGGCAGGGCCACATCCGGCTGCACGCCATTTTGCTGAATGGTTTCTCCGTTAATGCGGTAAAGCTTTGCTGTTGTAACTTTTACAAAACCGTAGGGGCAATCAGTGGTGTTTGCCTGAACGGTATCAAGCGGAAACATTTTTTGCATGGTTGCTTTGCCATAGCTATTTCTGCCGATTACTACCGCCCGGTTATAATCCTGCAAAGCCGCCGCCAGCATTTCAGATGCAGACGCACTTTCTTCATTTATTAATATCACCAGCGGTCCGTCATATATCGTTCCGCGGTTCGAATTTTTTAAAAAAGAAACCTTTCCGCTTGAATTGGATGATGCTGTCTGCTATTTTCAAGGCTATTTGGTAAACAGAAGAGGCCAGGTCATAAAACTGCCAGCTTTTTCCATTTAATTCATCATCTAATTTGTAACGGAAAGCAGAAAGCTGTGTAACATCCGATGCCAGCAAGATGTTTTCATGTGGGTCGAGCAATTTGATGAACGTTGAAAAAATGGTAGAAAAAAGACTGTCATCAACCGGCCAGGGGCTGTAATGCGTTCTTTCTATTTGTCTTTTTAAAATAATGGCTTGTTGCTGCACCGAAGCTGATTGTGCAACTACGGATTGAAGAGATAAGGGTAAAAAAACACCCGGCAGCAGCCGTTTCATCAAAAGCATAAGGTTTTGGTGTTAAGTGGTAAAACGTAATTAAATATAGAAAATATCGGCCAGGAAAAAACAGGATTTTTGCAGCCTTCCCCGCCTTAAATAAGCCTTAAAACTTTTTGCTTTCCGTTATTCGTAAACTTATTGCCCTTGCAAGTTGTTATTTTTGCAGTTGAACATTTAAACAGACAAAACATGATAAAAACAGGTAATCCTGTTATCAGCATTTATATAGAAATGACGCCCAACCCGGAGACGATGAAGTTTGTAGCGAATAAGCTTTTATACCCGGGCAAAAGCATTGATTTTCCTGATGCAGAAAGTGCAAGGCCCAGCCCCCTGGCTTCAGAGTTATTTGGTTTTCCCTTTATTAAAGCCGTTTTTATTGCCAGCAATTTTGTTACGCTCACAAAAACCATGGATACAGAATGGAACGACGTCATTCCTTCCATCCGTGAGTTTTTAAAGCAATATTTAGAAGAAGGCAAGCCGGTAATTAATGAAGAAGAAGTGGCTGCCATGAAACAGGAAAGCAGCAATGTGGCCAGCGCCGATGACAGCGATGTGGTAAAACGGATTAAAGAATTACTGGATAACTACGTAAGGCCTGCAGTGGAAATGGATGGCGGCGCCATTCAGTTTAAAAGTTATGATGATGGTGTGGTGAATTTAATGTTGCAGGGAAGCTGCAGCGGTTGCCCATCATCCATGATCACATTAAAAGCGGGCATTGAAGGAATGATGAAAAGAATGATACCGGAAGTAAAAGAAGTTGTGGCAGAAGCCGAATAAAAATTTTTAGAAGTAATGAATAGACGCCTCAAAATTTTTTGAGGCGTTTGTTTTTAATAAAGGTTCTATTCATCAATTTCAGAAAGGCGTTTAATAATTATTGCCTGCTGTAAACCAAACTGTTGAATCACTTCATTCAAAATTTGTTCACGGGCAACCAGAAGGATGGTTTGCCGGCCATTTTGTTTTTCAAGAACTTCTTTCAATACGCCTGCAAAACCTTCACCACGCAACTCAAGCGGGCCAATTTCATCAATCACCAGCCAGGGTTTGTAAGTATTTTGTTTAATTCGCTGAATGGCTTTTTCAAACCCTGCTTTTCTGAACTGGTATTTTCCAACAGCAATTTTTTCTTCCTCCTCATCTGCCTCCATGGCAAAAAATTCTTTTGCTGCATTGTCCCAAAAAAAACGTTTTCCATTTATTACCGGCGTTAAAATGCCACCAATGTCCTGTCTTCTTTCACACCAATGCATTAGTGCAGTTGTTTTGCCGGCATGTACCGGCCCTGTGAAGATGATGATGCGTTTTTCACCTGGTGGTACCAGGGTATGTGCAACAATGGCCTTGCAAAAACGAATGATGCGTTTTAACCCTTTTGAATGTTTTTCGTTTTTCCAGCTTGTCAAAATCATTTTTTGCACTGAAGGCAACAAACCAGCAATGGTTGAAGTTTCTGTGGCGAACTTTTTTTGTTTTTTCTGCAACCATGCTTTTACCAGCCAGCTTAGTGCAGGGCCAATAAAAAAATACCAGGCAATAATAATGATGGCAGAACGAATGAAAATTCTTAAAGCCAGCGTTTGTGGTAAAATGGACTTTCCAATTTCAAAATAAGATTGCAGGTAGAGGCTCATCAACAAAAGCCAAATGATCAATACGCCCAACTTAATTTTATTACGGTGCGGGGATTGCTTTATTTGAAAAGCTGTTTCTTCTTCCGCAGTAATAGCATCTCTTTTCCATTTTTTTGCTTTTGCCGGAAGGGTAGCAGCTATATAGCCAACGGCAATGCCTGCCAGCAAGTGAATAGCCACATACACACCGGCTATCCACAGGCTGTAATTTGTTTTTGTTTTCAGCAGCTCAGAAAAAAACTGGTTCACTGCTTTCCAGAAATCGTTTCCATACACAATAGTGAGCACTGCAATGCGCTGCATTCCCGATTCAAGCAAAGCAATGATGGCAAGTAAAAAGCAGGAGAGTTTGTAAAATCTTCTGTTGAAAAAAATCACTTCTCCCATTACACCCTGAAAAAGCACAGCGAAATAAGCCAGCGGTGGTGCCTGGGGACTCAACATCATTTTAAAAATGCAAACGATGAGAGTCGCTTTCAGAATAATACCTTTTTGTTTTTGCTGGTTTGCAATGAGGCAAATGCAAAGCACCGCTGCACTGCCAACAAATAAACCCGACACAGGAATTTTTAATGCATGAATAATTCCGCCCAGCATGGCTTCGCACAAAACCCATAACGCAACGATGCGGTAGTAAACCTGTGATGAAGCATGGTTTTGTGCTGAGTTCATTCTATCAATTATACTAACTTTATCTGCAAGCCTAATTATTTTGATCCGCTTCATTTTAAATAATCAAGAAGTTGCTACCAGCTTGCCCGCCGGTGAAACTGTTTTGGATTTTATTCGCTACCACAAACATTTAACGGGAACAAAAATTGGTTGTCGCGAAGGTGACTGCGGCGCCTGCACTGTTTTGGTTGGTGAATTAATGAACGGTGAAATGGAGTATAGGTCCATGACATCATGCCTGATGCCCCTTGGCAATGCAAACGGAAAGCATATTGTAACCATTGAAGGCATCAATTTTGAAAAAAAACTAAACCCGGTGCAGGTTGCTATGGCTGAAGAAGGAGCTACGCAATGCGGATTTTGCACGCCGGGTTTTGTGATGTCTCTTGCTTTTTTTTGCTTAAGCAAGCAATCACCCACAAAAGAAAATGCGATTGCTGCGGTTGACGGAAATATTTGCCGCTGCACGGGATATAAATCTATTGAAAGAGCCTGCAGCCATGTAGCTGATATGCTGAAAGAAAGAAACGGGGCGGCAATTGATTTTGTAACAGAGAAAAAAATTCTTCCGGAATATTTTGCAACAATTAAAGCCAGGTTGCTTGATCTAAAAAATGGCCAGCTATCAGTTACGAATGATCAATCAATAGCCGTTGGCGGAGGAACAGACTTGTATGTTCAAAAGCATGATGAAATGAAGCGGGCTTCTATTCAATTTTTATTTGGCGCTGAAGATTTGAATTTTATCAGGCAGGAAGAAAATGAACTCGTTTTTGGTCCATCTGTAACGGTTACTGACCTCAGGAATTCAGAGCTCTTTCAAAAAATATTTCCACAGTTTCAGCAATACAGCTGGCTGGTTTCTTCAACTCCGATCCGAAATATGGCCACCATTGCCGGGAATTTTGTGAATGCTTCGCCCATTGGAGACTTTACTATTTTTTTCCTGGTATTGAATGCTAAGCTGACGCTTGTGAATGGAGGCAAAGAAAGAAAAATTTATTTGCGGGATCTTTACAAGGGCTACAAGCAACTGGATAAGCAACCATCGGAAATTATCTCTGAAATCAGATTTCAAATCCCTTCTGCACATTCAAAATTTAATTTTGAAAAGATCAGCAAGCGTACCAATCTTGATATTGCCAGTGTAAACTCTGCCATGTTGATTGAAGAAGAAAACGGCATAATCAAAAGCTGCGCAATCTCTGCCGGAGGTGTTGGCCCCGTGCCAATGTATTTAAGAAGCACCTCAAGTTTTTTTACAGGCCAGCCCGTTTCTGAGCAAACCATTCTTTCTGCTATTAAATTAGTGCAGTTGGAAATTTCACCCATCAGTGATGCAAGAGGTTCGGCCGAATACAAGCGGTTGTTGTTAGCTCAATTGATAAAAGCACATTTTCTCAAACTATTTCCGGGATTATCAGTTGAAGAATTAATTATGAAAAAGTCATGAGCCTAAGTTCTTCCTATAAACCCTTTCGGAATGCTGCCACTGGCGGTAATGTTGACACCTACACTCATGTGCGTGGTGAATCTGTTTACCTGGACGATTTGCCTTTGCAGCAGGGAACTTTGTTTGCTGCTGTATTCGATTCGCCTGTTGCACACGGAAAAATTCTTTCGCTTGATTTGGAAGAGGCAAAGCAAAGTAAAGGGGTTGTTAGAATTTTTACAGAGAAAGATATTCCTGGCCAAAACCAGATTGGCGGCATTGTGCCGGATGAAGAACTGCTGGCCAGCGACCATGTATATTTCTGCGGAATGCCAATTGCTTTAGTGGTTGCAGAAAGCGACGAAGCGGCAAGAGCTGCCGTGAAAAAGATAAAAGTGGAGATTGAGAAAAAGCCGGTGATAACCGATCCAAGAGAAGCACATGCAAAAGGTGAACTCATCATTCCACCACGAACATTTAAGTTGGGAAATACCGAAGAGACATGGAGCCGATGCGAATATATTTTTGAAGGTATTGCTGATTCAAACGGGCAGGAACATTTATATATTGAAACGCAAGGTGCTTATGCTTTGCCTTATGAAAATGGCGGGATAAAAATTTATTCTTCCACACAAGGCCCCACTGCTGTGCAAAGAGCAGCAGCCAGGGTGCTTGACATTCCTATGCACCAGATTGAAGTGGATGTGACAAGACTGGGCGGTGGTTTTGGTGGTAAAGAAGACCAGGCAACAACATGGGGGCTGATGTGTGCACTGGCAACTTATCATTTAAAAAGGCCGGTAAAATATTCACTGCATCGTATGGAAGATATGCGGATGACCGGCAAGCGACATCCTTATTCTTCCGATTTTAAAATTGGGTTGAGCAGGGATTTAAAAATTCTTGCTTACGAAGTAACGTTTTACCAAAATGCCGGTGCCGCAGCTGATCTTTCTCCGGCAGTAATGGAAAGAACATTGTTTCACTGCACCAATTCTTATTTTATCCCTCATGTAACAGCAACTGCTTACAGTTGCCGTACACATTTACCGCCCAACACTGCCTTCCGTGGTTTTGGCGGGCCGCAGGGAATGTTTGTGATTGAATCCGCTATTGCAAAAGCAGCAGAAGAGCTGGGCATTCCTGCTTCAACCATTCAGGAAAAAAATTTATTGAAAACAGGCGATGAATTTCCTTACGGACAAATTGCAGTGAGTGAAGCCAATGAGTGCTGGAAGAAAGCAGATGAGTTGTATCAAATTGACAAATGCAGAAAAGAAGTAGAAGCGTTTAATGCAAACAACAAGCTGTTTAAAAAAGGGATAGCATTAATGCCGATTTGCTTTGGCATTTCATTTACCAAAACCATGATGAACCAGGGCCGTTCGCTGGTGCACGTATATACTGACGGCAGCGTAGGCATTAGCACCGGTGCGGTGGAAATGGGACAGGGTGTCAACTCAAAAATTTTACAGGTTGCTGCCAAAACTTTTTTAATTGATCCTGCACACATAAAAGTGCATACCACCAGCACATTCAGAATTGCAAATACATCTCCTTCTGCAGCCAGTGCCACAGCTGATTTAAATGGCAAAGCCACCGAGTTGGCCTGCCTTGCTATTTTAAATCGCATGAAAAAAGTTGCAGCCGATGAATTTAAAACAACACCGGAAAATGTAGAAGTGATGAATGAATGGGTATATGTGAATGATGAAAAAACAGGTTGGGACTGGAAGCGGTTAGTATTTGAAACTTATTTGCGCCGCATCAGTCTTTCTGAGCTGGCGCATTACACGCCACCTTACATTCATTTTGATTTAAAGAAAGAAAAGGGACACCCTTTTGCGTACCACGTTTACGGCACCGCACTGATCACTGCAACCGTTGACTGCCTGCGGGGCCGTTATGAAATTGATGCAGTGAAAGTGGTACATGATTTTGGAAGAAGCATGAATCAACTGGTTGACCGCGGCCAATGCGAGGGCGGCATTGTACAGGGAATTGGATGGATGACGATGGAAGAATTGCTGTATAACAAGGAAGGAAAATTATTGTCGAATGCTTTATCTACTTATAAAGTGCCGGATATTTATTCGGTGCCGACAGAAATAACCATTCATGCGTTAGAGACGGAGAAACAAAACCTGGCTGTGCTGCAATCGAAAGCGGTTGGTGAGCCTCCGCTGATGTATGGCATCGGTGCTTATTTTGCTTTGCGTAATGCTGTGAAAGCTTTCAATCCTTCTGCTAATATTTCTTTCGATGCGCCAATGACACCTGAAAAAGTTTTGATGAACCTGTATAGCCAGCCGGCAGACAGCAAGCAGCCGGCAGAGGGCAGGCTTAGCAGTGCTGAAGGATGACATCTTTGAAAAAAATTATTGGTAACGCTTCCTTTCTGCAATAAAATACTCACTGCAATAAAGAACACAGAAATAATTTGAAAAAGCAGATAAAAATATGGCAACTGATTGCTGACAGCTTGCAACAGAAAATTCCTGTTGTGCTGCTTTATGTTTTAGAGAGCAAAGGAAGCAGCCCGGGCCGGCAGGGATTTTTTATGACCGTAACTGCTAACGGAGAAATGGAAGGCTCCATAGGCGGAGGCATTATGGAACACAAATTTGTAGAGATGGCAAAGGATAGATTGCAGAATAAAAAACGAAACACAGAGAACAGGGAACAAGATACAAGGAACATGCAACAAGAAGATGGAAATAGTAGCGGTAAAATAAAAAAACAGGTGCATGATAAATCGGCTGCAAAAGATCAGAGCGGCATGATCTGCAGTGGTGAGCAAACTATTTTTATTTATGAAGTGAAAGAAAAAGAGCTTGATGAAATTGAAAGGTTGATAGCTTCACTGGAGCAAAATAGAAACGGGAAGCTGCAATTATCTCCGTCAGGAATAAAATTTTATGATGAGCCACCTCAAACAAACTTTCATTTTCAATTTGAATCGGAAGAAAGCTGGCTGTTTGAAGAAAAAACGGGGTATAAAAACCAGCTCTGCATTATTGGTGGCGGTCATTGTGCTCTTGCCCTCTCCAACCTGATGGCGCAGATGGATTTTTACATAAGAGTGTATGATGAAAGAAAAAATTTAAAAACTATGCAGGAAAATTCGTCGGCCCATGAAAAGCATTTGCTAGAAAATTATGAGCAGCTGCAGGAACTGATTGCTGAAGGCGAAAATAATTACGTGGTGATTATGACCTTTGGTTACCGCACAGATGATATTGCACTGCAGGCATTGGCCGAAAAAAAATTTGCTTACCTGGGCCTGCTGGGTAGTCTCTCCAAAATTGAAAAAATGTTTGCTGGCTACCGGGCAGAGGGAATAAATGAAAACTGGCTCAACAGTATTTATGCGCCCATTGGCCTGCAAATAAAAAGCGAAACCCCTGAAGAAATAGCCGTAAGCATTGCAGCCCAAATCATCAGCATAAAAAATACGAAACGGTAAAAAAGCTGCACCAATTTTCGTAACTTAAATTTCCTCCTTTTGCTAACGACTTAATCTCTCCCTTTTACTCTTAAATAAATTTTATGGCGCAGCTAAGCCTTGAATTATTTCATGGATTACTTCACTTAAACATCAGCAGCATTTGCGGCAATAGTTATGTGCATGATGAAGATAACCACTGTGCACATTTTGTAAGCCATGTAATGGGTTATCACTTTGGCTATACCTGTAAAATGCATTCGGGGCAGAGTGCTGGCGATGGTGCAACGATACGTGTGCATGAGTTATCTGCGCATTGCCCGCAGGTTGGCGAGTGGAAGGACAAACCATCAGGCGATTGCCTTGCTTTTATTACAAAAGCACCGACTGTTAATCTGGTAACAAAGCGAATGGTGAACATACCGTAGAAACATGTGGGGATTTGCTTTGGCAATACGATTTACCACTATTCAAATACACGGGACCAGGTGTTTTCTCAAACGTCGGAAGAATTTGCCCGCCACTATCGCGGCAATACCTTCAAGGTATTTTTCGGAACGTTTCCTGAAGGTGACTGATTAGCTCTTCACCCAATTCACCCCTCTTTGCTTTAAATAGGTAAGAATAAAATCAAAACAATCTTTGTGCTTACCTACCAGTTCTGGTGGAAATACTCCTTCTTCTGTAAATAAATTTTCAGCGATTAAATGCACAGCAGCTGTGCAGGTGTAACCGGTTGTGCGGCTCATGGAAGAAGTTTTGGAAACAGGATCGTACCGGTCAAGCATATTGTATTCAATTTTTACAGGCTTACCGTTCTTCTCTCCTTCTACAATTACTTTCATAACTGTCAACTCTTGTTCTTCTTCACCCAGCCGCCAGTTATTAAATAATATTTTTGATGAGAACTGCAGCGGAGAAATTTTTACGCCGTTTATTTCTATTTCCTGTTCATCAAAAAAACCCGCCTGCTTCAGTGCAAAGATCAGCTCAACATGCCCAGGGTAGCGCAGCGTTTTTTCTTTCAGGTTCGGTATGTGCGGCATGGTGAACAGCAGGCTGCGCAAGCCATCGGTATTAAATGCTTCCAGCGTTCCTATTTCATCAAAATCCATCCATTCTCTTTCGGTAAGTGCGGCTTTGGTCACAACATAACCGTTTTCTTTTAGCCTTGCCGGCCTTGTGTATTCTTCAATTACATCCACCGGAGAAAATGGTGCTTTGTACTCAAATGGTTTGTTCCGCATTTTTGGCAGGCCGCCTACATAGCATTCAAAATTTTTTACGGTCATCTCTTCATTGTAGCGACCGAGAATCAAATTGCTCATGCCTGGTGCCACACCAATATCAGTAATAACAGGTACTTTTTTTTCTTTGGCAAGAGCATCCAGCTCAAGTGCATTTTCGGCAAAGAAAGAAATGTCGCAGCAATTTTTCCCGGCGTTGATTACAGCTTTCAATGTGTCAAATCCCATGAAGCCGGGAACAGCACTTACTACAATATCAAAATCTGCCAGCCAGTTATTATACTGGGAATATTCTTTCAGGTTTGCCTGCACCGTGTTGATTGCAGCATTTTTATTTTTTAATAAGGCCAGATTTTTTTCACTTACATCAAAAGAAGTAACATCAAATTTTGCAGCCAGGTCAATAGCCATTGTACGGCCCACCATGCCGGCGCCAAGTACAGCAATTTTCATCAGCAATTTTTTGTAAAGATGAAGAACCCAGGTCAATGCATAAAAAAAGTCCTGCCAGCAGCAGGACTTACTAACCCGAAAATTTTTCTCAGTAAAAGAATTCTTCTTTTATGATTTTACCATTTCTTACTTCATACAAAGCAATTTCATCCATCTTAACACGGCTGGCGCCTTTCATGGTAGCTTCCATTCCCATGGCAAAGGCAATGTAATTTCCGGCAACAACAGGTTCTGAAACCCAGCCACCGTGCACCTCTTCAACCATTTGTTGAAACTCTTCGCCCTTTTTTTGAATGTTGTCCAATCCTTTTACGGTTTTTAAGCCCATCGAATGTGCCGGCTCAATGCTTTCAGCATCGTCGCTAAACAACTCTGTTTGTGCTTCCATCCATTTGTTTTCTTTAAACAACCGGCTCAGGCGGTCAGCAATTTTCTGCGTTGTCATTACAGCTTCTTGTGTTTCCATAAAAACAGTTTTTGGAGTTATGAATTGGAAAGGATAGAAAAGCTACTAAGTTTCCCCAACACGGCGAATTAAAAATGCGGCAACTGGAAAGCTTTTTGATAAATGGTTTTAGTAATTCACCACCTGCTCTTCAATTTGCTGAGGAATTTCTCTCCACTCATATTGCTGGTTGCGCAGTTGAGGTTCAAAACCGGCTTCGCGAATGGCATCCTGGATTGTTTTATAGGTAAACCTATGCGGCGCACCGGCGGCACTCACTACATTTTCTTCAATCATGATAGAGCCAAAATCATTTGCACCTGCATGTAAACAAAGCTGTGCAATTTGCTTGCCCACCGTTAACCAGCTTGCCTGTATGTTTGTGATGTTAGGCAGCATAATGCGGCTGAGGGCAATCATGCGAATGTATTCTTCTGCCGTTACCAGATTATGTACGCCGCGAATTTTTGCCAGCAGTGTATCTACATCCTGAAAGGTCCAGGGAATAAATGCAAGAAAACCTTTTGCATCAACAGGCTTGCGGCTTTGCACTTCACGAATTTTTTGCAAATGAATAAAACGCTCTTCAATGGTTTCTACATGACCAAACATCATTGTTGCTGACGTAGTAATGTTGAGCTTGTGTGCCTCGTGCATAATATCCAGCCATTCCTGCGCACCACATTTCCCTTTGCTGATCAACCTTCGCACACGGTCAATTAAAATTTCCGCACCAGCACCGGGTAAGCTATCAAGTCCTGCTTCTTTTAATGCCATCAACACTTCACGGTGTGTCGATTTTTCAAGCTTGGTGATATGTGCAACTTCCGGCGGGCCGAGTGCATGCAGCTTGATAGTAGGAAATTCTTTTTTGATGGCTTTAAAAGTATCTGCATAAAATTGCAGTCCAAGCTCAGGATGATGGCCGCCCTGCAACAACAGCTGATCTCCACCATAACGAATGGTTTCTTCAATTTTTTTTCGGTAAGTGGGCATATTAGTTATATATGCTTCGGGGTGGCCGGGTATGCGGTAAAAATTGCAAAACTTGCAATTGGCTATGCATACATTGGTGGTGTTTACATTTCTATCAATTTGCCAGGTAACTTTTCCGTGCGGTACTTGTTTTTTTCTCAGTTCATTGGCCACGAACATTAACTCAGTAAGCGGAGCATGATGAAACAGGTAAACACCTTCTTCAACAGACAAAAACTCAAAGTTCAGCGCCTTGCTGTATAGTTCAGAAAAATTCATTTCTTAATTATTGGTGCAAATGTACGCCGGTAAAGCCCTTTTGAAATTGTGTTGAGTGGTTTTACAGGCGGCTGTTTGTATTTTATATTTACTTTAATGGTTCGGGTGGCTGCATCTTTTACAACCGGCAGCTTGTCATTAAATAGCATGCTAAAGCAAATTGTTTTATTGCTCCTGGGTATTATCCTGCTTTGTGTATTAAAGGCCCAGGAAGAATTTATTGAGCCCCCTTCAAAATTTTTGACCAAACTCTATTTTACCCAGCTTACCGGCGGCGTTATTATGCTGCAGGGACAAGTTGTTGGCTACCCGGATACACTGAATTTTATTTTGGATACCGGCAGCGGGGATATTTCACTGGACTCAACCACCGCAGAATATTTAAAGTTGAAACCTGTGGCCACTGATAAAACCATTCGTGGTATTGCCGGCATACGCACCGTAAGCTTTGTAAATAATTTAAAATTGAAGCTGAACAAAGTGGTGGTTGACAGCCTGAATTTTCGCATTAACGATTACTCTATTCTTACCGCCGTGTATGGAGAAAGAATAGACGGCATAATTGGCTACTCTGTACTTAGCCGCTATATTTTTAAAATAGATTATGATAGCTCTAAAATTGAAATTTTTTCCAAAGGCACAATCCGGTATCCACGTGGAGGTTTTTTGCTGAAGCCGCTGATCTCAACCCTGCCTTTGCAGCCGGCAAGGATAAAAGATAAAAAAACCATAAATGCAAGGTTTCTGTATGATATTGGTGCGGGGCTTTGCCTGATTTTATCGAAAGATTTTGTGGAAGACAGTTCTTTTCTCAACAGAAAAAGAAAATTGTTTTTTAAAGAAGCGCAGGGTTTAGGTGGAAAGATTGATATGCAAATGACGGTGATAAAAGAATTTAAGCTGGGGCCTTACCGGTTCAGGAATGTGCCGACTTATGTTTTCAGGGATGAATACAATGTGACCTCCTATCCTTTTTTGGCCGGCATCCTTGGCAACGATTTGCTGAGGCGGTTTAACTGTATTATTAATTACGATAAAAGAGATTTTTACCTGGTGCCCAACTCGCATTTTTCAGAACCGTTTGATTATTCTTATTCGGGCATTGAGCTATATTATATAAATAGTGAAATTATAATTGGCGACGTAGCCAAAGGCTCGCCGGCGGAAGCTGCGGGTTTGAAAGAAGGTGATGTGGTGCTGGGTATTAATAAAACACTCAGTCAAAATCTTACCCAGCTAAAGGCAGCCCTTCAAAATGCCAATGAAAAAGTTTCCATCATCATTCGCCGAGATGGTGAGCTGAAGCAATATGAATTTCGCATCAAAAGCATTTTATAATTGTTGATTTGTTGCTGAGGCTTTTCAATATTTTTACAAACTATTCTTGAGCTAAAATTGTTACTTAAGTACCATGATAAAATTTGACAGGTTTACTCTTGACAATGGCCTTCGTGTAATTGTTCACCAGGATGCATCCACGCCCATGGCTGTGGTAAATGTGATGTATGATGTGGGAGCCAGGGATGAGGATCCGCAAAAAACCGGCTTTGCACATTTGTTTGAACACCTGATGTTTGGCGGCTCCGTTAATATTGAAAATTATGATGAGACTCTGCAAATGGCCGGAGGTGAGAACAATGCCTACACCACAAATGATTTGACCAACTATTACATTCAACTGCCTGCTGAAAATTTAGAAACTGCTTTTTGGCTGGAAAGCGACCGCATGTATTCTTTAGCCTTCAGTGAAAAAAGTTTGGATGTGCAGCGTAAAGTGGTTTGTGAAGAATTTAAAGAGCATTACATAAACAAACCTTATGGTGATGTATGGCATAAAATGAGAGAACTGGCTTACGATGTGCATCCGTACAGATGGATGACGATTGGAAAAGAATTGTCGCATATAGAAAATGCTGCGCTGGAAGATGTAAAGAAATTTTTCTTTAAGCACTATCGGCCGGTGAATGCCATTTTGGTGGTGGCTGGAAATGTGACAACAGAAAAAGTAAAGCAGCTTGCTGAAAAGTGGTTTGGCGATATTCCTTCGGGGGAGAAATACGTCCGGAATTTACCGGTTGAGCCAACACAGGCAAAAGCAAAAAAAATGGAAGTGAAAGCAAATGTGCCGCTGGATGCATTGTATAAATGCTGGCATATTTATTCAAGGCTTGACAGGAGATATTACATCACCGATTTGATTACAGATATTTTAAGCGGCGGTGGTTCATCACGTTTGCACCAGGCATTGGTAAAAGAAAAAAAACTCTTCAGTCATATTGAATGTTACCATTTAGGCAGTATTGAAAACGGGTTACTGACGATAGAAGGCAAGCTGGTGAAAGGAGTAAAGATGGAAGAAGCCGAAAAAGCAGTAAATGAAGAATTGGAAAAAATGAAAAGCGATATGGTGAGTGAGAATGAATTGCAGAAAGTGAAGAACAAGACAGAAAGCCTGATTGCTTTTGAAGACATGAGTGTAATGAACCGTGCAAACAGTTTGGCCTATTATGAGTTGCTGGGTGATGCGGCGCTGATGAATGAAGAGCTGCCCAAATATAATGCGGTAACACCGCAGGATATTTTAGAAGAGAGCCGCAATATTTTTAGGGAAGAGAACTGCAGCACCTTATACTATTTTTCTAATAACTAAGAACAGTGACAACGACTATACAAACATTAAACAGAAAACAGGCACCAAAGATTGTAGATGCAGTTGACCTGCAGCTTGAGCTGAAGCCTTATACAAAATACATTTTGAACAATGGCGTAGAAGTGTATGCCATTGATGCTGGCGCCGAAGAAGTGATGATGGCAGAATGGGTTTACTATGGCGGCAACTGGTTTGAAGAAAAAAATATGGTAGCTGCAGCTACCAACCTTATGCTGAAAAACGGTACATCACGTCGTACAGCTTTCCAGATAAATGAGCATTTTGAATATTACGGTTCATACCTAAATCGCAATGCGTTTAATGAAACTTCAACAGTAACGCTGCATTGCTTAACAAAGCATGTAAACGAGTTGCTGCCGGTTGTAAGAGAATTGCTGACTGACTCAGTTTTTCCTGAAGAAGAATTGGAGATCTACAAAAAAAATATGCAGCAAAGGCTGGCGGTTAATTTGATGAAATGTGACTTTGTGGCCGGCCGGCTGATTGATGCTTATTTGTACGGAGAGCAACATCCCTATGGTAAATACAGCCGCCCCGAAGATTTTGCTGCACTAACCCGTGAAGACCTGGTTAACTTCTACAAAAATTATTACCTGAACGGCAAATTTGTAATGTTTGTAGCCGGTAGGCTGCCTGCCAACCTGGAACACATCCTGAACAAACATTTTGGCGATTTGCCTAACAAAAATGTCAATGTTTCTGAGCTGGCCATTAAACCAGCAGGTGAAAAAAAATATCGCCATACAAACGATCCAAATGGGGTGCAGGGTGCTGTAAGAATTGCACGGCCTTTTTTCAACCGCCATCACCCCGATTTTTTACCCGTGCAGGTGCTGAATACTTTGTTTGGTGGATTTTTTGGATCAAGACTCATGCGCAACATTCGTGAAGACAAAGGTTATACCTACGGCATTCACAGTTACCTGCAAAATCATTTGCAACATTCTGCGTGGATGATCAGCACTGAAGCAGGTTGTGAAGTTTGCGAAGCCACCATTGAAGAGGTATATAAAGAAATGGAAGAGCTGAGAAATGAATTAGTGGATGACGAAGAGTTGTTTCTGGTAAAAAATTTTATGATGGGAAGCATACTGGGTGATCTTGACGGGCCATTCCAGATTTTATCGAGGTGGAAGAATATTATTCTGAATGGCCTGGATGAAAATTATTTCTATAATTCCATCAATACCATTCGCAGCATTACCGCAAAGGAAATTCAGCAACTGGCTCAAAAATATCTGCAGCCCCAGGATTTTTATGAACTGGTGGTTGTTTAGCCGGTGGCATAATTATTGATTCGTTCAACAAAAAACAAACATGGGTTTCCTGCTTCGCATATTGGTGATTGCCGCTGTTTCGTTTGGGCTGGCACATGTGCTGCCCGGTGTGCATATTGATAGCTTTTGGACAGCTATTGTATTTGCTGTTGTGCTGGCAATTCTCAACTTATTTATAAAGCCGCTCATTATTTTGTTTACACTGCCGTTTACTATTTTAACTCTCGGCCTTTTTCTCTTCATTGTGAATGCAATTGTTGTATTGCTTGCCAGCAAATTTGTACACGGCATTCGCATAGATGGTCTTCTTACCGCCATTTTATTCAGCCTCATCCTTTCCGTGGTTTCTTCTGTGCTTGAGAGAGTGTTGGCAAGAGACAGGAGACGGCGATTGCTTTGATTTCGGTTTTTAAACCGAATCAGTGAAATTCGTGACATGAATTTTGACAGGAAGGATCTTTCCAATGATCAGCTGGTTGAATTTTATCGCCGCATTTTATGGCCACGCATGATTGAAGAAAAAATGCTGGTATTGCTGAGGCAGGGAAAAATTTCAAAATGGTTTAGTGGCGTTGGCCAGGAAGCCATTGCAGTAGGTGCAACACTTGCTTTACAACCTGATGAGTGGATCATGCCGCTGCACCGCAACCTGGGTGTGTTTACAACCCGTAACATGCCGCTGAGCAAATTGTTTATGCAGTGGCAGGGAAGCAAAGAAGGATATAGTAAGGGGAGAGAAAGAAGCTTTCATTTTGGTAATCGCCAGCATCATATCTGCGGAATGATCTCTCACCTCGGTCCGCAGCTTTCTATTGCTGATGGGGTGGCGTTAGCTTATAAATTAAGAAATGAAAAAAAAGTTTCACTGGCTTTTACGGGTGAAGGAGGAACCAGTGAAGGAGATTTTCATGAAGCATTGAATGTGGCGGCTGTCTGGGATCTGCCGGTCATCTTTATCATAGAAAACAACGGTTATGGGCTAAGTACGCCAACATCAGAACAATACCGCTGCATTAGTTTGGTGGATAAAGCAAAGGGCTATGGCATGGAAGGTGTGCAGATTGATGGAAATAATTTGCTGACGGTATACGATACGGTAAAAGGTGTACGTGATTATTGCATAGAGCATCAGAAACCTTATCTGATCGAGTGCAATACGTTTCGTATGCGTGGGCATGAAGAAGCCAGTGGCACGAAATACGTTCCGCAAAACCTATTTGAGATCTGGGAGCTGAAAGACCCCATCAGGAATTATGAAAATTATCTGAAAGAAACCGGTGTGCTCAATGAAGAAGCTATTCAATCTATTCGTGAAGAGTTTAAAAATAAAATTGAAGAAGAGCTGAAGATGGGTTTTGCAGGGCAGGTTGTTGTTCCGGACACAGAGGAGGAACTGGAAGATGTGTTTCAATCCACAGACCATAGTACACGGTTTATAGCTAAAGTAATTGATAACTCAAAACCCACTCATTACTCATCACTGATAACTCACGATAAAAGGATGATCGATGCAATTAAAGAAGGTCTTCATCAATCTATGCAGCAGCATCCCAATTTGGTTTTAATGGGACAGGATATTGCAGAGTATGGCGGTGCATTTAAGATAACAGAAGGGTTTGTTGATGAATTTGGAAAAGAAAGAGTGAGAAATACTCCGCTTTGTGAAAGTGCTATAGTTGGTTCGGCTTTAGGTTTATCGCTTGAAGGATTTAAGAGCATGGTTGAAATGCAGTTTGCCGATTTTGTTACCTGCGGTTTCAACCAGATTGTCAATAATCTGGCAAAAATTCATTATCGCTGGGGACAAAATGCAGATGTTGTGGTGCGAATGCCAACAGGTGCAGGTGTAGGTGCGGGGCCTTTTCACAGCCAGAGTAACGAAGCATGGTTTGTACATACGCCGGGTTTAAAAGTGCTCTATCCTGCAACACCAATGGATGCAAAAGGATTGTTGATTGCTGCTATTAATGATCCGAACCCCGTGATGTATTTTGAGCACAAGGCTTTGTACAGAAGTGTAACCGGCCCGGTGCCGGAAGAATATTATGAAATTGAAATTGGCAAGGCAAGGCATGCAAGAGAAGGCAAAGACATCAGCATTATTACTTATGGTGCCGGTGTGCACTGGGCAGAAGATTATGCAGCCAAGCATCCTGAAATCTCCATGGATATTTTAGATTTAAGAACATTATTACCGCTGGATTATTTTTCTATTCGTGAAGCAGTGGAAAGAACCGGACGGGTTTTGGTGCTACATGAAGACACATTGACTGGTGGAATTGGTGGTGAGATTGCTGCCTGGATTGCTGAAAACTGTTTTCACCTGCTTGATGCACCGGTTATCCGCTGCGCTTCTTTAGATACACCGGTTCCTTTTTCCATTGAGCTTGAAAAAAACTTTCTTGCTAGGTCAAGATTAAATGATGCGATTGAAAAGCTGATGAGTTATTAATTCAACTTTCATCCTTAAATGAAAGCTGATAAATTATTCAATATTTCCTGAATTATTAAAAAAAAATTGCTCAGATTAGTTGCAATCAATTTCTTTTAAACAGAAATTTTTTTTCACTGCTTTCCTTTTTCTTTGCGCAACTTTACGAAACTCTGCTTATGAATACAGTGCCTGTACAGGCAGGAAAATCTTTCTTTCCTCATCTCTGTTTTCCGCCAGGAAATCGTAATTACTGATTAAAAATCTCAAAAACAAACCTGTTAGTTATGAAAAAGACGTTCGCCCCTATTGCCGGCTGCCTGTTTACTGCTGCTGTTTTTGCGCAGGACATCAATGTCTCAGGCAAAAACATCTTGAAATTTAACTTGACATCTGTTGCGGTGTAGTATTACCAGTTGCAGTATGAACATGTAATCAGCAACCGCCATTCATTTGCTATTGGCTTAGGTGTTTCACCAAACGTTGGCCTGCCTTTAAAAGCACTTTGCTTGATCAGTTTGGCGGAAACGATGATGCCCGTAAAGCCATTGAGTCAACCACCTTCAGCAAAATAACTGTAACACCTGAGTACAGATTTTATTTTGGTAAAAAAGGTGCCCCGGTTGGTTTGTACCTAACTCCATTTGCCCGTTTTACGCATATGTCATTCGACCAGGATTATGAATACATGCCAAGCAATGGTGTAAAGCAGGTAGCAAACGTCAAAGGCAAGTTTAATGATTTTGGTAGCGGTGCTATGCTGGGTGCACAATGGGCACTTGGTAAAAATGATACTCTCGATTGGTTTATTGTTGATCCTTTTATCGGTGGTATGAAAGCTGATTTTCATGGTACGGATGACATGAGCGATTTAACACAGCAGGATGAAGAAGACCGGGAAAAAGATATTGAGAGCATTGACATACCGATGTGGAAGATTGATGCAACAGTTGGCAACAATACAATTGATGCAAAGCTGACCGGTCCTTTTGCCGGCGTTCGTGCATTTGGCATTAGCCTCGGTTATGGCTTTTAATTCAGGAATTTCAGAAATAAAAATGCCCGTCGGTTATGACGGGCATTTCTTTTTACAAAGAATTATCAGGCCGTGCTTTTTGACCGCTGCATAAAGCTAAAAATGGCAGCCGCTAAAAATGCAATAACAGCCAGCCAAAAGAAAGCGGTGAAGTCTGCTGTTATCTTCATAGTGTTTTCAATGTTTAAATCTCCCGGCGATGGGTTAGAGTTGGGAACATCTACATTCACTTTCTTTTTTACATCCAGCATTAAACCAATCATTGCAACAAAAGACAAAATACCTAAGGTGGCGCCAAGAATGGGGCGGCCACTGAAGCTGAGCAATGAAATAACAAAACCCAGCACACCTAAGCCTAAGGCAGCCATGGCGTAAATGTTTGGATCTTTCTTTTCTGATTTTTTTACCGTTGCGGTTGACTCTCTTTCTATGTTGCTTAGTACAGAATTATCGGTGCCGGTATTTACCTCGAAACCCGTAACCAGCTCTGCGCCGGAAACTTTTTTCAGCGACACGCCATTACATTTAATATCTACAAATGGCAAAAGAAAAAGCAGCGATCCAATGAGGAATGCGATTGAAGCAGGAATTTTTGATCCAAGTACTCCGCGGTTTGAAGCGGTAATGGTTGTAGCAGTTGTTGTTGGTGTTGATTGCATTGTTTCCATGAAAAAATATTTTTTAAAGAGAAAAGAAACAATTGATAAAATACAATGCTGTTGATCAGGCTATCTTTGTTAGTATGGAGTTAAACAGAATTTGCGTTTGCGGAGCCGGAACTATGGGCAGTGGAATTGCACAAGCTGCAGCTACAGCTGGCTTTTATACTGTTTTGTATGAATTGAATGCCGAGGTTTTACAAAAAGCAAATGATTCAATTCAAAAAAACCTGCAAACCCTGGTGCAGAAAAATAAAATTTCTTCCGTACAGGCCGATGAGATCTTTCAGCGGATTTTATTTACAGATAACCTGCACGATTGCCTGGCTGATGTAATTATTGAAGCGATTATTGAAAAGCTTGACGCAAAAATTTCACTGTTTAACCAGTTAGCAGAAATTAATCATGGCGAAACCATTTTTGCTACCAATACTTCTTCCCTGCCGGTAACAGCCATTGCAAAAAATGTTTTACATCCTCACAGGGTTGCCGGCATGCATTTTTTTAACCCTGCAACCATTATGAAATTGGTGGAGGTAGTAAAAACAGAATTTACAGCGGGGGAAGTAATTGAAACTCTTGTGGTCCTGGCAACGCAAATGGGAAAAACGGCGGTTGTTTGCAAAGATGCTCCCGGTTTTATTGTGAACCGTGTAGCAAGGCCTTATTATATAACTGCATTAAGAATTGCAGAAGCCGGAAACTGCAGCTTTGATCAGATAGATCGGATAATGGAAGCAAGCGGTTTCAAAATGGGTCCTTTCAAATTAATGGACCTGATTGGTAACGATGTGAATTATGCAGTGAGTTGTTCGGTGTATGATCAGTTGGCAAAGCCTGAACGGTTAAAACCATCTTACCTGCAAAAAGAAAAAGTTGACAAAGGTGAATTAGGCCGCAAAACCGGCAAGGGATATTATGATTACGGAGCAAAATCTTAAAAGCAAGTATTGATTTCAGTGTTTCAACAAAATCAAAATAATGTTCAGTCAACAGCATTCCGGAAAACAGTTTTTATAACCGGCGGTACAGGGTTTATCGGCTCATATATTATTAAAGAACTGGTTGAAAAAGGCTACGCTGTAAAAGCACTGCGGAGAAAAAGCTCCAAACTTCCATTCTATATTCCCTCTGAAATTTTTGAAAGAGTGGATTGGGTAGAAGGAGATGTGCTGGATGTAATTTCTCTTGATAATGCCATGCAACAGGTTGATGCTGTCATTCATTCTGCTGCTATTGTTTCTTTTCATAAAAAAGATAAAAAGAAAATGATGCAGGTGAATGTGGAAGGCACGGCCAACGTGGTGAACACGGCGATTGAAAAGAATGTACAGCGGTTTGTGCACATCAGTTCAGTAGCAGCCATTGGACGAAAAAAAATCAGCGGACTGGTAAATGAAGAAGAGAAATGGCAGTTGAATAAACTAACCACCAACTATGCCATTAGCAAATGGAAGGCAGAGTTGCATGTGTGGAGAGGAATTGCAGAAGGCTTGAATGGCGTAATTATTAACCCAAGCACAGTACTGGGTTTTGGAGACTGGAATACCACCAGTTGCCGGTTGTTTAAATCGGTATATGAAGAATTTCCATGGTACACTACCGGAATTAATGGTTTTGTTGATATAGAAGATGTGGCAAGAGCCGCAGTCTTGCTGATGGAGTCGGATATTAATGAGCAAAGATTTATTGTAAGCGGGGAGAATTGGAGCTTTCATAAATTGTTTGGAACCATCGCCGATCAATTTGAAAAAAAACGGCCACATAAAAAAGCCACTCCCTTTTTAACAGGCATAGCTACCCGGCTGGAAGCGATGAAAGCATTGCTCAGCAGCAGCCCGGCGTTATTAACCCGTGAAACCGCAAGAGTATCTCAAAACAAAATAGGGTTTGATAACAGTAAAATTCTGCAAACGCTTCCGCAGTTTTCCTTTACCCCGCTGGAAGAAAGCATTAAAAAAACCTGTAAAAAATACCTGGAAGCCGTAAAGCAGGTGCAACCTTAAACAGTTGCAGCTTATCTTTAACCTGCATATGAATACTAAGAAAAGCTTCAAAATCCTGGCTACCTCGTTCCTTCTACTTTTTTCATTTAACATGTTTGCCCAATTTACCATTACTGGTAAGGTGGTTGACTCTGCCACCAAAGAACCATTGTATGGGGCTTCGGTGTTTTGTCAAAATACTACATCAGGCACTGTTACCAACAAGCAAGGTGAGTTCTCCATGCAGTTGAAATCAGGCGGGTATGAACTGATTATTTCTTTTACCGGTTATCAAACAAAAGCAATTCGGTTAAATGGTAATGACAATACACCATTAATGATTGAGTTGCCCAAGGAAGAAAAAAGCATGACTGAAGTAGTTGTGAAAAGCAGCAATGAAGTAATGGAAGGCTGGGATAAATACGGAAAGTTTTTCCTGGAAAATTTTATTGGCTCAACTCCCAATGCTGGGCAATGTAAAATTGTAAACCCCGAAGCCATTCATTTTTATTATTACAAACGCAGCGACAAATTAAAAGTGCTGGCAACAGAGCCCATTCAAATTGCCAATAATGCACTTGGTTATAATTTGCGTTACCAGCTTGATTCCTTTACTTACTATTATAAAACCCAGATCAGCCAGTACCGTGGCTATTGTTTGTTTACAGAAATGCAGGGCAGCTTTGATCAGATGAAAAAATGGAGCACAAACCGGAAGGCTGCTTATTATGGTTCAAAACTGCATTTTACAAGAAGCTATTACGATAGTACTTTAACTGAAGAAGGATTTGAAATTGCTATGCTGGATGAAAACAACGACAGGTTGTTTAATGTTATTTCCAACCCGTTTGATACAACTTACTATGTCGTTTACGACAGCACCTATGAAGTGGAAATTTATTTTCCAAGAAAGATAAGTGTGACTTACAAAAAAAAACCCGACCCGTTGTATTTGGAAAGAAACAAAATGCCGAAAAATGTTTCTGCCCAAATTTCCTATGTTGATTTGCTGGATGCAATTGTCATAAAAGAGAACGGCTATTTCTATGATCAGAAAGATTGGGTGAACCAGGGTTATTGGGGCTGGAAAAACATTGCCGATCTTCTGCCTTACGATTACATTCCTTAGCCGGCTGTTTTTTCATTGCCAAAAACAGCTTTGAATAATTCAGGAATTCTTTTTACCCAAACTAATTCTTTCATTTTTTCTTTTGCATCAATTGCCGGTGAACCAAAATAAGTTTTGCCACCCTGCAATGATGCCGGTACGCCACTCTGCGCCAGCAACACCGCACCTTTACCTATGGTAAGTGTTTTGCTAACACCAACCTGCCCCCATAAAATCACTTCGTCTTCAATGGTAGTTGCTCCGGCAATGCCAACCTGTGCAGCTATCAAACAGTTTTTGCCAATCACTGTATCGTGGCCTACATGCACCATGTTGTCAATTTTAGTTCCTGCACCAATGACCGTATCGCTGCTCACGCCACGGTCAATAGTACAGCCTGCGCCAATTTCTACTGCGTCTTCAATCACTACCCGGCCGCAGCTATTCATTTTTTTATAGTGAATGGGGTGGTTCGTTTTTTTATTGTAGTAAAATGCATCGCTGCCAATTACACTGCCGGCTTGTATTACTACATCATCACCAACCAGGCAGTGGTCAAGTATGGTTACATTCGGGTGAATAATGCAATTTTTTCCAATCCTCACTTCATTGCCAATGTAGGCACCGGGCATTATCACAGTTTCTTCGCCAATGGTGCTGCTTTCACTCATCATTTTCATAGAAGGATGGAAAGGCCGGAAATGATTCACCAGTTTTTGATATGCTTCAAACGGATCCTCAGTTACAAAAAGAGTTTTACCGGCAGGAGGTTGCAGTTTTTTATTGATGATGATAAAGCTGGCCGCTGAATTCAGACATCTATCATAGTATTTTGGATGATCCACAAACACCACATCTCCTTTTTCTACCTTATGGATTTCATTGATGCCGGTTGCTTCTGCTTCCGCTTCGCCTACTAATTCGGCATTCAAAAATTCAGCTATCCATTTTGCCTCTACAGGTTTTTGAAAGCGCATAAAAAAATTTTGGGCAAAGATAACAAGCGGATATCAGCAACATTTTTGAATGGAAAGGACTAAACCTGGAAATTTTTTTTACTGCAGATACCTTCTTCTTATTCATTGAAGATGATGCAGGAAATGAAGAAGAAAAAAGTTGGAGCATTGAAATTATTATTTCTCACCCGTAATAATCATCTTGTAAAACACCGGCCAGCTAAGAGTTACAGCGATTGAAAATTTTTGGAAGCAGATTGTAGTTTTTCAAAAAATGGTTTTGAGGAACATGAAAACTGAAAACAACGATCGGTTTTAAGATTGTCCTTATTCACAGCTATCTGAAAAATGTTAATAAAATTCCTTAAGAAATTTTTTTAGTTCGGAAAAATTATTTTTAATATTGTGTAGGGAAATTTATTTCCCGGTACTTACTAACCCATCCATATATTATCTCCTGGTTTTCCGGGAGATTTTTCTTTTATAGTCTTTTGCATTTTTTTATTGGGAAATTCAACACTTCTTACTGTTTAGTTTCATTCCAATAACTTTACTTCTTACAAAAATGATTGCATGATAAAATCAATGACAGGTTTTGGCAGGGTGGAAAGAACAGCTGGTGATAAAACTTTCCAAGTTGATATAAAGTCGCTGAACGGAAAACAATTTGAATTGCAATTAAAGCTTCCGGGTTTTTTAAAACCCTATGAATTTGATATTCGCCGTATTCTATCTGAAAAGCTGGGCAGGGGTAGTGTTGATTGTACCATAAGCCTGAAAGAAACAGGAAATGCAAAACCGGTTTCTATTAATAAAGATCTGGCTAAAGCATATTATAAAACGCTTGCTGAACTTTCAAACGAACTAAACCTGGATCCTTCAGCTATTCTCAGCACTTTGGTGAAGCTGCCGGAAGTGATTACTCCCACCGGTGAAACACTCACAGAAAAAGAATGGCAGGAGTTTCAGCAAATTTTACTGGCAACTATTGAAGATTTAAACCTGCACCGCGGTGAAGAAGGAAAAAGCCTGGAGACTGACCTGATTTTACGCATCACCAATATTTTAAAACTGCAGGAAGAAGTAATAAAGCTGGAACCATTACGCCAGCAAAGAATCAGGGAAGGCCTGGTAAAGCTGCTGGAAGAAAAAGTGGGCAAAGAAAATTACGACAGCAACCGCCTGGAGCAAGAATTGATTTTTTACATTGAGAAAATTGATATTTCAGAAGAGCAGGTGCGTTTAAAAAACCATTGCGATTATTTTATGTCCGTGCTGGCTGAGCCTGAAGAATCAAAAGGAAAAAAGCTTTCGTTCATTTTGCAGGAAATAGGCAGGGAGATAAACACCACCGGTGCCAAA
Organism: Chitinophagaceae bacterium; assembly: GCA_040289925.1. Lineage (GTDB taxonomy): Bacteria > Bacteroidota > Bacteroidia > Chitinophagales > Chitinophagaceae > VBAU01. The sequence continues at coordinate 19,285 of PSMD01000009.1, read as the reverse complement.
GCTTATGATTCTGCCATTCAAAAATGCGTGGTGCTGATGAAAGATGAACTGGAAAAAGCAAAGGAGCAAATCTTGAATGTGTTATAAAATGCAAGGGCAGGGCAATAACATGCATAAAAGCGGCAGGGTTTACTTATACATTTGCAGCATGAAGCGTTTTGGAAAACTTTTACCGGTTTTTTTGTTTTTAGCCGTTTATTTTTTTTCCTGCACCACTGTTGATCTCTACGAAAAAAATGTAACCATTCCCGGCTTTAAATGGAAAAGCAGTTTTCAGCCTGAATTTGATTTTGAAATTAAAGACAGCACCAGCCGCTATCAACCTTATTTTGTTTTACGCCATAATGAGAAATACAATTACACCAATATTTGGGTGAATTTTTATTTTAAACTGCCGGGAGATACGGCCCTGCAAAAAAAACCGATAGAATTTTTGCTTGCTACCAATGACAAAGGCTGGCTGGCCAGCAGTATGGATGATATTTACGAACACCGCCTGCCCATTGACAGTACTATTTACCTGCGGCCCGGCCATTATCATTTTAAAATAGAACAGATCATGCGGGAAGACCCGCTGGAAAATGTATTAAGCGTTGGCATTCGCCTTGAAAAGAAATTATGATGTATGCCTGACAGCAAAACAAGAATCAGACTGGCCTTTGTGATTTTTTGGTTGCTGTTATTTTATGTGGTTGCGGCACTGGTGTGGTGGTTTATCAGCCTTGAAAGTCAGAACCGCCAAATGCAGGAATTCAAAATTGCTCAACTAAATATTTCCATTGATAAAAGGGCTTCGCCGGATCTTTACCAGTATTCGCTAAGCCGCATTAATGATGAACACCGCAGAAATTTTATCAAATACATTGGCGAAGGGTTTACTTTTCTCATTTTAATTTTAATAGGGGCTGCTTTTGTTTACCGTTCTGTACGCAGGCAGTTGAAGATGCAGCAGCAGCAGCAAAATTTTATGATGGCCGTTACCCACGAGTTAAAAACCCCTATTTCTGTTGCACGACTGAACCTGGAAACGTTACAACGCTACCAGCTTGACGAAGAAAAGCGGCAAAAGCTGTTAAAGATTACACTGGCCGAGACTGAAAGGTTGAATACACTAACCAATAATATTTTGGTCTCGTCTCAGCTTGAAGGCGGCCATTATAAGCTTTCAACAGAAGAAATTGATTTAAGCGATTTGCTGAAAGATTGCCTGCGCCATGCCTGTCAACGTTATCCGGAAAGAAAATTTGTTGAAGAAATACAGGAAGACATGAATGTAATGGGAGATCCGTTGCTGCTGCAATTGCTGATCAATAATCTTATTGAGAATGCAGTTAAATATTCTTCCAAAGAAAAACAGATTATTGCCCGCCTGCACCTGGCCGATAAAAAAATACGAATGGAAATAATTGACGAAGGTGCCGGTATCCCAAATGAAGAAAAGAAAAAAGTGTTTGGAAAATTTTACCGCATCGGTAATGAATCAACCCGTAAAACGCAGGGCACCGGCCTCGGCTTATATCTTTGCCGCATTATTGCCCGCGACCATGGCAGTGAAATTTTTATAACAGATAATCAACCTCACGGAAGTAATTTTACCGTTGTTTTTAATCCTGAATAATGGCTGAAGGAAAAAAAGGCAATTTATTATTAGTAGAAGATGAAGAAAATCTTCACGAGGCACTAAAGCTGAACCTTGAGCTGGAGGGCTATGAGGTAACTTCTGCCTATAATGGCCTGGCAGCACTGAAAGCAGTAGAGTCAGAATATTTTGATCTGATCATTCTTGACATTATGCTGCCGGAAGTGGACGGGATACATGTAACCGAAAGCATAAGGGTAAAAAATAATGAAGTGCCCATTCTTATTCTGAGTGCAAAAAATACTAGTGCCGACAGGGTGCTTGGTTTAAAAAAAGGTGCAGATGATTATTTAACCAAGCCGTTTAATTTGGAAGAGCTGATGCTGCGTGTGCAAAAGCTGATTGAGAAGAATAAGAAGATGCGGGATAAATCAACGGTGGGAGATGTGTATAGTTTTGGAAAGAACACCATTGATTTTAAAGCACAGGAAGCCATTACCAAAACCGGAGAAAAAGTTCAGCTCAGCCGCAAGGAAGCTATGTTGCTAAAGCTGCTGATAGAAAATAAAAATGAAGTGGTGCCCCGCGAAAAGATTTTACAGGTGGTTTGGGGCTACAATGTTTACCCCACAACAAGAACCATTGACAACTTTATACTCAACTTCAGAAAATATTTTGAAGAAGACAGCCGGAATCCACAATATTTTCATTCAGTAAGAGGCGTCGGCTATAAATATTCTGAATGATTCTTTCCTGCCGCATCAATTTTTTTAAGCAATGTAATTAAGCGGTTGTACTGCTCATGCTTAATCAATCCACTGTCAGTTGCCGTAAAAGCTTCCCATTCATTTTGCTTCAACAGAATGGTTAAGTCTTTGGCGTCCTGGTGGTTCACACCTTTTCCCATCAACGTTCCGGTTAATTGGTCCTTACTGATCTTGTTTCCATCAATTGCAAAACGCAGCCAAAGCCATTGCCAGGTACAGCGGTTCAGGCTGCTGTAAAAAATTTTATTTGCCTCCGGTAGGGTCTCAACAGCAGGTGCAAATAATTCTTCAACCGCAACAACGGGGATGTGTTGAGAAATATCAGCCATTATTGTTTTCCTTTTCCTTTTTTTAAAAATTATGCCGGCAACCCCAGCAATGATGACAGTGGCAGAAGCCAGCCACAGCACCCAATTATTTTTTGTTTTATCTTTTGAGATGTTGAGGTGCCGGCTGGTATTTTGCCTGGTTGCTGCTACAATAATGGTGATAGGCTGCGTAGAATCTGTTTGATAATTTTTTTTCTCCGGATTAAAATAAGAGAAATGAATAGAAGGAATGGTGAACTTTCCCGGCTTTGCTGCGTTCAGCAAAAACAAAAAGCACCGGCTGCCCTGCAAAGGAATTTTCTCTTTATCCAGCCGGTCAATAATTTTTAACTGGTAACCTTCTAAGCCTTTTGGCCAGCTTATCTCTGGCAAATTCAGTTGCTGAAAATTTCCCCTGCCTGTTAGAATAACTTCCAGCGCAGCTTCGCGACTGGTTTCAATAACTGTATCGGGCAGGGAAACATGAATATTAAAATTGCCGACCGCACCTGTAAAATTTTCAATATTTTCATTTGCAGGCAACGGTTTTACGTCAATGGTAACAGGCAGGCTGGCCAAATTCGTTTGGTAAATATTTGGCTCAGCATTTTTACTGGTTCGGTTATACATGTGCTCTTCAACCAGCTGCTCGCCTTTATTGCTAACCATGCTTTTTAAAAACTCTACTTCATTTTCCAGTTCCATTGCATCAATTATAAATTTTCCGGCTTGCAAAGGGTATAGCTGCACTTTACGAATAGTATGTACATCAAACTGCCTTCCGTTTATTTCGTCCGTTTCAGCAATTTCATCTTCCACATCTTGTATATCCACAACTGAAAAACCATAGAACCCGGGATTCTTAATCACATTTGAACGGGATTGCAATCTTGAATAAAGCTTAAACGTAGCCACAACCGGTTGCCCGACAAAACAAGTTGTGCGGTTAACAAATACTTTTAAAAAAAGATTCTTTTTTATTTTTTGGTACGGCTCTTCACCGGCACGCAAAAAATAATCACCGTACTCTGCAAATTCATCGGGTACAGAAACATTGATGGTAAACGGCCGGCAACTGATTTTTTTTCCATCAGCAAAGCAAGTGGCTGCTGGCAAAATAATTTTTCCGGCCTTTTTGGCCTGTACCGTGAATACAAAATTTTTACTGTTGTTTTTTGAGGGATACAGAACAGGGCCGGTTATAATTTTTACGTCACTGAATTCTTCTAATTTAAAATTGGTGATGTTGCTACCGCCCTGCACTACATACTGTACTTGGAATGACTCACCGGCAGAAATGTGGTGCGGAGCAATCATCTTCATGGCCGCTTGAGAAGAAGCTATGGCCGGCAGGCATAAAAAAATAATATGCTGAAGGAAAATTTTCAATCAGTAAAATTAGAAAACCGGTTTGTTCTGCTTTTTAAAAAAATGGATAAGCGGGGTTAAATATCTCCTAACTGTGGCCGTAAAATAATGTCTTCTACACAAGCCTGCGGCGAAAGTTGAGAAGCAGTATATACCATTTTAGCGATGTCTTCGGCCTCCATGAATCTTTTTTTATCCATGCCCGAAGCTGCCCATGAATCTGTGTAAGCTGCGCCAGGATAAACAGCGGTCACCTTAATATTATAATTCTTCAACTCTTCCCGCAGGTTAACAGAAAAACCACGCAAGGCAAATTTGCTGATGCTGTAAGAGCCACCGCCAGGATAAGCTTTTAACCCAGCGATGGAAGAAATATTAAAGATGTGTCCGCTTTTTCTTTTCATCATACCCGGCAGCAGCACTCTTGTTAAGTGATAGGCGCTGTACAAGTTGGTTTCAATCATTTCTTCCAACGCCCCTTCTTCTTCGTTATGCACACTGGCACCGGCAAAATTGCCGGCATTGTTCACTAATACATCTACTGAAATATTTTGTTCAAGCACCCAGTTGCCAAAATCTTTTGCCTCTTGCTTTTTACTAAGATCAAACGGTTTTGCTTTTATGGTGATGCAAGGAAAACGATTCAGCAAACCTTCCATTGCCTTATACAGCCTGGTTTGATTGAGAGAAGTGATATAAAGATTATAACCATTTGCTGCAAAAATTTCTGCAATGGCTTTACCCAGTCCCCGAGAAGCACCGGTGATGACGGCATTCATAATTTTAGATTTAAGATTGTAGATTGCAGCTTGAATCCTGATCTCTCACAAATCTAAAATCCGTAATCTGCAATCTGAAATAAAATACCGGCACTTATTCTTCGATCTTGACCACACCCTTTGGGATTTTGAAGCCAACGCCCGGGAAACTTTATCTGAACTTCACGAAACACTGCGACTGGAAGAAAAGGGTGTGCATGATTTTGACCTCTTCCATAAAAATTACCTGGCTCACAATGAAAAATTGTGGGAGCGATACCGCAACGGTTACATTAAGCAGGAAGAGCTGCGGGTAAAAAGAATGTGGCTGACTTTGCTGGATTTTAAGATTGCCGACGAGCAATTGGCAAAAGAAATGAGCGTACGGTTTTTAGAACTGCTACCTACAAGAACGATCTTGTTTCCGTATGCAAAAGAGGTGTTGCAGTATTTAGTGAACAAGAATTATGTGCTGCACCTTATCACCAATGGCTTTGAGCAAACCCAGCACAACAAGCTGATGTATTCAGGACTAAAAGATTTTTTTACTGAGGTGATCACTTCAGAAGGATCAAACAGCTTAAAGCCTAACAAAGAGATCTTTGAGTTCGCTTTTGAAAAATGCGGAACCTGCAAAGAAGAATGTATTATGATTGGCGACAGCATTGAAGTGGATATTGTTGGAGCGATGAATGCAGGTATTGACCAGGTATTTGTAAATCATCTGGGCATTCAACCTGAAATTAAGCCTACGTACACCGTTTATTCGTTGAAAGAATTGGAGGAGATTTTTTGATATGGCTTTTTGTGGTTATTTCACTCCTACGGAGTTTTTGTAACTAAAATGTTTTTGTTTTCTACTACTAACAGTTGCCCCCTTCAGGGTCTCAATCAGGTTCTAATAAAGTTGAATCTAAGATTAAGGCATCATTTTTTTTGAAAAGGCTCTGTAGGAGCCGAATGTTTGTAGTAGAATAAGCCCCTAAAGACAAAAAACGACCCCGTAGGGGTCGAATGTTATCTAAATTAACATAGGGTTTACCACTCAGCAATCACCGTTACTCCACCTTTTGAAATTTCTCCGATTTTCACTTTCAGTTTCACATCCAGTGGCATTACCAGGTCCACTCTTGACCCAAATTTGATGAAACCCATCTCTTGATTTTGCTTTACTTTTTGTCCTGGCTTTAGATAATTGACAATGCGCCGGGCCAATGCGCCGGCAATTTGCTTTACCAAAATTTCCCGGCCATTGCTTTTGTAAACCACTACATGCCTTTCATTTTCGGTTGATGATTTTGGATTCCAGGCAACCAGGTATTTCCCTTTGTGATACTGGCTATACATTACTTCGCCGTTTACGGGGTTGCGGTTTACATGCACATTCAGCGGACTCATAAAAATAGAAACCTGCAAACGTTTGCCGGTAAAATATTCGTCGGCTTGAATTTCCTCAATAGCCACAATTTTTCCATCGGCAGGAGCAACAATCACATCATCTCCAATTGTAAAATTTCTTTTAGGAATGCGAAAAAAGGAAATAATAAAGATGAGCAACCCCAGTGTAATGATGAAGATGGCTACGCAGGCCAGCGGATTATGATAACTGAAGATGTAAAAAGATAAAATATTGAGAACTGCAAACAGGATAAATGCCCAGGCAATGCTTTTATAACCTTCTTTGTGAATCGTCATTAAAAAAAATTGGAGAACAAAAATATGATTAATGTTCAGCAAAGCGATAAATCAATCGCACAGCAAAGCTTATGTAGGGGCCTTCAACTTTTTCCTGTGTTCTAAATGCAGATCGAGAGTATTAATCATGGAAGCATCATTTGGAATTTGATAATAGCCCGCCTGGGGATTGACCACTTTGCTATAACTGGTTTGTGTAATTTTTTTACCATAACCGGCTTCAATATCCAAATGATAACTCTTAGAAAAATGAATCAGATAACCAAGGTTGGCTGCAGCAATAAATATTGGGCTATAAACATGGGCACGGTCAAAATACAAAGCGGTATCACCCCGGTATTGGTCAGAAAACAAATAATTCTTTCTCAGCTCATCAAAACTTCGCCACGCATAAGATAATTGCAAAGCCAATAGAATTTCTCCGGTTCCGGAAATATATCATACCGTAATTCTGTTTTTATCCGAAAAAATCTGCGATCATAATAAGAAGAATTTTTTTTCTGGGAAGTGTAAAGGCAAATTCATTTAACCATGAAAGCTTTTTATTAAAGGCCCACTCAACCCCTGGCTGAACGGCAAACCGTACACGAGGATCCATAGGAAATGCAGGGCTGTAACTGATGCCCCACTTAGACTGAGCAAAGGCTGTAATGTAGCAGAAAATGATCAGGCCGGATATTAAAAATTTTTTCATAGCAGAAGTTTAATGGTTTCTGCTATGAAATTTAATAAAAGAAATGGTTTCATCCTTCTACAGAAAAAAATAAACAAAGAGCCAAACAAAAGGAGTGGCAACAAGCAGAGAATCGAAGCGATCTAAAAAACCGCCGTGGCCGGGCATAATTAGTCCGCTGTCTTTTACACCGGCCAGTCTTTTCAGTTTTGATTCAAGAAGATCACCCATTGTGCCTGTAATAACTGCAATGGCCGGAATGACAAACCAGGTATATGTTGCGAAGCTGAAGTGAAAGCTCGGAACAGCAATATCAGTTTGAATGTTTGAAAAAATAAAACCAATGGCTAAGTTAGAGAGAATAATTCCACCGATTGTGCCTTCCCATGTTTTCTTGGGAGAAATTTTTGAAAACGGAGTTTTTCCAATTAAAGATCCTGCAATGTAAGCCATCGTATCATTTATCCATAAACTAAAAATGATGATGGCAGGAAACAGTACCGGATAAAAAGAAAAGGGTTTGAAAAATCCGGGGTAGAAAACATCCTTTGATAAATAATTTTTTTCAACCCAGGCATACAGATCCATCATTAAGCCCAGGCTTAATGAGATGTAGATAATCCCAAAAAAAGAATAACCGATGATCTTGCGTTTTATTTGTTTGGCAAATAATAATTCAATCAGTGGAAGCGTAAATAACAAAACCAATCCCAGCCACCAGCCCAACTCATGCAGCCTAATACCCAAAAAATAGTAAGCATCATTTGTAAAATACAGCATGATGCACCAGCCGGCTAGCATTACACCATACTTATGAAAGGGAGAAATGTTTTGATAAGCCGGGTTAATTTTCTCAACCAGCTTTTGATACTCATACCAGCATCCAAAATGAATAATAGAAAATAAAATGAAAAAGCTCCAGCGATTCCATAACAAACCGCCCAGCATGATAATAATAAAAACGGCTGCTGTTAACGTTCTTGTTTTAAAAGTTTGCCAGTTAAAAGCCATTAGCTTGATTGTTGGTTTTTTCCTCCGCTATTTTCACCCAGTCAGGTAGCTTGTTTTTAACAGCCATTGCAGTTTCTTCACCGGGACGATCAACCTGATAGCTGCTCACTTTTTCAAACACAATAAAAAGCCCGTACAATATGGCGATGGAAGCAAGGCCAACGTAAATAGGCAGATGAATATCCTGCTCGGGGTTCTTACCTTTTGAAAAATAAAAAACCGTTAATGCCACCGCATTGTTTGTAACATGACCAATGATGCTGAGCCATAAATTACCGGTGCGGTAATACATCCATCCTAAAATAAATCCTAAAGCAGCACGGCTTAAAAAGCCAAGATAGGAACCATGAACAATACTAAAGATGATGGAAGTAACAATGATGGCCAGTACAGGAGTCTTCCACCATCTTGCCAGTAAATTTTGCACGCCACCGCGAAAAAAAGTTTCTTCAAACACAGCAGGCAGTATGGCCAGCATAAAAAGAGAAATCAAAAAATCAGCCGTGTTCTCCATGCGGCCGATGGCCGTGATCTGTTTGAGATAATCGGCTTCTGCGGCTTTAAATTTTTCCATTACAGATGGCGGAAAAGGTAAAAGCTCGGTTGCCTGTGAAAGTGAAGCAGACAGGGGCAGTGCAAAAAACATAATAATAATAACAATGAGCACCTGCTGAAAACTCACGGCTTTTTTATAACCAAGATGGGTGAGTGGTTTTGTATGGCAGATAGCTGAATAAATAAATGCCGGAATAAAAAATAAAAACAAGGTTGAAAGAAACTGCATCCATCTCAATGCATTTGAATTTTCAGGAACCATTAATTTATTCATCAGCTCCTTATTTGATAAACCACGTAAAGAACTGATATCAATTTTTGACATCACTGGTAGCAGGCTGACAAAGCCGCCTACAATTAATCCAACTCCTGTAAATGCCATTAAAATTCCCAATTGGCCCCAATAGCTTACTCTTTTAGTTGCCGGATGCGACATGCGGTGTTAAATTTGCAGACTCAAAAGTAATCGTCAATTAATAATTATTAATTACTAATTATTCATTCATCAATGCTTAATGGTTCAAATCGGCAAAATATCACTTCCTGATTTTCCTCTTCTTCTTGCTCCAATGGAAGACGTGAGTGATCCGCCATTCAGGGCTGTATGCAAAGACAATGGGGCCGACTTAATGTACACCGAATTTATTTCCAGTGAAGGGTTGATAAGAGATGCCATTAAAAGCAAACAAAAGCTTGACATTTTTGATTATGAACGGCCTGTCGGCATTCAAATTTTTGGAGGCGATGAAGAAGCCATGACCCTCAGCGCAAAAATTGTTGATGCAGTGAACCCGGACCTGGTTGACATCAACTTTGGTTGCCCGGTAAAAAAAGTAGTAACCAAAGGCGCCGGTGCTGCTGTGCTGAAAGATATTGATGCCATGGTTAAGCTAACGAAAGCAGTTGTAAAATCAACTTCTTTACCGGTTACTGTAAAAACAAGATTGGGCTGGGATGAAAACAGTAAAAATATTGAAGAAGTAGCTGAGCGGCTGCAGGATGCTGGCATTAAAGCTCTCGCTATTCATGGCAGAACAAGAGCACAACTTTATAAAGGTGTAGCCGATTGGACGCTGATTGGAAAAGTGAAAAACAATCCCCGCATTCAAATCCCGATTTTTGGAAATGGCGATATTGGCAGCCCGGAGAAAGCTCTTGAATATAAAAACCGTTATGGTGTAGATGGAGTAATGATCGGCCGTGCGGCAATTGGCTATCCCTGGATTTTTAATGAGATAAAACATTTTTTAAAAACTGGAGAGCATTTACCTCCTCCAACTATAGAGCAACGAGTAGAAGTGATTAGAAAACACCTGCACCGTTCAGTGGAGTGGAAAGGATTGATACCCGGCATTAATGAAATGCGCAGGCATTACACCAATTATCTCAAAGGGCTTCCCAACATAAAAGAATACAGGTTGAAACTGGTTACAGTGAAAACCGTAGAAGAAATTGACGAAACGCTGAATGAAATTGTAAAAACTTATAGTGGTTACCTGTTTGAAAGAAGAAGGATTGATATGGAGGCAATGGCTTATTCTTGCGGCTAAGCGTTTGCTTCCCGATTGCTATTCGGGATGGTATTTGAGGTTGGCAGACTGCAGATCTGGATTTCCTGGGCTTACGGGAAAGGATTAATAAACTGATGACTTCAAACATTCATGTCATTCGTATTCTCAACACTTTCATCAACCCGTAAATTGAAACCAGCGTCCAGGTTCCTTCCAAAATAACAAAAGGCCAGTAGCTGATAAGGTAAGAAGCATAGCAGGCCAGGGCTGCGCCAATCATATTCAACACATAGAATAACCGCCCGTTTGTTTGAATCAGTTGGGTTGTGTTAAGAAAATAGGCAAGTAGAATGAGTGCCACACCCATGGTTCCAATTATATCATTATACGTCATAACACAAATTTTATGAGGTTAAGCTGGTTCTGTCAGCCTCAAAAAAATGCCATGCGTTCAATCTTTTCATAATCTCTGTCATCCAGAGATTAAAGTTCATTTTTCCATGTAAAAAATTTAATTTTAGTAAGCATTAACCGTAGATGAATTTTTAACTCTAAAGATAAATTTTATGAGAGGCGTAAACAGAGTAATGCTCATTGGAAATTTGGGTAAGGATCCTGACGTACAATTTTTAGAAGGAAATATTGGGGTAGCAAAATTTCCGCTGGCTACTACTGAAACTTTTAAAGACCGCTCCGGCAAACTGGTTTCACAAACCGAATGGCACACCGTAGTTCTTTGGAGAGGCCTTGCAGAACTGGCACAAAAATATTTGCACAAAGGAAGCCTGGTGTATATAGAAGGCCGGCTGCGTACCCGCAGTTGGGAAGATAAAGAGGGCAACCGCAAATTTGCCACTGAAGTAGTAGGTGATAACCTGATTATGCTCGACAAAAGATCAGATAGCAGTGGCACAGGCAGCAGCTCCATGCACAGTGAGCATGGAAGTATTGAAGGAATGAGCAGTGCCGATGTTCCGCCGGAAGCACCCGGTGATCTGCCTTTTTAAATAACATGCATGGCATTGTACCCTGATTCATTAATACATTTGCAAACAATCAGGGGTAGGCCTTATGACGTGCCCCACCTGTTAAGCAAATAGGGCTTTGATTATTGTTTCACAAAAACAAAAACTGAATTGGATAGCCATTCGGCCATTACGAACTTCTGTAACCAACTCTTCATTTTACTGTATGCCACACCACAGGGAACAACGGTTTTAATTGTTGTCCTTATTGCCTTGTTGGTGCTCACCTTCACCATTTCAGGCGCAGAGGTTGCTTTTTTTTCGCTAACCAGTAAAGATGTAAACATGCTGAAAACAAAACAGCATGCTGCAGCCCGCCGCATTACTGATTTGTTGGAAGAGCCTAAAGAGCTTTACACTTCCATGTTGCTGGCCGGCACCTTTATCAATATCTGCATCATCATCCTTTGTAATTTTCTCATCAATCAATACCTGCCTTATGGAAAGATCAACATTTTTAATGGCAATTTTGATTTTGTGATTGAGTTGGTGCTCCGTGTTATCACCATCGTTTTTGTTCTTGTTTTTTTTGGAGAAGTGCTGCCAAAGGTTTGGGCCACACAAAACAATCTTCGGTTTGCCTACGGCTCTTCGTTAATTATTGAAACGCTCCATTTGCTATTGCGGAGAATAAGCCGCTGGATGGTATCTGTTGCAGATAGTGTGGGAAAGAGGCTGGGGGCTAACCGCATTCAAACTTCGGGTATTCAGGACCTGGAAAAATCAGAAGAAATTTCTGCAGAAGAGAAAAATATTTTGCTCGGCATTGAAAAGTTTGGAAATATTTCGGTTAAACAGGTAATGCGTTCAAGACTTGATGTAAGTGGCATTGAATACGGCATTTGTTTTTCTGCCCTCATAAAAAAAATTGAAGAGCTGCATTACAGTCGCCTGCCTGTTTACAAAACAAATATGGATGAAGTGGTGGGAATTTTAAATACGAAAGATGTATTGCCCTACCTGGATAAGGATGACAGCTTTGACTGGCACAGCCTCATTCGCCACCCCTATTTTGTGCCGGAATCAAAACTGATTGAAGATCTGCTGCAGGAGTTTCAGAAAAAAAGAACACATATTGCTGTGGTGGTAGATGAATTTGGTGGCACCAGCGGCATTGTTACCCTGGAAGATATTTTGGAAGAAATAATTGGCGATATAAAAGATGAATTTGATGAAGAAGAAAGCCGCAATCGAAAAATTGATGACAACAATTACATTTTTGAAGGCAGAACCATGATACACGATGCCTGCCGGGCAATGAATATTCAGGCAGATACGTTTGAGCGGGTGAGAGGTGAAAGTGAATCGCTGGCCGGCCTAGTACTGGAGCTGGCAGGTGAATTTCCCAAAGTGAATGAAGTGATACACTGCGGTGATTTTGAGTTTACGGTTTTAGAAGCAGATATGAACCGCATTTTACAAGTAAAGGTTACCATCAATCATCAGCCTGGCGAATAGTGCAGTTTCAGAAATAACAAACAATAAGCAACCAGTAACCCACAACAAAAATGAAATCATATTTTTTTTCTGTTTTTGCACTGGCAATTATTTTCTGCTTTTTTTCATGCAACAGTGATTACAATGTGGGTAGAAAACGGGGCTATTTTAAAATTGATTTTCCTAAAAAAGCATATAAGCAATTTGATCAGCCGGGGTATCCGTACAGTTTTGAATATCCTGTATATGCCAACATTGTAAAAGACACAGCTTTTTTTGAAGACAGGCCTGAAAATCCCTGGTGGATCAATATTGATTTTCCTCAGTTCAACGGCAGGGTGCACATTAGCTATAAAGAAATTGGAAAAAACAATTTTGATTCGCTGGTGAAAGATGCTTTTCAAATGAGCTTTAAGCAACACACGTACAAAGCCACCGATATACAGGACAGCCTTATGAAAACACCCAACGGAATTGAAGGCATTTATTTTACTCTGCGGGGAAATACGGCAACTGCCAATCAATTTTTCCTTACCGATTCAACCAAACATTTTTTGCGGGGAGCCTTGTATTTTGCTGCCACACCCAACCAGGATTCCATCAGCATTGTAAACGATTTTTTGAAACAGGACCTGTTACATCTTATTAATACTTTAAAGTGGAAATAAATTTTTAATGGCAGCGTTTTAATCTCTGGTTAAACTAAATTCATCCAATACCGTCGAAGTAAACCAATACAACACATATGCGAAAATTATTTTTCCTCACCGTATTTGCCTTTACCATCTTCTCCTGCAGAAAAAAAATGTGCTGCCCATTTCCTGAACCGGAACCCATGTATTTTCCACCGGTAACCGGTAATGAATGGCAAACAAAACCGTTGACGGCTACGGGTTGGAACGAAAGTCTTGTTCCTGACCTGTACGATTTTCTTCAACAAAAAAATACAAAGGCCTTTATTGTTTTGCAAAATGGTCGCATAGTCATAGAAAAATATTTCGGAACCTTTACGGCTGACAGCAACTGGTACTGGGCCAGTGCAGGCAAAACTATGACAGCTTTTTTGGTGGGTATTGCTCAACAGGAAGGTTTAATAAACATCAACAATAAAACTTCGCAATACCTTGGCGCAGGATGGACGTCACTCCCGCTTGCGAAAGAAAACCTGATAACCGTTCGTCATCAGCTTACCATGACAACGGGGCTTGATGATAATGTAGCACCAGATGCTGACTGCACCGATCCTCCCTGCCTTATTTACAAAGCAGATGCAGGCACAAGATGGGCCTATCACAATGCGCCTTATAACCTGCTGGAAAAAGTGGTTGAAAACGCAACCGGCACCACTTACAATAATTATTTTCAGCAAAAGATCAGGAATATTATTGGCATGAATGGCTTGTGGATACATAGCAGCTATAATAATGTTTACTGGAGCACTCCGCGCAGCATGGCAAGATTTGGTTTGCTGCTGCTGAACAAAGGCAAATGGGAAAACACACCAATACTTTCAGACAATAATTACTTCAATGCGCAGGTAACTTCTTCGCAGTCGCTCAATTTATCCTATGGTTATTTAACCTGGCTCAATGGTAAACCAAGCTTTATGGTGCCCACATTGCAAACGGTTTTACCCGGGCCAATGATACCGAATGCACCGGCAGATATGGTTTCAGCTCTCGGAAAAAATGATCAGAAACTGTATATCATTCCTTCCCAAAAACTCGTTGTTGTTCGCCTGGGTGATGCTGCGGGCATTACACAACAGGCTATTTCATCTTTTGACAATGAACTTTGGGGAAAGCTGAAAGCAATCATTGGTTTTTAGTTTGGGTTTCTTGTTTTTGGTTTAGGTTTATCAGTTCTTCCTTCTTGCTTGTATCTTGCATCTTCATTATGAATGCCGGCAAAACCATCATCATCACCGCTCCATCGGGTGCAGGAAAAACTTCTATTACACATTACCTGCTTAAACATATTCCGCAGTTAAGCTTTTCTGTTTCTGCTGCTACCAGGCAGCCACGCAGTTATGAAAAGAATGGGGTTGATTATTATTTTATTTCGGTTGAAGAATTTCAAAATAAAATTGCCAACGAAGAATTTGTAGAATGGGAAATGGTATATGAAGGCAAATATTATGGCACATTGAAAGCTGAACTGATGCGAATATGGAATCAAAATAAAATCCCTTTGCTGGATATAGACGTAAAAGGTGCCATACATGTGCAAACCCAATTTCCCGAAAGCTCACTCAGCATTTTTATTGAGCCGCCTTCGGTGGATGAATTAAAAAAAAGATTACAATCAAGAGGTACTGAATCGGAAGCCTCTTTAATGGCAAGAGTAAACAAGGCTTCGTATGAATTGTCTTTCAAATCTCATTTTAATAAAATAATTGTGAATGATGATTTGGACAAAGCCTGCAGGCTGGCAGAACAGATAGTGAAAGAATTTCTATCAAAAAATTAGAAGATCACCTCTGGGAAATCCCTGCTGTCGTCCCCCAAAGCCTGCTTATATTTACAGTTGCAATGATTGAGTGGAAAACAATAGTTTGGTTTGTGATCACCCTGCTATTAATGGGTTTTTTTGCAGGTATTGAAATGGCTTTTTATTCTGCCAACCGCCTGGGCATTGAATTAAAAAAGAAACAAGGCACCACTTCCGGAAAATTATTAGCCCAGTTTGTTGAATCTCCCGTACGATTTTTAGGCACAACGCTTATTGGCTTCAATATCTTTCTGGTGTTTTTTGCACTGCAGGCGGGCAATGTTATGCGGCCCTTGTGGCAATCCTGGCGCATTGGTTCCGATACGGTACATATTCTCGTTGAAATCACCGTAGCTACTTTTGTGGTCATCTTTTTTGCAGAGTTTATTCCCCGTGCATTCTTCAGGGCAAGGAGCAATGCCATGTTAAGCCGGATGGCTATTGTAATTGATTTATTTTACCAAATGCTCTATCCCATTGCATCAGCTTTAATAAAGCTGGCCGAGTGGATGCTGAAATATTTATTCAACGTTCGGTATAACGAAAAAAAAGCAGCCCTTACCCGTAACGATTTGGATCATCTTTTTCAGCAAAGCAGGGATTTGGGCAATGAAAAAGAAGAGTTAAACACACAGCTTTTTGAAAATGCATTGGAATTGCCCAAAACTAAAATTCGCCAGTGCCTTGTGCCACGTAAAGAAATTGTAGGCATTGATGTAAATTGTAGCATTCAGCAGGCCAGAGAAAAATTTATTGATACCAAGCTAAGCAAGCTGCTAGTTTTTGAAAAAGACATTGATCACATCATTGGCTATATTCACCAGCTTGATTTGTTTAAAAATCCAAAAGATATCGGTTCCATTCTTCATCCTATACCGGCTGTACCCGAAAGTATGAGTGCTGCCGATTTAATCGGCAAATTCAACAAAGAAAGAAAAAGCATTGCCTGGGTGGTAGATGAATTTGGCGGCACAGCAGGTATCATTACCATGGAAGATGTACTGGAAGAAATTTTTGGTGAGATAGAAGATGAATACGATGCTGAAGAATTTATTGAAAAGCAAATTGCAGAAAACGAATACATTTTTTCAGGAAGACTTGAAGTAGATTACCTGAATAATAAATACGATTTTGATTTGCCCGTAACCGAATCAGAAACTTTGTCGGGTTACATCATCAGTTATCACGAAACCATACCCCGCCAGAAAGAGCGTATTATTATTGGTGATTATGAGTTTGACATTATCAATGTCAGTGAAACCCGCATTGAAAGCGTTAAACTGAAAAAGCTTAAGTAAAATCATCTTTTTAGGCCTTTTATCACAAACCCTGTCAAAAGGTTATTTTATTTTTCGGCGGGTTGTTCAACCTGCGTATTTTGTATATCTTAAACTGTTTTATTTATGAAGTAAACTTTTATCCTGGTGGTGCCTGCATTTTGTTTTATGCTTGCAGCATCAGCACAGGATAAACCAACTATGCCAGCGGATACCAGCAAAGCAAAAAACCTGCTGGTATTACAGACAAAGTAAAAACGAGCAAAAAAACGGAAGGTCTTTTTACTCTTTACCAGGATACCGTAAATGGTAGCATGCAATTATATGTAAAGAAAAATCAGCTTGGAAAAGAATTCATTTACCAGAGCTTTTCCATGGGTGGGCCTACCAGCCTTTTCTTAAACCAGAACATGATTCGGACAACTTTTATTTTTCAAATTAAAAAAGCCTACGTCAAGCTGGAATTCAGCCAGGTGAACACCAATTTTTATTACGACAAAAACAATGCAGTTAGCAAAGCTGCAAACGTTGATGTAACTGAGGCGGTATTTTACTCAGATAAAATTGCTGGTGAAGATTCTGCAGGTTATCTCATTAATGGTGATGCGCTGTTTTTAAGTGAAAAGCTTGACCCGGTTCGCCCTCTTCTTCCTCCGGGTTTGCCTCCGGGTGCTGTATTCAATCTTGGTAATTTAAATACAGCCAAATCAAAGTACAGCAAGGTACGTTCCTTCCCAAACAACACAGATATCGTTTATCGTTGTTGAACTCGCCTACGAAAATCCTGCGCCTTTCAATGGCGGTGGAAAAGATATTACGGATGCCCACTACAACCGCATTCGCTTTCAGCATTCATTTATTGAAATGCCGAAAAACGATTTCAAACCAAGAAAGGATGATCCAAGAGTGGGTTATTTCTCGCAGGAAATAGAAAACCTTACTTCAATAAAAGTGGCGGATTATAAAGATGTAATCAATCGTTGGAGTTTAGTAAAGAAAGATCCGAACGCTGCAATTAGCGAACCGGTTGAACCTATTGTTTGGTGGATAGAAAACACAACACCTGTTGAATACCGGCAAACTATTAAAGAAGCCGGTGAAAAATGGAATGAAGCTTTTGAAAAAGCAGGTTTTAAAAATGCAGTTGTGATGAAGATAATGCCTGATGATGCTGATTGAGACCCTGCTGATATTCGTTACAACGTTATTCGCTGGGTTTCTTCTCCCTATCCTCCGTACGGAGCTATCGGGCCCAGCTTTGTAAATCCAAGAACCGGACAAATCCTCGGAGCTGATATTACTGTAGAATGGTTCAGCGGTAGTGCTACGCCAATACAAGATGAATTATATAATAGCTACACTGCTATTGGAGAAACAAAAAAAGATTCAACCTCTCTGTTCCTTTCTGCCAACAATAAAAAACACTGGCAAACCTGCACACTGGCACAGGAACTGAAAGCACAGTTTACTACAGGCCTTACCGTGCTGGATGCAACTGACGCTGACCCGAAAGAGATCAGCGAAATGCACAAACAGTTTTTGTATTACCTGATTTTGCATGAAATAGGCCACACAATGGGATTGAACCATAACATGAAGGCCAGCCAAATGCTTTCGCCTGCAGAAATGAATAATACATCAATTACCCGTACAATTGGCTTGCAGAGTTCGGTAATGGACTATCCGGCTATCAATGTTTCTTCAGATAGAAATAACCAGGGAGATTATTACACGACAAAGGTTGGTCCTTATGATATCTAGGCTATTCAATATGGATATACTCCTTTCTCTGAAGCAGCAGAAGAAGCTGAGCTAAACAAAATTTTATCCCGCAGTAATGATCCCAAACTTGCTTTTGGTAATGATGCTGATGATATGAGAAGCTACGGTAATGGGGTAGATCCACGTGTAATGATCAATGACCAAAGTAATGATATGGTAGCTTATGCTGATGATCGTTTTAAGCTCGTAAACAGCCTGATGGGTAAATTGAAAACCAAGTACACAAAAAATGGTCAATCTTACCAGGAATTAACAGCCCGTTACGGAACTTTAAATGGCCAGCGAAACAGTATGGCCAGTGCAGTTAGCCGCTATATTGGCGGTATTTATGTTGACAGAAGTTTTCCGCAGCAAAACTCGGGTAATAAACCTTTAACACCTGTTCCTGCTACCATGCAAAAGAAAGCAATGGACTTGCTGAGCAAATATGTTTTTGCACCCAACGCTTTTGATGCTGATGCGCAGGTTTTCCCTTACCTGCAATTACAACGCCGTGGTTATAATTTCTTTGGTAATCCGGAGGATCCAAAGATTGAAAATAATGTAATGGCCATTCAGCTAAATGTGCTCGGGTTTATTTTACACCCGGTAACAAAGGCCCGTATTAATAACACAGGTTTATATGGCAATAGTTATTCTGTAGCTGATGTAATGAATGATTTGACGAAAGCTATTTTTGATGCAGATAAGGCCGGTGCTGTAAATCTCTACCGTCAAAATTTACAGACAGAATTCGTAAAAGGCGCAGCCAATATTTTAAGCTCTGCTGCCTATGATAATGCTACCAAAGCAGCCGCCTTAAGCACTTTGAAAAAAATTAAAACTTTACTGGCAACTGCGGTTTCACCCAACGAGCAAACAAGAGCTCACCGCACTCAATTGAATTTCCTGGTTGATAAAGCACTTTCAGTGAAGTAAAATTTTATTTATTCAATTTTTTTTAGCCCACGGATTTCCGTGGGCTTTTGTTGATTGCTATATCAGAGCCTCTGAATGGGCAGTGCACAGCCTGCTGATGCCCACTGCTACTTGCTGCTGCTTATCTTTGC
>PSMD01000053.1:0-12829 GCA_040289925.1 Chitinophagaceae bacterium | reverse complement strand
TAAGCAATCCAATAAAAAAAAAATATAGATTTGATCAGCTGTGATTGATGGGTGGGATCTTTAAATCACATAAAACTTGTCAAATGAAATCGAAAATTTTTTTACTAGCCACCAGTTTTATTTTGATTTCCCTGATTTCCAGAGCAGGTAATAAATGCAATGGCGGCCCCGAGCCAGGAAAGAAGGAAGACATTATGGGCAGCGTTGTTAATGCTGACAATAAAAAGCCGTTGAAAGATGTAATGGTAACTGCTGTACTGGCTTCAAAAAAAGAAAAAACGGTTTTGAGCGATTGCAATGGCGGTTATTCTTTCAATGATCTGAAACCGGGTGTTTATAAATTTATTTTTGAAAAAGAGGGATATAAAAAAGTAGTAAAAGAAAAAATGATTGCAAAAGTGGATGACGGTTTCCAGATGGATATTGAAATGATACAGGAGCAAAGTACGGATGTCATGCCTTCGCCTTCGCATTTTTTATACAACTGATTTTTATACATCCTCATGCTGAAATTGGATGTAAAAACAATATCCCAATTTTTTTATTGTGTTGCAGTAGTGAGAGACTATCGCTGGGCCAGTTTGCCCCGAAATAGAGATTTTTAAAATGCTGCCAGGCTTTTTCAAAATCTTTTTTTTGCAGATCACGGCTGGCAATGCTAACATGGGGATGAAAGAGCCGGTCTTCTTTTTTGTTGTAAAGATTTTCTTCTCTTCCAGGTTTTGTTCCAGCTCTTTTCTTAAATTAACCAGTTGAGTATTGGGTATAACATCAACAAAAATAACACGCGGGTTAAAGCAGGAAAAATTTTGCAGTTGTATAGTGAAAGGCTTTTGATGTGCAGAAAAAGAATTCAATGCGGTGATCAGTAATTGCTCTTTGCTGTTGTTTATTTTAAAAGGAGGAATCAGCGTAATGTGTCCGGGTGAACAAAGAGCCACTTTGCAATAAAAGTCTTCCAGCATGAAATTTTTGAAGCTCAAAACTTTTTCTTCAACAACAGGCGGGGCTACGAGTGCAATAAAATACAGGTGTTCCATTCACTAAAAATTAAAACGTCTCGGCATTAAGCGGGACGTTTTTGTTTTTCATGGCTCCGGTGGCAAGCAATGACCGGTTGTTGTTCATCTCTAAATTATCTGGTGTTTTATGTATGTACAGATTGGGGTGTTTCTGCAAAAACCAGTTGTATTTTTTATAAACTTCTTCTGATTGTTTTTTGCCATTGATGAACAGCTCAGCATTTTTATGCTCAATAGTGTAATTGTCTTTATCAATCAGCTTATCGTCAACTAATCCATCAATAAATTTTCTGTATTCTCTTATTTCAACTTTTGCTTTTTCAATTTCCAGCTTTGCTTTTTCCATTTGCTCTTTCAACTGTGGTCCTATCTTTTCCATTTCTTTTTTGCTTTATCCATTTCAGCCGCCATTTTGCTCATATCTATCTTTTTCATTTCTTTCAGTTGGGCCTGTAATTGCCGGGTATCAATCTTTTCAATTTCCGCCTTTAATTCCTGCTGCAATTTTGAAAAATCAATTTCCTTCATGGCTTTTTGAATATCTGCCTGCATTTTTTGCAGATCAAGTTCATGTAGCTGCTTATCCAGCTCCAGCTTTAGCTTTGATGCATCCAGGTTCTTCATGGCCTGTTCCAGTTCTTTCATCGCAGCGGCCATTTCACCGTTAATGTGCACCTGGTTTAATTCATTCAGCACATCATCCAGGTCAACAATTTTTTTTGTCCGTTTTCTTTTTGGGAATTGTATCTGTAAAATTGTTTTTACCAGATGGGGTGTCTTTTTGTTGCCAGGCTATTAATCCTATTGACAAAGCCATAATTAAAAATGCCGGCAACCAGTACAATGGTTTAATTGGTTTTGATTTCATCTTTTTTGTTTTTCTGGTTAAGAAACAGTTCGGAGGCTTCACTTATCAAATATACGATTGATTTCGTATTTTGTTACATTCTTTCTTCTTTATAAAAAAAATTAACAAGTGAACCTGAATGAGTTTTTGTTTAAAAAAATGATCAGGAAGAGCGGCGAAGCCATTTGATCATTTCCTTCCAGGAAGCTCGTTTGCCATACATTAAGATGCCTGTGCGGTAAATTTTGCCGGCAAACCAGGTGGTGAAAATGAATCCCAAAACCAGTAATCCCATTGATAAAAACAATTGCCACCAGGGCACACCTTCAGGTACACCATAGGCAATGCGGCCCATCATAACAATGGGTGAAGTAAATGGTATCATGCTTCCCCAAAATGCAAGCGGACTGTTTGGATGACTGATAGTAGTGCTTAAAATGAGGAATGCAAAAATTATCGGCATGGTAATCGGCAGCATAAGCGATTGCGCCTCCTGCGGATCTTCATTTACCACACTTCCTACGGCTGCAAATAATGCGGCATAGAATAAATAACCTCCTAAAAAATAAAAAAGAAAGCAGGAAATAATGAGTAGCCAGTTTACATTACCTATAATGTGTGCGATGGTTGAAGGCAGTTGACCCGACATGCTATTACCGCCCGGCATGTTTGGTTGGGTGTTTTGCAACTGCTGTAAGGCTTCATGCGGAACAAAAAATTGCATGACGTTCATGAGAACAATGATTAAAATAATCCACATTAAAAACTGGGTGAGGCCTACGGCTGCAATGCCAATGATTTTGCCCATCATTAGTTGGAATGGTTTTACCGACGAGATAATCACTTCTGCAATCCGATTCATTTTTTCTTCCATCACACCCCGCATTACCATGGCACCGAAAATGAACATGGTAATGTAAATCAAAATGCCGCTGGTAAAACCAATGCCATAAGCAAGGCCGGCGTTGGCCTCTTTTTCTTTGCCTGTTTCATCTAAAACTTTATTGGTTACGCTAATAGCATCATTGGAAACTTTGCTGACAGAATCCAGTGTTTCCTTATCAATGCCCGATTGCTGCAGTAACCGGTTTTCAAAAGCCTGGTTCAGTTGGTGGCGAATGTATTCCATTGATTCCAGCCCAATTTGCTTGCGGGAAACAATAGAGTAATCACGGCTATTGTTGGTATCACGGTTTGGTTTTAGGTAAGCTGTGTAACCGAGCTGCTGAAAATTATTTTGATTCACCGCCGGATCATACACAAACAATACCGATGAAGAATCGCTTTTTAAATTGCTGCGCAGAAAGCTATCATTGGGGATAGCGATTTTTACAACTTCCCTGGATCTTACTGCAATGAAAACGGAGCCTACCACAAATAAGATTATGATAATGGGAAATAAAAAAGTAGAAAGAATAAATGTTTTCTTTCTAACTCTTGTCAGGTATTCCCTTTTTATGATGAGCGAAACTTTGTTCATAGTTATGATTTTATCAGGCTGAAATTTCTTCAAACTGGCGGCTGATGGCTGTGCCTTCAACCAGCTTAATGAAAATGTTGTTTAATGAAGGAAGGATTTCATTAAAAGATTGAATAGAGGCATTTTGCTGAATGAAGTATTTTAAAACATCAGTAGGCCTTTGTCCTTCTTGTATTTTTACAATCATTGAATCTCCCCGGTTAGCAATTACATCAAACACGGTATTACTATTTACCGAAGGCATTTCATCAAAGACAATACTGAATAAATTTTCCTTGAAATCCTGTTTTACTTTTTTTAAAGAGCCATCCAGTATTTTTTTTCCTTTGTTAATTAAAACAATGTGGTCGCAAATTTCTTCTACCTGCTCCATGCGGTGAGTGCTGAACACAATAGTTGAACCTTTTTGTGCCAGCTTGTAAATTTCATCTTTAATAATGTTGGTGTTTATCGGATCAAGTCCGCTGAAGGGCTCATCTAAAATAATCAGCTTAGGTTCATGCAAAACCGTGGTAACAAATTGCAGTTTTTGCGACATGCCTTTTGAAAGATCTTCTACTTTCTTATTCCACCATGTTTCCATGTTCAGCTTGATGAACCACTCCTGTATTTTCTTCATAGCCTCGGTACGGCTTAACCCTTTTAGCTGTGCCAGGTACAAAGCCTGCTCGCCGATCTTCATTTTTTTGTACAACCCTCTTTCTTCCGGCATATAACCAATGCTGATGATATCTTTCAGCGGATCAAATTTTTTCCCGTCAAAAATAATCTCGCCTTCATCAGGAAAAAAAATTCCGGTAATCATTCTTATCAGCGTTGTTTTACCTGCACCGTTGGGCCCAAGCAAACCAAAAATGCTGCCTTTATCAATGGAAAAGCTAATGTCATCAACCGCTTTTTGTGTGGCGAAATATTTTTTCAGGTTGCGCAGTTCAAGAATTGCCATAATCAAAATTATTTACCAAATATAGCAGCGTATTCAGGCGAATAAAATAACAGCTTAGCTATTGTGGGTTATTTGTGATAAAAGGCCGGCCACTCTTTCCCCGTCCATAGCAGCACTTACAATGCCGCCGGCATACCCCGCACCTTCGCCGCAGGGGAAAAGATTTTTGATTTGAGGATGATGAAGATTTTCCGTTCGGGGAATGCGTACAGGCGATGAGGTTCTTGACTCAGTTGCCACCACCACTGCCTGGTTTGTGTAATAACCTGCAGTAGCAGATTTCAACTTTTTTCCAAACTCCTTAAAAGCCTGCTGAAGATTTTTATAAACAAGGGCGGGCAACACTTCTTTTAACCGGACGGAATGAATACCGGGTACATAAGAGCAATCGGGTAACGAAGATGAAAGCTTTCCTTCGCAGAAGTCAACTAATCGTTGCGCCGGCGCAACAAACTTTCCACCGCCTGCCTGGTAGGCTTTTCTTTCCACATATTGCTGAAAGTACATTAAACCTAAAGGGCTGCTCAAAACTTTTTTTGCAATGCCGGTTATTTGCTCAAAGTCGTTCAAATCGTTTAAACTCTCACTCTTTATTTCAGTAACCATTCCGCTGTTGGCAAATGGGTTGTTTCTTTTAGAAGGCGACCATCCATTTACTACCAGTTCATCAAAATTGGTAGCAGCCGGCGCAATAATTCCACCGGGGCACATACAAAAAGAGAATACACCCTTGCCTTCTACCTGCTGCACCAGGCTATAGCTTGCAGGCGGCAAATACCTGTTGCGAACAAGACAGTGATATTGTAACTGGTCAATCAACTGCTGCGGGTGTTCAACCCTTACACCCAAAGCAAACGGCTTGGCTTCTATTAATACTTTTTTGTCAGAAAGAAGATGAAAAATGTCTCTGGCAGAATGACCTGTAGCTAAAATAACCGCCGTTGCATCAAACACAGAACCACCGGAAGTAGTAACTGTAGTTATTTTATCTTTTTCAATTTTGAAGTCAGTTAATTTTTTTTCAAAGTGGATTTCACCACCGCAGTCCAGTATTTTTTCCCTGATGGCTGTAATTATGTGCGGTAATTTATTGGTGCCAATATGCGGATGTGCGTCATACAACACACTTTCTTCGGCTCCAAAATGAACAAAGAGATTCAGAATGCGATTTACATCGCCGCGCTTTGTGCTACGAGTATAAAGTTTTCCATCGCTGTAAGTGCCTGCGCCACCTTCACCAAAGCAATAATTGCTTTCAGGGTTTATGATGCCAAGCTTGTTTAGGCTGGCAAGGTCTCTGCGCCTGGCTCTTACATTTTTGCCTCTTTCCAAAATGATCGGCTTAATGCCAGATTCTAAAAGCTTTAAGGCCGAAAACAAGCCGGCAGGCCCCGCACCAATGATGATGACTTTTTGCTTGGCTTTTCTTACATCTTTAAAATTAAACTGCAGCAATTCTCTTTGGCTGTAAGGCTCATTAATAAATGCATGCACGGTAAGATTGATGAAAGTTGTTTTCGCTCTTGCATCAACGGATCTTTTTAAGATTGTATAACCCGTTACTGCGTTTGAACGAAACGAGAGAGATTTTGCAATGAATTCTTTCACTACAATTTCATCAGCTGCTTCTGAAGGAAGCAGGCGGAGAGTAATAGTTTTTTGCATAAGCCAGGTTTTTATCCCGGAGTCTGCAAAATTGCAATAAAAAAACCGGTTCCGCATGCAAGCGAAACCGGTAGGTAATGTTTTATAAAAAAAATCTATTTCGAGAATTTGATGCCCATGGTGAGTTGCACACCTTCCATGTAATAACGCATCATATCCGCCCTGTAGTCAACATCATTAAACCCTCTCATATACCTGCCGGATAAAAATATTCTTTTCACAGGCCAGAATTCAATACCACCTGTAGCACCGATATCAAAATCTTTCAGACCATCGCTAACAATATGGTTTTTGCCACCCACTCTTTCTTTTCCTTGTATTAAAAAATCAAATTGAGGGCCTGCAATAAATGCCCATTTTTTGCTGATTTTATATTTAGCTAAAACTGGAATAGAAAAATAATTATAACGGGCTTTTACTTTGGTATCTGCTTCCCTGATATCATAATAAGTTCCACCCATTCCTGAATACAAAAACTCAGGTTGAACAGAAATTTTTTTATAAAGAGGCATATTAACGTAGGCACCTAATACAAAACCGGTTTTCCAGCGTGTATGAATGTATGGTGCATTGTTTTCCTGCAAATCGTGAAGATAAAAGTGAGAACCGTTCATGCCGATCTTCATTCCATATTCCAGCTTCAGGTGAAACTTTTTCTTTTGAGCAAAGGCCCCGATACCCGGCAATAGAATAGCAAATAGAAGAATAGAAATTTTTCTCATAGCAGTTTTAATTATGCGCCTAAAGTAATGATAAATTCAAAAACTATCAAGAAAGTTTTAATGGATAAGCCAGGCTGAAATTTTTTTATCCTCCTAAAAAATCAAAAAAAATCAGGTTTCCTGCTCCAAATTATAATTATCTTCAAGAGGTTTGCACTCCATATGAAAAAATACACATTACCATCTTTTCTTTCTGCTTTTTTACTTGTTGTGGCTGTTGCCTGCCACAGTCCTTACCAAACCACTTCAGCCAAATACGATAGTTACCGCATCCAGGCTACTGCTGAAAAAGATGAAGCAGTTGACAAGCTGCTGCAACCTTATAGGGACAGTCTAAACAAAAGCATGAACAATGTGGTTGGTTTTTTAGAAACTACGCTTGATAAAAAGCAGCCTGAAGGGTCACTTGGAAATTTCATGGCTGATGCATTGAGAATAGTAGCCGAAAAAAAATTTAATACCAGGGTAGATGTAGCTTTTATGAATTACGGCGGAATTAGGCTAACACAACTGGCGGCCGGCCCCATTACCAGGGGGAAAATTTTTGAGCTGATGCCTTTTGACAATATTCTGGTGCTTCAAAAAATGACAGGTGAGCAGTTACAAAATTTTTTGAATCACATTGCTTCCCTCGGAGGTTGGCCTGTTTCGGGCTTAACGATGCAGATAAAAGATAAAAAAGCCATAAACATAATGATCAACGGCCAGCCGCTTAACCCAACTGCAGTTTACACCACAGCAAATTCAGACTATGTGGCCAATGGTGGTGATGATGCCGCAATGCTGAAGGCAATACCTCAGCAAAACATGGGTTATTTAATGCGGGATGCTTTTTTTGAATACATCAGCTTATTAAAACAACAGGGAAAAAATATTTCTGCAAAAGAAGAAAACAGGGTTACTTATGCTCAGTAGAAGAAAATTTATTTCACAGTCAGCCATGGCAGCCACTGCCATGCTTGCCGGCAATTCAATCATAAAAGGAATTGAATTTTTTGATGAGCCTCTACGGCTCACCATTTTGCATACCAATGATGTGCACAGCCGTATTGATCCCTTTCCTATGGACGGTAGTCGAAACCAGGGTTTAGGTGGTGTAGCCGCCAGGGCCGAACTTATTGATAAAATAAGAGCCGAAGCTGAGCATGTGTTATTGTTTGATGCCGGAGATATTTTCCAGGGCACTCCATATTTTAATTTGTACAAAGGAGAACCGGAGATAAAAGCTATGACGGCAATGGCCTATGATGCAACAACTATCGGCAATCATGATTTTGATGCAGGGCTTGAAAATCTTGCCATGCAATTAACCAATCATGCAAAATTTCCCATGCTGGTTGCCAATTATGATTTTACAGGCACACCAATGGAGTATAAATACGAGCCGTACAGAATTTTTAAAAAAGGAAGATTAAAAATTGGTGTGTTTGGTGTGGGTATAGAAATGAAAGGGTTGGTTCCTGAAAATTTATATGGTGCTACCAAGTATCTAGATCCTGTACAAAAAGCAACTGAAGTGGCTGATAAGTTAAACAATGATAAGCATTGCGATATGGTGATTTGCCTTTCACATTTGGGTTATCAATACAAAGGCAGTAATAAAGTAAGTGATGAAGTGCTGGCAAAAGAATCGCAGCACATTGACCTCATCATTGGTGGCCACACACATACTTTTTTAGATCAGCCTGCTGTGTATAAAAATAAAAAAGGTGATGACGTGATTGTGAACCAGGTAGGGTGGGCAGGCATTAATTTAGGTAGACTTGACTTTGAATTTTCAAAAATTTCAAAGAAAAATTTAGTGCAATCACACTCTATAGTAGTTAGCAAAAAAACAAGTGAATAAAAATTTTTTTTTAGGAAAGTTTGTTACGATATTCGTTCCCCTGTCTTAAAAAAATCTTTTTATCAACATCCTGTAAAAACATTTACCAAAACAGTACCGAATATTCTTAACTCGAAATAAACTGCTATTTATCTGATGGAGAAAACTGCTGATAAAGTTTGGAGCAATTGTTTAAAAATCATCAAGGATATTGTTGAATGGCAGCATTACAAAACATGGTTCGAGCCCATTCAACCGGTTTCAGTTAAAAACAACGTTTTAGTCATCCAGGTTCCCAGCCAGTTTTTCTATGAATATTTGGAAGAACATTATGTAAATTTATTAGCGAAGACGCTGAAAAGAGAAATGGGCAAGGATGCCCGCCTGGAATATCGCATTATGGTTGACAGTGGTAACAATGCCAACAAGCCTGTTACCATGGATGTGCCGGGTCACGGATACAAAACGTTTTCAAATAACGAAATGGATTTTCCACTTGTCATAAACAACCCTGTTAAAAATCCTTTTGTTATTCCGGGTCTTAAAAAAATGCAGATTGACCCGCAGTTAAATCCCATTTACACGTTTGATGCGTTTATAGAAGGCGATTGCAATAGAGTGGCCCGCCGCGCCGGAAAAACGGTTGCCGAAAAACCCGGTGCAAATTCCTTCAATCCATTAGTGATTTATGGTGGCGTTGGTTTGGGCAAAACACATTTAGCCCAGGCAATTGGGAATGATGTAAAAAGAGCATTGCCCAATAAAGTGGTGTTGTATGTCAGCTCTGAAAAGTTCATCAACCAGTTTATGGACCATAGCCGCAACAATGCCATTAATGATTTCATTCATTTTTACCAGTTAATTGATGTATTGATTATTGATGACATTCAGTTTTTTGCTAAAGCAGAAAAATCGCAGGATGCTCTGTTCGCTATTTTCAATCACCTGCATCAGTCAGGCAAGCAACTGGTGTTAACTTCAGATAAACCACCGAAAGATTTGGAAGGTGTGCAGGAAAGATTACTGAGCCGTTTCCGCTGGGGCCTGAGTGCCGACCTTCAGGTGCCGGATTATGAAACCCGCATTGAAATTTTAGAGAGAAAAATGAAAAATGACGGGTTAGAAATGCCGAAAGAAGTTGTTAAATACATTGCTTATAATATAAACAGCAATATCCGTGAGTTGGAAGGAGCTCTTATCTCTTTGTTGGCACAGTCTTCGCTGAATCGCAGGGAAATTGACCTAGACCTAGCTAAGAAAGTATTACGGAATTTTGTAAAATCATCTAGCAAAGAAATTACAATTGAAACCATACAAAAAATGGTTTGCGATTACTTTGATGTTCCTTACGATAAGCTGCTGCAAAAAACACGTAAGCGGGAAATTGTTCAGGCAAGACAAATTACCATGTACCTCGCTAAGGCTTTCACCAAAAATTCTTTGAAAACAATTGGTGAGCATTTTGGCGGCCGTGATCATACAACTGTTATTCACTCCTGCCAGACTGTAAAAGACCTGATGGATACCGATAGTGTGTTTCGTGAGAATGTGCTGGAGTTGCAGCAAAAAGTACAGTTGGCAGCCATGTAAAATAATTGGACGGTTTCAATGAAATTCATTGAATCTGGCAAACCCATCGAAAGATGGGTTTTGTTATTTTATAACAGAGAAAATTTACGTTTCATCAGCTTCTTTCTTTTGGGTAATTGGTTCATTCCTTCTATTTTTGCCACCCTTATAAAATTCAGCCGGTGAGGTGGATGAGTGGCTGAAATCAACGGTTTGCTAAACCGTCGTACGGGCTTAAACCCGTACCGAGGGTTCGAATCCCTCCCTCACCGCTCAGTTTTATAATTTCGGGAGGTAGTTCAGCCCGGTAGAATACCTGGTTTGGGACCAGGGGGTCGCAGGTTCGAATCCTGTCCTCCCGACTAAATGAAAGCCCTGTTAATTCAGGGCTTTTTTATTTATGCGTTTCATATGACTAAGTAAGCTTAAAATTATTGGATACACATCATTCAAAAATTACGTATTAATACGGATTTTTCGGGTTTGATATAAGTTTAGTTTAGCTTATTAAAATAACAGTTTATGACAGAAACATTACTTTGGGAGGCTTGGGAAGATTATAATGCAGTAACTGGTTGCAAGACAATTTATGTTTTAGGTGAAATGGAAATGCAGGGTGAGAGATTAACGCCTGTACTTCGCAAAAAAGAATTGCCGGGCTTATCTCCAACCAACCTTGTTTTAGAAATTGTTTCAGGAACGAACAAAACCAGAAAACAGGTTGAAGAGTTGATCTATACAGAAGAAATCTGCGACCAAAAATTTTATGATATGATCACTGTTTTTCTGGGTAATAAAGTAATTGCTGAAATTACCGAACTCGAAAAAATTGCAATTGCTTAGATGGAGTAGAGTTTATGTTTAATGGCATAGACAACAACGCCTGCCGCATTTTTTACCTGCATTTTTTCCTGAATCCGATCACGGTGTGTTTCAACAGTTCTGACACTTAAAAATATTTTGGAGGCAATTTCTTTATTGGAATTGCCTTCGCATATTAATCGGATAATTGTTTTTTCCCTTTCTGAGAACTCAACTACTTCGGCATTTTTCCTGGCCACATCAAAATTGCCCAGTCCTAAAAGATGCGCAAGCTTCAATGAAGTATCTGAGCAGAAGTAATGATTGCCTTTATACACTGTTTTGATGGCAGATATGATTTCATCCTTCGGTGCATTTTTTAATAAATAGCCTTTCGCTCCTAATTCCATCATCTCTACTACCAGGTTATCTTCATTAAACATAGATAAGGCGATAATACCAACAGATTGGTTCTTCTTCGTGATTTCTTTCGTTGCCTCAATACCATCCATTATGGGCATTTTAATATCGGTAATTACTACATCGGGCTTTAATTCAGAAGTAATATTTGCTAATTCTAAACCATTCTTTGCCTCTCCAATAAATTTAATATCTTTTCGCTTACGTAAAAGTGTCTTAAAACCATCTCTAAAGAGTTCGTGGTCATCGGCTAAAACCACTTTGATGGTATCGGTTGCTTTGGTCATAATTGTCGGATGCAGTAGCGGGTGTTAAGATAGATGTAGATCAATTATTTTCCAAACGCCTTTGTCTTTTTTTGAGCCAACTATTATAAATAAGCAATGAAAGAAAAGAAGAGACGAGACCTACAACAATGCCCCCGCATATATCGGTAACAAAATGTTGCGCTAAATAAATTCTTGAATAGCCTACAGACAATGCAATGAGCGGAAGAATAAAAGCCCATAATTTTTTTGAAGTGAAATATGCCAATAATAAAGCAAGCGTGAAAGCAGTGCTTGTATGTCCGGATGGGAAGCTATTATATGTGCTTATTTCAACACCTGTTATTTTATGAATAATGATGTGCTGATCTTCTAAACTAATGGGACGCAAATTCAGTTCATCTGGATAAACAAAACGCTTTAAGAATTGCGATAGCACCGTGCAAATAAGAATAGCTGCAATAGCAGGAATTAAATATTCTCTTTTAAAAAAAATGCAGTAAAGAACAACCGGTATGTAGATCAATCCATCACCTAAATAGTTTATATAAGGAAAGATAAGATCGCCGGGTTTAGAATAACGCAAATTGATGAATAGAAAAGAATTGATTTTGCCAAGCGTTATCAAAAAGCCAATCAAAAACAATAGTATTACTATGGTTACCAAAACGGCAGTTTGATAGTTCTGATAGCGCTTCTTTTTTAAATACTTCATAAAGCGCAAATATAAAGGAGGAAAAAAGAGTATTTATAAAAAGAAGGCCCTGTAAAAAAACAGGGCCTTGTATATGCAAATGAAAAATAACTATTGAATAGTAGTAGCGTTTTGCTCTACTTTGGTAGCTGTATAGTACGTAACTTTTGATTTGCTTTTTTCTGCACTCTTCTTAGTCTTCACTTTAACAGTAACCGGAGCTGCATCAACTGTAGAGACTGCGTTTGCATTTAAGTTGGCAAAAATAGCTGCAGGATTCGCTTCGTTATAAGCTGAGCCTAATGCAATATTTAAAGCTCTTGTTTCAGGATCAAAAATTAGCGTACCTTCTGGAATTTGCTTCCCCGCATCTGTCTTTTGAGCTAATATGCGATAAGTAGCTGGTGCTTTTTTCAAGTAAGCCTTCACTGTTCCTTGTGGTAAACCAGAAATCCAAATCATACCCTTGTTTACAGAGTCTAAAGTGATGGTTACATTGCTGGTGGCGCTAGTCGTTGTACTTGCATCAGCAGCGGTTGAACCAGCCGGTTGCAATTGATAATTACCTAAAA
>PSMD01000008.1:50417-68474 GCA_040289925.1 Chitinophagaceae bacterium | reverse complement strand
ATGAGCAAACGGGCTGCGTTGCTGCCGATATCAATAGCTGCCATCCGCACTGTGTGTCATCCGCATTGCTTGTACACAACGGTAGGGCTTTGTGCAGTAGCGGTAACCCGTGTTCCGTCAAGCCCCGGACTGTTGCTGATAAATGTACAAAAGGCGATGTTTAATTCTACCGCTCATCTGCGTTTGGTCAGCCGAAACTAAAGATGAAAAGCGAGCAAAAAGTTGATGCTGTGTTTCGTCAACCGCTATTGCACAAAGCCTCCTGTTAGCGGTAGTTCTTCAGTCCAATTAGTTCAAACTAAATTCAGCAAGACATTCTTCTTTCTTACTCCAAGGAATATGTTTTACCCCATAATTATCTAATGCGCTAATTACGTCTTTGGAAACTTCTTTTTCAACGTCATTATAAACTACAAAGTTTCTGGTCGGTGTTTCTCTGGTTTGGCTGAT
Organism: Chitinophagaceae bacterium; assembly: GCA_040289925.1. Classification (GTDB taxonomy): domain Bacteria; phylum Bacteroidota; class Bacteroidia; order Chitinophagales; family Chitinophagaceae; genus VBAU01. The sequence goes on along the minus strand of PSMD01000008.1, from coordinate 68,024 downwards.
ATCATTGAATGCCATAATTGAAGATAAAACACTGTCCTTTTTTGCGGTATTGATTGCTTTGATAAGACGTTCTGGTTTGCTTTTAGAAGCGGGTATCAAAAAATCAATATTATGGTCAAACCCACTTTTGCCTGTCAATTTGATGTCTTTGGAGAAAATTATACCGTGGCTTTTAAAGTATAATTCCACATCTTCTTTGAACAAGGAATAAACAGTTTCTTGAGCAAGATTAAACATATCATTCACTGCCAAAATCGCTTGGAGCAAATAATGTTTCTTCTGCCCAATATTTTGAGATGTGGCGTCAACATAGAGCTCATCGTTACCATTGATTTTTACACCAAAACCGTTTAAAGCAGTGCGAAGAATACCCTCCCTTTTTGGAGTATTTATTTCGAACCCAGACATTTTTAGGTCAGCCAAAGTATAACCATTGTCTGTTAGCTTTAGATTGTCTTTTGTTTTGAGTAGATAAATATCAAGATTGTCGTTGTGTCTGTCAAGAAACGGGGTGGAAATCAAGCATACCTTTCCTTCTTCCACTGTTTTTACAACAGTGTTGTTCTTAATCCATTTAAGGTATTCAGATATAACTTGTTGACAATCCATTTTTTAAAACATCGGGACTTCAATCGCCGGAAGATTTTTTACATTACAAAAGTGCATGATTTTCTTGAATACTTCTTCCATTGGGTCGTTAACAGATACACTAATTTCAGATACTGGGAAAGCGAATTTATCGTTATAACCTTCACGGTATAAATGAACATGAGGTCCCTCAAAAAGCACCCCGTCTGGATTAGTATGTCTTCCTCCGTTGTCATAACGTAACATACATAATCACTATCTGGCGGTATCTTTTATTAACCGTGTACTTGGTCATTTCAAAGCTGCCTCTGTAAAAATCTAAATTGAAAGTTTCTTTGGAAGCCAATGAATTTATTTGTCTTGTCCATTTTAGCGGTGCGGGAGCTAATTGGATTGGATTGATTAGTTCTTCAAAAGCTTTGTCCTGTCTCATTAGAAACTCATATTCAGCCTGTGTTATTGCCATGCTGCAATTATTTTTGTTGTCTAAATCTACGAAATAGAATTACCGCTAACACATAAATTTATGACACTATTTGCAAGTCTTCAAGCAAAACAGGTATTGAATTTCAAAGCTTTGATATTCGCCATTTTAATTGTTATTGTACCAATTAACCCTTAGGCTTATCATTCAATCTTACCTTTTCGCCATAAATCATCTAATGGACTAGCTATGTTTACCAGGTCTTTTTTACTTACATGCAGATATCGCTGGGTTGTCTTTATATCAAAATGCCCCAATAGCTCTTTGATATATCTTATATCCGTTCCTTTTTCTAATAGATGTGTTGCAAAACTGTGGCGCAATGAATGGATTCCGACATTTTTCTTTATGCCCGATTTACTTTTAGCTATTTGAAATATTCTCTGGATAGTTCTTGCTGGATAAGCTAAGCCTGTTTCTTCTGATTCAAACAAATACTCTTTTGGCTTATGCTTATATTTTTTGATATAGGCTCGTAGAATACCTAGCAAAACCGGGCTAAGGTTAACATACCGGTCTTTTTTTTCCTTTGCATTTTCAATTAAAATTTGCATTCTGCCGCTGTCAATATGCTTAATTTTTAATGAAGCAATTTCACTTACCCTGAGTCCGGCACTGTAGGCAGTAAACAGCATAGCTGTATGTTTCAGATTTCCCATTGAATTGAATAAACGTGCCAACTCATCTTCACTCAAAACTTTGGGCAAAATCAAATGCTTTTTTGGCCTCGGTATCTCCCAAAAAAACTTTTCTCTTTTTAAAACCTGTTCATAATAAAATTTCATGGAGTTTATCCGGCTGTGCAGCGTATTTTCTTTGAGCTGCAGTTTTTCAAAACAGTAAACAAGGTATCTTTTCAAATGGCCAGGCTTCAAATCATCGGCCGGTATACTTCCCAATGCGTATAACAACTGCGCCATTTCATTTAAATAAGTTCTTGCCGTTGAACTGCTGTATGCTTTTAATTTTAATTGCTGCTTCATGGCAGGCAACACATGCGCATTAACAGGTTGAATACTTCTGAAATTTGCGACTTGTTTTTTAGTAACCGGCACTACCGCTTTCCTGTCTTTTCTTTCCTGCAGTTGCTTTTTCAAAACAGTCACATCCAAAACAGCATGAGGCGTTACAATTTTTTGTAATTCCGAAACAGCTTGCCGGTCAACCGCTATATCCCGTTGCCGGTGTGTCTGGCTCCATTTTATTCCCGTTACCTTTTTCACCAGCTGGTTTAATTCTTTGCTGTACGGGTAGCCGGCAAATATTCGCTCAGTGCCATTGTGGCTTTTGATTTGCAGTTGAATGGTAGTCATGCTTTCACTTTTTTCCGCTTAAATTTAATCATCAATTTCAGCAAATGAGTAATAGAGGTGTATTTGTAGTTTTAGTTTTCACTTTTCACTTTTTACTTTTCACTTCCCATGCCCAGCAATTTGGCGGCAACCCTCCTTCAGTAAAATGGAAGCAGATAAATACGGATACAGCCCGTATCATTTTTCCTGAAGGCATGGATAGCACAGCGCAGCGGGTGGCTGCTGTTGTGCATTACCTGGCCAAAAACAAACCGCTAAAGCTGGGAGATAAGCTGTACAAGGTGAATATTGTTTTGCAAACGCAAACAACAATTGCCAATGGTTACGTTGGGCTGGCTCCCTTTCGCAGCGAATATTTTTTAACGCCGCTGGTTAACAATTTTAAACTGGGCAGCATTAACTGGGCTGAAGGGCTAGCCATACATGAGTACCGCCATGTGGAGCAGTATAATAATTTCAGGCATGGCATTACCAATGCACTTTATTTTTTGTTTGGCGAAGAAGGCTGGCTGGTGGGCATTAATGCCAGTGTGCCCGATTGGTTTTTTGAAGGCGATGCCGTATATCATGAAACCATTTTTTCAAACCAGGGCAGGGGTCGGCTGCCATTTTTTTTGAACCAATATAAAAGCCTATGGCAATACAATAAAAATTATAGCTGGATGAAGCTGCGCAATGGATCGTATAAAGATTATGTGCCCAATCATTACGCACTCGGTTATTTGCTGGTGAATTACGGTTACCGGAAATATGGCGATGAGTTCTGGGAAAAAGTGACGCATGATGCTAGCGGGTTTAAGGGATTATTTTATCCTTTTCAAAAGGCAGTTAAGAAATATTCGGGAGTCGATTATAAAAAGTTCAGGAATGACGCTTTTGAGTTTTCAAAAAAGATGGTTGGAGTTACAGGTGATGAAAGGATTGCGACGCAACCGAAGATAAACCGGAGCGATACTGCTGGTATAAAAAACCTTACCGCTCTCAATGAAAAATATGTAACCAACTACATGTTTCCTTACCAGGCTGGTGAGGATTCGCTGATCTATTTAAAAAACAGTTACCGGCATATATATTCGTTTTACCTGAAAGATAAAAATGGTGAACAACGGTTGCGGGTAAAAGATATTTCCGATGATCAGCAGTTCAGTTACCGCAATGGTAAAATTGTGTACGCTGCTTATGAAACAAATCCTCGCTGGGGCTGGAAAGATTATAGTGTTTTGCGGATCTATGACATTCGCAGCAAGGAGCAACACACGGTTGGGCATAACACAAAATATTTTACACCGGATCTTTCACCGGATGAAAAAAAACTTACCGCCGTTTACATTGCGCCGGGTGGAAAAAGTGAGCTGCATGTATTGGATTTGAATGGAAATATTTTGCAGCGTTTTCATTCAGCAGAAATTGGTTTGTTCACCGATCCGAAATTTATAGATGATGATCACATTGTAACCGCCGTTAGGCTGGTTAATGGCCGCATGGCTTTGGCCATTGCAGATGTTGTTGTAGGCAGCGTAGAACGGCTAACGGTTCCGTCTTATGCAGTTATTGGGTACCCTTCAGTCAGTAACGGCACTGTTTATTTTACGGGCTCTTTTTCAGGTAATGATGAGATTTATGCAGTTAGATTGAAGGATAAAAAAGTTTTTCAGCTTACACAAACTGCATTGGGTAATTATAATGTGAATGCCAATTCTTCAAAGCTGGTATGGAGCGGCTTTACACCGGAAGGCTATCAGCTGAAGGAAATGGAAATTAATGAGGGAATGTGGAATGAAGTGGGTGAACTTGCATTAACTGAACCGGTTCAGTTCTTAGAGCCTGAAAAAGCCGGCAATGATATTTTGCTGAATAAAGTTGAGGGAAGAAAATTTGATGTGAAGAAATACAGGCAGGCCGGGCACTTGTTTTATGTGTATGGCTGGCGTCCTTATTTAGTCGATCCTGATTATTATTATACTTTGTACAGCGAGAATATTTTGAACACAGTTTCTGCTGAAGCTTTTTATCATTACAATCGAACAGACCTTTCACATGGCTTTGGCAGCTATTTTTTGTATGGTGGCTGGTTTCCTTTTATTAATGCCGGTTTTGAATACACGAGTGGAAAACCCATTACCATTAACAATAAGTTTACCCGCATTCATCAAACAGAAATTTCGGCCGGCTTATCTATCCCGCTTGATTTAACAAGAGGAAGAACCTTTAAAACATTAAGCATTGGCAGTAATTATGTTTTAAACCGCCAGAGTTTTTCCGGTGCGTTAAAAGATTCTCTTGGCAGTGTTGATTTTGGTTATTTGTCGCATAATTTTTCTTTCATTTTATCCCGGCAGAAAGCTGTGCAGCATATCTATCCTCATTTGGGATTTAATCTTTTTCTTACACACAGACATGCTTTGTCTGTTTATGATGGATACCAGTTTAATGCCAGCGGTGCAGTATTTTTTCCGGGCTTTCATCCGGCGCATAGTATTGTAGCAACTGCTGCGTTCCATCAGCGGGATACCAGCAATATTTTGTTCAGCAATTTATTCAGTGTTTCCCGAGGTTATGACAGTTACAACCTCAGCCGCATGTGGCGGGTGAGTGGAGATTATCATTTCTCCATTGCTTATCCCGATTGGGGATTTGCAAATATTTTTTATTTATCAAGGGTGAGAGCCAATGGATTTTTTGATTTGACGAAAGCGTATTCAAAAAATAAGCAGTCAACCCGCAAGCTGCGCAGTGTTGGTGGTGAAATGTATTTTGATACAAAATGGTGGAATGAATATGCCTTAAGCTTTGGAGTGAGGATTAGCCACCTGCTCGATAATGGACTTTCTCCCGGCGAAAAGGCCGGAAGCAATTTTTTTGAGATACTGGTGCCGATTGTAATTCCAAAATAAACCCATCCCTGCTTTCGCCTACCAGGCAAGGAGAGAGTGCATTTACAGTAATTATTTATTTTCTAATTCCTTCAAGCTTTCTTTTATTGCTTTGATTTTTGCTTCAGCATCGGCTTTCTTTTTTTGTTCTGCCTGTACAATTTCAGGTTTTGCATTTTTAACAAACCGTTCATTGCTTAATTTTTTTTCAATTGAGGCAAGAAAACCATTCAGGTATTCAAGGTCTTTTTCAAGCTGGTTTTTTTGAGCAGTGCTATCGGTTTCTTTATTGGTAACGAGGTAGAATTTTTCTTTTCCTGCCACAACGGTTATAGAATTAGCAACAGCAGAATCTACAAAATCAAATTTGTCTGCATTCACTTGTTTAACAAGAATATTTTGAAGATTTTTAAAAATTTCTTTTTGTGAGGTTTGAATAAAAAGTGCGATCGTGTCTTTCGGCTTTAGCTGGTTTTTATTTCTCGCATCACGAATTGCTGTAATTGCATTTTTTAAAAATGCTGCCTGCGCAAGAAAACTTTTATTGGCAATGGCTGCTTTAGAAATTTGTGCCACGATTAAATCATTACCTTGTTTTCGCTCTTTGAGCTGGTGATAAATTTCTTCAGTTACAAACGGCATGAAGGGATGAAGCAACTGCATCAGCTCTTCAAAAAAGCCAATTGTTTTTTCATAAACAACTGAATCAATCTTTTCATCAAAGCCGGGTTTTATCCATTCCAGGTACCAACTGCAGAAGTCATCCCAGATAAGTGAATAAATTGTTTTTAAAGCCTCACTTAACCTGAAGTCGGTATAAAGATTTTCCAGTTCCTCTTTCACTTCATTCAACCGGTTTTCAAACCAATCAACAGCAAATATGGCTGACTGATTGCTGATATCGGCCGACCGCTTTTCGCTCCACATCTTTACCAGCTTCAGGGCATTCCAGATTTTATTTATGAAAAAGCTTCCCTGCTTTAATGTGCTTTCTTCTTTTACGTCAAACAACAAATCATTACCGGCGGGTGAGGAGATCATAATACCAAAGCGAACGGCATCTGCACCATATTTATCAATGAGTGCAAGCAAATCGGGTGAGTTGCCCAGTTGCTTACTCATTTTTCTTCCCAGTTCATCCCGAACAATGCCGGTGAAATACACTTCACCAAAGGGTTTTTGTTTTTTGTATTCAAAGCCCGCCATAATCATTCTTGCCACCCAAAAGAAGATGATTTCCGGTGCGGTGACGAGTGTATTGGTAGGATAGTAATAATTAATGTCTTTGTTGTTTGGATTACTATAGCCTTTAAATACTTCAATGGGCCACAACCAGGAAGAAAACCAGGTATCAAGCACATCATCATCCTGTTTCAACTGAGCATTGGCAATTGAATACTGTGCCTGAAATATTTTTTTTGCTTCTTCTTCATTTTTTGCCACAACAAACCTGCCTTCTTCATCATACCAGGCAGGAATTCTTTGTCCCCACCACAACTGCCGGCTAATGCACCAGTCTTTAATATTCTCCATCCAGTTGCGATAGAGATTTTTGAATTTGGCAGGATAGAATTTGATTTCATTTTCCAGCACTGCTTGTAATGCCGGGGAATAAATTTTCTTCATGTCAACCCACCACTGCAGCGAGAGGCGATCTTCAATCACTACATCGGTTCTTTCACTAAAGCCAACCTGGTTGGTGTAGTTCTCAATTTTTTCAATGAAGCCATTTTCTTCCAGGTTTTTTACAATTTTCTTTCTTACTGCAAACCGATCTTCACCTACATAAAGCAGCGCAGCTTCACTCATAGTTCCGTCATCATTCAACACATCAATCACTTTCAGGCCGTGCTTTTGCCCAATCTGGTAATCATTTTTATCATGAGCCGGAGTAATTTTTAGTGCACCGGTTCCAAAATCCATTTCTACGTATTCATCAGTAATAATTGGAATGCGGCGGTTGATGAGAGGTACAAATGCAAATTTTCCATGCAGATGTTTGTAGCGTTCATCAGCCGGGTGAACTGCAATGGCCGTATCTCCTAAAATCGTTTCAGGCCTAACGGTGGCGATAGTAATGAATTCGTTTCCGGTTCCTGAATTATTGTCTATAAAATATTTTACATAATACAGTTTGCTCTGCACTTCTTTTCTTATCACTTCTTCATCACTCAATGCAGTTTTAGCTTTGGGGTCCCAGTTGATCATTCTTTTGCCGCGGTAGATGTAGCCTTTGTTGTACAGATCAATAAACACATCAATCACCGACTGGTAATAATGATCATCCATGGTAAAAGTGGTACGGCTCCAGTCGGCACTGCAACCTAATTTTTTCAGTTGCTCCAGGATAATACCACCATATTTTTCTTTCCATTCCCAGGCATATTTCAAAAATTCTTCCCTGCTTAAGCTGGCTTTTTGAATTCCTTTTTCACGCAGCATCTGCACCACTTTGGCTTCAGTGGCAATGGAGGCATGGTCAGTACCCGGAACCCAGCAGGCATTTTTCCCCAGCGTTCTTGCTCTTCTTATTAAAATATCCTGGATGGTATTATTGAGGCAATGGCCCATGTGCAAGATGCCTGTAACATTGGGCGGAGGCATTACAATGGTGTAGGGTTCCCTGTTGTCGGGGTTACTTTCAAAATATTTTTTCTCAAGCCAGTGCCTGTACCATTTTTCTTCAGCAGAACGGTGGTCAAAATTCTTGCTCAATTCCATAATGGCGGCAAATTTATCGTATTCTGCCGAGGTGAGCAGCCGGTTTTATGTTGTAAGCAAATGATTTTTCATTGGCTCTTGCAGGTATCTTTTATCTTCGTAACAAACAAACTGCTTATGAAAAAATTATTGATTTGCCTGCTCCTATGTTTTTTTTCAGTGACTGATTTTTGCCAGGTTGTTGATCTGCAGGAAAACACTCCCTATACTTATAATGGGTTAGAATATGGCTACTACATAACAAATGAGAGATCGAAAGAAGTAAAAGGAGATGGTTATGAGAGATACGAATTGAATTTATATGTCACCAATAAAAGCGGGTGCATTAAAATTATTCCATTAAAAACAGGTATAGGGCAGGGCAGTAATGACGATGATGAAATTGTTATTGCAGAATTCAATTGCCGCAATGCTACCGGAAAACGGCTTAGTTCAAAAAGCGGTAAGGTAAATGCCAAGCCCTGGCATACACAGGTAAAGCTGTATGACGAACCAACATCAAAATACAAAATGGTGAATGCACAAGTTGGATATGCAATTAAAAATGGCCAAACATATTCCAACAGAATTATTGTGATTGTACCAAAAGGGGAGAGGCCGAAAATAACCTGCAGGGTTGTTTATTTTCCTGAGATGTAACTAACCTTTCATTTTGTTTTTAATTTCTGTGCAGATGTAGGTTTTTCCTTTCATTACTTCTTCAATAGCAGTAAACATTTCATCCTTAGAAGAATTTTTTGTTACAAAACCTTTGGCCCCCAGTTGCAACATGTTTTTAGCATAAGTGGGCTGATTGTTTACAGAAATTCCAATGATTTTGATAGCAGGATGCTTTGCAAGAATTTTTCGGGTAGCTTCAAACCCGTTTACCGGATGCATGTTTATATCCATCAAAATAATGTCAGGATTGTGTTCCATTGTAGCTTCAATGGCTTCAGCGCCATTGGTGCATTCAGCAACAACATTCAGCCGTTTGTCTTGCTCTAATACTAATCGCCAGGTTTCACGAACCATTTTGTGGTCGTCAGCTATGACGAGGCGGATTTTTTTTTGACTCATAACCGCAGTTGAATTTTTCTATTCACTGCAATTAACCGCCATTGCCAGGAAAAGATATTTGATGTTTTTACCTACTAATTATACGGTGATACCGTTGAATTAGATTAGTTGGAAATTCGTTGATCGGGTGTAACAGGATATGAAAACAATCGCAATTAAGTAGTTTTTTTAAACTGAATTAAGGGAAATTTATGCAAAGGCTCAGCTCATTACGCTTTTGCTTAGTAAAAATACGGAAGGCTAAAGTAATACTACCAAGTGAATTATCCAAGATCGAGTTGACTATTATTTATAAAATTCACTAAAGCTGCAGAATTTTTGAGATTTAGCTTCTTTAAAATATTATACCGATGCACTTCTACAGTTTTTACCGATATATCCAGTGCATCTGCAATTTCTTTAGAGGAATATCCCTTTTTAATAAAAGAAATGATTTGAATTTCCCGCTGGGAGAGGGCATTTAATCCACCATGCTGATCTTTACCCGCAATTACCTGCTCTGAAAGGATGTTTTTAATTTCTTCGCAGATATATTTTTTTCCATTGTACACTTCCAGAATGGCTTTAAACATTTCTTCCCGGCTTGAGTTTTTGGTAACATAGCCCATAGCACCTTTCTGCATCATTTTGCGGGCATAGGTGGGCTGGGTATGCAGAGATACTCCAAGTATTTTTGAACTAGGTGAAAACTTTCGAATAAGCTGAGTGGCTTCAATACCATTCATGCCCTGCAGGTTAATATCCATTATTACAATATTAGGCCTTAGGTTTTTTGCGATTTCTACAGCTTCTTCACCTGTGCCACATTCAGCCACAACTTTAAACCGCGGATCGGTATTGAAAATAAAACTCCATGTTTCTCTAACTAGAGTATGGTCGTCGGCAATAAGAATGGTGATCTTTTCCATGAGTGTTTGGTTTCCAGTTTTAGTTTGAAAAAGGAAGTTCAACTACCAAATTGCAGCCTTTACCGGGTTGAGTATTTATTGAGAGGGTACCGTTTTCCAAATATACTCTATTCCGGATGTTATTTAATCCTGCTCCTTTTTTAATAAGGCTATGATTAAAGCCTTTTCCATTGTCTGATATCTTCAAAACTATTTTTTTATCTGTTAGATACAATTCGACAGTAGCGTTTGTTGCTTCAGAATGCCGGATAATATTGCTTAAACATTCCTGAGTAATTCTGAATAATGTCAGCTTCTGATTTTGTGTTAAAGTATTTTCAGCAATCTTCGCCGCTACAAAATTTACCAGCACCTTTTTAGTGGCATTAATGTCTTCAACCAGGTCTTCAATGGAATCAATCAAGCCAAGATCACCAAGACTGGGTGACATAAGAGACCGTGACAGTTGCCTTATTTCATCAATAGCGATAATAATATTCTTCAGGCTTTTTTCAATCATCTCATCTTTTAATTCCGTATTTGCCTGTGCTAAATCAAGGTATAGCTTGGTTGTAGTGAGTACCTGGTTTACATTATCGTGCAGTTCTTTCCCAATCTCTGCCCTTTCTTTTTCTTGTATGGAAATAGTGGCCTGGTTAATTGCCTTTTGATAGTTTTGAACTTCCTGCTCCAGTTTTTTCCGCTCGGTAATATCCTGTGCAGCACCAATCATGCGGTATGCTTTGCCGTCTTCGTTCCGAAGCATATAGCCGCGGTCATAAATCCAGGCATATTCACCATTTTCTTTTTTAAAACGATATTCAATATCAAAGGTGTTTTCGTCTTTTGCATTCAAAATATCAAAAATTGTTTTCTGCACTTTTTCATGATCATCAGGATGAATTTGCTTCAGCCAGTCGTTTAACCTTTTAATAGGCTCATTGCTGCTAAATCCATATACTTTCTTCAAGCCTTTAGGGTCGCGGTATACCTGATTTGTTTCCAGGTTCCAGTCCCATATTAAATCATGTGTTGCATTTGTGACTATATTATACCGTTCATTTGACAACTTTATTTCGTCAACCGACAATTTATTTTCAAACAGCAAACGCATAAAATTGTTGATACGTAGTATTGTGCTCCATTCCTGTTCCGAAGGTTTCTTGGGAGTTTTGTAATAAAGAGCAAAGCTGCCTAGCACTTTACCATTGGAGTGTATAATAGGAATCGACCAGCAGGCTTTCAATTCAAATTGCTCAGCTATATTTTTGGCTGTTTGCCATAGGGGGTCCGATTGTATATCGGAAACAATTACAGCTTCTTTTTTGTACATCGCTGTGCCGCAGGAGCCGGTAACGGGGCTAATTGGCAAGCCATTGATAAGTTTTGAATATTCTTCCGGAATGCGGGGGCCCGCAAAGGATTCTATTGTATCATCATCTTTCAGCAATACAACCGATGAGTACATTTCGGGATGAATTTTTTCTATACCCTCCAGCAACTCGTTCACAACATCTTTAAAAGAATTGTGTGGCAATGAACTGATTTCAAATAGCCTTAGTTCGAGATTTAACAGGTCTCGCTGGTATTTACTTTTGGTAATATCGTGCAAAGCTCCGATCATTCGTATAGCTTTGCCACTGTTGTTGCGTATGATATAACCTCTGTCAATCACATAGGCGTAGCTCCCGTTGCTACGGCGATACCGAAATTCATTTTCCCATTTTTCATTGCTTGCATTACTGATGGCTTTACTAAGGCTTTTACTGATTCTTTCCCTGTCTTCCGGATGAATATTTTGAAGGCAGAAATCAAAAGGCAAGGTACAATCCGGCGGTAATTGATGACCAAGGATCTTTGTAAAATTTTTAGCCCACAGGATGGTGTTCTTTGATAAGTCCCAATCCCATATAATATCGGAAGTAGCCTGCGTAGCAAAATAAAACCGTTCATTCATTTTTTTGGTCGAACTATTTGAAATGTCGCAGACAATTACGATCAGATAGCTTTCTCCATCAGTATCAAAAAAGGAGCTCAGTATTTCGCAAGAAAATTTTTCACCGTTCTTTTTTATTGCTGTCAGCTCTGCACGAAAGAACTCATTTTCAGTAATTACCTGTATTTCGTTTTGGATATCATTTTTTTCTTCTCTGAATAATTCGTTCTGGTTAATACCCCGGATTTCAGCAGGTGTATAGCCAAATAAATCACCGGCAGCAGCATTTGCCAAAACAATAATGCCGGTTGTATTACAAATTAGTGTTGGTATTTTAGAGTTTTGAATAGAAAGAGCAAGGTCAAGAGGAGTAAAACTATTATCAATGGGATTGGTTAAGTTGACTTGTTTATTTGAAGAAGGCACCTTTTGCAGTGTTATTAAAACAAAATTAAACTTTCACCCTAACAATTTGGCCAAGAATTAAAAATCAATATCAGTTTTAGGGGCTTTTCTTGTTCCGCCAGATTGATCAATTGTTTTTATTTTTAAATTTCAACTAGCTATTATGCAGAAATTCGAAACATCATGGTTTAGTCCTGCCCTGCAAAAAGATATGCCGGTAGCCGTATATGGTTTTTACGGATTTGCTTTACTGCTGGTGCCAACAGCAGCTGCGGATTATCTTGAATATGAAAGGTTTCAATTGATGGATTCATTAAAACCTTTTATTGATGGCGGAAAGGTTAAAGTATTTTCGATAAACAGCATCAACAACGAAAGCTGGTTGAACAATCACATGGATCCGAGGCACAAAGCCATCCGTCATCAGCAGTTCAATGATTATGTGTTTAATGAAGTTGTCCCTTTTATCCGCGATCAAACCAGCCATGAAACACCTATCATCACTTGCGGGGCTTCTTTTGGCGCCCTGCACAGTATGAATCTTTTTTTAAAAAGGCCTGATATCATCAATGGGGTAATAGCAATGAGCGGGGTATATGACCTTACAGAATACACCAAAGGATATTTTGATGAGGATGTTTACTTTAATAGTCCCATGCATTATATGCCCAATCTTACTGACCATAAAATTCTGGAGCAAATCAGGAGAAGTGGCCATATACATATTTTAACCGGTTCAGGCTCATATGAAGATCCGGATGCCAGTAGAAGGTTTGCGAAAATTCTTTATGATAAAGGCATTTGGTATGACCTGGATGTTTGGGGGCAGGAGTGGCCACATGACTGGAATACATGGCGGGCTATGTTGCCTCAATATCTTGAAACGAGATTCTGATTATGGTATATTTTGATTTAAGATCTCAATGAATTTTTTACGGGGAATCATTCTGGCTCCCAGCCGTTCCAGGTGCTGAGTATGCACCTGGCAGTCTATTAAAACAATGCCCTGCTTTATTAATTCATTAACTAGTTTTATAAAAGCAAATTTTGAAGCATTGCTTTGATGACTGAACATGCTTTCACCGAAAAATATTTTTCCAAGCAGCACCCCATATAATCCTCCTGCCAACACATTTCCATCCCAGGCTTCTGCACTCATGGCATATCCTGATTTAAATAGTTGGATAAATGCATTTTCAACTTCGTCTGTTATCCAGGTTCCGTCCTGGTTTTTGCGTTCAGTGATCTTACAATTCCGGATAACTTCTTTAAATGCCTTGTTGGTGGTAAAACGGAAAACCTGTTTTTTCAGTAAAGCTTTCATGCTTTTGCTGATTTTCAGTTCTTCCGGAAAAAGAACAAATCTTGGGTCGGGGCACCACCATAAAACATCTTGACCCTGGTACCACGGAAAAATTCCCTGTTTATAGGCAGTGATTAACCGTGCTACAGAAAGATCGCCGCCGATAGCCAGCAAGCCATCCGGCTCCGAAAATTCAACCGGCGGGAATTCAATTTCATCGTCCAGGATAAAAAGAGGCAAGGCTTTGTTTTTTCAAAAGTAAAAGCCCCGCAATGCGGGGCCTCAAATATTTTTGTTTTGTTTTAAACAGTTACTTCAACCGTTGCATTTATGCCGCGATCGGTTATTTGTTCACACATCCTTTTCAATTTATCAAACTCACCTTTTTTAACGGCATACTTGCCCTGGAAATGTATAAGAAAGGCACATTGCTCGGCCTGTTCTTCTGTATGACCACAAACCTGTATCAATGTTTCTATCACCCAGTCAAATGTATTTACGTTGTCGTTCCATACAATAAGCTGGCAGGGCTCACCCACATCAACTACTGTGTCTGTTACTTCAGATATAAAAATCTTTGTATCGTTTTCCATGTTCGGCATCGTATGTAAAATTAATATTTAGTCCGGCCCGGTCAAATACTGCCATAAAAAAATCTCAGCTATGCTGAGATTTAATTTTTTAGTGGGAGCTACTGGAGTCGAACCAGTGACCCTCTGCTTGTAAGGCAGATGCTCTGAACCAGCTGAGCTAAGCTCCCTTTTGGGGAGTGCAAAGATAAGGGGCGGCAAATGTCAGGCAAAAAAAATTTGTTTTAATTGAGTTGTAAAACGGGGAATCGGTAATTCTGCCCATCAATAACGTAAAGTTCATCAATCTCTATTTTCCAGAATTTATAGGGCGGGGACTTCATCAATAATTTTCTCACTTCTTTTTTACTTTCTGCATTCACCGTTACCCAGGCTCTTTTGGTTTCCATGCTTACAGCATATTGGTCAACCACGCCATCATTAATAAGATAGTTAATGTAGTTTCGGTGTGCTGGTACTAGGTCTGCAAAATCATCATTTATCTTGAAGTTGATGCAGACATGATATTTTGCCATAAATAGATAGTTAGAAAAATAAAGCTACACTTCAGTTCGTCCAACTGCAAATTACTTTTGGTGAGTTACTGGAATTTTTGAGCCAAATCAGTACAGACCTTTAATTAAGTCTTAATAAGAGAAGACGTATAAATAATTTTAGTGGAACGTACTGGAGTCGAACCAGTGACCCTTACTCTGTCAAAGTAATGCTCTAAACCAACTGAGCTAACGTTCCAAATGAATTAAATCTTCCAGTCAATAATTTCATTTACCCATTCTGCTTTATACGGAGCTACGATTTTTATGTAGTTATCGGTATAACCCTCCATCATCCCGCTTTTTTCATTTTGTTCAAACAAAACTTTTCTTACCTGGCCTGCATGCAGGCGGGTGAAAAACTGCATTTTCATGTAAGAAAGATTACGCAGCGTTTTATTTCTTTCATGCCTTAGCTGCATAGGCACGGCTGGCTTTATGCTTAGGGCATGTGTATTTTCTCTTTCTGAATACGTAAATACATGCAGGTAAGAAACATCAAGAGCATGCAGAAAATCAAAAGTTTCTGTAAAGTCTTCTTCGGATTCAGAAGGGAATCCCACTATCACATCTGCACCTACAGCGCAATGTGGCATTAATTTTTTGATAAGTGATACCCTGTCAGCATACAATTCTCTTTTATACCTTCTTCTCATTAAGCCTAAAATCCGGTTACTGCCGCTTTGAAGCGGTATATGAAAATGGGGCATGAACTTATTGCTATTGGCAACAAACCCAATAATATCATTTGTGAGAAGATTAGGTTCAATAGAAGAAATGCGGTAACGCTGTATGCCTTCTACTTTTTCAAGGGCTTGTATCAGTTGAAAAAAATCTTCTTTATTTTCTCCAAAATCTCCCAAATTAACCCCGGTTAGTACAATTTCTTTTACGCCGGTGGCTGCAAGGTGTTCTGCATTTTTTACAACATTGGGTATACGGTCGCTGCGGCTTTTGCCCCTGGCCAGCGGAATGGTGCAGAAAGAGCAATTATAATCACAGCCATCCTGTACTTTTAAAAAAGTTCTTGTTCGGTCATTTATGGAATAAGATGAGTGAAACCCCGAAATCTCTTCAATATCGCAACTGCAGATTTTTGCCGCATCACCCTTTGTCAGTTCTTTTATGTGTTGAGAAAGATTGAATTTTTCCGATGCACCCAGCACCAGGTCCACTCCCGGAATTTCAGCAATTTCTTTCGGTTTTAATTGCGCATAACAACCTGTAATTACTACAAAACTTTCCGGTGATTTTCTTTGAATTCTCCTGACAAGCTGCCGGCATTCTTTGTCGGCGTTGTCAGTAACCGAACAGGTGTTGATGACATACACGTCGGCCTGGTCTGTAAATTCTTTCTTTTGAAAACCGTCAGCTTCCAGCATACGGGAAAGCGTAGAGGTTTCTGAAAAATTAAGCTTACAGCCCAATGTATGAAACGCCACTGTTCTTGCTTCTGCCATAAGGCGGCAAAGATACGGTGGTATGCGGATTTGGATATGAGAGTTGTGTTACCAATAGAGGATAGAAGTCTGTATCATAAATTACTTTAAACTTGCACGAATGAACCTGAAAAAAGCCATCCCCTATTTTATTCTTGTTGCAGTGGCATCCCTGTTATTTTTTATTCGTCGCTGCCAGCATGAATCCAATCAAAAGAACGGTTTAGCAAATGAAAATTCAGTTAACCGCAACCACGGTTTCGACAGAAGAATTTCTTTCCTGGAATACACCCGGCATGCAAAATGCAGAATGGATTGTCGTATGATAACTGAAGACGAAATAAAAAAGATCATGCAAAGCGGGCAGATTAATTACAGGAAATCTGATATAAAAGATAAACCTTGTCCCACTTATGCTGTTGAAGGAAAGACGGAGGATAATCAAAAAATAAGAGTTGTGTTTGCGCAGTGCGATGAAAAAACAAAAGTGGTCACCGTAATAGATATCAGTAAAGAATGGCAATGCGATTGCCCGGGCGATGATAAAAAATATCAAAATAGAAATTGATGAAGAAGATCCTGCAGCGCATATTCCTGGTTTATATTATGACGGTGTTTGTACTGGTAATGATGCTGCTGTTTCCATTTATGCTTATTGCTTCGTTGTTTGGCAAAATAAGAGGCGGCAATATGATATATGCCCTCTGTACAATATGGGGGGATATTTGTTTTACCATGGGCTTTGCCCCGATTAAAATTATTTATGAAGGTCCTCATGATAAAAAAAAAACCTGCATTTTTGTGATTAATCATATTTCTTACCTCGATGCAGCCTTACTGGTTACTGTAATCAGGCAGCCAGCCCGTGTGCTGGCAAAGGCTGAAATAAAAAAAATACCGCTGTTCGGTTTTATTTATGGCAAGGCCGTTATTGCAGTGGAACGGGATAAACTGAGCGACCGGACTAAAAGCCTGCAGGCTATAAAATCCTTATTGAAAAAAAATATTTCGGTAGTGGTTTTTCCTGAAGGAACATTTAACATGACCAGTCAACCGCTGAAAGAATTTTATAATGGAGCATTCAGAGTGGCTATTGAAACGCAAACTCCCATCAAACCGGTTTTGTTTCTCGACAATTTTGACCGCATGCCGCGAAATCATTTCAATGCAGTAAATCCGGGAAGGATAAGAGTGGTTTACCTGGACGAAATACCCGTAGACGGTTTGACATCGGCTGATATTTCTTCCTTAAAAAATAAAGTTTTTGAGATCATGAGCAGCAAACTGAAGGAATATGGGGCTAGCTGGACGCGGAAATGATTTGTGTTGTGTGCCTGCCTGCCGGTCAGCAGGTTGGGTGTTGAATTGTTTTTATACCCTGCATAGGCAGTTTGCTTAAATTGCACACTGACAAGCGGAAATCACATTCATCCATTTTCATGTTCGCCGAGATCATTATCCCCCTTGCTCTTCCAA
>PSMD01000008.1:48433-50293 GCA_040289925.1 Chitinophagaceae bacterium | reverse complement strand
GAGCCGGCGTTTTTTGAGGCCAAGGAAATTTTGAATGTGCTGGACGCAGAGCCCGTAGTGTTTGCTGAGCAGTTGCAGTTGTGGGAATGGATCGCATCTTATTACATGTGCAGCGAAGGAGAAGTGATGGCTGCCGCACTTCCTTCTCATTTTAAATTGTCAAGCGAAACCATATTAATTTTTAATGAAGAATACGGGGAAGATTTTTCTGCACTTGATCATGATGAGTACCTGGTAGCCGAAGCTCTCTTCTTAAAAAAAGAATTGAAGCTGACCGAAGTGCAACAAATACTCGATTCCTCACACTTCTACCCGGTTATCAATCGCCTGATCAATAAAAAAGCTTGCTTTGTTTGGGAAGCATTGAAGCAGCGCTACTCTCCCAAAAAAGAAACCTATGTGTTACTGAACCCGGACTATCATAATGAAGACAGGCTGGCGGACCTGTTAAATAACTGGACAAAAGCCCCAAAGCAACTGGAACTTTTACTGAGTTACCTGCATTTTGTAAAAACCACTGGTGAGGTTACAAAAACAGAGCTGCTGAAAAAAGCCGGCGCTTCCGATGCGCAGTTGAAAGGATTGGTGGAGAAAAATATTTTACGCACAGAGAAAAGAAACGTGGATCGAATCCAGTATTTGCCCAGGGATATTTCAATTGACTTTGAGTTGACCGCTGTACAGCAGGAAGCGTTGGAAAAGATCAGGCAATCTTTTTCGGAAAAGCAAGTTTGCCTTTTTCATGGTGTTACTTCCAGCGGCAAAACGCATTTGTACATTAAGCTGATCGAAGAATATATTCGCAGCGGCAAGCAAGTGTTGTATTTGCTGCCGGAAATTGCGCTGACTTCTCAGATCATCCGAAGGCTGCAAAAACATTTTGGCGGCTACATTGGTATTTATCATTCCCGTTTCTCACAAAATGAAAGGGTGGAAATTTGGAATAAGGTGAAGAATGGAGAGCTGAAAATTGTGTTGGGGGCCCGTTCCTCGGTTTTTCTTCCTTACCAAAACCTGGGGTTGGTCATTTGTGATGAAGAACATGACAGCAGCTTTAAGCAGCAGGACCCGGCACCCCGTTATAACGGACGTGATGCGGCTGTTTTTCTTGCTTCTATTTTCCAGGCAAAAGTTTTGATGGGTAGCGCCACACCTTCGCTGGAAAGTTATTACAACGCAGTAACAGGTAAATATGGTTTGGTTGAATTGATGCTGCGTTATGGTGATGTGAAATTGCCGGAAATCGAGATCATTGACACCAAAAAAATTGTGCAGAAGGACAGGAGCAAGATCACTCTCTCGCCACAATTGTTGCAGTCCATAAAAGAAATTTTGGAAAGAAACAAACAGGTTATTCTTTTTCAAAACCGCCGGGGGTATTCACCTTACCAGGTTTGTACGGCCTGCGGATGGATACCGCAATGCCGGTATTGCGATGTATCACTCACTTTTCACAAGCAAAAAAATAAACTGGTTTGTCATTACTGCGGCACTACATACCCGCCGCTTACTATATGTGCGGCCTGCGGCAGTCACAACTTTGTACAGCGAAATTTTGGGACTGAGAAAATAGAAGAGCAGTTGCAGGAAGAATTTCCGCAAACAAAGATTGCCAGGATGGATGTAGATGCAGTGCGGGGAAAAAATGCGCATGATGTGTTGATACAGCAATTCGAGCAGCAAAAAATTGATGTGCTGGTAGGTACACAAATGGTGGTAAAAGGCCTCGATTTTGATAATGTTGACCTGGTGGGCATTTTAGATGCTGACGGACTTTTGCATTTTGCCGATTTCCGGGTGAATGAGAGGGCTTTTCAATTGATGGAGCAGGTGAGTGGAAGGGCAGGGAGAAAACCCGGT
>PSMD01000008.1:18852-48383 GCA_040289925.1 Chitinophagaceae bacterium | reverse complement strand
AAACCCGGTGAGCCGGCTGCCGGCAAAGTGCTGATACAAACAATACAGCCACAGCATTTGGTTCTGCAATATGTGCAGCAGCATAATTACCGCGCCATGTTTGATGCAGAGCTGGAAAACAGGAAGAAATTTTTTTACCCGCCATTTTCACGACTGATACATGTAAGCTTTAAGCACAAAATGAAAGACGTAGTTAAAAGAGCAGCTTTATTTTTTGCCAACGGCTTAAAAAATAAACCTACCTATCCGGCAGGCGGGTACGGAAAATATATTGTCGGTCCTGCCGAGCCGGTGATTGGCCGATTACGAAACCAGTATTTGATGGAGATGCTGCTGAAGCTGCCCAAAGACGGACAGCTGATCACTCAATGCAAAAAAGATATTCTATATCAGGTGGCTTTGCTGCATAATGAAAGAAGTTTCAAAGCAGTGGGAGTGGTGGTGGATGTGGATACTCTTTGAATGTCCCTAAAGGAAGACCTTCCAGTGCACAAATACTTCGGGGCAGCATTCTTGTTTTAAAGTTTCAGGTTAGTAGTGTTTAACGTAATGGTCTCTAGCTGTCTATCATCTCCCTATATTCCCAAATCCAAAAACCTGTTTCGTTTTTTTTCGCAGCATTCATCATTGCCCTGGCTACAGCAGCTGCATGGATGGGTTTGTATTTTGACGGCAGTAAAAATGAAAAGGCTTTCATCAATCCTTTTCCAATTTTTTCTCCCAGCCTGAATTCTTCTCTTTTACCCAATAGCATTGATGGCCGCATAATATAAACCGATCGTAAGCCGATTTTCCTAACCTCTTCTTCCACTTCTCCTTTCAGCTTCAAATAAAAATTTTTGCTGTTGCTATCGGCACCAACCGATAAGATGAGTACAAAGGTTTCGCAGCCTACCATTTTACAAAACCTTGCAAGGTTAACGGGTATATCATAATCTATTTTACTGTAGGCAGCTTTATCTCCCTTCACTTTTTGCAGCGTGGTGCCCACTGCGCAAAACACGGCATCGCTACCTGTAAGTGCAACGAGCAGTGAGTCTGCATCGGAAAAGTCAACAATCTTTTTCTCCAGTTTGGGATGCCTGAGGGAAAGAGGTCTTCTAATGAGGATTCTTACAGAAGTAAATGCTGTATCATACAAAAGAAGGCGCAATAATTCACCGCCAATTAATCCTGTGGCACCGGCAATGGTTGCTGTTTTTCCGGGCATGAAATTTTCCTGTATTCTTGTAAAAAAATGAAACACAAGGTACACTAAGTACAACGAAGGATCCAAAGATGTTTGTGTTCGTTGTTTATCTCTTGTGCTCTTTGTGCACCTAGACGCCATGCAAACGCAGGAAAATATTTCTCTTAGGCCTTATAACAGTTTTAGAATTGATGTTACGGCAAAGCAATTTGCCCGGTTTTGCTCTGTTGAAGAACTGCTGGAAGCAAAGCCGCCAGCGAATTTGTCAGAGATACTTGTGCTGGGTGGAGGCAGCAATATTCTTTTTACGCGGAATTTTAATGGATTGGTTTTGAAAAATGAGATTAAAGGAGTTAGAATTCTGAGAGAAGACGATAACCATGTATATGTAGAAGCAGGTGCCGGGGAGAACTGGCACCAGTTTGTGTTGCATTGCATTGCCAATAACTGGGCCGGTGTTGAAAATCTTTCGCTCATTCCGGGTAATGTGGGTGCATCGCCCATGCAGAACATTGGCGCATACGGTGTGGAGATCAAAGAGGTTTTTCATGAGCTCAGAGCTTTTCATCTGCAGGAAAGAGCCAATTATGTTTTCAGTAATGCCGATTGCGGGTTTGGCTACCGCGAAAGTGTGTTCAAAAAAAAATATAAAAACCAGTTTGCAATAACCAGCGTTACATACCGCCTCAATAAAGTTCCTACCTACAACACCCGCTATGGCGCCATTCAGCAGGAACTGGAAAAAATGGGAGTGAAGGAATTGAGCATTGCAGCCATTTCACAGGCAGTCATCAACATTCGTTCATCAAAGCTTCCGGATCCTGATGTAATTGGTAATGCAGGCAGCTTTTTTAAAAATCCTTCAGTTGCAAAAGAAAAATTTGAAGAACTGAAAATAAAATTTCCGGCAATTGTTGGATATGAAAATGCCGATGGCACAGTGAAACTTGCTGCCGGCTGGTTAATTGAGCAATGCGGCTGGAAAGGTTTTCGTCGCGGTGATGCCGGCTGCTATGAAAAGCAGGCGTTGGTGTTAGTGAATTACGGCAACGCAAAAGGAGAAGAGATTTATAAGCTGAGTGAAGAAATTCTTCAGAGCGTAAAGGGAAAATTTGGAGTGGATTTGGAGAGAGAGGTGAATGTGGTGTGAAACAGATGCTGAGAAAAGCTAAGCAGGAAAGATGTCATGCCGAACTTGTTTCGGCATCTTAAATTGATTTGCGAGATAGATGCTAAGAGAAGCTCAGCATGATAACTGCTACAAGGTGAACAGATGTTGAGAGAAGCTTAGCATGACAACTGTACGATTTACCACATAGCCGCTAAACCTTGTTATAACGGGTTTTCTTTTTTAATGAGATTGATCTTCCATTCACGGTGCCAGTTCTTTAATTGTTTTTCTCTGGCTATCGCATCCGTTATTTGCGTGAAATCTTCGAAATAAACGAGATAATGGCATTTGTATTTGGAAGTGAAAATAGAACCTCCACCATTTCAGTGTTGATATACGCTGGTTTGAATGTTGTTGGTTACGACAATATATAAAATACCGTACGTTTTATATTCGTCATAATATAGACGTAATATCGTTTCATTCGATTTCGAAGAATAATAGATGCCGAAACAAGTTCGGCATGACAAGGTACGGTTTGGTTACGCTTCTTCATCAAACTCTTCCTCGTAATTCTTCCCAAAATTCAGCATGGAGCCCATGAGGTCTTTAAACTCAATTTTTCCTTCTATTACTTTTTTACTGATGAGTGAATAAGCAGCGAGGCCATGCAGCACAAATTCCATTAGCAGGGCTGCTTCTTTTTCATTGGCACCTTTAAAAAACTTTTTAACCAGGGCCTGCAGGCCGTCCACTTTATACAGGTTCAGCAATTTTTCTTCATCGCTGAGGTTAAAAAATAAATTAACGTGATTGCCTTTATCGAACCAAGTGATGATTGGCCGGTAAGGAGTTTCATCTTTTCCTTCCTGCGATTTTCTTTTTTTTAATTGATCAGGATTGGGAAAGTATTGAACGAACTGTGAGCGGATAGCTTTGTCCAGTAAATTCATTGCTACCTGGTAGGGACCTTCCTGTTCACCTTCATACACCAATTCAATTTTACCGGTAATAGAAGGAATGATGCCCACCAGGTCGCTGATCCAAACCTGTGTTTGTTTTTCGTTGTTGATGATGGCTCTTCTTTCGGCTGAACTCACAGCATTTTCAAATGCGGAAATAGTTAACCGGGCACTCACGCCACTTTTCTTATCCACAAATTCACTGGCCCTGGCTTCAAATGCCACCTGCTCAATCAATCTTTTTACCAGGTCGCTGATCTTCACTTTTGCTTTTTGCTCTTTATGAATTTCTGCTTCCTGCTCTGTAATGGTTAAAGCCGTATCCACATCTTTAGGATAGTGAGTAAGTATCTGGCTTTCGATGCGGTCTTTCAGCGGCGTAACAATGGCACCGCGGTTAGTGTAGTCTTCGGGGTTGGCAGTGAACACAAATAAAATATCCAGCGGCATTCTCAATTTAAATCCTCTTATCTGTACATCACCTTCTTCTAAAATATTAAACAGGGCCACCTGTATGCGTGCCTGCAGGTCAGGCAGCTCATTAATTACAAAAATGCCCCGGTTACTTTTTGGAATGATGCCGTAATGGATCACTCTTTCATCTGCAAAACTCAGGCGAAGGTTTGCGGCTTTAATAGGGTCCACATCTCCAATAAGATCGGCAACACTTACATCAGGTGTTGCCAGTTTTTCACCATACCGTTCACTGCGGTGAATCCAGTGAATAGGTGTTTCGTCACCATAAGCCGCAATCTGGTCGAGCGAAAATTTTGAAACAGGCTTTAGCGGATCATCGTTGATCTCACTGCCCGCAATGGCAGGTATCCATTCATCAAGCAGTTCGATCATTTGGCGGGCCATTCTTGTTTTTGCCTGTCCGCGCAAGCCCAAAAACAAAATATTGTGTTTGCTCAGCAAAGCTCTTTCCACGTCGGGAATTACGCTGTCTTCATAACCGATGATGCCCGGGAAGGTGGTTTCTTTTTTTTTAAGTTTGAGAATAAGATTTTCCCTGATCTCATCTTTTATGCTGCGGGTTTTATAGCCGCTTTTCTTTAACTCACCGAGGGTTTTTATGTTTTTTGTCTGAACCACGATCTGGGTAGATTTAAGGATTTTGAGGAAAAAAGGTTTCTTTAAATTTTGGGTTTTCTATCCTTTTAAATTGGAGGCTGATACTTCCAAAATTTATTAATAGTCCAACCTGCATATTGTATGCTTCTAAATAATTCTTTGCCTGTGCCAGGTAAACATTTTCTAATTGAATGATTGCTTTTAACTCAACCATGATCTTATTTTCAACAAAAAAATCAACTCCTCTTTCCTCAATATTACGGCCTTTATAAAAAATTGGCATGCTCAATTCTCTTGCAAACTGTAACCCTGCTTCATGCATTTCAATTTCTAATGCTCTTTGGTAAATCACTTTCTGAAAGCCATTGCCAAGTGCGGCATGCACTTTCATTGAAGAACCAATGATCTTCTCTGTAATATCGCTGTATTTATACTTATACATTATTTCTGTTTTATCAGGCTAATCTCCCCAAATACTGGTTCTGATTATCAATAAAGCGTTTTGCGTTTTCCACTTTCAAAATCTTTAAAAATAAATGCTCCCAGCCTGTCAAGGCTTGCAAAAAAAGCTTTGCCATTATTTGTCTCTGTAAACTCCTGCACAAATCTTTGCAAATACGGGTCAGTGGCAATCATAAACGTAGTAATGGGTATCTTCAGCTTTTTACATTGCGCTGCAAGATTTAAGCAACGGCTGGTTATCTTTCTGTCTAACCCAAAACTGTTTTTATAATACCGCTTACCAATTTTTAAACAGGTAGGTTTTCCATCCGTTACTATAAAAATTTGCTTGTTCGGATTTTTTCTTCTCCGCAAAATATCCATCGCTAATTCCAAACCTGCTACTGTGTTTGTATGGTAGGGCCCCACCTGCAAGTAAGGGAGGTCTTTTATCTCAACAGGCCAGGCATCGTTACCAAACACAACAATATCCAATGTGTCCTTCGGATATTTTGTGGTGATTAGCTCACTCAATGCCATCGCAACTTTTTTTGCCGGGGTAATTCTGTCTTCACCGTATAAAATCATTGAATGGGAAATATCAATCATCAGCACGGTAGAAGTTTGTGCTTTGAAATCCGTTTCTCTAATGGCCAGGTCATCTTCCTGCATGCTGAAGCTTTCGATGCCGTGGTTGATCTGTGCATTGCGGATGGACTGGGTAAAATCAATTTGCTCCAGCATATCGCCAAACTGAAACTGCCTGGTTTCTGGATTTATTTCATCTCCCTGCCCGGGCTTGAATGTATGATGATCTCCCTGTTTTGTTTTTTTCAGCTTGCCAAAAATTTCCTCCAGACTTCTTTTGCGAATGCTTTGTTCAGTTTTTGGAGTGATTTTTATTTGACGGGTTTGATTTTCTTCAGTGAGGTAACCTTTCTCTTTTAATTCATCCACAAAATCACCAATGCCATATTCATCGTCAGTTAATTTATATTCCCGGTCAATCTGATTCAACCATTGCAGGGCTTCAGCCACATCGCCGCTTGTATACGTGAGCAGCTGTGTAAAAATATCCAGCAATTGTTCAAACCGGGTTTTGCCCTGATCGTTTGGATCAAAATTTTTGAAATGGTGTCCGATCATAAGTTTTGAGTTCGGAGTTTGCGTGTTTGAAGTTGGGGCCGAATAAAGCAACTTAAACTGTATTACAATTTACGTCTTTTCAATGGGCATCTATTCTTTAGAACAATTAAAAGAATTGAAAGTTTGAATTAAATAAAAATCCCGGCTATGTGGCCGGGATTTTCACCTTATCGTTCAGAGTTTATTTGTTACTGTCCACTTTTTTCTGTGTGTCACTGCCGGGCTTGGCAATATTTGTTATGGTAGGCTGGTTTGTTTCGATTGTTTTTTGTGTTTGAGCTTTCGGGTTGTATTGCTGATCCAAGAAATCAAGCAGGTCCAGCAACCGATCGTTCCGGTATGCTTCGCCATTTTGCCCGTCAAATCCACCGTATAAATCCTCTTTGTTATTTCTTAAATATTCGTAGTAAGCCTTTTGTTCTTCAAGATCTTTCTTTAAGGCAGCTTTTACTTTTTCAGCCAGTTCAAAATTTCCGGCTTTGTAACAAGCTTCCAGGTAAACTAGGCCATTAATATTATGCCCGTTGTCACGACCGATCATTGCATAAGGCAGGTCCTTGCTGTTGATGAAGCTTTCACATTTCTGCAGCAGCTTTAATGCTTCTTTTTTTCTGCCTTTATCTGCCAGGTTGCCTGCGGCTTCAGCATAGGTAGAACGAAGATTTAAAGCATGGCGGCGATTTTCTTCATCAAAATAAACTCCCGGCTTGCTGGTGTAAACAAACTTATTTAACAGGTTATCCAGCATTACATCATCATTGGTTGCCGTCATAAATGTTCTTACCACCCAATTTTGCTGGTTGCTTTTTTGCACGGCCGGTACAAGGCGATAGGTTAAGCCATCCTTGCGCAAATAATTTCCAAAACCAAGTGCAGTGTAAGGTGAAGTAAAATAGATTGGCCTTTTCCAGCCATTGGCTGCAATAATATTCAGTATCATCCAATCGCTGCGGGTAAAGCCAATACGGCTGCCCGGTTCTCCCGGCAATTCAAATTGTATGTAGGGCAGCGTTGTGTCCTTTGCATTTACAGTTCCGTTTTTACGAACAAAAGAAGTATCAACAGGAACCATGAAACGTTTTACAGGAAAGGTTTGAGGGCCTTCATCTCTTTTTGTTTCGGGATCAATAACAGGAGAGCCTAAAACATTTTTCATCACATCATACAACGAATAGAATTTATTCGGATCCACCCGGGGGTCGGCCTGGTATTCCATGTATTCGCGGTTATGTCCTTCAATTTGCTCAGGAGTCCAGATCACATCTATCGGGTCGCTCTGGTTTATTTTGTAACGAAGCTGATTAATGTACCAGTCAATACCCAGCAAACTATTATTGATAATGCGGATATCAGGGCGAACGCCTTCTACCTCCTGTGCATACCACAGCGGGTAGGTATCATTATCTCCAAAAGTGATGAGTATGGCATTGGGTGCGCAGCTTTCTAGGTAATCTCTTGCTATATCGCTGGCGAGGCGTTTTTTGCTGCGGTCATGGTCATCCCATTCCTGCTGTGCCATCAGTATAGGTACAATAGCACAAATAGTTGCCGCCAAAATATTGATGAGCCTGAGATTTTTTCCTTTAGATGCAGACCTGATCAGCATAACTACAACAGCGGTAAACAATGTGTACATAGCGGCAATCATAACCGCTGCCAAAAACGAGGTATGCCATGCAAAGCTCATTAACCCAATAAGAAAAGAAAGAGCAGCCCCCATACCAAGAGTATTGTTGAAGAAAGTTTTGGTATCGGCTTCTCTTACCAGCCTTACAATTGACGGAACAGCTAAGCCGATCCAGATAGCGAATGCATAAAAAGATCCGGCGTAGGCATAATCCCTTTCTCTTGGCTGGTTACCGGGCTGGTTCAAATAAATTACAATGGCAATGCCTGTAAAGAAGAACAGCAAAAAGGTAACTATCCAATCTTTCCTGTTTCTTATAAACTGAACAACGCAGCCCAAAATACCAAGCAGGAAGGGGAGCAGATAAAGTTTATTGTGAGCTTTATTGGTTGTACTGCTTTCAGGCATTTTACTTTGGTCGCCCAGCATTTGATTATCTATAAAAGATATGCCTGAAATCCAGTTTCCATCCCGGACATTTCCAAACCCCTGCACGTCGTTTTGGCGGCCGGCAAAATTCCACATAAAATATCGCCAGTACATTAAGCCCATCTGGTAGGTAAAGAACCATTTAATATTATCGCCGTACGTTGGGGCTTTATACCCCGTAATATTTCCCTGTAAGTCTCTTTCATACAAATTCAACCAGTCCGCATAAAACTGTGCATGCCCCTGTTCGTTGCTTCTGTCCCATACACGGGGAAACACTTGCATATCTTCACTTTCAAAAGTGGGCTCATCATCTGTACCAATGGGGATGTATTTTTTTAAAGAATCATTCTTCACATATTTCATTTCGCCCTTTTTCATTTCTACACCATTGCGGCTGGATGGATCGGGCTTATAACGGGCAACATAATGCGGTCCGTAAAAAATAGGTTGAGATCCGTATTGCTCACGTCCCAGCAGGTAAACAAGATTCATCGGGTTGTCAACATTGTTCATGTCAATGGCGGGATTAGCATTGGACCGGATCATAGGAGTGAGATAAGAAAAATAACCCAGCATCATAAAAGCATAGCACCACAGTGCCAGCTTAATTCCTTTAAATGCAGACGGCTTAAATGTGTAAGCAACAAAGCCAACAGCCACCAACAATAAAAACTTAAGCACTTTGCCGGCTCCTGACTCTCCTTTTAATATCCATGGTAAGAACAAAAGTGCCAGTATTAAACCTAACCAAATTGATAGTACAGGTGGAGAAACTTTGTTAGCTCTGAAGCGAAGGCCTGAAACAATTAATGCACCTATCAACAGAAAATAAAAAGTGAAACCCGAGAAGAATCCCATGTTCAGGTCATTGACAAAAAATATATCTACCAGGCCTGCGGCTTTCATGGAGTATTGAATGATTACTACCTGAACCAATCCTGTGATTAAACAGCCAATAACAAATGCACCAACGACCCCCCAGGGTGTATAATTATACCGGCGGAAGTAATAGATCATTACAATGGCTGGAATGGTTAACAGGTTTAGCAAGTGAACGCCGATCGAAAGGCCCATGGCAAAAAAGATGAACACTATCCATCTGTCAACTCTTGCTTTTGCCAGTTCATCGTTGCCGGCTTTTTCATCAGCATGTTCCCATTTCAACATAGCCCAAAAAACAAGGGCAGTAAAAAAAGATGAAAGCGCATATACTTCACCTTCTACTGCACTGTACCAAAATGTATCACTAAAGCAATAGGCCAACGACCCAACTACACCTGCAGCCATAACTGTAAAAATCTGGTTGCTGGTTAATTCTTCCCCCACGGTTACAAACATTTTGCGGGCAAAATGGGTAATGGTCCAAAATAAAAATAAGATGGTAACACCGCTGGCAACAGCACTCATTAAGTTTACTGCCTGGGCTGCGTGTTGCGGATTATTTCCAAACAAGACAACAAAAAAACGGCCCAGCAATACAAACAAGGGTGCACCAGGTGGGTGGGGCATTTGTACTTTATAAGCAGATGCGGTAAACTCACCAACATCCCAAAAGCTGTTGCTTCCTTCACGTGTAACTATGTAAACCGTGCAGGCAATAAGTCCAATTATCCAGCCAGTGATGTTGTTTATCTTTCTGAAATTCATAAACAGGTGGGTTTTTTACAAGGAGACAAAAATAGGGGTTAGAGAGAAGATTTCAGGTTTACGATTTCAGATTTTATGAGTGTTTTTAAGATGCATGCTTTGAAACAACAAAGGCCAGGGTGTTCCCCTTGTGGTTCATTATGTTCATTGTGATAAAAAAGAATTGGGTAAGAACAAAAACAGATTTTTGGTTACTCGAAAAATATTCTCACTGTTTGATAAAATAACTGGTTTTGCATAATTGTAGAAACTTTGTTTGTTTTTTCGGTAAAGCCTTTCAATCCAAACAAGCCTGCCGCATTTCCTTTATTAATGGCAATTTCAAGGTAACCGGCACTGTTGAACATGGCCAGCTTTTCGCCTTCTGGTGCATCTGCATAAGATTCGCTAATTGTTTCTATCACTTCATCTCTTTTAAAAACAATTTTAAAATGACGGCCTTTGCGTTGTTCTTCAAATTGCTCACGGGTAATGTTTACAATTACGTTTTCAAAATTGTCAATAAAGATAATTTGCCCTTCTATCCAGTTATCGCCCAGCAGGGGCCGCAAAGGATTTTTTTCAATAAAGCTGATGCCTTCCACACCTATATCTTTAATTGATTGCCCATTTGCAATTTGATTGATGGCTTCGGCCATAACCTGTGTGCAGTAAACAGTGTTTTTAATAACAGTTTTTTCCAAAGGAAGACCGATCACCAGTTCTGGTTTCTCTTCCAGTATCATTGTGAGCAATCCATTATCAGCGCACAAATAATATTGATTGTTATGAAAGGCAAACAACAAATGCTCCGGCCTGGTTTCAAAAAGATTTACCAGAATGATGTGGAATGTATAAGGCGGAAAGTTTTTGATAGCACTGCGGCACACGTATGCAGCCTGCGGATAATTAAACGGTGGAATGTTGTGTGAAATATCAACGATTTGAAAAAGCGGGTTAACTTTTAATAGTTGCGCCTTTACTGCACCAACCAGGTAATCCTGGCTACCAATATCAGAAGTAAGGGTTAGTAATGGCATGAATTGATTTTAGATTCCTGAGCCTAGATTTTAGATGTAGGTTAAATGCTTAGATCGGGGGATAAATCTAAAATCCGCAATCTAAAATCTAAAATTATTTAACCAACTTTCCATCTTTATAAAAAAACCTGCGGGTAAATTTATCAGCCATGCGTGGAAAGAACCTGTTCATAAAAACAGTTCGTTTTCCGGTAAAGGTCATAACCACTGTTCTTTTTCGCTTGCGAATGGCATTTAAAATAATTTCCGCACAACGCTCAGCAGTCATCATTTTTTCTTCATCCATGGGGCTTTCACCCTGGCTTTCTCCTTTGTTGTTTAATGCTGCGTTGCGAATGTTTGAAGTAGTAAAACCAGGGCAGACCCACATTACATGCACGCCGCTATCCAGTAGTTCGGTTCTAATTGCTTCTAGCCAGCCCTGCAATGCAAATTTTGAAGCTGAGTAACCGCTTCTGCCCGGCAGGCCACGGTAACCGGCAATTGATGAAACACCAACAATCACTCCTTTTCTTTCTAAAATAGATGGCAGGGCAAACTTGGTGCAGTAAACGGTACCAAAAAAATTTATGTCCATCACTTTGCGTATCACATCCACCTGCACATTCTTCAATTCTGCCCGCATTGAAATGCCTGCATTGTTAATCAGTATGTCAATGCCGCCAAAAACTTTTATAGTTGATTCAATAAACCGGCGGCAATCGTTTTCATTGCTAACATCAGTAATGGTTGTGTGCAGTGGAAAAGAAGCGTAATCGGTTTGCAGGCAATAAAGTTTATCATGACTGCGGCCACAGGTAGCAACTTTTGCACCCTGCTGCAGCAAAGCCTGCACCAGTGCTTTGCCAATACCCTCGCTGCCGCCTGTAATGGCTACAATTTTGTCTTTAAAAAAATCATGCATGGAAAAGTGGATTGTTGCGGCAAACCTAAAGCAAAAACAGCAGATGTAATTTTTTGATGAAATGCCGGAATAATTGTTGCGATTTATAAAATTGCCGGTAGGAAATTTAAAATCTTTTGGTGTGTAATCTCCCTGCACTTATTTTTGCACTCCGTTCAAAAAAACGGTCGGTGGATCTCGTAGCTCAGCTGGTAGAGCACAACACTTTTAATGTTGGGGTCCTGGGTTCGAGTCCCAGCGGGATCACAGAAAAGTCCGAATTTTCACTCTGAAATTTCGGACTTTTTTTATGCTTTCAGTTTTTATCTGCCGCGCCACAAGTTCTGATGCTGATCTTATTGCCAGCCTAAGCCGCACAACTTTTTACCAAACATTTGCCAGCCAAAATACACAGGCTGATCTGGATAAATTTTTAAATGAACAATTTACCTACCAGGCATTGGCAGAAGAAGTAAGAGATGCAAACAACATTTTCTTTCTTGCATTCAATAACAGCCAGCCTGTTGGCTATTTGTTTTTAAGAAGTAGAACCAGTTACTCGGCATTCGAAAGACGTTCGTCATTGGAACTGGCAAGAATATATGTGGACGATGCAGCAAAAGGAACAGGTGTAGGTACAGCTTTAATGAAAACAGCTATTGAACAAGCCAAAAAATTAAATAAAGAAATTTTATGGCTGGGAGTTTGGGAAAAGAATGAAAAGGCCATCGCTTTTTATAAAAAATGGGGATTCGAAAAATTTGGTGAACACGATTTCGTACTTGGAAATGATGTACAGAATGACTGGCTGATGATGAAGCTGCTTGACGAGAAATAAAAACAATATCACTAAGTTTTTTTTTCAGCAATTGCTTTTAAAATTCTTTTTGCATGCTCTCTTGAATTTTCAATAAACAGCCGGTGAGTATTCATTCCTCCGCAAATTACTCCTGCCAAAAAAATATTTCGGATGTTTGTTTCATAAGTCAGCTCGTTTACTACCGGCCGGCGCACAGCATCATTGCTTAACTCTATCCCAATACTTTCTAAAAAATCAAGATTGGGCTGATAGCCCGTCATAGCCAGCACCCAATCGTTTTCAATGGTTATCATTCCTTCAGGCGTTAACACATCTATTTCTCTTTCTCTTATTTCTTTTACGGTTGAATTGAAGAACGCTTTTATCGAGCCTTCAGCAATGCGGTTCACAATATCGGGCCTCACCCAATATTTTACACGTTCACCAATTTGGCTGCCGCGAATAATCATGGTTACCTCTGCTCCTTTGCGCCAGGTTTCCAAAGCCGCATCAACAGCAGAGTTGTTTGCACCGATCACTGCCAGTTTTTGAAAAGCATAAAAATGCGGGTCTTTATAATAATGATTCACTTTCGGTAAATCTTCTCCTGGCACAGTTAATAAATAAGGTATATCGTAAAAGCCGGTAGCAATAATCACAAAACTGGCTGAGTAATGTGCTTTTGTTGTTTGAATTGCAAAAAAATGATCCGACTTGTGAATGGCTGTTACTTTTTCAAACAAATGAATATTTACGTTATTTACAGCAGCTGCCCGGCGGTAATACTCTAATGCCTCTGGTCTTGTTGGCTTAGCGTTGTTTGATACGAAGGGAATCCCACCAATTTCCAGTCTTTCTGATGTAGAAAAAAAAGTCATGTTGGTGGGATAATTATAAATGGAATTCACCAATGTTCCTTTTTCAAGAACCAAATAATCAAGGCCAGCCATTTTTGCTTCAATGGCACAAGCTAACCCAATTGGCCCGCCGCCAACAATAATAATTGTGTAATGATTGCCTGACATCGTTGTAAAGTTAATGAAGCCGTTTGCCAATGACTATTGAAAAAATTATTACCTGCAAAACGATGAATAATTTTTTGCTGAGTTTTATTTCATTCGTACTTTGAATGTTTCTAAACCACATTAAAACCAAAATTATTATGAGAAAGATTTTATTCCTCTTTTTATTGGTAGCTGCCTTTGCATCCTGCAATAACGACCGCATGAAGAATAATCGTGACAACAGGGATAATCGTGATAATTATGACAACCGTGACAACAAGAATGATCGCAATACAAACTACGGCTGGACAAGAAATGAAGAAGACCAGTTTATGAACAACTGCGAATCAACAGCAAGAAAGAATGTTACCCCTGAAAGAGCAAAAGAGTATTGTGACTGCATGCTGAAAAAAATTAAAAAAATTTACAACTCACCGGATGAAGCAAACCGTAAAATGACACAGGCTGAAATGCAGCCATTAGCTGATGAGTGCAATGGTGTGAGATAAAGCAGCTACAAAAAATTGATACAGCCCTGCCGGTTATGGCGGGGCTTTTCATTTTAGGTTTTATCCGTTTGCTAATCTATTTTTGCCACCCAAATTTCAACCTGCATAAATTAAAATTTACTATGCCCAGAGTTATTGCATACCGTGAAGCTTTGCGTGAAGCTATGAGTGAAGAAATGAGAAGAGACGATCGGGTTTTTTTAATGGGAGAAGAAGTTGCCGAATACAACGGTGCCTATAAAGTGAGCCAGGGTATGCTGGCTGAGTTCGGCCCCCGCCGGGTGATTGACACGCCTATATCAGAGTTGGGCTTTGCCGCCGTAGGTGTAGGAGCCGCTCAAAATGGCCTTAGGCCAATTGTGGAATTTATGACCTGGAATTTTGCTGTATTAGCCCTCGATCAAATTTTAAATACAGCATCTAAAATACTGGCAATGAGCGGTGGGCAAATTTCATGTCCAATTGTTTTTAGAGGTCCGAATGCTTCTGCCGGGCAATTAGGTGCCCAGCACTCAACCGCTTTTGAAAGTTTGTATGCGAATATTCCGGGTATTAAAGTAGTATCTCCCAGCAATGGTTACGATGCCAAAGGTTTGCTGAAACAAGCTATTCGATATGAAGAAGACCCTGTCATTTTTATGGAAAGTGAAATTAGTTATGGTGATAAATCGGAAGTGCCGGATGAAGAATATTATATTGAATTAGGCAAAGCTGATGTAAAGAAACAGGGCAGTGATGTTACCATTGTTTCTTTTAATAAAATGATGAAAGTAGCTGTGGCTGCTGCCGCTGAACTGGAAAAAGAAAACATTAGTGCAGAAGTAATTGATCTCAGAACCATTCGTCCGCTTGACTGGATGACGATTTTGGAAAGTGTGAAAAAAACCAACCGCCTGGTAATTGTAGAAGAACAATGGCCATTCGGTTCAGTGTCTGCTGAAATAGCTTACCGGATACAAAAAGAAGGATTTGATTATCTGGATGCACCCATTCGCCGCATTACTTCTGCTGATGCACCATTGCACTATGCCCCCAATTTAGTTGCAGCAGCCCTGCCTGATGTTTCCAGGACTGTTAACCTTGTAAAAGAAGTGATGTATCTAAAAAAATAAATGTCAATCTACTCTTTCAAAGCCGCAGCGAAAGCCGCGGTTTTTTATGATATCCGATAAAAGTAGTTATTTAATGTGTTTGCCATACAGTTGACTCACGCTAATTTTCATTAACAATTCAAAAAAACAATTGGGTTGTTTGGTGCTTTTAATCTTTTACCACCATTTTTGTTGTGGTTTTTCATAGGATATTGGATTTTATAACCAGGCTGGATTTGTATGCGGGCCTCTTTTTTTTAAAAAATTTTTTCACTTTTTAGCCCTTTCTCTATTACAGCTTGTTCCTTTCATCTTAATATTTACATTTGTCAAAATCACCTTAACCGATGGCTGATATATTGATTATTGATGATGAAAAAGCAATCCGCAAAACGCTGAGTGAAATCCTGTCTTTTGAAGGCTACAAAATTGAAGAAGCTTCTGATGGCGAAGAAGGCCTGAAAAAATTCAAAGAAAAAAATTATGATGTCGTGCTTTGCGACATTAAAATGCCAAAGCTTGATGGGATTGAATTTTTACAGAAAGCAAGTGAAAAAAATCCTGATGTGCCTGTCATTATCATTTCCGGGCATGGCAATATTGATACGGCTGTAGAAGCAGTTAAAAAAGGAGCATACGATTATATTTCCAAGCCGCCAGATCTTAACCGGCTGCTCATTACCATTCGCAATGCAATGGAAAGAAACAGCCTGGTTACTGAAGCAAAATCACTGAAGCGAAAAGTTAACCGTGTGCAGGAAATGATTGGCAGCTCAGGCCCAATTAAAAAAATAAAAGAAACAATAGAGAAAGTTTCACCAACTGATGCAAGAGTGCTGATCACCGGTGAAAATGGTGTTGGTAAAGAATTGGTGGCCCGTTGGATTCATGAAAAAAGCAGCCGGGCAAAAGGGCCGCTGGTGGAAGTGAATTGTGCAGCCATACCGAGTGAACTGATAGAAAGTGAACTGTTTGGTCATGAAAAAGGTTCATTTACATCTGCCATTAGACAACGCATTGGTAAATTTGAACAGGCAAATGGCGGCACATTGTTTTTAGATGAAATTGGAGACATGAGCCTGAATGCACAAGCAAAAGTGCTGAGAGCTTTGCAGGAAGGAAAAATTACAAGAGTAGGTGCTGATAAAGATATTAATGTAGATGTTCGGGTAATTGCCGCTACTAATAAAGATTTGCTCAAAGAGGTTGAAGAGAAAAACTTTCGCCTTGACCTGTATCATCGCCTCAGTGTTATTATCATTCATGTGCCTTCATTAAATGAAAGAAGAGATGACATTCCTGAGCTGGTTGAACAGTTCCTTAATGACATTTGCGCGGATTATGGCATAGCAAGAAAAGGAATTGCTGCGGATGCCATTGAAGCACTGAAAAGTTACAACTGGACAGGTAATATTCGTGAATTGAGAAATGTGGTGGAGAGATTGATTATTCTTTCCGGCAAAACAATTACACTGGATGATGTGAAAAGTTACGTGGTGCCCAAGTAATGTGCAGTATTGAACCCGTTGTATTATCCCTTTTTATCTTTCAGTTAGCATTTATAAATGATAAATTTGCCCGCATTTA
This sequence comes from Chitinophagaceae bacterium, assembly GCA_040289925.1. GTDB lineage: Bacteria > Bacteroidota > Bacteroidia > Chitinophagales > Chitinophagaceae > VBAU01. The sequence goes on along the minus strand of PSMD01000008.1, from coordinate 31,862 downwards.
AAACAGCATTATGCCTTTTAAACATCTGTTGATTATTTACCTGATTCAAGTTCTTTTAGTTTTTCTTCCGTCTTTAGGATTAGCCAGGTTATTTAAAAAAGCCGGCGTAGAATCCTGGAAAGCTTTTATTCCTTTTTATAATACCTCGATCATGGAAACCCTGGCCCGCCGCCCAAGGCATTGGGTTTTCTGGCAATTCATTCCTGTTGTTGGCTGGTTTATCACTCCCGGTATTTTTATTGAGTTTGTAAAACTCTTCGGCAAATTTTCTGTTGGCGCCCATACGCTGGCTGCATTGCTGGCACCCGTGTATTTCCCTTACATCGCTTACAAAGAAGATGTAAAATATTTAGGTCCCGATGCAGTAAAAAAACACAAGAAGTCAACAGCCAGGGAGTGGTTTGATGCAGCCATTTTTGCCATTGTAGCTGCTACCCTCATTCGCACATTTGTGTTTGAAGCTTACACCATACCTTCCGGTTCAATGGAAAAAAGTTTGCTGGTGAATGATTTTCTTTTTGTGAGCAAGCTTAGTTATGGCCCCCGTTTACCTAACACACCGCTTTCTATTCCTTTTATTCATAATTATGTTCCCGGTACAAGCTGGAAATCTTATTCAACCGCCATTAAAATTCCTTATATCCGCTGGTGGGCTTCGCCGGTAAAAAGAGGTGATGCAGTTGTTTTTAATTTTCCTGCAGGCGACACCGTTATCAATTTACCCGATTATCAATCTGCACATCCTTACTACCAGGTATTGCGGGAAGAAGGTAGAGGAGATGAAGAACAGGGCCGTAAAATTGTATTGAGTGATCCTACTAAATATCCATTAGCTGTTCATCCGGCAGATAAGTCTGACAACTACATTAAGCGATGCGTGGCAGTAGCGGGAGATTCAGTAAAAATTGTAAATGGAACGGTGTATGTCAACAATCAAATTTCTCCCTTGCCGCCTAAATCACAAATGGATTATTTGGTTATTACCAACGGACAGGTATTTGATGCCGACATATTGAAAGAAGAATATGGCGTTGATAACTCAGACCACAGGCAAGTGCAAATTCTTGGCAATAATGCTTATCAAATGACATTAACTGCTGAGGCAGTTGAAAAAATGAAAAAGAATGGTTTTGCCCGTCAGATTACTCCCGTTCTTGCCGATTCATTAAGCTATGCAGATCCTGCGCTGGCAAAATGGGTTACGATGAATAAATGGACAATCGATAATTATGGTCCGATATGGATTCCAAAGAAAGGAGTTGTACTGCCGCTGAACGAACATAACTACTACATTTATGAACGACCCATTCGTGTGTACGAACACAACGATTTTTATATGAAGGATGGAAAGTTTTACCTGAATGGAAAAGAAGTAACCAGCTATACTTTTAAAATGGATTATTACTGGATGATGGGGGACAACCGGCATCAGTCGCAGGATTCACGTTTTTGGGGATTTGTTCCGGAAGACAGAGTGGTTGGCAAGGCCTGGCTTATTTGGTTTAGCTGGGAGGGAGGTCCCAGGTGGAATCGTTTATTCAGGTTTGTTAAGTAACCAACTAATATGTATGCAAGGCACAGGATTTACATCTTGTGCCTTGTTTCTTGTAACTTAACCCAATTATGAAAGAACAAAAACTTGAAATTAGTTACCTGGTTTTTGAAAGCAGTGATGAACTGGAAGCGAAGGACAAAGAATTATTGAATGCAGCCAGGCAGATAACCAAACAAGCCTATGCACCTTATTCAAAATTTTATGTAGGGGCCGCCGCTTTGTTGGCAAATGGGGAAATGCTAACAGGCACCAACCAGGAAAATGCTTCTTATCCGGTAGGTATTTGTGCAGAAAGAGTTTTGCTATCCACCATTTCTTCATTGCATCCTCAAACATCTATCAACACAATGGCTGTAAGCTATGATAGCGATGTTGCCAGCAGTGATCATCCTATTTCACCCTGTGGCATGTGCCGGCAATTTTTACAGGAATTCGAAAACAGGTTTGGCCCTTTCCGCATTATTTTAGGAGGAATGAAAGGAAGAGTGATGATTTTAAACTCAGCCAGCCAGCTTTTGCCTTTTGCTTTTACACGGGAAGAATTGAGTTAACATGCGCCGCATAATTCTTTTGCATGTTTTATTGCCACTTGTATTAGGTTTTTTTTGCTACCTTGCTTTTCGGCAACAATCCTTTGTGGTAATTTTTTTAACGTTGCACCCTATACTGTTTCCAACAAATTTCTTCAGTTATTTTTAAATCTCTTTCCTGATTTTTGTTGGGCCTATTCATTCACTTCCTCTATCGTAATCGTTAATGCCCGATATTTTAACAGTAACTACTTGCTGCTCCTCGTCGCCGCTTTTTTTGTAATATTTCAGGAGTTTGTACAACTGTTGATGCCACGTTATTTTACTTTGACTGGCTGGATGTCGTTGAAACAATTTTTGGCTTTGGCTTGTCTGTACTTATAGTAAATAAGCTATGCAGAAGAAATATCGCTGGCTAATTGTGGCCATTATTTTTGTAGGTTATTCTATGTTATTTATTGCTACTACACCTCCTGAAAGATGTGATTCAGAATGTGAAAGATTTATCTCTTTTAATAATGATATTTAGCAAAATCGTCCGTATGTATATTATGTAGAACGTTGTGGCAGAACTGCAGCATCAGACACCATTTGCTTATGGGTAAAAGATACAAGCGGTATTAATTGGAATTTATTTGCAGATACGGTTTGCACAACAGCCACTGCAAATGGTTTATCACGACGTTTTGTTTTTGTGATTAAAACCTCTTCACCGCCCGATACAGTAATAAGATTAAGATGTCCTTAAAACAACGTCTGCACCCCATAAGCCACTTTCATTTCATGATTAAGCAGCCATTTTTTTCTCCATAAGCCTCCGCTGTAACCCACCAAATCGTTATTGCTGCCAACTACGCGGTGACAGGGCACAATGATTGCAATATTGTTTTTACCATTTGCAGCAGCTACAGCACGGGTGGCTTTGGTATCGCCGGTGCGGCGTGCCAGCTCCAGATAAGAAATTGTTTTTGCAAACGGAATGCCCATCAGCTCATTCCAAACTTCTTTTTGAAAAGCAGTGCCTGGCTGGTTAAGTGGCAAAACAAAACTCCTTCTTTCACCATTGAAGTATTGAATCAACTGTTCTACACAATGAATAAGCATTGGAGGAAGCTTCTTCTTCGTTTCAGCTTTTTGAACTTTGTCGTTAAAGCTTACTTCTGTAATAAAATTTTCCGTTGCAGTAATTCTGAGCAAACCAATGGGGGAGTGGTAATATGTTGTTTGCATTTCGGCCATCAGCCAATTTTGGAGCCGTTACTAACCGGCTTGTCAGGTTTCAGTAAAACTACATCATTATTGTCGTCGTACACCCCCAGCACTAAACATTCACTTATAAACCCTGCAATGTTTTTGGGTGGAAAATTGATAACGGCCACCACCTGCCTGTTTACTAATTCCTGCGGTTGGTAATGCATGGTAATTTGGGCAGAAGATTTTTTAATACCTGTTTCTTTTCCAAAATCAATGGTGAGCTGATAGGCCGGCTTTTTAGCCCTGGCAAATTCTTTTGCTTCTATGATTGTTCCAATCCGGATGTCAATTTTTTCAAAATCGTTCCAGCTAATTTCCACCTTTCAATTTTTTATAAACTTAAAAATTTGTTTTGGTCATTGTTTGCATTCATTTATCTTAAAGAAAAAAAATCTTCTTTTACCAAAACCAAACGACATGCAAAAAATCTTCTGCCTTCTTTTATCTTTTCTGATAGGTAATTATCTCTTTTCCCAATCATTGGCGGTAGCTGATAGCCTGAAGCTGGCAAAAGATAGCTTGTTACTTGAGAAAGGGAAAAATTACCGACGCCAGTTTACTGCTGATTCTATAAAAATAGAAAACGAATTTGCCAATAAAGCCAAGTGGGAACGGTTAAAAAAAATTGCGATTTACCCGCTGCTGAATGTGGCGAGAACAGTGGCGTAATGCCTGTTTCGAATGCAGATGAAATTCCTGACGCATCAATTGAATACAAATTGTTGTTTGAGGTGGTTTCAAATAATGCCGATTCGCTGGCTAAAGAATATAATGATGCATTGGTGGAAGCCGTTCGTGTTTTAAATCTGCATGCCGCAGCCGGAATTCCCGCAAAAAAATTGCATGTTGTGATTGTAATACACGGCCCCGCACTTGATGCCATTAAAAATAACACGGCTTACCAAAACAAATACAAAATGGACAATCCGAATATTCCTTTGATAACAAGCCTGGAAAAATTGGGTGCGAAATTTATTGCCTGTGGCCAGGCAATGACATTTTTAGATGTTGCAAAAGAAGATTTTTTGCCATCAGTAAAAATTTCATTAACCGCACAAACTGTATTAACGCAATATCAACTGAAAGGTTATGTGCTGAAAAGATTGTTTTAAAAATGCCAATTAAGCAAAGAGCCAGCATTATCTTATTATTAAAAAAACGTTCTAATGACTACTAAACCCGATAATCAAAACAGCAGACGGAAATTTATCCGCAACACCGCTATTGTTGGTGGCGCTTTTTTTATTGTTCCCCGGCATGTGCTGGGCAAAGGTTATGTACCGCCAAGTGATAAGCTGAATATTGCCGGCATTGGTGTGGGGGGTAAGGGTGCTGGTGATTTAGTTGAATTTGCTAAAAGCCCGAGAGTAAATATTGTTGCATTGTGTGATGTTGATGACCGTATGGCTGCTGAATCGAGAAAGCGTTTTGAAAAAGCAAGCTATTACAAAGATTTTCGGGTGATGCTGGAAAAAGAAAAAAATGTGATTGATGCGGTTTCCATTTCTATACCTGATAACACACATGCTGTGGCCACACTTGCTGCCATGCAGTTGGGCAAGCATGTGTACACGCAAAAGCCACTTACGCATGATATTTACGAAGCCAGAATTTTGGCACAGGCAGCAAAGAAATACAAAGTGGTTACACAAATGGGCAACCAGGGTGGCAGTGGTAATGGAGTGAGAAGAGGTAAGGAAATTTATGATGCCGGTTTAATTGGAAAAGTATATGAAGTGCATGCATGGACAAACAGGCCTGTGTGGCCGCAGGGCTTGCCTGCACCAACAGGAAAGTTTGATGTGCCGCCTGAACTGGATTGGAATTTATGGCTGGGCCCCGCAAAATATATTGACTACAATCCTGCGTATTTGCCATTTAACTGGCGTGGCTGGTGGGCATTTGGTACTGGTGCTTTGGGTGATATGGCTTGCCACATTCTTGATCCGGCATTTCGCATTTTGCCGATTGATTATCCAGATTCGGCTGAATGTAGCGTAAGTAATCAATGGAAAGATATGTGGGCAGAAGCAAATTATATTGATAGTTGTCCGCCTTCCAGCATTATTCATTTAAATTATCCGCGTAAGGATGGAAAAGGAAACATAAAACTTTCGTGGTACGATGGTGGATTAATGCCACCGTTGCCAAATGAATTAGAGCCAGGCGAAGCATTTGGAAATTGGGATGGGGGAGTGTTGTTTATTGGTACAAAAGGAAAATTATTGTTTGATTGTTATGGTGAGAACCCCCGGCTATTACCTACCAGGTTGATGAAAGAAAAAAAGCTGCCGAAGGAAACCATCAAACGTGTGCCCGAAGGCCATTACCTGCAATGGGTAAATGCATGCATTGCCGGTTATGGAAATGCGGAAACCAGTTCGCCATTTGAATATGCAGGACCGTTTACAGAAAGTATTTTAATGGGTAACCTCGCTATCAGGAGTTGGATGATGAAAAACCCGAACCTGACAGGCTGGGGTGATAAATATCTTGGTCGAAAAAAATTATTGTGGGATGCGAAGAATATGAAGGTGACTAATTTTGATGAGGCTAACCAGTTTGTGAAGAGAGAATACCGGGATGGCTATTCTTTAAGCCTTTAATTAATTTTGTTTTTATACATCGTGTGCCTCGTGGTTCTTTGTGCCCATTGTGTTACTTCTTAATAACACAATGAATGCCCAACGTACACCGTGGTTAGTCGCTAACCAATTTCTTCGATTTCTTTAAATACCTGGCAAACAAATAGAGCAACAATAAGCCAATTAAAATGCCAATGAAGAGATTCAGATTCTTTTTAAAATCAAATTGCTCTTTGTGAATGTAGAAATGCTTCATTACAATCAACACGGCGCCGGTCATCCAGATGTATGTTGAATTATATTCACGAATAACCACTCGTTTCCATTTAAAATTCATGCTGCGCAGCGTATTACCCAATCCTTTTAAATTAAACAGCCAGCGATTGACATGGCTGCAATATTGATCGTACTGCCGGCCAAACTTATTTCTTAAATAATTTTCTTCGGCCATTACAATAGCCTGCCAGAAAAATAAAAAGATGGGAGTAAATACGGCCATGAATAAAAGGGAGTTGGAAGCAATGCCAAGGCCGGTGAGGATCAAAATATTTCCAACATACAACGGGTTACGGCAATGAGCAAAAATGCCGATTGTTACCAGGTCTTCTGCATACACTCTTCTGTCTTTTCCGCCGCGAATAATATATACAAGGCCTATCGTCATTACACGAATCAATTGCCCGGTGATGGCGACTGTAAAGCCAATGATCATGGCGGTTATAGGGTTTGGAAATACTTCCCAATTAACTCCCGGAATAAACGAAGGGATAAAAAGCATTAAATAAAAGAGAGGAAAGATGCCGTTGCGGTTGCGAAATAAAAAGTTTCCGATTTTAACCATTAGTCAGTTGTTGGCTGTTTGTTTGTTGATGGTACTGGTTGTAGTAATTGCTCTTTTGGTTCTTTCATTATTTTACTGCGATCATGCCGCTGAAGTTGTACCATTTGAAAAACGTATCAACGTAGCGAAAGCCGGTATTCAGCAAAAGTTCCCGGTTCTCCAAAAGTTTGTAAGGGATCAACACATTTTCCAACGCTTCTCTTTTCTGCGCAATCTCCATATCGTTGTAATGATTTCTTCTTTTGAAATTATAATAATATTCAATAAACAAGCGGTTGAATAAGGAATCTTCACCCAACACTTTTTCAATTAAAATAAAAGCAGAGTTTTCATTCATCTGGTCGTAAATCTCTTTTAATAATTTTTCCCGGTAAAGCGGCCTGATGAACTGAAGGGTTAAGCACATAACCACTACCGATGGATTTTCCAGCATAACACCTTTATTCAAATCCACTCTTTCCAGGCGATAGTTTCTTGTAACACCGGCGGTTTCAAAATTTGCACGGCATTTTTTCAGCATTTCTTCACTTTCATCAATACCCACAAAGCTTACGCTTTCGGGTAATACTTTATCCAGGTTAACGAGTGTTGTGCCGGTTGAACATCCCAGGTCATATACATTACTGCCGGGAGTTGCAAAATCTTCTGCCAATTCAGTCATCATTCGCTGAATTTCGAGATAGAAGGGAACAGAGCGTACTACCATGTCATCAAACACAGAAACTACTGTTGCACCAAACTTAAAATCGCTGGCTTTTTGTGGCTTGCTGAAAATATCATCGTGGCTGCTATTGTTGTTCATAATAGGCAGGCGTTTTTTTGGGCTGCAATATACTACGAACATTTGAGCCATGTGGCGGAGTGGTAAAAAACAGGAAAAAGGAGAAGGTGAGTGATTTAATCCAACTGTTTTGAAAGCTCAAGCAATTCTTTTTGTTTGTAAAGGTTTTTATCATCATCAAAGCATTTGGCCATTTCCTCCAGTAAATTTTGCACTACCTGTTTATTGGCCAGTGGCCTGAAATAAGCACCAACAGGCGGCACGGCAATTCTTTTAAAATAAGCTTCTACATCTTTGTGTGTAAACACCTGCCCGCTGGTAGGGTCAATAAAAAAATCAATTTTATGCTGGGGATTGGGAAGATTTTCTTCGGAATAACCCGGCTTAAAATAAGCAAGCACAAATTGCTTGGGTAAAGAAATTGCTCTTACAGGAATATCCAGCAGCTCACAAAGAATTAAATACAGCACGCCGTTACTTAACTGGTTTCCATGCTTGGCCTCCAGAATTTTTGGAAGCAGAAATTCATTTGGCTCCTGGTAATTTATTTCGCTGCCTTTTAAGCCCCAGTAACTGTAAAGAATGCTGGTAACAATATTCACCTGTTCAAGCGGTGTCAGATAATTATTCAACTCCAGCCAGATGTTGCGGCGAATTTTTTCAATCTCCTGCAGTACCGGTGTGGTTGATAATTCCGGGTATTGAAATCTGGCAACCAGCATGGCACCAAGCATCAGGTCGTGATGACCAGAAACACTCCACTCATGAAAGTCATGCGTAAGATCCCTGTAATGAAGGCGGTGAATTAGTAGTTCAATGCGATTTTGAATTTCTTCGTTTGGAGTGGTTTCCCAAAGATGTTCAAGGTTAGGTATAATCGGCTTGCCGTAATCAACGATCTTTTGGCTCACCACATTAAATACTTCTTCATCGGGGTCGTCAATCAAATGAAGCAGGGCAGATATTTCTTTTGATTCTTCCATTCTTTTGGCTGTTCAATTTCGCAACAGTTACCGCAAATTTCTATAAAAGTTTTTCCACAGTTGGGGAAACGTTTTTATAAAATCAATTATAAGGCCGGCTTCTATGTATTTGCTTGCAGGTAATTACTCAGAGTTTCTTATTTTCATAAAAACAGCCATGCTATGTATCCACCCACCCGGCTGGCGAATTTTAATTTTATTTTGAGGCTGGAGGAAGCCTTCGTTATTCACGCTAATAAATTTTCCAAAGCATTTACTGAATTCGGGGGATTCATTTCATCAACTTTATACACTGATATTTTTATTGCCAGTTATAGCTGCATGGCTGTTTTTTTGCAAAGAGTAATTAATCAGAAACGCATCACAAAAGAGGTGGACTGCATTTTGCAGTAAACTTAGCATCCTGCCAAATACTGGCTCTCGATATATTTGGCAACTTCCACAAGGTTTTTTGTTTTTTCATAGACAGCTAACTGTCTATCGGCACCTGTGCCTTCTTCCAAAATTTGATGTACACATTTCAACCGGTCACGGCTTCCCAAATGATCTACCACATCATCCACAAAATCCAGCAGCTCGTTTATCAAAAATCTTGTACTTACTTCTTCTTCTTTTCCAAAATCTATTAGCCGGCCATCAATGCCGTAGCGGCTTGCCCTCCATTTATTTTCATTGATAAGAGCCCTTGAGTATTGAATAAAATTCATGTTCTGCGAACGCAGCTTGTAAATTTTTGCACATACCGCCTGGAACAAACTGGCTAAAGCAATGGTTTCATCCACTGTCATCGGTACATCGCAAATTCTAAATTCAACGGTATTAAAGAATGGATGTACACGCAAATCCCACCAGATTTTTTTTGCGTTGTCAATGCAATTTGTTTTTACCAGCAGCTTTACATAATTCTCATAGGCTTCAATACTGTCAAACGCCTCAGGAATCCCTGTGCGGGGAAATTTGTCGAACACTTTTGTGCGAAATGATTTGTAACCGGTGTGTCTTCCTTCCCAAAAAGGGGAGTTGGTGCTGAGGGCATAAATATGTGGCAGAAAATAACGTGTTGAATTGGCAATATGGTTTGCCATTTCTCTGGTTTCCATGCCTACATGTACATGCAAACCAAAAATAAGATTGCTGCGGGCAGCTTCCTGCAGTTCATTTACAATTTCACTGTAGCGTATGTGATCAGTAATTAACTGGCTTTGCCAATGGCTGAATGGATGTGTGCCTGCTGAGCCCATCGCAAATCCCAGGCTTCCGGCTATATCAGCAATTGTTTTGCGCAAAAAAGATATGTCTTTGAAAGCTTCATCGGCATCACTGCAAATATCTGTTCCCACTTCTACAACGGCCTGGTGCATCTCGGCTTTCACTTTATCTTTTATCAGTTTCTGGCCTTCCTGTACAATTTTTTGTTCATGGCTTTTTAGCTCATGGGTTTTTGGATCCAGCACCATGTACTCTTCTTCAACACCAAGTGTAAACGATTTGTAGTTTAAGGTGGCCATAGTTTTTGTGGTTGATTAATAATTAATAATTATTAATTCATGATGCGTTAAATCAATATTGTTTTTGCTGCACTTCGCTTTACATATTCGCCCCAGGTTAAATTGTCTTTGCCTTCCCGGCACTCCAGTGCTCTTTCAATAGCATAATTGGCCATGGTTTCTACAACCCATTCAAAGTTTTCTGTACCAACGCTGTTGCGGTCTGCATCAGGGGCCGGGTTACAAAAGTCAATGGCATAAGGCACACCATCTCTTACAGCCAATTCTACTGTATTAAAATCGTAACCGAGATATTGGTTAATGCGAAGAACAATTTCCTCCATTTGTTTCAATCTTTCCTGCGAAGTGTTAAAGTCTGCCACATATCGTAAATGATGCGGATTGCGTGGCTCGTAGGGCATTATGCGAACATACTTGCGGCCAATGCAATAGCAGCGGTAATATTCTTCAAACACAATCTCTTCCTGCAGCAGCATTACCAGTTGGCCCGTTTCATTGTGCTTCTCAAAAAATTCATTGGCATTTCTCAACTTGTAAACATTTTTCCATCCGCCACCGGCAAATGGTTTCATGTATGCAGGAAAACCTACGTAATTGAAAATTGCATCCCAATCAAGGGGGTAAGTGAGATTACTGAAAGATTCATCTGAAGTATCTGTGGGTAATTCGTTTGATGGAAGAATAACAGTTTTGGGTATGGGTACACCAACCTGCGTCATCAAACAATTGTTGAAATATTTATCATCAGCACTCCACCAAAACGGATTGTTGATGACCGCCGTACCCATGAGCGCTGCGTTTTTTAACCAGGTGCGGTAAAAAGGTACGTCCTGCGAAATGCGGTCAACAATAACAGCATAGCCACTGGGTTCTCCCTGCACGGCTTTTGAAATTTTCACCGGTTCGGCAAAAATATCTTCAACTCCTTTGCTGTTTACCCGTTCAACAAATGCAAGGGGAAAGCTTCTTTCTTTTCCAAACAATATTCCTATTTTTTTCATCGCAGTTGGTTTTATGTATTAAAACAAATGAGAGAAACAAAATTTGATTTCTGTATAAATGTATTTTAAAAATGGCAAACCTGTTTCTGTTAAAAAGAAATTAGAATTTGATTCATGGAAACGGTTGTTGTTATTTACATTTGAAGGAATGCAAGTAACCAACCAGTCCGGCATACGTATTGAAAACTGTATTGTCTTTTCAAGATTTTTAAAAAGGAATGTTGAGTTTGATCTGTATATTCCTTCTCTCAACAAGGATATTTTTGAGCTATTGCTTATTAACGACGGGCAGGATCTTTCAAAGTTTGGATTTCATTCTATCTTCAGCACGTTCATTGAAGCTAATAAAATAAAGCCCATTATTGCCGTGGGCATTCATGCTGGTAAAGAAAGAAAACTGGAATATGGCATTGCCGGCAAGCCTGATTATTTAGGAAGAGGCAACAGGGCTGAGGCTTATACGCAGTTTATTTTGCAGGAGCTATTGCCCTTTATTGATAACCGGTTTAAAATTCAGTTTATAAAAAAAGCATTTGCTGGTTTTTCATTAGGAGGGCTAACTGCACTGGACATAGTTTGGAAACATGCTGATGTATTTTCAATTGCCGGTATTTTTTCTGGCTCCCTCTGGTGGCGCAGTGTTGACCAGCACGATGAACAGTATGATGATGACATTCACCGCATCATGCACCAGCAAATTAAACACGGTAAATACAAACCCGGCCTGAAATTCTTTTTTACAACCGGTTCGCTCGATGAAACAAACGATCGCAACAACAATGGTATTATTGATTCCATTGATGATACTATTTCTTTAATTCAACATTTGGAAGAATTAGGATATAAAGAGCCTGGAGATATTTTTTACATCAACTATGCTGATGGGCGGCATGACATGGAGACCTGGGGCAGAGCTATGCCTGTATTTTTGAAATGGGCATTTGCCAGTTAATTTATTTTTACGCCGATAAAAAAACCTCTCACAATTGTGAGAGGTTTTTTGTTATTAAACAGTTTTTTTACTGGTTACCAAAAATATACCTGAGGCCAAACTGCATATAGTAAGTTGAAGTAATGCTCACATTATCTCTGAATGTTTCAGTAACAATATGGTTACGGTCTGTAGCAAGGCGGAAGGTGGGCCTAACTGTACCACCAGGCTGGAAGATTGTACCGGATGTAGCATTGGTAGGTACAAGAATGCCTGCAGCGTTCAGAGATTTGAATTTACCCCAGTTGGAATTCAGCAAATTTCCAAAATTGAAAATGTCAATTGTAAACTGGAATGTGTTGCGTTGCTTGCGAATGTTTACAAAGAACTCCTGCATAAATTTCAGGTCAAGCTGGTTGCGCCAGGGATATTTTCCACCATTTCTTTCTGCATACTGGCCCCGATGCTTTCTTAAATATTTATCCTGCATGATGTAGTTCTCAAAAATTTGAGCCTGCATTTGAGGAGAGTAGGTAACACCACTGTATGTAAACGACGTAAACTGAATTTCATTCGGGTCTAAAGCATTTTTCGGGATATAGATCAGGTCATTATCTCCTTGCCCGTCGCGGTTAAAGTCGCCACCGTACACATAAGAGAATCTATTCTGGATAGAGCCGTTATAGAATATTGAAATGGTTGTTGCTGCATGCTTAAAGTATTCTTTTTTATAGCTTATACCACCATTTAACCTGTCAGGGATTACGTAACCAGCAGTTGCCAAAGTTGGTTGGTTAGGATTGTAGCTGGTAACATTGCTTTGCCATGCAGACAAGGGCTGGTCGCCATTACCATCAAAAGTATTTGCAGCCATTGACTTGGTGTAAGCAATGTTTGCATAGAAATCTTTGGTTAATTGCTTTTGCAATTGAACAGATAATGAGAAATAATAACCCTTGTTACCATTCGTCATACGAATAACATTGGCTGCATTGATAGAAGAGCCCGGTGGCGGAACAGTTCCGTTTGGTACAAAAACAG
>PSMD01000008.1:12984-18839 GCA_040289925.1 Chitinophagaceae bacterium | reverse complement strand
ATTGGTAGCCGGTGTTGACATAACCGGGTTAATGTATTTAATGCTGTTGTTTGTATTGCTGGTGGTAGAAGCCGGGTAGATTAAACGATTATCCGGGTAACCGGCAATACCCAGCGGTGTTCCTGGTACAAGATTCACGTTATCAAAATAAGCTGTTCTCAAATCTTTATTCAGAATTGCTTCAACCGTCAGGATCATATTCCAGGGCAATCTTGCATCAGCACCAATGCTTGTTTTCCATGTTTGAGGAAACTTGTAGTTAGGAGCCAAAGCACTGATTGAAGTTGGAATGATGGAACCGATTTTAGAAGTATCAATTGAGGTGGGCCTGTAAGCAGCCGGATTAGGATTGAAAGGACCCGGAGTGTTTGCAGTACCATTGAATCCAACAGTTGTTTGCAGCATACCCGCATCACCGCTCTGGCTAACAATCCAAACAAACGGAACGTTACCGGTGAACACACCTGTACCACCGCGAATTTGTAAAGAGCGGTTTCCGTAAATGTCGTAATTAAATCCTAAGCGGGGGCTCCACATCAACCTGCTTTCAGGCAATATGCCTGTGTTAATCTTAATTCCATCTCTGAATGTAACAGCCAGAATGTATTTATTGGTTTTTATTTCGTCTACATTCAGGAAATCCGGTTTGTCAACACGCAAACCCAGTGTTAACCTGAAATTGTTGTTCACAGTAACTTCATCCTGGGCGTAAAAAGCGTATTGTGCAAACTTAAATTTTGGGAATGCCTGTTTAAAATCGTTGTTCAGCGGGTAAGTAATGGCGAAATTCAACGGCTTTGCACCGCTTACAAAATCATTCCAGGTATTGAATACATAATAGCTGGTACCAAAACGCTGGAAGCCGTTAATGGTTTCACTGATATCTGCCTGTAAGCCAGCTGTCAGGTTGTGCTTACCAAATGTTCTGTTGATGTTATCAATAAATGAAAGCAGTTTTACTTTTCTCAGGTTGCCGTAAGTAAAAGGTTCGTAACCGAAAGAAGTATAAACAGCATTATAGCTCAGAATATCTACAAACGGAAACACCTGGCTGGGAGAAGAACGTGAATCGTTTTGATAGGTGTAAGTACCACGCAAAACGTTTGAATATTTTCCAATGCGGGATGTTAACTCACCGGCAAAAGAATAAAAATTGGCACCCTGGTAATAAATACTGTTTTTGAAATAAAGAGCATTAATATTTTGGCGGTTGGTATAGCCCGGCGGGTTTACAAAGTTTGAACCACTGGTGGAGGCGCTTGGTGGGTTAGGCTCTGCACCTTCTACCTGGCTATAACGCAATGTCAGCTTATGTCTTTGAGTAATATTCCAGTCAATACGGCCAAGAAATTTCGTTCTTTCAATTTCTGTGCTATAACCTTCATAAGGCCCGGTTTCATAACCATAGGTTTTCAACAAATAATCACTCATATAATTCAAACTGTCTCTTGTTGGTCTTGCAATGTTTCCACCAAAAACACCAGGTACAGTGGCAGCTCTGAAAGTTTGAACTTGTTTAGGCTGGTTTTCTGTTTCGTAGTTAAAAAAGAAGAACAGCTTGTTTTTAATGATCGGCCCGCCAAGGCGTAAACCAGTTTGCTTAAATTTAAAAGGTGTCCGAATAAATTTTTGCTTTCCCACTTTATCACCCTGCTGATGCTCGTTTCTGAAATATTGATAAACTGAACCAGAGAAGTTGTTTGTACCAGAACGTGTAACAGCGTTAATAGCGCTGCCAATAAAACCAGACTGGCGCACATCAAAAGGAGAGATGCTTACAGAAATTTCATCAATAGCATCCAATGAAATGGGTGAGCCACCGGCTGGCAGATTTGAACCAATACCAAAGCTGTTATTGAAATACGAACCATCAATAGTAAAGTTGTTTTGACGAAAGTTACCACCGGCAATGCTGGCCCCGTTGGCTTGCGGAGTAATACGGGTAAGATCGTTAATGCTTCTAACAATAGTTGGAAGCCTTTCTATTTGCTGTCGGCCAATATTGGTCATTGCACCTGTTCTGCTTGAATTGAGGATAGGATTTTTTCTACCTGCAGCCACTATCACATTTTCAAGCACTGCATCTTTTGTTGTAACCGTTACCGGCAAATAATAGGGTTCGCCCAGTTTCAGGTAAACTTCATCAAACTTTTGTGTTTCAAAACCAACAAAAGAAACTTCAATATGATAAGGACCACCGGGTCTCATATCCTGTATATTAAACCGGCCGTCTTTAGAACTTGTTATTACATATTTTGTTCCGGTAGGTAAATGTGTAGCAGTAATTGTAGCTCCTACCAAAGGTTGGTCTTTGGCATCTTTTACCAACCCATTGAGACTACTGGTTGTAATCTGTGAAAAAAGTAAAGGGCTTGCGATCAAAGCAAGTGTAAGCAAAAAAAGCAGTCGCTTAAGCATATAGTTTTAGTTTTCTGTACAAAGAAAGGGAATATTCCAAAAATAAATATAGCCAAATATTAACAATTGCTATTTGAGTTAGAATCTTTTACACGAGCAACAAATTTAAATCTGAACGCAGTTTTTATGCTGCCCGGTTGCTTTTTAAACTAATCAGGCCACAAGGTTGTTTTACCTTTGAACAAATTAATTTTATGCTCGACTCTATTGAAAGTGCCATACAGGATATTAAAGAAGGTAAACTGGTAATAGTGGTAGATGATGAGGACAGGGAAAATGAAGGCGACTTTATTACGGCTGCCCACAATGTTACTCCGGAAGTTATCAATTTTATGACTAGGCATGGCCGCGGACTAGTTTGCATTGCTTTGTTGGAAGAACGTTGTACTGAATTGGGTTTGGAATTAATGGTGAACAACAATACTGCTTTGCATGAAACTGCCTTTACAGTTTCTGTTGATTTATTGGGCCAGGGTTGCACAACCGGTATATCTGCGCATGACAGGGCAAAAACCATCCAGGCATTAATTGATCCGCAAACAAAACCTGAAGACCTTGGAAGGCCGGGACATATTTTTCCTTTGCGGGCAAAAAAGGGCGGCGTATTAAGAAGGGCTGGTCATACAGAAGCTTCTATTGACCTGGCAAGGCTAGCCGGCTTTGAACCGGCTGGTGTGCTGGTTGAAATTTTAAATGAAGACGGCACTATGGCCCGCCTGCCAGAGCTAAGAAAGATTGCAGAGAAATTTGATTTTAAATTAATCTCCATACAGGATTTAATTGAATACCGGCTAAAAAGAGACTCACTGATTGAAGAAATTGTTCGGGTAGATATGCCCACCCAATATGGGCATTTTCAACTGGTGGCTTTCCAGGAAAAAAACTCAAGCAACGAACATCTTGCATTACTAAAAGGAAGTTGGGAAAAAGATGAACCGGTGTTGGTAAGAGTGCATTCGTCCTGTTTCACCGGCGATATTCTTGGGTCGCTTCGATGCGATTGCGGCGACCAGTTACACACAGCCATGAAGATGGTTGAAAAAGAAGGAAAGGGTGCTATTCTTTACATGAACCAGGAAGGGAGGGGCATTGGCCTGCTGAATAAATTAAAAGCTTATCGTTTGCAGGAGCAGGGAATGGATACGGTAGAAGCTAACCTGCATTTGGGCTTTCAAATGGACCAGAGAGATTATGGTGTGGGTGCACAAATGCTAAGGCATCTAGGTATTACCAAACTTCGATTGATTAGTAACAATCCAAAAAAACGTGTCGGGTTAATTGGTTATGGTTTAGAGATTGTAGAAAATGTTCCAATTGTAATTGATGCCAATCCGCATAATGAAAAATACCTGCAAACAAAAAAAGAAAAATTGGGTCATGAAATTTGGAGTGAGAAACCAAAGGGTTGAGCTTTCTTGTTTTTGGTTGTTCATTTACGTGCCTGCAAAAATTTCTAAAAACAATTCCTGCAATTTTAGTTTCATTGTATTGCTGGCAAGCTGGTCTTTAAGTCAATGGAACTTCTATTGAAAGAACGGCAGTTTTGAAAGTTGCTGCCTATATTTGGCCTTCATGAAACTATTTTTCATTCGCTACACAAAAATTGCTTTTTGTTTTTTGCGTTTACATGTTTTGTTCAATATTTTTTCACGCCTTTGGCTGCAGCTGTATTATATCACCAAACTTTCAAAATGTATCTCTGAAAATAAAAACATTGCTTACAACGATTTTCCCAGTAAATGGAAATATGAAAAACGCTATGATTTGTATAATTGGATTTTTGAAAATGAAGGCCTGAAAGAACAGCCCATCAATTACCTGGAATTTGGTGTTGCAGACGGGCATTCCTTTAAATGGTTTTTACAGCAAAATAACAACAGCCAAAGCTGCTTTTTTGGCTTTGATACGTTTACGGGCCTTCCTGAAGATTTTGGCGCTTATAAAAAAGGAATGTTTAACACCAATAACAAAGTGCCCCAATTGAATGATGAAAGAGCTGCATTTTTCCAGGGATTGTTTCAACAAACCTTACCAGGGTTTTTAAAAAATTTTGACACTACACGCCGCAATGTCATTATGATGGATGCCGATCTGTATTCATCAACCGTTTTTGTTTTAACATCGCTGGCCCCTTATTTAAAAAAGAATGACATTATTCTCTTTGATCAGTTTGCAGTGCCAACGCATGAGTTCAGAGCTTTTAAAGATTTTACTGAATCATACTACATCAATCTGAAACTGATCGGTGCTGCCAACAATTATTATTTTGCTGCTTTTGTTGTTGTGTAAATTCAACTAAGCCTAATGGCTTATGCCATCTTTCTTTTCATTGGGGGGTTGTTGCATGGGAGTTTCAGTGGCTGAAGCATTTTTAACGGGTGTTCCTTTTTCTTTCTTCTTCTTATTACCAAATTTGAATAAATCACCAAAGCTGTCAAATTCTTTGCGGTAAGAGAGGCCTCCACCCGTACGTTTATTTTTGCTTGAGTTGTTTGTGGGTGTTAGATTGGCAAGATCAAGATTTTCCTGGTAAAAGAAAGTGGCACGGATAGTACCTGTTTGATTAATGAGCCATTCTACTCTTACATCGGGCAAAAACTGAAACTCCTGCTGAATGCTGCCCTGGTTTTGAATAGGAATATCAAGTGTGCTGCCGGCAGTAATAACAATCCTGTCGTTAAAGAAAGCACGGCTTAAGCTTACATTCAGGTTTCCTGCATTAATATTAAAGTTGTTTGTGTTTGCTTGTATGGGGTTGCGATTATAAACTGACCCGCTGATGTTGATGCGCAACTTTGGGTCATTAAAAATTTTTGCCAGAGCATTACCAAACACACGGTTTATTTCATTAAACAATAAACTACTGATGGTGCTGTAGGCAAGCTCATTAAACAATGTGCCCGGGCCTGCAGTAGTACCGGTTGCCGTGGCGCCACCTGTATTTTCTACCGGCGCAAAACTGTTGAATACAATCAGGTACGTTACCTGCTTATTAATTTCATTCGGGTTGTTTTCAATTTGTGTAAGGTTAAATGCCAGCACAGGGTCAGTAGCAGCAACACTACTTGCCGGAAACTCTAGCTTGAAATCAAATTTTGGCGTGAATAGTTCTTCAGACATGATCACATTTACATACACATCATCACGCAGTGTTTGAAATTTATCCAGGTTTAGTGAACTGGCAAGCGGAGCGAAACTTACTTTGGTTGCTTTGTACAAAGCTTCAAAATGGATAGTGGCATTTGTAGGATCGCCACTCCATTTTATGTAGTTGTCTGCATCTTTCTTTAACTCAAAGTCTCTTTTAAAGAAAGATTGAAAAGTAAAGCGGTAGCTTCCATCTTCTATATCAAAGGCACCGTTCAAACGCAAAGGTTCGGTAGTGCCGGCATGAATATTTAATGTGCCGCGTCCACGACCACTCAATACGTCACCGG
>PSMD01000008.1:2521-12974 GCA_040289925.1 Chitinophagaceae bacterium | reverse complement strand
ACTTCATCCAAAATCACATCAATGGTTGTATGCGGGTCAGCAGTCAGGTCAATATCATAGGTCATTTTTGAGGCGGGATTTACAATCACCGTATCAGTCATAGAACGTCCGTGTGTACGCTCCACTAAAAACTCAGCCATGCCGGTTGATTTTGATTTGGCAGGTGGTATAGTAATTTGTGAGCTGTCACGTTCAGATGCTCTTGCATTTAGAATTAAGGCCATGTCGGTTTGAGGGCCAATTAAAATCATGGAGCCGGTACCAACTGCATGGCCATAAAAACTGGAATTATCAGCAGCCGTTGTATTTAATAATGTCATAGGGCGGCCATCCACTCTTGCTTCCAAATCATAAAACATATTTTTCCATCCTTCGTGCTGAATGCTGCCGGCAAAGGTTGCTGTGTTCCCCGTAATCGTATCAGTCAATTTCAGCACGCCAAAATCAACTTCATGTTCACGAAAGTCAATGTCAGCATCACGAACTTTATAAAACACTTGCGTAAACTTCACTTTCAAACCCGCATCCTGCAATTTCGCTTTGCCAATAAAGTTCAACTGGTTTAGCGGGCCTTTTATGTCAAGATCAGCCGTGAAATATCCTGTCATATCAGAAAACAACGTTCCTAAAAACATATCCAGAGAATTGAGATGATAACGCTGTGCTTTAATCGAAATCAGGTTGTCTGTATGTTCTCCATTCAGAAAAATATTTACAACCGCATTAATCTTGTGTTCAGGATCGGGGTTGGTAATATGTGCCTGCAGGTTTGAAGTGTTGTTATCGTACACCAACTTATTAATGTACACTTCGCCTAGTGAATCATTATTTAACCGCAAATATTGAGTTTGAAAATCTCCCGTTACGATCATTTTGGCCCCGGGATTTTGCACTTTTCCTTTTCCGCTTATCAGCCCCTCAATTTCTACTTTTGGCATTACGTAAGGAGTAATGTCTCCAATGTTAACATTGTTCAGGTCAACCAGCAAATCATTCCATTGCCCTGACGGAATGGTTTGCAGCTTTATCATTTGATTGCTTTCACGCAGCACCACCTCACCTGCGGCTTTTGCATTCTTTCTCAAAATTAATTCGCCGCCCTGGTCAATTGTCCATGTTTTTCCATTTAGTACAAATGATGAAGTGTCAAAATTGATTTTCACACCATCATTGTAGGTAATTACGCTAGCATGTAAGTTGGCATTGGTTACAGCCTGGTTGGCAGAGGCGGTTAAGCGAATGCGGGAAGAATCATGACCGGCTACAATGCTGAAAACCGTCTTAGGTAATTGAATGCTATCATTCACTACTACGTTGCCGATATTGCCTGTAAGGTTAAGATGGTTTAAATCTCCTGTTCCTTTTATTGATGTTGTGTTGAATTGATATTGGCCAAAAGAAAAACGGGGAATATCTGCAGTTAAATCAAGATGATTCCTTGAAAGATCAAGAGAGCCATTCACCTTACTGTCATTAAAACCACGTAAGTTTTTGTTGAAAAGCTGTACAAGAGGATCTACTTCTCTTGTAAAAAGATTAAAACGAAAGTTTTGATGTGGGATTACTTGTAACGGGGCCTGTACATATGATGGATAGTAGCGGTTTAAAAATAGCTGAATGGTATTGGGAAGTTCTGTGAGATGAAAATCGCCGGCAATTTCTCCGTCAAATTCGTTGGAGTGAATGGTGAGAATTTTATCGCCATTCAGTTGCGAAGAAGTAAGCAGCAGCGAATCGAATGAAAGAGGCTGATTGTTGCGCATCAATCCTGCATGACTAATACGTGCCGTTCCTAAAAAGTTATCAATGTTGGTGCCAACAAAATTCAAATCAAAATGTCCGTGAAAACTTACATCTTCTTTGGTAAGGCCAATAGCTCCCAGGTTTGCATTGCGCACATCAGCTACCAAATCATACTTTGCCTGGTTACCCAGGGATATTAAACCATTTAATGTAGCATCCAGGTTGGGGTCATCTATGGCTGCATAACCGTCAAATATTTTTTTCTCAAACTTTCCATTCATTACAATATTGCGGTAGCGGTAACCATTGTATTCAATTTTATTAACCACTGCTTTTACGTAAACGCCTAGTGTATTAATATTAAAGCCGTGCCCTTTTATATTTCCTGAAAAAGAAACTGAACCAATTTTCGGATCATGAATAAATGCACCCAAACGAAAATCAGCTGTGGCCAGGCTGCCTGAATAAACCGGCTCTCTTCCCGGCGGAAGCTTCATATTCAAATCTGCTTTTACTGTGCCCAGGCTGGTGCGTATAGTGCCGAATGTTACAAAATCAAGAATGAAGCCTGTGAAGCTTCCATTGAAATGAATATTACCCAGCCGGGCCAAATCAGGTTTTGACACTCTTCTTACGGCTGGAATAAAACGAACCAGGTCACTGTAGTTTGTTCGCAGGTCGTTCGACTTAAGATCAATGTAGGTTTGATTAATATCCGGCAGTCCCGTAAGCGTTACATCACCATTTACATAGGTGTTATTGCCTGCATTTATCACAAGGTCTCTTCCGGTTAAATCATCTAACGTACCCCTTACATGGCCGCTAATGGTAATTTCTTTATTCCATGTTTTAAAAGAAGGAGAGAAATAAGCCAGGTCATCGCTATCAATATGGCTGTTGTTAAAATTGGCTTCCATTTTTACGCAGTAAATAAAATCACCCATGTCGCCAATGTTGTCATACTTCATCGCAAAATAATTGCGTAGCCGGCTGCGGTTGGTTTGCAGGTCAAGGTCATTAAAATAAAAGCCACTTGGGTCAATATGTATTTTAGAAGAAAGAGATTTTACTTCAAAGCCGCTTCTTTCCTTTGCTTTAAAATTTGCATGGGCAAGAAACGTGTCTTTTACCAGCTGCACATTAGTAAAACTGCCGGTGATGCCGGTAAATTCAAAATGCCGCCCATCAAAATAACTCAATGGTAATTGAGTGCCGGGGCCTTTATCCGCTTTGTACACACCATCTTGAATGTTGAGTGTATCAATATTCATTTGCCAGCCGCCTACATTCCATTGCAAAATTGCATCGGCAGCTGTTTTGGGTATGGTGATAGCCGTATCTGTTTTTTGATGGGGAATGGCCAGCCGCGGATAGTTGTGCATGGTATATACCGGCTTTACCATGCTAAGGCTGGTAATGTTGATGATTTTTGAACCGGTATTAATTTCTTTTGCATCCATTTCCAAATTGCCTACAGATGCCAGCACATCCTGTCCGCCCCAGGGATCTTTTTGAACAAGCACCACATTTTTTAATGAAAGCTTTTTTAGATTGAACTGAATGCCCGATTTTTTTTTGGGTGATTTAGAAGTGGGAGTGAAATAGTTTACCAAAAACTGGTAGTTCCATAAAGAATCGCTGCGGTTTAAATGAACCACGCCATTTTCAATGGCTACATATTTCAGGTCCGCTTTATTTTTGAAAAAGAACCAGTCAGTAATTCTTACCTGCAAATTGCCGGCATAAAGCAATGTGTCATGATTTTGATCTTCCAGTAAAAACCCTTGAAGGTTCATTTTATTGAACAATGAAAAGCTGATATGCCTGAATTCAATTTTTGTTTGAAGTTCCCGGGAAAATCGTTTTACCACCTGCCTGCCCAGCCAGTTTTGTCCGTAAGGGGTTTCAATAAAAATAAGAGCCGCAACAATGAGCAGGAGAACAACCAGCAGGAAACGCCAGAATATTTTAAGAAATTTCTTCAGGGTCAGGCAATTAAGACGTTGTAAAAATAGACAATCAACTGCTGCACGCAAATACAATACCAAGCCGTTAAAATAACTTTGCCTGTCGCTGCTAATAGTTTTCTAAATTGACCAAAATTGCAAACATGAAAAAGCTGCTCATCACATTTTTTCTTTTTACTGCCATGGGTGTGTATGCCCAGCAGAAAAAAACACAGCCTATGAACAAAAATTTTGTATTGGTAATTCACGGTGGGGCAGGCACTATTTTAAAAAGCCAAATGACGCCTGAAAAAGAAAAAGCCTATACCGAAGCATTGGATAAAGCCTTGCAGGCAGGCTATGACATTTTAAAAAATGGCGGCTCTGCGCTGGATGCGGTTGAAGCAGCTGTAAAAGTGATGGAAGATTCGCCGCTGTTTAATGCCGGAAAAGGTGCTGTATTTACCCACGAGGGGGTGAATGAACTGGATGCGGCCATTATGAATGGAAAAACTTTGCAGGCCGGTTCAGTGGCTGGTGTTACCACTATCAAAAACCCCATTTCAGCAGCAAGAGCAGTAATGGAAAAAAGCCCACATGTTATGCTGACTGGAAAAGGAGCAGAAGAATTTGCGAAAGAACAAGGGCTTACCATTGTTGATCCTTCTTATTTCTATACGGAAGACAGGTGGAGAAGCTTAGAAAAAGCCCTGAAGCAGGATTCATTAAAAGAACAGCAAAAAAAATCTACATTAAATCAACCAGAAAACCGAGATGAGAAATATGGAACAGTAGGTGCCGTAGCACTTGATATAAATGGAAACCTTGCCGCCGCAACCAGCACAGGAGGCATGACGAATAAACGCTGGGGCAGGGTAGGTGATGCACCCATTATTGGTGCCGGTACTTATGCAAACAATGCTACCTGCGCAGTTAGCGGTACAGGCTGGGGCGAATTTTTTATCAGGCTGGTGATGGGTAAAAGCATTAGTGATATGATGGAGTATAAGCATAGCTCATTAAAAAAAGCTGCAGAAGAAATGGTAATGAAAAAACTGCCGGCTTTAGGTGGCGATGGTGGCGTAATTGCGGTTGATAAAAACGGAAATATTGCCATGCCTTTTTGTACCAAAGGTATGTACCGCGGCTACATAAAAAAGGATGGAACCAAAGTGATAAAAATTTACAAAGAATGATCACTTTTTTTTGCGGGGCTTTAAAAACTTGCCGAAGGTTAGCATAACTGTACGGGGGCGAATGGCCGGGCCCTCATCTGCATTATCCATGTTGGGCATGCGTACATAACGGGCAGCAATAAAAAAGTCTGATTTCGTTTCATAGCCTAATTGCACTATCCATGAGGCCAGCCATCTGCCGTAATTTCTAAAATTAAATTTCATGTTACGGCTTATTTTTTTGCCGTCGGTCAATTCATATTTTTCTGTACCTCTAATGATGGTATTGAACGAAGCCCCCGCACGAAAAAACAAATGCGAAGGATTGTTGCCAATGTTATACTGCAAAGCAAAATTGATGTCAGCAAAATGAAGAGTGACGTCATTATTTTTTGCCAGCACATCCGGTGGAAAGGCCGGTTTGTTTAACGTAACCGAAAAGCCGGTAAGGCTGTAGTTAAAGGAAGGAACGAAATAAAGATTTTTATCAAAAGGAATTTTCCAGCCGGCGCCTGCATGAAAACCATATTTCCATTCTACTTCCTGTTTTTCTCCATGAATGGTATAACGGGCTGTACCTGCCTGTGGCCCTGCAAAAAAGCCAAATTGCGATTGCCCCGCAGCAACAGAGCCTATAAATAAATAACCCATAAGAATGATCTTAGCCATAATGCCAGTTTAATTAATACCAGGTTTATAATTCAGAAAACGGCTGTTACATAGGAGAAGGCAGCCAGCGGAGCCTCAGAATTTAAAAGCTGTAAATGTAGAAAGAAAGTTTTGTTATTCAAACTTCATGAACGGTATCTGTTACTCTTAATATTTTTTAGCCCGATCTTTTAGCTGGCTGGCTTGGTTATATTGCTGAGAATGGCCTTTGAGGATGGAAAGATTTTTCCATTCTTCATTTTTAATTATGCGGCCGATGTAAACAATTTGCCCAACATGGTAAGGATAGTGAGCCAGTTGACGGTTGATGGCATCCACAACGATTAATGGCTCCTGCCTGATGTAAATTGTTCTGGTAAGATCTTCCTCTTTCAATTGTTCTAATGCATCTATAAAACATTTCCAGCCCCTTTGTTCCATAATTCAAGCAATTGCTGAAAGGAATAGGAGTGTATTTCAAATTCATCATCACGGTTTCGCCATTCTTTTTCTCCATCTTCATTTAAAAAGTTTGTCCATCTGCTAAGCATATTTCCTGCCATGTGCTGAATGATAATGGCAATGCTGTTTGATTCAGTTGCAGGTTGCCAGTGCAAATCTTTTTCCTGCAGTTGCTCAAATGTTTTTTCAGCCAGTTTCTTATAATATTTTATGCGGCGAATGGCTGCGGTTACAAATTCTTCAGCAAGATTCATGATGTGTTTATTTCAAAGTTCATTTGTTTACAACATCCGGCAAATTATTTATGAGTATGGAAATAAAAAGCCTCCTGCAGAACAGGGGGCTACCGTACCTGTCTTTAACAGGTAAGCCTGTGAATAGAGAATTGTCAGGCTTGTTTTGAAAACTTCTTTTTTTTCAGGCTCAAATAACGGTCGAGTAAAACAAGGCCCAGCACCACCTTTATCATCATAAAAATGTTTATGTAGCTGTTGTTGAAAAATTTACTGTAATCTACCTGGCTAAAATCAATTGGCAACTGGCTATCTGTTTTTGCCGACCAGTCAACCTCAATGGCCACAAAGCATTAATTCCTTGTGTACTTCGTGGTTCACTTTGTGAGCATTGGGGTACCATACTAACTCTTGAGTCAACCCCTTTATTTTGAAATTAACTCAATAGCTTTTTTTACCATCGGGTCGTCGTTATTCAACACCTCGTAAAAACCTTCATTCCTCCACTTATATCTTGCCAAATAAGCTTTAATCTTTTCTTTAATGCCCTGCTGATCTTTTGCGGGAATGTTTTGCAGGTAAATAGTATCCTTCAACGCATATTGCACCAACTGGTTCCAGGCATTGTTAATACCCGGATATTTTTGGGCAAACTCAACAGCCGATTTGTATTGGTTGAATTGTGAAAGATTATTGATGTAATAGGTGTAAATAAAATTATTGAAAGTCCCTTCCAGGTAAAGCTGTGTTACATTCCGTTGAACACTGTTGGTATCAATAGGCACAAATTCATCCGGCATAATTCCGCCACCTCCATACACTGTTCTTTTCTTCAACAAAGTTTTATAGGCTTTGCCTGAATTGATTTTGTTTGAATCGGCATTCACCATCTCTCCGTGGCTGTAGCGATTCCAGATATCATCCATGTAAACTTTACGGCCTTTATCATAGGGCCGCTGAATGCTTCTGCCCGCAGGCGTATAATAACGGGCTACGGTTAATCGTATCGCCGAGCCATCACTTAGTTCGTACTGCTCCTGCACCAAACCTTTACCAAACGTGCGGCGGCCAACAATTTCTGCCCGGTCCCAATCCTGCAAAGCACCAGCTAAAATTTCACTGGCACTGGCGGAAAGTTCATCTACCAAAACAATAAGCTTTCCGGTTTCAAATAAACCATCTCTTCTTGCCCTGTACTCTCTTCTTTTTGAATTGGTACCTTCCGTATAAACAATCAGCTTATTTCCGGATAAAAATTCATCGGCTATCTCAATGGCTTCATTCATAAACCCGCCACCGTTTCCTCTTAAATCAAGAATTAACTTTTTTAATCCCTGTTTCTGCAAATTTTCAAGAGCCTGCATAAATTCCTCGTAAGTACTTTCAGAAAATTTGTTCAGCTTAATAAACCCGGTGGTTTTATCAATCATGTAAGCGGCATCAAGCGAAGGAACAGGAATGGTGCCTCTTGTAATTTTTACCGTTAAAGGTTTTTTGTTCCTAATAATGGTTAAGGTAACATGGCTGCCGGCAGGGCCGCGAATGAGTTTTTTTACATCATCACTGCCAACCGATTTACCTGTAATTACATTTTCATTCACTTTTATAATGCGATCGCCAACCTGCAAGCCTGCTTTTTCACTGGGGCCGCCAGGCATTACATACAACACATGCACGGTATCATAAAAAATGCTGAACTCAACACCAATGCCCTGGAAATTTCCAATGATGTCTTCGTTTACTTCATTTAAATTGGCTGCCGGAATATAAATTGAATGAGGATCAAGCCCGTTAATAATTTGCTGAATGGCTCCTTCCTCCAGTGTATCCAGCTTTAATGAATCTACGTATTTGGTTTTGATGATATCAATCGCTTCCTCAAGTGAATTGCGTTTGTTTAAAGCAAAAAATTGTGATCCACCGGTTTGCCTGTGCAGGTTGAAACCAAAAAACATTCCCGCAATCATTACCATGGAAAAAATAAGAGGCAACCAAATCTGTAATTTTTTATTCTGCATCGTTTAGCTTCGTTATAAATTTTTTAGACAGAAAACCTGCCGACCGTTGTATTTTTGATTGCAAAATACTGAATTGCCTTTTACTCAATAAGAGAGGTTGAACGGCGGCAAAACTTTTACAATTTTTATGGCAGTTAAACTTATTGCAGACAGCGGCGCAACAAAAACAGAATGGTGCCTGCTGAATGGCAAAAAAACCAAAACCATTTTTACCCAGGGCATTAGCCCTTACTTTTTAAATAAAGAACAAATTCAGTTGTTGCTGCAAAAAGAATTATGCCCTAAGCTAAAATCTATAACGCCAGACGAGGTTCATTATTACGGAACCGGCTGTGCCAACCCCGCTAATGCAAACATGATTAAACAAGCCATTCACAAAACATTTCCGGCTGCTACGGTTACCGTTACCCACGATTTAATGGCAGCAGCAAGAGCGGTTTGCGGACATGCTAAGGGTATTGCCTGTATTTTAGGCACTGGGTCCAACTCCTGTTATTACAATGGGAAAAAAATTGTAAAAAACAGTCCCAGCCTTGGTTATGTGCTGGGTGACGAAGGCAGTGGTGCTTACCTGGGGAAAAAAGTGTTGCAATATTATTTGTACAACACATTTGATGAAGAACTGAAACTAAAATTTGATGAAAAGTATAAAACTAATGTTGTAGAGATTCTGGAAAATGTGTATAAAAAACCAACGCCCAACCGCTACCTGGCAGGCTTTACTTTGTTTTTGGCAGAAAACCGCGAGCATTATATGATTGAAAATATTTTGAAAGATGGCCTGAATGATTTTTTCTTAAACCATTTATGCAAGTACAAAGAATCATGGACAATGCCCATCAGTTTTGTTGGCGGGGTAGCTCATGTTTTTAAAGATGTTTTGCTGGAACTTTGCAAAACTTATGAGTTTGAAGCGGGTACAATTTTAAAAAACCCAATGGAAGGTTTAATAGCTTATCACCGATGACAGAAAAAAGGATGAATAATTTTCAGAAAATTACCGAGCAGCCATCTCAATACCATCATCTGGAAAAGATGACCGTGCTAGAAATTCTTACTCATATAAACAACGAAGATCAAACTGTGCCGGCGGCTGTGGCTAAGGCCATTCCTCAAATTGAGGCGTTGGTGCAGGCCATTACAGATAAAATGCTGATGGGTGGCCGGCTGTTTTACATAGGTGCAGGCACCAGTGGGCGGTTAGGTATTGTAGATGCCAGCGAATGCCCTCCAACTTATGGTGTGCCCCCCGGTTTGGTAATTGGTATAATTGCAGGTGGAGAAAAAGCAATTACCAGTGCGGTTGAATCTGCAGAAGACGACAGGGAACAGGGATGGAAAGATTTACAGACTTATCACCTTTCTGAAAAAGATGTGGTGGTGGGTATTGCAGCCAGCGGCACTACTCCATACGTTATAGGTGCATTGGAAGAATGCAGAAAAAGAAAAATTATTACCGGCAGCATTTCCTGTAATCCCAATTCACCGGTTAGTGAGGCTGCAGATTTTCCCATTGAAGTTGTGGTAGGGCCTGAATTTGTAACCGGCAGCACCCGCATGAAAAGCGGCACAGCGCAAAAGCTGGTGCTAAACATGATTTCAACAACCGTAATGATTCAATTGGGCAGAGTAGAAGACAACAAAATGGTGAATATGCAGTTAACCAATGAAAAGCTGGTTGACCGTGGCACTAAAATGGTAATGGAAAGAACAGGACTCAACGACTACAAAAAGGCGAAAGAGATATTATTAAATTTCGGTAGTGTAAAGAAGGCCGTTGAATCTTTACAATAAATATTTTGAGAGATTTTGAAAGTGAGCTATGCAAGACATCGAACCTTTTTATAACTGGAGGCATATTTATGTGAGTGAGGAGGATGAGCGATCTCCTTTTTTTGGAAGAACCTACTCTGAATTTGAATACTCTCAAACAGTTTATAATTACTACATCCATCCGCAATGGGATGATTTTGGAAGCCGGACGCTTTACCTGAAAGTTTTAATTGCCGACTATATTGAAAAGTATGCCGTAATAGAATTGATAGGAGAGTGGAATGATGCCATTGAAAATGATATTATGGAGCTGAAGAGGGAGGTGATTGAAAAATTTATGGATGAAGGCATTTTCAAATTTCTGCTGATTGCTGAAAATGTCCTGAACTTTCATAGCGGGGATAGAGATTATTATGAAGAATGGTTTGATGAAGTAACGGAAGAAAATGGCTGGG
>PSMD01000008.1:0-2511 GCA_040289925.1 Chitinophagaceae bacterium | reverse complement strand
TTGATATGCCCCAAGCCACGCAGCATGATTTCAAAAAAGCTAAGCTCAACCGCTATATTGAACTGATAGATTTACCCAACTGGAGAACCTACAAGCCCTTTCATCTTTTTAAAAAAATAGATAACGAATTAATGGCAAGATTGAAGATGTAGCTTGCGAAAAGAAGCAGCCTCCTGACCATTCTCATAAAACTTTTCTTAAACGTTTGGCATTCCGATATTAAATTTGTGGGCCGAAGGCCAGACTCCTTTGTATGTCCTTCACAATTTTTTACACCTCTCTCAACTAGTTTATGAACTGGACTCAATTCTTTACTTCGTCGGTAGGAAAAAAACTGGTGATGGCTTTAACGGGGTTGTTCCTCGTTTCTTTTTTAGTAGTGCATGTTGGCTTAAACTCCTGTATTTATAACGACCTTGTATTTTTCGACCCTACAGATGATGGCAAAATGTTTAATACTGCTGCACATTTCATGGGATCCAGCTATGTCATTCGCATTATTGAGATTGGTTTGTTTGTTGGTTTTCTCATTCACATCATCCAGGGTTTTGTACTGGAAGCACAAAACCGCAGCAAACGCGGCATTGGCTACAAAATAAAAATGGGTACAAAAGGTAGTACCTGGTATAGTAAATCAATGGGTCTGCTGGGCACGTTGTTATTTTTATTTCTTGTCATGCACATTTCTCATTTCTGGATCCCGTCACGTGTTACGGGTGGCTTGCCAGATCAAAAAGTTTGGGGAGGTCGGGAAGTACATGATCTGTTTTCAAGAATGGTAGAAGTATTTCAAAACCCGATAGTAGTTGTTCTTTATGTGATCGGCTGCATTTCACTTGCGTGGCATTTGTTGCATGGTTTCCAGGCAGCTTTCAGAACGTTGGGTGTGCACAACAAGCGATACATAAAACTCATCCGGGCTGTGGGAGTGTTATTCTCAATCATTGTACCCTTGCTGTTTGCTCTTATGCCTGTGAGTATGTACATGGGTTGGGTAGGGTATCACAATTAGAATAGTTGAGAAGGATAGATGATAACACGGTTCAAACTTGAGCAATTGACGAAACCAAAAACTACAAACGACAAACTATAAATTCGTTTATGCTTGATTCAAAAATTCCTCCTGGTCCTTTAGCTCAGAAGTGGACGTATTACAAAGGGCATTGCAAACTGGTAAACCCTGCTAATAAAAGAAAGCTCGAAATAATTGTTGTAGGAACCGGATTGGCCGGTGCATCTGCAGCGGCATCATTAGGTGAGTTAGGTTATAAAGTAAAAGCATTTTGTTTCCAGGATTCTCCGCGCCGTGCACACTCCATTGCTGCGCAGGGTGGAATTAATGCAGCCAAGAATTATCAAAATGATGGCGACAGCGTTTACCGTTTGTTTTATGATACTATAAAAGGTGGCGACTACAGGGCAAGAGAAGCAAACGTTCATCGCCTGGCCGAAGTGAGTGTAAATATCATTGATCAGTGCGTAGCACAAGGAGTTCCGTTTGCAAGAGAATATGGTGGTTTATTAAGCAACCGTTCTTTTGGTGGCACGCAGGTGCAAAGAACTTTTTATGCAGCGGGCCAAACAGGACAGCAATTATTAATTGGTGCTTACCAGGCCCTGGAAAGACAAGTGGCGTTAGGCAATGTAAAAATGTACAAACGCCATGAGATGCTTGACCTGGTAATTATTGATGGCAAAGCAAGAGGCATTATTGTAAGAGATTTGATAACCGGTGAACTGGAAAGACATTTTGGTCATGCGGTTTTGCTTTGCACCGGCGGCTATGGCAATGTGTTTTATCTCTCCACAAATGCAATGGGCAGTAACGTTACTGCTATTTGGAAAGCACATAAAAAAGGTGCTTACTTCGGCAATCCCTGCTTCACACAAATTCACCCTACCTGTATTCCTGTAACCGGAGATCATCAAAGTAAACTCACGTTGATGTCTGAGTCATTGCGCAATGATGGAAGAATTTGGGTGCCGAAAAAACAAGCTGATAATCGCAAGCCAAATGAAATTCCTGAAGAAGAAAGAGATTATTATCTGGAGAGAAGGTATCCTGCATTTGGAAACCTGGTGCCAAGAGATGTGGCCTCAAGAGCTGCAAAAGAAAGATGCGATGCCGGTTATGGAGTGGGTTCATCAAAGCAGGCTGTTTATCTGGATTATGCCGATGCTATAAAAAGATATGGAAGAACTGAAGCCAGTAAACAGGGTTTGCAAAATCCTGATAAGGAAACCATCATTCGTTTAGGTAAAGAAGTGGTGAAGGAAAAATATGGTAATCTTTTCGACATGTATGAAAAGATCACCGGCGAAAATCCTTACGAAACACCTATGAGAATTTATCCTGCTGTTCACTATACCATGGGCGGCCTTTGGGTGGACTATGAATTGATGAGTAATATACCGGGTTTGTATGTTCTTGGCGAAGCCAATTTTTCTGATCACGGTGCAAACCGCCTTGGTGCAAGTGCGTTGATGCAGGGTTTGGCAGATGGTTATTTT